>CAIQGE010000030.1 GCA_903871335.1 uncultured Actinomycetes bacterium
CGCGACCTCGGCGTTCATCACTAGTTTTCGGCACTTTGGTCGCTTCGCTCGAGTGCGCGTCTCCCGGTTCGCTCGCGACGCCGAGTAGTTGTCCCGTCCGCCGCAACGCTTCACCTCACGAGAGACCGTCGATGTGGGACGCCCGAGTCGACTCGCAATGTCGCACAGCGGTTCATCTCGTGCAATCCCTAACGCGATCTTCTCGCGCTCTTCAAAACCCAACCGCACTCCTGGCATCTGTCCTCCGTGGTCGCATCGTCAGACAGTCAATCTGTCAGACTCGTTGCAATGACCACCGGAGCGCGCCATGACACGATTCCAATGCGGGGACCCCTGCGGGCGGTCATTTCAGCAATGCGGCCGCGACAATGGGTCAAGAATGGCCTGGTCTTCTTGGCCCCGATGGCAGCTGGCGTCGTGCTCCATTGGCATGTTCTCGTCCACTGTCTGATTGCGTTCGTGGCCTTCTGTCTCGCAGCGTCGGGCGTGTACATGCTCAATGACGCACGTGACATTGAGGCCGATCGGCACCACCCGAAGAAACGTCGGCGCGCCATCGCCGCAGGCCAGGTCAAGCCGAAATTGGCGGTGTTCTTGGGATTCACCTTCGCGATTATTGGACTGGCAATCACCCAGGTGGACGGCTGGAATGGCCCCTTGCTCCTGATTATCGGGATCTATATCGCTAACTCCTTCGCGTACGTCTACGGTGTCAAGAAGATCGCGGTCATCGAAATGGCCTCGGTGGCGAGTGGATTCTTCCTGCGAGCAATTTCGGGCGCAACCGCCAATCACCTGTACGTGTCGAAATGGTTCTTGGTCGTCATTTCCTTTGGCGCGATGTTCCTCGTCGTCGGGAAGCGATCAGCCGAGGTTCACCGTTTGGGTGCCGGAGCGGGCGAACACCGAGCGGTACTTACCGAATACGGCGAGAATTTTCTGAACTCGGCTCTCACGCTCACGGCGACCGCGGTGGTTCTCGGGTACTGCCTCTGGGCTTTTGATACCAGCACGGCCGGCCTCTCATCGATCCATCACCACGTTGTCGCTATTGAGATCTCCGTGGTACCGGTAGTACTCGCCATCTTGCATATTCTTCGCCTCCTCGAGGGCGGCGGCGGCGGGGCACCGGAGGATCTAGTGCTCGAGGACCGTGTCATCCAGATTCTGGGCTTGACGTGGGTCGTACTTCTGGGGATTGGAATTTATCGATGACGAAGCACGTACTACATGGCTGGGGCCGCACCGCTCCCAGTGTCGCGGACGTGGTCTCACCCACGTCGGAGGCCGACGTCATCACTCATCTCGCGACGTCGGCCCACGTCATAGCCCGTGGACTCGGTCGAAGTTACGGCGACGCCGCCCAATTGGGTGGCGGTCTTGTTCTGGACAATCGATCGTTGCGGGGCATCTCTCCCGTTGACGCCGACGGATTGGTGACCGTGGGCGCGGGCGTCTCCATCGACGAACTCTTGAGTGTCACAATGCCGCTGGGTTGGTTCGTTCCCGTCACACCCGGTACCCGACAGGTGACGATGGGCGGTGCAGTAGCCGCCGACGTGCACGGTAAGGGGCACCACAAGGACGGATCGTTCGGCAATCACGTTCGTTCGATGCGATTGGTCACGCCCGTGGGCGCGCGCACGGTGACGCCCGAACAAGACGCGGATCTTTTCTGGGCCACGATGGGCGGAATGGGTTTGACGGGCGTGGTCACCGAAATCACGCTGCAAATGCGCAAGATCGAAACCGATCGGGTACTCGTTGACACTGATCGCCACAAGAACCTCGATTCGGTGATGGACGCCATGCTCACCGGGGACGTTCATTACAACTATTCAGTGGCCTGGGTTGACTGCATGACGAAGGGTGCTTCCATGGGCCGCGCCATCCTGGAGCGCGGGAATCACGCCACGGCGGCCGACGTGACAGAGCTGCGCCTCCAGGGCCCGACGCCACCGAAATTGGCGGTACCGTTCAATGCACCCAGCGGAATCTTGAACCCCCTGTCGATCAAGATCTTTAACGAGGCTTGGTTTCGTAAGGCGCCGTCGCACGAAGAGCGTGCCCCCAAAACCCTCAGCACGTTCTTCCACCCGCTCGACGGCGTGAAGGATTGGAACCGCTTTTACGGTCGCAAGGGATTTGTGCAGTATCAGTTCGCCGTTCCGGACGCAGCCGGCGAAACCGTCACGACCGCCATCGATCGATTATCGAGTTCGGGTGTTCCGAGTTTCCTCGCCGTGCTCAAGCGTTTCGGCGCGGGCAATCCTGGTCCGTTGAGTTTTCCCATGCCGGGGTGGACCTTGGCGCTCGACCTCCCCGTAGGCCCGAGCAAGTTACCCGGCATCCTTGACCAGCTCGACGAACTCGTCCTGGCGGCGGGAGGCCGGATCTATTTCGCGAAGGACGCCCGTCTCGACCCCGCGAAAGCAGCCGCGATGTATCCCCGCCTGCCCGAATTTCGCCGGATTCAAGCCCAGGTTGATCCCGAACACAAGCTCACGAGCGATCTCGCTCGTCGCCTCGAACTCATTGGAAAGTAGGAATAGTGGACAACGCCTTCGGACAGCCACAGAACGTGATCGTGCTGGGGGGCACCTCCGACATCGCTCAAGCGATCGTCAAGCGACTCATCAACCAACGAGCACGCACGGTCGTCCTCGCCGGTCGCAACGCCGACTCGTTGCACGCAGCCGCCGAACAATGCTCGCAGTGGGGGGCGACCGCTGCACCCACGGTGGTCTTTGACGCCGAGGATCCGGCCAACGCGCGCGCGACCGTGACCGCTGCTTTTGATGCCGTGGGCGCTCCCGTCGACCTGGTCCTGATCGCCGTCGGCCTACTCGGTGATCAGGACGCCGACGAGAACGATGCCGACGCAGCCGCTCGCATGGCGGCCGTGAACTTCTCGTGGCCGGTCGCGGCCCTGGCGGAGATTCGTCGTCGCATGGTGGCTCAAGGCACGGGAAGAATCTTGGTGATTAGTTCGGTGGCCGCGATTCGAGTGCGTCGTTCGAACTATCTCTACGGCGGGGCCAAAGCGGGCCTTGATCGCCTGTGCGAAGGACTCGCCGATTCCCTCCTCGGCACCGGCGTCACCCTGCAAATTCTTCGCCCCGGATTCGTTCGCAGCAAGATGACCACCGGCCTGAAAGAAGCACCGTTCACGACGGGCGTCGACGAAGTCGCAGACGTCGCGGTCAAGGGATTGTCCTCGCACAAGCGCGTCATCACGAGTCCGCCCGTGTTGGCCTACGTGTTCGCGCTCCTTCGCCACCTGCCGGCTCCGCTCTGGCGAAAGATCGAATAGCCCCGTTCGACTATTTCGTGGTGGTCGATATCGCCGACGGGCGAAGTGACACCGTAAAGAAGTCACGGCTCCACCACGACTCGAAATAGCGCGAAGGTGATCCCACCATGTTGGACAACAGGCGGGTGCCCCGAGAGCCATCGACGGTTGCACCGACCGGCCCGTGATAGATCGAATACTGCACCCAGTCCGGATTGATATCGAGCTCCATGGCTCGCACGCAACCCGCGTTCACCATCAGGTTTGCGAGGGACGTGATCGACAAGGTGGGTCCGGCGGCGTAGACGAGGGCGCCCGTGGCCGTCACGCCGAGTGCGCTGCGCCAGACGTACGCTCCACCGCCCAAGGTCGCGCCCCACTGCGCATTGTCGTTGGCGTTGAGACTCGGGTTGGGCTTTCCACCATCCACGATGAGATCGAGGTTCTGGCGCACCGAGGCCACCTGTGGGGTCATGGACACATCGTGACCCCACGCCCCCACCGTGGCGTCGCCGTTCTTATAGACGACGACCGACGCGGCACCTACTCGAAGGGGAAGAACAGTGTGTCCATCGGTGTAGTAACCCCCGTTTGCATCCGGCATGCGAAAGCCCGCGTTAAAGGCACCCACCAACGAACGCGACGCGAGCGGCGTGATCGGGGCGGAATGAGAATACGGGCCTCCACCGGGGATATATGAGCCCGAGTACAAAGTCGTCGACAGAAGCTTGGGGTCCATCCAGACGAGTCCCGCCACGTACGACGTGTGGACCGTGTCCTCGCGAACAAACGCGTCGTACATGGCCGGGACGTGCCCCTTGGCCTGACGACCCACGGGGTGCCACACACCTTCATCCGGCAACCAGGTGCCGGCGGGAGAGACCACGCGGGCGGGCGCATTGAGATGGGCCGTGCCGCCCGAACCACCGCCAAAGGCAGAACTCGGGGGTCGGCCACCAACCTTGGGAGGGTTGAGGTCGTAATTGATCTTTTCCACCAGGGTCACGACGAAGCCAAAGCCGTGATCGCGTCCCCACTCCGCCGCTCGCGCTGACATGGACACCCCGTAACTGGGATTGCGGAGGTACATCACCAAGGTGACACCCCAATAACTCATCACGACGAGCGTCACGGCGAGCAGAATCAGGACAAAACGCCGACGCCAGTACTGAAACTTGGTGGGGCGTTTCTTCTCTGGCGTGCCCGGCCGTGGTGGCGCGACGGGTCCGCGCGTGCGAGTGGGGGTGGACGCCATGAGGAACCATTCTGTCAGCCCTCGACGGCATCTTCTTGCCGGTCCCCTGCCTTCGAGCGCCCTCTGGCGTCAAGCGGACACCAAAAGTCGCGCAATTTCAGCGAATCGTCAGGAAACTTCGAGGACTCTTCGTAGACTTCGCAGCGTTACACCTAAAGGAGCCTCATGATTCGTCGCGCATCGGTTGTTACGGGCGCTCTCGTCGCGGCGGTGCTGCTGTCAGCCTGCGGCTCGACGACCCCCAAACCCACGATCCCGGACGGTCTGCGCGGAAAATCGGGAGCGGCGATCATTGCGCACAGTGAAGCGGCCATGTTGGCGCAAGGTTCGGTGTACGCCATCAACACGGTCACCTTTGGCAATCTCTACGAAACGACGACCGAACATTCGGGAATGACCGAAAGTGTGCAACGCCAATCGGGTAGTTCCGGTGGTGGTGTCGTGATGTTGGTGGGCAAGGACCTCTATCTGGAGGGCGACGCGAACTATCTAGCCGACACGTTCGCGACGGGAACCAATTTCGCCAAGTACGCCAATATGCCCCTCTACGTACCCGTCACCGATCCCAACTATGGGCACATCTCTGCGGAACTACTTCTGCCGAACTTCATTTCGTCCGCGATGCCCATAGGTCCCTTCAAAGTTCACGGCGTGACAACTTTCAATCACCACCGCGCGCTACGCGTATCGGGCGTCCTCAACAGCTCCAAGAACCAGGGCGCGAACGGCACGATTGACGTATACGTATCGCTGTCGAAGCCCTATGTGCCCATCGGCCTTCGAGGTCACATCACACACGGGGCGGAATCGCTGGAAGGCGTCGGCACTTTTTCGGATTACGGCAAACCCGTCCAGGCGGTTCCCCCCACCCACGCCGTGAACACGCTCACGACCACGCTGCGCTAATTCACTCGGCGCGTCGCAGCGGCGTCAGCGACAACACCAGCTGCTTGTCGCCGTGATCGTCGAATCGTACGGTCGCCCGTGCCCGAGGGCCTTCGCCCGACACGCTGAGGACCACGCCACCGGCGTAGCGGTCGTGGATGACGCGTTCGCCCACTCGGAGTTGCAACAATTCCGCGCCGGTGGAACGAGCCGGTGGTGCGCTCCCCGCCCCGAAGGCGCGACCTTCGGTGAAATCGGTCCGTCGTCCGATAAAGCCGTCATCGTCGTCGCGGAAGGTCGAACGACGAACCGGCGGAGGCGAAGCGAGGTCCTCGTAGAGTTCGGCGGGAATCTCTTTCAGGAAACGACTTTCGAAACTTTCCTGAGTTTGACCCCAGCGCGTGCGACTCCACGCGTGGGTCACCGCGAGGTGTGACATGGCTCTCGTGATCCCGACGTAACAGAGTCGACGTTCTTCTTCTAGTTCATCGGGATCGACGAGGGCACGACTGTGCGGAAAGTTCCCTTCCTCCAGTCCCGTGATCACGACGGCGGGAAATTCGAGTCCTTTGGCCACGTGCATTGTCATGAGGGAGACCGCTCCCCCACCACCATCCAATTGGTCACTCTCGCTCACCAACGCCATGCGCTCGGTGAACTCGAGCAGCGTGTCGTATTGCGCGGCGGCAGAGGCGAGTTCTCCGAGGTTCTCGAGGCGCGAGCGCGATTCGTCGCTGTTCTCTTGATGAAGTTCCGCACCGATACCGCTTTCGGCGACGATGGCCTCAATGAGGGCTCCCGGCGGCAGATCATTCGAGAGCGCTCGCAGCTGTTCCAAGATGGCCGTGAATTCCTGTGCACCCTTGAGTGCTTTGCCGCTCAGCCCCGCGGCGGCGGCGTGCGCCACGGCCTCGGCGAAGGACATGCCGTGTGCGCCCGCGTACGCGCCCAATTTGGATTGCGCCACGTCACCGAGTCCACGCTTGGGCTCATTGATCACCCGCCGAGCGGAGGCTTCATCGCGAGGATTGACAATGAGTCGGGCGTACGCGAGGGCGTTCTTGATCTCCTTGCGGTCATAAAAGCGCTGTCCCGAGATCACGCGGTACGGGACGTTGGCCCGCAGCATCTCCTCTTCCAGGACACGACTCGCCGCGTTGGTGCGATAGAACACAGCCATCGAGCCCCAGTCGAGGTGATAGTCGTGGCGCAGGCGCCGCAGCTCACCGGCGACCCAGCGTGCCTCGTCGTATTCGTCCCCGGCGCGGTACCGTCGAATCTTCGAGCCCTGGTCGCCTTCGGTGAACAGTTTTTTCGGGTGACGGCTGACGTTCTTTTCGATGACGGCATTGGCGGCATCCAGGATGGTTTGGGTGGACCGAAAATTCTGTTCCAACAGAATCGTCGTGGCGTCGGGAAAACGCTCCGAAAACTGAAGGATGTTGCGAACGTCGGCGGCGCGAAATCGGTAGATGGATTGGTCGGAATCGCCCACGACGCAAATTCGTCGGTGCTGAGAGGCCAGCATGGTGACCAACTCGTTCTGCACTTGGTTGGTGTCCTGAAACTCGTCCACCAGAATGTGCTGAAAGCGCTCCTGGTAATGCGACAGCAGTCCACTATCGGCGCGCAGCATGCGCACCGCGTTGACGAGGAGGTCGTCAAAGTCCATGGCGTTGGCCGCCTTGAGACGCTCGGCGTAGAGGCGATAGATATCCGCCACGCGCGCCCGGTGCGGATCGGACAAGCCGTGTCCCGCGTTGAGGTAGCCCGTCGGCGACAGCATCTCGTTCTTGGCCGCGGAGATGGAGGCGTAGACGCCGCGGGGTGGCAGTCGCTTGGTGTCGAGACCCAATTCCTTCATGATGCGTTCGACTTGGGTTTCGGCTTCGCCTGCGTCGTAGATCGTGAATCCGCGCTCGTAGCCGAGAACGTCAGCGTGGGCTCGCAGCATGCGCAAGCAGGCCGAGTGGAATGTCGCGAGCCACATGCGGTCGGCGTTCTCACCGAGCAGCTCATGCACGCGACGCCGCATTTCGTCCGCGGCCTTGTTGGTGAACGTGATGGCCAGGATCTCCCACGACTTCGCGTCGCCGGTCGCGAGCAGATGAGCGATGCGCCGCGTCAACACGCGAGTCTTGCCGGAGCCGGCGCCCGCGATGATGAGCAGCGGTCCGCCTCGATGCGTGACCGCATCACGTTGTGGCTGCGTGAGACCCTCGAGCAGCCACGACGCATCGACGCGGGGACGCGGTGTGACCGGTTCGAGTCCCCACAGCGCCTCGTCGTCGAAACGTCCCGACGTCACTCCCACTCGATGGTGCCCGGCGGCTTGCTCGTCACGTCGAGCGCCACTCGGTTCACACCATCGACCTCACGGATCAGTCGATTCGCGATCGATTCAATGACGTCGTAGGGCAAACGTGCCCAGTCGGCGGTCATCGCGTCATCGCTCGTCACCGCACGAATGACGATCGGGTACGCGTAGGTTCGTCCGTCGCCCATCACGCCCACCGTGCGAACGGCCGGAAGGACAGCGAAGGATTGCCACAGCTCGCGGTAGAGACCCGCCTTCTTGATTTCGTCGACCACCACGTGGTCCGCATTACGAAGAATCTCGGCGCGTTCGCGCGTCACCTCACCCACGATGCGCACCGCTAACCCCGGCCCCGGGAAGGGTTGTCGCCACACAATTTCCGGTGGCAGACCTAGTTCTTCACCCACGTGGCGCACTTCGTCCTTAAAGAGGTTGCGGAGGGGTTCCACGAGGTCAAAGGACAGATCATCCGGCAACCCACCCACATTGTGATGACTCTTGATATTGGCCGCGTGCCCCGAACCCGACTCAATGACATCGGGGTACAACGTTCCCTGCACGAGAAAACGTGGGCCATCACCGCCGGCGCCCAGTTCTCGAGCCACCGCCTCGAATTCGCGAATGAAAAGTTCACCAATAATCTTCCGCTTGCGTTCAGGATCTGTCACACCCGACAACGCGTCAAAAAATCGGTCTTGAGCTTTGACGTGAATCAGCTCAACGCCAAACTGACGCGTGAAGGTCGATTCAATCTGCTCGCCTTCGTTCATCCGCATCAACCCCGTGTCCACGAAGACACACGTCAACTGCTTGCCCACCGCTTTGGTCACGAGCGCGGCGGCGACGGCCGAATCAACACCGCCAGAAAGGGCGCAGAGAACTTTTTCGTCACCCACCTGGGCGCGAATGGCGTCGACCTGATCTTCGATGATCGACGTATTCGTCCACGTGGTCGGCAATTCGGCCAACTCGTGCAGGAACGTGCGCAAAAGGTCCTGCCCACGCTCGGTGTGTGCCACTTCTGGGTGGAACTGCACGGCGTAGAAGCGACGCGAGGCGTCCTCCATGACCGACACAGGCGCTTCGGGCGAACGTCCCGTCACGACGAATCCGGACGGCGCCTGCGCAATCGCGTCGCCGTGGCTCATCCACACGTTGTTCGAAGTGGGCCATTCGTCAATCAGGCGGGACGCACCGATGCGAGTGAGCTCCGTACGTCCGTATTCACCCGCTCCGGTTCTCGCTACTTCACCACCGAGCTGTTGAGCCATGAGCTGCGCGCCATAACAAATCCCCAAGATCGGAATCCCGAGTTCGTAAATGGCGGGGTCGAGCGTCGGTGCGGGTGTCTCATAGACGGACTTCGGTCCGCCCGACAGAATGAGCGCGGCGGGCGCACGACGAGCCACCTCTTGTGCGGAGATGGTATTCGGCACAATTTCTGAGTACACGTGCGCCTCGCGGACGCGACGAGCGATGAGCTGGGCGTACTGGGCGCCAAAGTCAACGACGAAGACGGTGGCGGTCAATGCCCCATGCCCACGCCCTGGGCGCGCTGCAGTTGCTTCCCTTCGGTCTGCAGTGAGGGCGCCAACATGATTTCCGCTTTCTGGAATTCCTTCAGCGTCTGGTATCCGCAGGTCGCCATGGAGGTGCGTAGTGCTCCGAAGAGATTCATGCGTCCGTCATTCTCGTGCGCGGGTCCCAACAGAATTTCTTGCAGTGAACCACGCACTTCGGTGCGCACCCGCGCGCCGCGCGGCAGCGTCGGGTGGAAGGTCGCCATGCCCCAGTGGAATCCGCGCGCCGGCGCTTCGAAGGCAC
The DNA here is from genome assembly GCA_903871335.1 of uncultured Actinomycetes bacterium. Lineage (GTDB taxonomy): Bacteria > Actinomycetota > Acidimicrobiia > Acidimicrobiales > RAAP-2 > RAAP-2. Next base: position 9,574 of record CAIQGE010000030.1, read on the forward strand.
TCGACAACGGGGAACCAATCATGACCGCGTCCGCTCCGCAGGCGATCGCCTTGGCGATATCTCCACCCTTGGACATACCACCGTCTGCGATCACGTGAACGTAGACGCCGGTCTCGTCGAGGTGACGCATACGCGCACCCGCGACATCGGCAATCGCCGTCGCCTGGGGAACACCAATACCGAGAACACCACGCGTCGTACACGCGTTACCGGGACCAACACCCACGAGTACACCAACGGCACCCGTGCGCATGAGGTGGAGGGCTGCCTGGTACGACGCACAGCCACCCACGATGGTGGGAATGTCAAACTCACGAATGAACTTCTTCAAGTTAAGGGGTTCGACGGTCTTCGAAACGTGTTCGGCGGAAACGACGGTGCCCTGCACGACGAGGATGTCGAGTTCGGCTTCGGCGATCGCCTGAGCCATCCAGTCAGTCCGTTGCGGAGTAACAGAGGCTGCCGTGATGATGCCCGCCGCCTTCATCTCACGAATGCGCTGAGTGACGAGTTCCAACTTGATCGGCTCAAGGTACATCTGCTGCATGCGAGCAGTCGCCTTGTCGTTGTCGAGTTCGCGGATTTCGTCAAAGAGCGGCATCGGATCGTCGTACCGCGTCCAAAGGCCCTCGAGGTTGAGAACACCCGCGCCGCCGAGGCGACCGAGTTCAATCGCGGTGGCGGGTGAGACCACGCCGTCCATCGCGGACGCGAGCAGAGGCAACTCGAACTTGAAAGCATCCATCTGCCACGTGATATCGACATCCTCGGGGTCACGCGTGCGCCGCGACGGCACAATCGCGATGTCGTCGAAGCCGTACGCCTGACGCGCCGACTTGTAAATGCCGATTTCGATCTCCGCCACTTTTCCTCCGCTGCCTTGAAGATTGCCGATCGTCCCGCCCCGACGATGCAGCCAATCTACCCGAGAGATCTAGCCGAGGACCCACCGCCCGCCTGGCCACGGCGCCCCGACCGCGAGAGCGCACAACTCCGTCAAGATCCTTCCGGTGGCGCCCCAAACCACCTCTCCGGGAACGCGGAAGAAGAAGATCGGAAAGGAACCGTCCGCGTCCGCTCCCGGACGTGGTACTTCACGTCGCCATCGTTGCTCTATGAAATTCCCGTCCGCGACGAGATCACGTAAGGCGACGTCGAAGATGCGATCAACCTCTCCGGGGTTAGCCCGCACTTCCGGTCGACGGTCAAGCCATCCGACGATCGGCTGGATCGCGGATCCCGAAGCGAACGTCACAATGGGGGACAGCCAACCGTCGATCGTGACGAGGCTTCGTGGTAAGCCGATTTCTTCTTCGGCTTCGCGCAGTGCGGTGTCTTCGAATGACTCATCCTCGTCGCAGCGGCCGCCCGGAAACGCCACTTCGCCGCGATGATTCTTCAAGTCCAAGGAGCGTCGCGTGAGAATGACCCGCGTCTCACCCGCCTCCTCAAACAGGACCACCAACACGGCGGAGCGGCGCGTAATCAGACGTCGCTCGTCGTCGGCAACCACGTCACTGAGCTCGGCGGCTTCGGACGGATACGTAGCGACGTCAAAGGTGCGACCGGCGTCTCGTAATCGGGAAACGACGAGCGCTCTCGTGAGGTCGTGACGTCGATCCGAGTCCACCTCGTGCCACGGTGCGGGACCGCCAGGAACGGCGTAGGGCGGAGTGGGAATGACTTGGGGGTACTCGTGATCCTCGAAGGGCATCACCTCAAACTAGGAGTTCCGCAGAAACTAAAAACCCGGGCGTGTTGCACACGCCCGGGTTTTTGCGATCCGACATGACGTCGGAACATTTCAAAGTTGTGATCAGGAAATCTGCGCAACCACCAGGCGGTTCGCCGTTCCGATCGGACCGTACAGGTTCGTACCGCCCTGCGACGCCACGGTGATCGATACACCGACCACGTGGTTAGCCGTGAACAGGTGTGTCAGGTAGTTCTTCACGTTGGTGGCTCGAGCCAGTCCGAGAGCGTTCTGCTGGGCAGTGTGCGTCCCCGGGTTGGTGTAACCGTTAATCAACACGTGCGAGTAACTGCCCGACTCCACCTGCGTTTCAATAGCGGCAACCTGCGCATTGAGCGAAGCCGTCAACTGCGCCTTCAAGTAGGCGAAGGGGTAGACGAAGATGATCGTCGCAAGCGGCTTCGAGCCGGCCGTCGCAGCCGTTGAATTGCCAATTGCATTCTTCGCGACGATGCTGAACGTGTAGTTCACACCGTTGGTCAGACCAGAGATCTTGCACGTCAGACCGGTCGTCGTGCACGTTCCCGCCGGCGGCGTTGACGTCACGGTGTAACCCGTCAACGCACTGTTCCCGTCAGACGCGGGCGTCACCCAGCGAAGAATCGTCACACCGTTACCCGGGGTGGCGATGAAGTCACGAGGTGCACTCGGAACGGTCTGCCCTGGAAGGGTCGTCGGCGGGTAGGACGGTCCCGCGCTGCTCACGGCGGGAAACGCCAATGCGACGGTAGCAATGCTGACCGCCACTGCAGCCAAACTTACTGCGCCTTTGCGAACGAACATTTCGTTCCGCCTTTCGATGTGATTGTGATGCGACGTTTGAAGAGGATCATACAGCAGTAGCACCAGATCTCACAATGAAATCTTGGTTACCAACTCGTTAGGTCTCCTACGAGACTAGAGAATAGGTCATCGTGACAGGTGTGGACAGTCGCATGGACGAGGAAGCCCCGCTGCTCAGGTATTTTCCCTGATAGGAGACAGTAATCTTGGTTTCGATTGGGTCAAGTCGTCCCTGGGGTACCAGGCGGAGCGTGAAGCGGCCCCCATGGACGGCGTGAGGCAGGAACGAAGAAAAATAGGCGTGTGCCGACGACTGGGGCATTACCACGACCGACGTTCCCGCCAGAACTAGCCCCGATTCCTTCAATCCACCCATAACGACCGAGCCTTCAGGCGACCACAGATACGTATTTGAGACGTATTCTCCCGGAACTTTGGCGTTCAAACCATCCGGGCCTAGGGCGTACGAGGGCTTTTGCCCCCGCGGAGCCGTATTGGTCTCCGTTACTTCTGTCGTGACGCTGGCGCTGCCGTCCGGATCAACAGTGACATGAATCGATTGGGAGACATGAACGAAGTAGTCCAGCTTTGCCGCGACTGCGCTTTCGACGGCCAAGTGAAAGGTTGATGCGGGATCGATATTCGCAATTTTGCCGGACGCACCGAGTTCGTTGATCGCGGACTCCACTTGCGGATTACGGCTCCAGACCAAAAGATGTCGACCTGGAATGTCGCTAGCCAGACTTCGAAGGAACTCGAATTGATTGTGGGTTGATCCCTTGATTCGTTGGAGCAGGAGCGAAGCAATCTCACTCAACTCCGCCTTACGCGGGCCTTGGCTACCGACGGGATAATGGAGATAGAGGTCGTGCAGCACGTACGTGGCGAAGTTGTCAGCATTTAAGACCACGTGTGCACTCGGTACGTAGAGCGGTCCCGTTACCTTCAACAACGAAGCCATCGTCGGAACGTCGACCGCCACCACGGTGTTCACTCGCGTACCCGTTGCCGCCTGAAAAATGGACGCTGCTGTGCCGCCCGTCCATGAAAAGTCTGCCGTGGCGTTGACGAAACGTAGGTCTTGGTTCGCCCCATTTCCGTAAAAGAAGTCGCGGGTGCCCGCACTCACCGGCACCGGCAGGGGGTGGGGTGCCACCACTGAGGTCGATTCACCGGATGACGTTTCTACGACCTTGGTCCCTCGAACCGACAAAAGTGCGTAACTAAGAATCGCTCCCTGATCCCTCATCTCGGCATTGTTCTCTGGGAGCACGAGGACCTTCGATGAGACAGTCGCGAAGACGGACTTCGCCAAAACGATGCCGTCATTCACCCGAACGAGTGACCGAACGATCTTCTGCACCTTGGTATTAAAGACTTCTCTGTTGTGGCCAACTGGTCCAAAGAGGGAACCAGTTGGCCGACGCAGCGACGAGAGAGTAGCAATGGCGGCCAACACTTTTTGGTGGAGTTCATCGAGGTGGGAAGCGGTCAAGGTTTCACCCGGTCCGTTGGCAGCGACCTGAGACACTGCGGTCAACAGTCCCACACCGGTCGCGGCAGCTCGATGTGCGTCGATCAACAGATCCTTCGTGCCGGCGATGTCCGTGCCGACATACGGCACGTACTGAGCAACGGGCAGGACGCCCAAGGTATTGAACGAGCCATCAGCGTTTTCCAGTTGTTGTTCGGCAAGCGCCAGATGATGAGCGAGATCATCCCGTCCCACTTGGGAGGTCGCCATGGTCAGATGATGCTCGACGTAGTCCACATTCCGAAGAGCATCTTGCGCTTGAACGTAGGACATTAACGCGGCGTAGCCGCCGACAAAAATCACGACGATCACAGCGACGCACAGAACCGAGATCCACGGATGGCTCTTGATTCGACGTCGAACTGCGGAGATCATCGCCTCATTCTGACATTGAGGTTGGACCAGCGAGAGAGAAATACCTTTCGTTCGCGATTTTGACGCCTCGAGTTGATGAAGGCATCGGGACAACGAGACCAATCAGCACCGACCCACTTTCGGCGTACGCGCTCGTCGTCACGAGGGAGCGACCAGATTTTGTTCCGGTGTTCACGCTCGAAATCCGTAGAAAGTAACGTGCACTGGATGCCTTCGATCTCCGTCGTTCAGCAGTACGCCATACCTCCTGATCAACCCGGCGGAACCCGTCATTTCGAGTTCGCAAAGGTTCTGGAGAAATTGGGTTGGACGACACAAATTCTCGCTTCGGACTTTTCTCACCACGAGAAACGCTTCTTCCGAAGGGAAGCACGCGATCGTCGCCGAACCCTCACCACCAACGAGCAAGGCGTTTCTTTCGTCTATTTCTGGATTCCCGAATACGAGAACAACGGCCTCCGCCGCATGGTGTCCATGATGTGGTTCAGTCTGCGTGTCTTCCTTCGAATACTGACGAAGCCGGATGATGTCATCTATGCGTCGTCACCGCACATTTTCTGTTGTGCGAGCTCGTGGTTGGCGGCGAAGATACGCCGTCGACCGTTCGTCTTTGAGGTTCGTGATTTGTGGCCCGAACATTTTGCCGCCGTCAGCGCCGGCTCCGAAAACGGATTGCAGTACAAAGTGATGGGGCGCATCGCGAATCTCTTGTACAGCAACTCCGATCTCGTCGTCATTTTTTCGAGAAGCAGCATCGACACGGTGTTGAAGCGAGGCGGTTCACGCGATCGAGTGTTTCTCCTCGACGGTGTCACCACCGAGGGCCTACCTGTTCGGATCCCCAGTCCCGAGCCTCCACTACGACCGCAAATGGTCTACATGGGCACCATCGGCGGAATGTACGGCATCCAGATGGTTCTCGAGGCTTGCCTCATTCTGCGAAATGAGGGCCTCACTAATTTCGACATCACGTTCATCGGTGACGGTCCCGAAAAAGTACGACTGCAGGAATTCGTCCATGACAACGATCTTTCCAATGTGGCCTTCCGCGATCCGATTCCAAAATCGGATGTCGCGGAAACGCTCGTGACGTTCGACGTCGGTCTCCTTCTGTTCCTCCCTTCAGAACATTTCTCGTATGGCATCAGTCCTCAGAAACTCTTTGACTACATGTCCGTCAATTTGCCGGTGGTCAGCAACGTGCAAGGTGATCTCGCCAAGGTCGTGCGAGACGCGGACGCGGGCGTGGTCTCGTCGTCCGCGACACCAGCAGCGCTGGCCGAGGCGATCGGTGACATCGTGGATTCGACCAAATACTCACCGTCACGGTTCCAAGGTGGGCGGCGCTACCTCGACGAGCACGCCAACCGCACCGAGCTGACGCGACAAATCTCTGAACGTCTGTTGGAACTGGCGAAATAGAGTGCGTGATGCTGATCGCAGCACTGCAGTCGGGTCCCAGGAACCACGACATCTCTGCTGATCCCCTGACCATCGCCGAAACACCCATTTTGGTAGTGTTCACAAGAATGCTTGTCGAGTACACGATGAGTACCGTCACGTCATCCACCGCAAAATTGAATAGGTCTAGCGATGTTCTTTAGTACCGAAGAGAGTAACCAACCGAGCGTGTTTCGCTATCTGACGATTTTGCGGCAACGAATTGCGGTGGTGCTTATTTCGGTCGTGATTGTCGTGGGGGCCGTCGCGATCATGGACGTCTTCCGTACCAAGATGTACACCTCGACGACCAGCCTCCAGTTGCTGTCCCAGAACGTGTCCCAATACGGCATTGTGGCGTTGACGCCAACCGATATCTCAACCGATATCCAATTGGTCGGCAGTCCGGTCCTCCAGGAACTCGTCTCCACTCAACTGGGTGAACCCGCCCCTCTTCCTTCGGTGTCTGAAGTCGGTCTCACCCAAGTTCTGAACATCTCCGTGACTACCAAGGATCCCGCATTCTCGGCGAAGGCCGCGAACGCGTACGTGTCGTCGTACGTGAAGTACACGACAGATCGCTACGCGAACCAAGTCGCCGAGCAGGAGCACATTCTCCAGGGTGAGCGCGCGAACCTGATCACGCAGATCTCCGCCATCGAGACTGAGATAGCCGGCAACAAGCCGACTGATCCTTCCAACCAGTCCCTGAACACGCAGCTCAGCAACTACGCGGGCCAGCTGCAAACGATCAACAATTCTCTGACTCAGCTTCAGCTTGACCAGTCGCAGGTGCGGGCGGGAGCAATCGGAATCGCTCCCGCGGTCGTCCCTGTTTCGCCTTCGTCGCCCAAGAAGACCTTCGACCTCTTGATCGGCATCATCCTCGGTCTCTTTATCGGTATCGGTATTGCGATTCTCCTCGACTTCCTCGACGATCGAGTTCGCACCAAAGAAGAATTGCAGCAGGCCGCTGGAGGCTTGCCGCTCCTCGGCGAGATTCCTCAGTTCGAAGACTGGAAGAATCAGCCCGACAACGCCATCATTGCGGCCGTTCGGCCCAAGTCTGCAGCCGCAGAGGCCTATCGCGGTCTCCGTACGTCCATCCAATTCATCGGCTTTGATCGTGATCGACCTAGCGCGATCCAAATCACGAGTCCTGCCGAAAACGAAGGCAAAACCACCACGGCGGTCGACCTCGCCGTCGCCCTCGCCGCCGGAACTGGTCGCGTCGCATTGTTGAGCTGCGACCTTCGCCGTCCGCGCATTCACGGCTATTTCAATTCCGACAACTCGATTGGCTTGAGTTCTTTCTTGTCGGGTGCCGCTTCAGCGCAGGACGTTGTCGCCACTTCGACGGAATTCGAGAACTTGCAATACGTATGCTCGGGCCCCATCCCGCCTAACCCTTCGGAACTCTTGGGTTCGCCTCGTCTCGAAGAGATGATCGAGTACTTGCGGTCAACGAATGACATTGTCTTGGTCGACAGTCCGCCCGTCCTACCGGTCACCGATGCCTTGGTCATTGCTCAAGTCGTTGACTCTGTGGTGCTGATTTGTCGCGCGAACCAAACTCATGGTCGCGCTATCAACCGAGCACTCGAACAGCTCGGAACGGTGGGTGCACCTATGTCCGGTGTGGTCCTCAACGCCACAACCAATGTTGGTTCTGGTTACAAGTACGGCGGCTACCGTTACGGCACATACGCCTATTCCTCCTACCGGAACGACGACGCCAAAAAGTAATTGCCGACGCCGGGTCGGCGAGGGTGAAGTGTCGTTCCGGCACGCTTGAACCCACGCGTTGATCGTGGTGTTGAAGAAGAAAATTCACTCAAGCCGAGTAGATACGTCTTGTAACATTCTCGCCAAACGCCCATGACGAAACTTCACGCCGAAGAAAGTGACTTGGGAGCTCGACGTGTACTCGTTCTCGCAACCAGCTCGGCGCCCTTTTCGATGAGCGAAATCTGGTTTCAGTCCGAAGTTGAAGAAGTTGACAAGACCTGCGACGTCCTCTTCGCACCGGTGTGGCCCCGAGGCAAGAAACAAGATTGGCGTGGGCACCTTCTACGCGCGAATGGTCGACCTTCTCTTCGTCCTTTCGGCGCGATGCGAGCGTTGGCGACGTCGAGAGAGCTGAGAAAAATGCTCTGGAGTTGTCGGTCGACGGTCAATTTTCGAACGTCTGTCAAGTGCGCGATTGCAGTGATCGTCGCCATTCAATGGAGCCTCGAGATCCAGCGTCGTGGTCTCGACGTGTGTCACGTCCACGCGGCGACAGTCGGTGCTCCGAGCGCCGCTGCCAGCGTCCTCGCCCACATGCTCCACGTCACCTCCTCGAGCACAGCACATCGCAACGACATCAAGGTGCACGCGCCGGCGCGTCTGTTGAACTCCTTAACCCTCAACCGTGCGATTTCCAACCGAGCTAAGACTCAATTGGCCGAACGTGGAATTTCGTCCGAGGTAGTTCGCTTCGGTGGGATCGGACGAGCGGCTCTGTCATTGGACCCCGCTACCGGCAGCGATCTACGGTGCGTCACCATCGGTCACCTGTTGCCTCGAAAAGGACAGTTCCGCGCGATACGAATGGTCGCGGGGGCTCGTGCCCGCGGTGCGTCGGTCACCCTGGACATATTTGGCGCGGGCACTCTCAAAGATGAACTGCAAGCGCTCATTGACGAGCTGCAGTTGAATGAGTGGGTCCAACTGAGAGGTCTTCTACCGCACAACGCTCTCGTGGAAGAGATGTTCACCGACCGGTGGAACACGCTCGTCCACACCTCGGTCCAAATTGCGGACGATGACGAAGGAATTCCCGTAGCAGTCCTTGAAGCAGCCGCGTCGGGATTAGCGATTATCGCAACCGATAGCGGCGCGACGGGAGAGTTTGTCAACGATGACAGCAATGGCCTGCTCCTCGAGCCGACGAACAACGAGGTATCGATCGAGATGGGCGTCGAGGCATTGCTGCGACTGAGCTCGGACACGAGTCTGCGCAACCGTCTGCGCGCCCAAGCCCTCCAAGACGTTGCGGAATACCTCGCGGAGAACTCGGTTCGAGCCGTAGAGCTTGAAATTCAGCGCCGCGCACGGCACTAGGTAACGGCCATGAAGATCACTCACGTCATTCAACACCTGGGTCTGGGAGGAGCCGAATCCTTCGTAATCGAGTTGGCCAACCAACAGCAGCGCAATGGTCACGACGTCGATGTTCTGATCGTGGGAAAAGAGCAGCACGTGCGCGACGGACTCCACGTTCGATCGACATCGATTTCGAGAAAAGACGGACCCGATGTCGGCGCTATTCGAGCGGTCGGACGCCATCTTCGTGAGAACAGAACGGACGTGCTCCACGCGCACACCGCTCCCGGTCTGGTGTACGGCGGACTTGGCGCCGTTCTCGCTCGCACCCCCGTCAAGGTTTTCACTGAGCACTCGAGTTCTTCACCCTCGGACCAGTACGGACGCAAGACGCAGCTTCTGGAACTCATCGCGGCTCGCTATGACGCCATCGTCACCTTTGATGATGACTTGCAGCAGCAGTTGGCGACCAAGCGCACCCTACGGAGTGCTCGAGTGGTCGTCATTCCCAACGGCGTATCCATTGATGACGATTCCGTCTGGGATCGCGCGACAAGTCGAAAGGAACTCGGTGTCACCGACGACGTAGTGGTCGTCCTCGCCGTCGGTGCCTTACGCCCGCAAAAAAACTACGAGTTGCTCATTGACGTCGCACAGAGATTGACGACGATCGAACGAGACAGAGTCACTCACCCGGTTCAATTTGTCATTGTCGGTGAAGGCACAGAACGATCAAAATTGGAGACCAAGATCGCCGAGTTGCACGTGGACAACGTGCGACTTCATGGTGCCTTCGCCAATGCTCGTCGGCTCTTTCGAGGTGCCGACGTTCTTTTGAACACGTCTACGTGGGAGGGAATGCCCATTTCCATGCTGGAAGCGATGGCGGAGAAGCTTCCGATCGTCGCCACTCGAACCGGCTCGGTCGAAACTCTGTTGGGACCCGACGGCTCATTCCTCGGTACGAGTGCCTCGTCGATGACGGCCGAACTCTCACGACTGTTATCGAATCCTTCGGATCTACGAGAAATCGCGGGTCGGGGCTTCAACCGCGTTACTCAATACTTCTCCATTCCCTATATTTCGCAGAGCTACGAGGACCTCTATACCTCCTTGCTGGACAAGGTTCCCCCAAGTGCCAATCCCACGGCCTGAGCATCGTCGTATTGTTGACCAAGGTCAGAAAGACGAGTGATGCGCACAATCAACAACACAGTTCGCCGTAGCGAACCACGACGCGGCCTTGATTTTCGAGGCACCAGGTCCTCGTCGGAGCGCCTCCTCATTCTGCTCACGATTGGTTACAGCGGCGCCGTGGTGGCGGGTGCGTCATTCGGCTCATTGGCACTCGGGTCGCTCGCGAAGCTCATAGCGATCCCGTTTGTCATCTGCGCCATCCTCACGTATCGGCGCCGACCAAATAGCAAGGTGAATGTCGTGACCTGGTGCTTGGCCGGCATCATGGTGCTCGCAGTGGTCTCGTACTTTTGGACGATTGATCAAACTGCTTCCCTCTCGAAGGCGTCCACTTTCATTCAGCTCTTCGCCGCGACTTCCTGCGTTGGTTTGGCCATGCGACAACTCGGGCGACGAGGATTTCCCGCAATTGCGTGGGGGCTCATGATTGGCGCGTTGGCGTCGGCCTTCATGGTGTTTTACGCCGAAATCAATCACACCTTTGTGAGCGCGGCGAGTTACGAGTACCTACTAGAACGCGTCTCTGCCGGTGCCAGTGACCCCAATGACATTGCCCTCAGTATGGTGATTACGCTTCCCGTCTTTCTTGTTCAGCCTTCTCGGGTCATCAAACTGCTCGTCGTTCCCGTCGGCATTGCGATTCTTCTTACGGGAAGTCGTGGTGGCATTTTGGCCGCCGTGGTCATGTTGTTGAGCTTCATTTTCTTGTCATTTTTTAACAAAAATCCACGTGGACAACGAAGCGTTCGACCCTGGCAAATCATTGTCGCGTCCATCGCGGTGGTCGTCCTGGGTTCCATTTTTCTTCCGGCCAAGATCATTGCGCGTTTTCAATCCATTCCCTCCCAGTTGACCGGTGGCACGCTCACTAATCGCACGATCCTCTGGAAGGCCGCCTGGAACGGAATTCTGAACCGACCACTCACCGGATACGGCATTGGTTCATCACCCACCTACGAATTCGCTCACTCGGGCTACCTACTGGTGACCCACAACGTGTGGTTGGCCTTCTTTCTAGAAATTGGCGTGTTTGGATTCGTTCTCTTCCTCGTTTCTTTCGTAGTGGCCTTTCGAGGAGGGTTTCGTCTCCGCGCCGACGTTCCCTGGCTCCTACCGTCATTGGTCGCGCTATTCGCTGGAACCTACGCACTTGCCTGGGACTACAACAAGCTCTTGTGGCTACTCCTCGTTCTCGGGGGATACGCGGCGGCCGAGCACCGAGTCATTCACGAGCAACTGGCTGTTCTCGATAACGTTGAACCCACCGCGGTCAGCGACGTGAACGTGGACAACGACACTCGCGGTCTATCCCCTAACGGATATCGAGGCGTCAACGCGAGGCCGCATCCGTGAACGTGCGCAGGCTGTTCGTTCTGCTCAACCACCAATCCAAGAAGCAGGCCCGCTATCTCTGGGCGATCGCCGACCAGGTCATTAATAGCGCCGGCAACCTGATCTTGACCTCGCAGTTGTCGCGTGCGCTGGGCCCGGTCAAGTTTGGACCCGTCGCGACGGCGTACATCATCCTGCTGATCTTCGTTCCCGTCGGTCGCGCAGTCTTCTCTGAGGTCATTAATTCAAAGGCGTCGAGTGAGCGCGAGCGCGTCGAAGGGGACCGAGCGGTGCGAGTCTTGACGTACCTCATTGCGGCCATCGCTATGGTGTGCAGCGTTGGGGTCGGAGCCCTACGGCACTTCGACGTGGTGTCCTTGATCTTCATCGCCTTCGGGATTCTTCTCGTGCAGGACCGATTTCGCATTGAGTGGATCTACCGCAATCAGACGTCCCGCGCGTTTCTCATCGACTTCGTATGGCTCTTCGTGCAGTTGGTGTCTCTCGCCACATTTTCGTCTGTCGTCTCGCCCTCGCCTCGAGCAGCGGTCGTCGCCTGGCTTGCCGGGGCCGTGATCTCTCTCGCGTTCTTTCGACGACTTCGAGGTCGCCTCAGTTTCCGTCACAGTTTCGCGTGGGCTCGCGAACACGTACACGCGAGTCTCGCTACTAGCGCCCAATCGCTCATTGTCAATACCACCGCCTTCGGCCCCGTCTTCATTTTTGGTGCCGTAGGGAAGCCGGCTTGGGCTGCGGGTTACGTCGCCGCAAGTTCCGCGCTCGGGCTGCAGTCGTCGACGCTCAACGCAGTGCGTCCGCTCATCTTCCGGAGCCTCGCTGACCAGCGCGGTAAGGCCAGCATCTCGGACATCAGTCGACGGGCAGGCACACTCGCCCTACTCGGTGGCGTCGTTGGTGGAGCTTCGTACATCGGGCTCGTGTTATTCGGGCCACGAATATTTGGCACGACCGCCCATATCAGCATCATCGTGGGGGCGTGGATAGCCCTCACGCGAAGTGTGGGTGGCGCATCGTCAGTTTTCAATGGCGCTCTCCGCTCTCGAGGAGCGTGGGGCACCACGTTCGTCGGCGAAGCGCTCACGGCTGTCGAGATGCTCGGCATCATGGTGCTCGCGGCATTCGCCCTATCAGTGCGTTGGGTGAGCCCCGCGCAAACGCTTGGCGCAGTCGTGTCTCTCGCTATCTGGATCGCCCTCTTCCGCAAAGATCAACGACGAACGATCGATCCCGTCCTTCCGAACGCCTAGTTGCTTCGATCTGTTCCTTCGCGACGACGTCGGACGCGCAGCACCCATCGACGGACCGCGCGCGCCACAGGCCTTGTGGAGTCTTTGACTCACTCACCTACGGCCGTTAAGTTCAGTGGTCGTGTCCGTGGAACCTGATCCCTTACGAAATCGCCCCGCGCCCGCAGCACGGAGAAAGATCGAACTCTTCGTTCGCACTGCCGCATTCACCCCAAAGCTCCAACTCTGGCGGAAGTTCCGTATCGAGCACCGGCCCGGTTTCGACCTTGACGCCGAACGAGCATCACTCGCTCCCCTCACCAGCAAGCCAGGCTGGCCCGCGGGCTACCAAAGCCTCGAAGCCGTTATGGACTGGGGTATACCTGACGACGTAGCGCGCGGGTTGATTACGTTCAACTCAGAGACCATCGATATCGGAATGCCCCCGAACTGGGAATCTGTGTCCGCCACCCGCCTCTGGCTTCAGTGTCTCCACTTCCTGGAATGGGCGTGGGCCTTGGAACAACTCGATGACCGCGATCGAGCACGCGAGTCCTTTCGTTCCTTCTGGCACTCGTGGCGGGACACCCACCAGGAAGTGTCGGGGGTCGAGTGGGAGCCGAATGTGGCCTCCCTGCGCGTATGGGTACTGTGCTCGATCTTTCGAAATCTCATTGAAGGCTCTGATCTCGAGGATGAGGTTGTCAGTGATATTCGACTTCACGCCATCTACGTCGGCAGGAATCTTGAAGTCCACCTCGGCGGCAATCACTTTCTCAAGAACATCAAGGCTCTCATCGGAGCCGGCATCTTCCTTCACGACGACGCTTTGATCGAGCGTGGTCGCTCGCTCCTCGACATCGAGATCGTTCGACAAGTCTTCCCTGACGGCGGTCACATCGAACGAAGCACCTCGTACCACGCGCAGGTGATGAGCGACCTGGTCGATCTGCTCGCTCTGATGGAGGCGGCGGGTCAACCTGGTCTCGAACAGCTCCGCGATGTGGTCAATCGAATGCGCCACTGGCTATCGGTCATGACCCCGCCGGGCAACGACACCGCGCTGTTCAATGACAGTCACCCGGTCATCCCTGAGCGCAAGCGTGCCCTCGGTCTGTATCAGATCCCGACGCCGAGACTCGAAGTGTTCCGCGACAGTGGGTACGTCGTTGCCCGACCTGATGATCGCGTCGTGCTGATGATGAACGTAGGCCAGCCGGGACTCCGCATCAATCCGGGCCACGGTCACGCCGACGCGTTGAGTTTCCTGTTGTGGATCGACGGGCGTCCCGTCATTATTGATCCGGGGACGTATGACTACGCCTTTTCTCCCCGGCGGCAATACGAAAGGTCTACCGCAGCCCACAACACGATCGAGATTGACGGTGCCAGTCAGTCCGAGGTGTGGGCGTCATTCCGCATCGCTCGCATGGCTCGCGTCAGTATCGACAACGCCGAGAGCGACGCTGACTTGGTCCGCGTGACAGCGTCCCACGATGGCTACCGACGGCTTCGGGGAAAACCGCATCATCGACGTACGTGGTTTCTGACGACGGACAATTTGCGCATCACTGATGAGGTAACCGGACGAGGTCGACACACGTTGAGGTCTCGGCTTCGACTGGCCGATGCCGCGGCTTCGGCCATCACCGTTCAAGCGGGAGAACACGCCACCACCACCTGGCGCGGTCAACACGCGCCTGATTTCGGAGCATTGGTGGACGACACGATTGTGGAAGTACTCCTCGACGCGACCCCACTACCGACCACTTTGGCGTGGTCGCTTTCCTGGTGATCGATTCACGCACGTCATAGCCGCAATACAAAAGGGCCTCGGCGATATCGCCGAGGCCCTTTTGTTGACAACAGAAGACTTACATCATTCCGCCCATGCCACCCATGCCGCCGCCGGCAGCAGCAGCGCCGCCCTCTTCCGGCTTGTCGGCAACGATGGCCTCGGTGGTCAGTAAGAGCGCCGCGATCGAAGCAGCATTCTGCAGCGCCGAACGAGTCACCTTGGCCGGGTCGATGACTCCCGCCTTCACGAGGTCGACGACTTCGCCGGTAACGGCGTTGAGACCAAAGGAACCCTCGGCGTCCTCAACTTCCCGCACCTTGACGGCACCCTCGAAGCCAGCGTTCGCTGCGATGTGGCGCAACGGAGCCGTCAGCGCGTGCGACACAATCTTCGCACCGGTCTGCTCGTCACCGCTCAGCGTGGCCACGAGTGCATTCACGCTCTTGCGCGCGCGAACGAGGGCCGTGCCACCACCGGCAACGATTCCCTCGTCAACGGCAGCGCGAGTAGCGCTCAGCGCGTCCTCGATGCGGTGCTTCTTTTCCTTGAGTTCGACTTCCGTAGCGGCGCCCACCTTGACGACAGCCACGCCACCAGCCAACTTCGCCAGGCGCTCCTGCAACTTCTCACGGTCCCAGTCAGAGTCGGTCTCATCGATCTCGCGGCGAATTTGCGCCACGCGACCCTTGACGTCTTCTTCGGTGCCGGAGCCGTCCACAATCGTGGTGGCGTCCTTCGTGACGACGATGCGGCGAGCGCGACCGAGGAGGTCGAGCGTCGCGGTCTCGAGCTTGAGACCAATCTCTTCGGAAATCACGGTGCCACCAGTCAAGATCGCCATGTCCTGCAACATCGCCTTGCGACGCTCGCCGAAGCCAGGTGCCTTCACGGCAACCGACGTGAACGTGCCACGGATCTTGTTCACGACCAAGGTCGCGAGGGCTTCGCCGTCGACGTCCTCAGCGATGATCAACAACGGACGTCCACCCTGCATGACCTTTTCCAACACGGGCACGAGGTCGTGCACCGACGAAATCTTGGAGTTCGTAAAGAGAATGTAGGCATCCTCAAGCACGGCTTCCTGACGCTCGGCGTCGGTGACGAAGTATGGCGACAGGTAACCCTTGTCGAACTGCATACCTTCGGTGAGCTCGAGCTCGATGCCGAAGGTGTTCGACTCTTCAACGGTCACGGTCCCGTCCTTGCCCACCTTGTCGATCGCCTCGGCGATGACCTCGCCCACGGAGGCGTCGGCAGCGGAGATGGTCGCAACCTGAGCAATCTGCTCCTTACCGTCGACCGGCTGACTCTGATCCTTGATCGATTCGACGGCCGTCTTCACGGCCTTCTCGATGCCGCGCTTCAAGCCGGCGGGATTTGCCCCAGCGGCCACATTGCGCAGACCTTCTTTGATGAGCGCCTGCGCGAGGACGGTGGCCGTCGTCGTGCCGTCACCGGCGACGTCGTTGGTCTTGGTCGCGACTTCCTTGACGAGTTGAGCACCCATGTTCTCGAACGGGTCCTCCAACTCGACCTCGCGAGCAATCGACACACCGTCGTTGGTAATCGTCGGGGCACCGAACTTCTTGCCGATAACGACGTTGCGACCCTTTGGCCCGAGTGTCACCTTGACGGCGTCCGCCAACTTGTCGACACCGGCCTCGAGGCCGCGTCGAGCATCCTCATCAAACTTCAGCAGTTTGGACATTTGTCCTCCTTAGAGATAGTGGAAAAGCGCGAAATCGGCGCCGCCTGGGCGGCGCCGATCGCGGCACTTACTTCGTGATGGTGGCCAGAACGTCGCGGCCGGAGAGGATCAAGAGGTCCTCGCCGTCAACCGTGATTTCCGTGCCGCCGTACTTCGAGTAGACGACCGTGTCGCCCACCTTGACGCCCAGCGGAATCAATTCGCCGGTGTTCTCGGCACGACGACCCGGACCAGCCGCGAGGACTTCACCCTGCTGGGGCTTCTCCTTGGCGGTGTCGGGAATAACGAGACCTGAAGCGGTGGTCGCCTCGGCCCCGTTGGGTCGTACGACAATTCGGTCGTCTAGCGGGTGCAGTTCCATTTCGTAAAGCCTCCTGTGCGTGTTTTTGGCACTCGAAAGTTGCGATTGCTAATTTAGCAGACTCACGTCACGAGTGCCAACGGTTTTCAATTTCGAGGGCGTAATGTCGCGAGAAACAGGGGGATTCAGATGAACGCAACACTCGTCACGGGAGCCGCGTCGGGCATCGGCCGGGCCACGGGGATCGCGCTCGCTCGCGCCGGACGCCCAGTTATTTTGTGGGATCTCAACGAGGACGGTCTCAACGCGACCGCCGAAGCGTGTCGCACTTTCGGTATTGACGTGTCCACCGCGACGTTAGACGTCACCAATGAATCAGCTCGACGAGCTGCTCTTGACGCGGCCCAGGAGTACCACGCTGGTATTAACGGTCTCGTCCACGCGGCCGGGGTCTCGGGCCCACAACCCATTTCGGCGTTTACTCAACTCGAGTGGTCGGCGGTGTTGAATGTGAATCTGACGACGGCGGCGGCGTTGACACACGAATTGCACGCCCCACTCATTGAAGCCGGAGACGGTGCCGTCGTGTACTTGTCATCTATCGAAGGATTCTTTGGGCACCAGTGGCTGCCGGCGTACTGCGCGTCAAAAGCTGGTTTGCTCGGTCTCGCCCGGGCGAGCGCCCACGAACTCGGACAATTTGGTGTTCGCGTTAACTGCGTGTGCCCCGGCGCGGTCCAAACTCCCATGCTCGAACCGTTCCTCGATCTCGGCAATAACCGCGCGACGATCATTGGACGTACCCCGCTCGGCCGTTTGGCGCAGCCGGACGACATTGCCGACGCCATCGTCTTTCTACTGAGCCCGGCCGCGCGCTTCGTGAACGGCACCTCGTTGGTGGTTGACGGCGGTCTCACAGCGATTAGCGGGATCTGAACTCGCGGGTGAGGCAGTCACGTAATTGACACCGTGAAATCAAAAATTTTTCTATCGAGTCCTCGCAATGGGTGACGTAACATCCAGTGCTCGGGAAGGTTCCAACTCCCGTATTTCATAATGGGAAATAGGGGGCTGTCTATGTCGCGCGTCTTGGTCACTGGCGGCGCTGGCTTCATCGGGCACCACGTCGTTCGAGAGCTGCTCTCCCGAGGTGTCGAAGTCATCGTCATTGACGACCTCTCTACGGGATCCCTCGCGAACGTCCCGGTCGCCGACATCGAGTTCATCGAGACGTCCATTTTGAATGACCCCGCGTTGCGCGACGCCGTATCGAGGTCAGACGCCATCATTCACTTGGCGGCGGTCGCTTCGGTCTCTGATTCCATCAATGACCCTCAACACACCCACAACGTGAATGCGACAGGGACACTCCACGTGCTGGACCACGCACGGCAGCACGGCATTACTCGCGTCGCGGTGGCCTCTTCCTCAGCGGTCTATGGCAATAGTCGCGCCGAAATCCAAGAGGAGTCCGTCGTGCTGGAGCCGATCAGCCCCTACGGCGTGAACAAGTTGGCCGGCGAAGCCTACGTTCGAGCGTTCAACAGTTGCTATGGCACCAAGAACGTCGCGTTTCGCTTCTTTAACGTGTACGGACCGGGCCAATTGCCCACGCACGCCTACGCCGCGGTCATTCCCAAATTCGTGCACGCGGCGCTGCACCAAGAGGAGCTCACGATTCATGGTGACGGGCTCCAGAGCCGAGATTTCGTTTTCGTCGGCGACGTAGCGCGAGTGTTGAGCGACACCGTGCTGGATGATGTGTCCTTCGCAGCACCCGTGGTGAATCTCGCTTCCGGCTCATCAATCACCGTGCTGGACGTCGCGGGCGTCATCGAAAATGTTCTCGGAACATCCGTCGAACGCGTCCACGCTGAACCTCGTCGTGGCGATATTCGGAGCTCTCGAGCCAGCATCACCCAACTCCGAGAGACCTTCCCACAATTTCGACCTGTCCCACTCGAAGAAGGAATTAAACAGACGATGTCCTGGATGTCAACGTGGCGTGACGACCAACGTGGGCGGTGAGCACCGGACAACATGATGAACTTTTGTCACTGTTAAACCTCGATTTCACTGGATAATTCGCCATTTTCGTATGGCATACTTTGTTGAAGTTTTCCCGCACATCTCGGACTGGAACCACGTTGATCGCCCCCGCTGACGACTGCCCCATGAATGCGCGTCAACGCTTCATCGCGCGCACGCTGGACCTCGTGATCGCCACGCCCCTATTGATACTTTCGCTGCCTGTCCAACTCGTCTTGGCCATCGTCGTCAGGACCACGTCGCCGGGTCCCGCGATTTACCGTGCGCAACGAATCGGACGAGGGCAGCAGCCCTTCACGATGTACAAGTTCCGCAGCATGCAAAATGCCCCGAGCGGCTCCGACGTAAAAGTGGTGGGAAAAAGCGACCCTCGCATCACGCCGGTGGGTCAGTTCTTGCGGAAGTCGAAGTTGGACGAGTTGCCCCAACTCGTCAATGTGGTACTCGGCAGCATGAGCATGGTCGGCCCACGGCCACAGAGTGCGGAGTACGTGTCCCACTATCCGCCGTTCGCGATGGTTACCTTGAGCGTTCCACCCGGCATCGCGGGACCCGCCACCATGGTGAACCAAGAGAAGCTCTTGACCGGAAACACGCCGGAGGAAAATGAGCGAATGTACTTAGAAGAGCTCCTCCCGAAGCGGCTCCAGATTGACGTCGATTTCGTGAATAACTGGACGGTCGGGGTCTACCTCAAGGTCTTGTGGCGCACACTCACGGCGATGTTCGCACGCTCGCACGCTCGCACCTCGGCGCCATTGGCGAACTAGTTCGTCTTACGGCGACAGTCGTTGCGTGCGCCATTCGCCGCGCACGCTGACGTACACCACGCGATCGTGGAGACGATCCTGCCGATGTTGCCAAAACTCAAAGCGCGCGGGCACGAGTCGGTACCCACCCCATCGCTCCGGCCGTGCGATCGGACGTCCCTCGAAGCGCGTCGCGATTTCCTGGGTCCGTGCTTCGAGATCCGCTCGGCTCGGTAGCAGCTGGCTCTGGGCGCTGGCCCAAGCACCAATCTGATGACCACGAGGTCGTGAGGCAAAGTACTCGTCACTCGCCTGCTCGCTCATTACGGAGACGCCACCCTCAATGCGAACTTGGCGCCCGAGTGGTTCGCAGTACCACAGCAGCGCGGCCCGAGGATTGACGTGAAGATCCCGACCTTTTTGCGAGTCGTAATTCGTATAAAAGCCGAACGACGTTGTATCAACGTGTCGCAACAAGACGTACCGTGCGTGCGGCTGACCCTCATCGTCCGCGGTGGCGAGCACAATGGACTGAGGCTCGAACATCTCGGGCGACCCCTCCGACCACCAGGCCGCGAACTGAACGAAGGGGTCGGGATCCACGTCAGCGACGTCGAGGGGACGCCACCGCTCGCTCACGACAACGCCGCCAGCGACCAGTTCGGGTCCGCGGAGAGTGACCACGAACTTGCCCCGTCGGTGCGGAGACGAAAGAGTCCCGCCGCCGCGATCATCGCCGCGTTGTCCGTGCACATCGTCAGACTCGGCAAGTGACACTCGAGGTCTCGCTCCTGGGCGAGCGCACTCACCTGAGCGCGCAGCGTGGAATTCGCCGCGACGCCGCCCGCGACCGCGATACCGGCAACCTCGTAGTCATCAAGGACGCGCCGCGCCTTGCGCAGAAGCTGCTCACACACCGCACGTTGAAAAGAGGCAGCAACGTCCTCAATGGAAACCTCAGGGTGCTTCTCCGTGGCCCGCACGACTGCGGTCTTGAGACCAGAAAATGAGAGGTCAAAATCCGGACCGGTCATCGACACCGGCAAGGCGAGTCCCTTGTCGTTTCCGTCCTGCGCCAGTCGATCAATAGCCGGCCCCCCGGGGTAGCCGAGGCCGAGCCAACGAGCCACCTTGTCGTACGCCTCACCGGCCGCGTCGTCAATGGTCTCACCCAAAATGCGATGAACCCCGGGTGACTCGTGGAGGATCAACATCGAGTGACCACCCGACACCAAGATGGTGAGGACGGGCCAGGCGAGATCGGGTTTCTCGAGCAGAGGGGCAAAGAGGTGTCCCTCGAGGTGATTGACGCCTACGAACGGCACGCCCCACGCGAAGGCGTACGCCTTCGCCGCGGACAGACCCACCAGAAGTGACCCGATGAGTCCGGGTCCACTCGTGACCGCAACGCCATCGATCTCGGGTCGCAACGGGTCAAGACCCGCGCGAACGAGCGCGCGTTCCACAACGGGTGAGATCGTCCGCAGGTGCGCGCGACCTGCCAGCTCGGGCACCACGCCCCCGAAATCACGGTGCTCGTCAATGGAACTCTCGATCACCGAGCTGCGGACGCTCAGCGTGTCGTCCACGACGGCGGCAGCCGTGTCGTCACAACTCGTTTCGATACCGAGAATGGTGGTCACGAAGAGAGCGTAGAGCCGTCAGCCGACAACGTGGCGGGGACGTCCGCCCACAGAACCAGGGCGTCCTCACCAATCTTGGCGTAGTAGTTCTTCCTCACGCCCACCGGCGCGAACCCGAAGCGTCGGTACAAGTCCTGCGCGCGCGTATTCGACACAGCCACTTCCAGCGTCGCGCGCAGAACGCCCCTGGCGCGCGCCACCGGCCACATGTCGTTGAGGAGGGACGTTGCGATGCCTCGACCCTCGTGTCCGGGCAAAGTTCCAATGGTGTTGACGTGCAACTCGTCCATCACGAACATGACGCCGAGATACCCCACCACCACTCCCGCTTCCACCGCCACCGTGTAGCGACGAGTCTCGTGGTTCGTTATTTCGTCCAGCATCATCCGTTTGGTCCACGGCTCAGGGAACTGCGCTTCCTCAATCGTCAGGAGATCCTTGAGGTCTCGGCGGGACGCTTCTCGAATGACCCAGGGTTGGTGGCTCACGATGGTCGTTGTCGCGTCGTGAAGTTGGCAACCGCGTCGGCCTCGCGAAGATACAGGGGGCGTAGTTCGCCGGGCGCGCGAACGGCACCGATCGTGAGTGCGGCTTCTAACGAGGGAATGGTGGCGCTGAGCACCTCGACATTCGGCACCGGGGCGAGGACGTCGGCGTAGCGCGCCGCGCCGTCCCCCACCATCGTCACGGGACGACCACTCGTCCCCCATTCGATGGCGACGTCCAACGCCGTCGTCACGAGGTGCGTGCTCTCGGCCTCGACGTCATCGGTGAGCGAAAACACCTGCGCGAAGACTTCGCCCCGACGTCCGTCGACCAGGGCCACCAGATGACCACGCACACCGCTCCCGTGGGCCCCGTGAGCGAGTAACTCGAGAGACGTCACGCCCACCGCGTCGATACCCAGCGCACTCGCGAGGCCCTGTCCGGTAGCGAGACCCACGCGAAGACCCGTGAAGAGGCCCGGGCCTCGATCGACCACGACGCGGTCGAGGTCGCGTGGCGTGAGGGAAAACTCTTTCAGTAGCGACGCAATCCCGTCGACGAGGACCTCAGTATGACGGCGTTCGTCATCGAGGAGGCGCACCTCGTACTCGCTACCACGAGCCAGACCGATCGCGCACACCGTGGTCGCAGTTTCGATCGCCAACACGTTCATGTCGAGCTCCAGGCGTCCAGGGCTTCACGACGATCTTCCTTCGTCGTCGTCGCCGTGATGATGCGGACGTCGTCGTCGTCCACGGCAATGGACAGACGTAGGACGTCATCGCCAAAGACCGATGCAGCGAGTTCTCCCCACTCCACGAGCGCCACTCCTCGTTCTTCTACCAACTCACCCAGGGCGAGATCGACGACCTCGTCGAGATGATGAATTCGGTAGACGTCCGCGTGATGCAAGGTCGAAATGGTGGGATGACCGTGGCAGGCGTGCTGACGAACGACGGTGAAAGTGGGGCTCGTCACTCTCTCGGTGACCCCGAGACCGCGAGCGACGCCCTGCACAAATGTGGTCTTGCCCGCTCCCAAGGGGCCTTCGAGTAGCACGATGTCCCCCGCGCGTACGACGGTCGAGAAATCCTCGCCCGCCCGCTGGGCCTGCTCACTGGTGGCGGCTCGGCGACGCCACGTCACGCGCGCTCCTTCATCAGCCTGGCCACCACGTCGAGGTCCTCGCGCATCACGGCTACCACGCTATTGCCCCCGCGCAGGGCCGCAGCCGGGTGATACGTCGGAACGATCACGTGACCGTGAATCGCCACGGGATTGCCGTGTGACCCACTCATCGGCTCGCGGTGGCCCACCACGGTCTGCGTGGCGGTGTTGCCGAGAGTGAGAACAATCGAGGCACGAAAGTAGGACAGTTGCTGCTCCCACCACGGTCGACACGACTCGATTTCGCTTTTCGTGGGTGTCCGGTTCTTCGGTGGTCGACACTTGACGACGTTCGTGATGAAGCAATCCTCACGCGTCACGCCAATCTCGGCGAGTAATTCAAAGAGCAATCGACCACTGCGCCCGCGAAACGGTTCACCGCCCTCGTCCTCTGTTCGCCCGGGGGCCTCACCGAGGATGATCAGTCGTGCGCTCTCGTCGCCCGTGCCCACCACGACCTGCGTGCGCTGCTCGCACAGACGGCACGCGGTGCACGCGCGCATGCGAGCGAGAAACACCGGCTTCATTCGTCGACGACAACGCGAGGCACGCGAGCGCCAATGCCGCACAGGATCTCCCACGTAATGGTCGAACTCCAGCGGGCCCACATTTCCGCGGTGATGACGTCGTTGCCCTGTCGACCAAGGAGGACCACTTCGTCACCCACGTTCACCGCACTGTCATCGCAATCAATCACCAGTTGATCCATCGTGACCGTGCCCGCCAACGGGTGACGTCGCCCATTGATGAGAACCTCCGCCCCGGCGTCAAAAAGTCGACGGGGATACCCGTCGGCATACCCGAAAGGCACCGTCGCCACCGTGGCGTCGGCCGGCAGTGGACGCCGGCGACCGTAGCTCGGACGCTCACCCGCGGAGAGGTGCCGCACGGCCGTCACGCGAGCGTGCAGCGACAGCGCGGGCCGCAGCGCGAGACCGTGGACGTCGAGCACCGCCTGCAGCGACGGGTCAGGCAGATGACCATACAGCGCGAGTCCGACGCGTGACATGGAGCGACGGGCCGCGGGAATACCTAAGGCCGCGGCCGAATTAGCCGTGTGCAGCACGGGTGGCGTGACGCCTCGGGCTGCGGCGCGAGCAACCACCTCATCGAATCGGGACATCTGCAGAGCACAGAATTCGCGGTCGGCAGCGTCCGACGAATCAGCCGCCGCGAAGTGGGTGTACATCCCCTCGATGACGATGGAGGGCACCGACGTGAGCACGTCGAGCACGTCGTCCAGTTCGCGAGGCGCGATGCCCATGCGGTGCATCCCCGTGTCCACTTTGATGTGGACTCGATTGCGGCCGCCGAGGTGTCGAGCGGCGTCTTTGATCGCGTGGGCGCCGTCGAGGGATCCCACGGTCAACGTCAGCGACTCTTCCAAGGCATCGCGCACCGTGTCCGCGGGAACTTCGGACAACAGCAGGATGGGATCCGTCAGGTTCGCCGCCCGTAGTTCGACACCTTCGTCCACTATGGCAACCGCCAGACCGGCGGCCCCAGCCTCACTCAGCGTCTGGGCCGCGACGACGGCTCCGTGCCCGTACCCGTTGGCCTTGACCACGGCGCACACGACACTGCTGCCGAGCACCGTCCGTAGCACCGACAAGTTATGCCGAAGGGCGCCGCGCGAAATCTGCGCCCAGGCGGGCCGCCGGACTCCTTCAACCGGCACGAGTCATCTCCCCGAGAATGTCCGCGACGGTGTCGACGAGTTGGTGGGCCGCTCCGTATACCGGGAGTCGCGCGCCCGCGAGGCCGTGGAGGTGGGCGGCGAGGGAGGCGGCGGCGACCGGAGCGTGTCCGCGCGCGAGGGCTCCGGCGATCATGCCCGCGAGCACGTCGCCGGTTCCGGCGGTCGCCAGTGCGGGCGTGCCCGCTCGCACGACACGCACGTCCCCTTCGGGATTGGCCACGATGGTGGTCGGACCTTTGAGAAGGACGACGCAATGCGTGTCACGAGCGAGCGAACGCGCGGCTTCGAGACGATCTTCGCCCGGTTCACGGCCGTAGAGAACGGTGTACTCACCGTCGTGTGGCGTCAGGACAATGGGCGCGTCGCTGTAGCGACGATTCGCGAGCCAAGGCACATCGACGGCGTGCAGACCGTCGGCGTCGAGCACGACCGGAACGCGGGCGCGCTCAATGAGCGCGCGCACCTGTCGGCGGACTTCCGGATCGCGACCGAGTCCCGGACCGATCACCAGAGCGTGGAGTCGAGTCGAGACCGACACGGAGAGTTCGGCGAGCTCCTCGACCGTGGCTTCCACCACGACCGCCTCACTCGGCAGACTCGACAAGCGACTGGCCTTCACGCCGGGAACACATACCCGAACCATCGATGCCCCGGTCGATAGTGCCCCGTGGGTGGCGAGCGACGCCGCTCCCGGCATAGTGGCCGAACCCGCGACGAGGAGCACGGCGTGGCGCCACTTGTGATCGTCTCGATGTTGACGCACGAAAAACGCGAGGTCGCTCGTCTCAACCACACCACTGCGCGACCCGTCCACAATGTCCAAACCGGCGAAGCGTAGGTCGCCAACGAATTCAATGGCCGGACCAATCAGATGACCGGGCTTGACGGCTCCGAGAGCCAACGTCACGTCCGCCACCATCGGTCGACCCATGACGTCGCCCGAATCCGCCTCGACGCCGCTCGGCACGTCCACGGCCAACACCAGGGTGTGATCGTCGACGTCGGGCGCGTAGTAGGCGCGCGAACAACCAAGACCGTAGGCGGCATCAATCACGAGGTCGTACCCCACGAGACGAGCGGGGGCGTTCGTCGCATCGATCACGCGCACGTGGGCACCTCGCGAACGCAACCACTCCGCGGCGACGCGACCATCGGCGCCGTTGAGCCCGGGACCGGCCACGACGGCGACGCGCTGACCGTAGAGAGTTCCGAGCATCGAGGCGGCCGTCAAACCAACGGCGTATCCCGCTCGCGTCACCAATGCGTCCTGACCCACGCGCGCCACCGCGGCGCCGTCAGCGGCGCGCATCTCGTCGGCACTGAGTAATGGAATCATGAGGCAGATCCCACAACCACGGCGCCCGCCGCCACGTCGGTGTGTGTGAGGGAGAGATGCCAGGTCTCGACGCCGCATCGTCGAGCGAGCTCGTCAGCGCTGCGCTGAACGCGCACGACCGGTGCGCCCGAGGGAGTCTTCAGAATCTCGATGTCGCGCCAACGCGCTGCCCCGATACCGGCGCCGCACACTTTCAGCACCGCTTCTTTCGCCGCGAAGCGCGCCGCTAGACGCTCAGAACGCCCCGAACACTCGGCGAGTTCGTCTTCGGTGAATAGTCGCGTGAGTAGCGCGGGGCGGCGAGAAATGATTTGGTCGAAACGTTCCACGTCGACCAAATCGATACCGACGCCGACGGTGGTCATTCGACGGTGACGGTCTTCGCCAGATTGCGAGGACGATCCACATTGAGTCCTCGCGCCTGGGCCAGGTGATACGCGAATTGTTGCAGCGCCACCATGTCGAGGAGAGGTGACAACAGACTCACCGTCACCGGCACCCACAGGACGTAGTCCGCCACCGCGGCGACGTCCTGATTGTTTTCGTGCGCGACCGCGATCACGGTGGCCCCTCGTGACTTCACCTCGGCCAAGTTCGCGAACAACTTCTCCTTGAGTTCCTCGTTGGTGATCATGGCGATCACGACCACTCCGGGCTCAATCAACGCGAGCGGTCCGTGTTTCAGTTCGCCGGCCGGATACCCCTCCGCGTGTACGTAGGTAATTTCCTTCAACTTGAGTGCACCCTCGAGGGCCGTCGGGTAGCCGACGTTGCGTCCGAGGAAGAAGAAATCCCGAGTGTCCTTCACCTCTTCGACGACGCGAGCCACCGCGGCATCACTCGCCAGCACGTGTTCGACGAGCGCGGGAATTTCGTGCAAGCGTTCGAGCAGGCTCTCGATGTCGGCCGCGGAGAGTGTGCCGCGCAGTTGCGCGAGGCGGAGGGCCAACATTTCGAGCGCGACGATCTGGGCGAGCACGGTCTTGGTTGCCACCACGCAGATCTCAAGACCCGCTCGTGTGTAGAGCACGGCGTCGGCTTCGCGAGCCATCGATGAGTCGACGATATTCGTGATCGCCACCACCATTGCGCCCCGACTCTTGGCCTCACGCAGCGCGGTGATCGTGTCGATCGTTTCACCACTCTGCGACACGCCGATCACCAGAGATGTACCGTCCACGATGGGGTCGCGGTAGCGGAATTCACTCGCGATGTCGACTTCCACGGCCACGCGCGCCCAGCGTTCAATCGCGTATTTCGCGACCATGGCGGTGTGATAGCTCGACCCACACGCGACGAGGGTCACCTTTTCGACGTGTCGGAGACGATCGTCCTCGATGCGCAGTTCGTCAAAGATGATGTCGCCGTCGCGCACACGATCGAGCAACGTGGCGGTGATGGCCCCGGGCTGTTCGTGCATCTCTTTTTCCATGAAGGTGTCGAAGCCACCCTTCTGCGCGGCTTCCAAGTCCCAGTTCACGACGAGTTCATTCAAGGTCGAGGGTGCGCCCGTCAGATCGGTGACGTGGAAGCCCTGAGGTGTCAGGACACAGACCTGGTCATCGTCGACCACGTAGAAACGCTCGGCGCGGTCCAAGATCGCCGGCACGTCACTGGCGAGGTAAGTGCAATGAGCGGCGGTGCCCACGATGAGTGGTGACACTCGTCGTGCCGCAACGATGACGTTGGGTTCTTCAATGTCGAGAACGGCAATTGCGAATGCCCCGCGCACTTCGTTCAAGGTCGCGCGCACGGACTCTTCAAGATTCAGACCTTCGCGACGGAACTCCTCAATACGGTGCGCCAGAACTTCGGTGTCGGTGACCGAGGTGAAGACGTGTCCGCGGGCCGTGAGGGCTTCGGCCAACTCGGCGTGATTCTCGATGATGCCATTGTGAATGAGAGCGAGGCCCCCCGAACAGTCCGTGTGCGGGTGCGCATTGTGCTCGCCGGGCGCCCCGTGGGTCGCCCACCTCGTGTGCCCGATGCCGGCACTGGCGTCCCGCGGCGCGCTCTCGCACAGATCAATGAGGGCGCTCACTGATTCGGTGCCCGAGGCCGACCGCGCTCGCCAGAGATGGGCGGCGTCCTGCAGGGCCACGCCCGCGGAGTCGTACCCGCGGTATTCGAGACGTTCTAAGCCCTCGAGGAGGATGGGAAGAGCGTCGGAGGAGCCGACAACGCCAATGATGCCGCACATGGGGCCAAGTCTAGGGGGCTCACTCGTTCGTCATCATGAAGGCGACGTGAACTGTGCACGCACGCCCTGCACAAAGGAATCCACCATCGCTTCATCGAGCGCTTCGATCATCACGCGAACGACGGGTTCGGTTCCCGATGGTCGCACCAAGAGTCGAGCATCGCCTTCACTCACGTCGAAATCTCGACAATGTTGGTGATAGAGGTCGTCAACAAACGCGGCGTCGAACACCGTCGTGGGAACGTTGATCAACTTTTGCGGCAGACGCTGCCACGCACCGTCGGCGAGCTGACTCAGTCGACCCTTGCGTCGAACCAAATCGCACAACAACAGACCACTCAACATGCCGTCACCCGTCGGTAGCACGTCGCGAAATATCAAGTGGCCCGATTGTTCGCCACCGAACTGCAGATCATTTTCTTCGAGCGCGAGAACCACGTTGCGGTCCCCCACGTCGGTCTGAATGAGAGCGATGCGCGCGTTGCGCATGGCGCGCCGCAGACCGAGGTTTGACATCGTCGTCACGACGAGGGCTCCGCCCAGTCGGCCTTCGTCGTGTCGATCGAGCGCGAAGAGCACCATGAGGTCGTCACCGTCACGAACATTGCCGTGCGAATCAATGGCGACGAGGCGATCAGCGTCACCGTCGAAAGCGAGTCCGAGATCCGAACCCGTCGTGCGTACGCGATCCTGCAAGGACTCCGGGTGAGTCGAACCGCAGTCGCGGTTGATGTTCGTCCCGTTGGGTGCGGCGTGCATCACCTGAACGTCGGCGCCCAGCGTCCGAAACAACGTGGGCGCGAAGGAGCTCGCGGCTCCGTTCGCACAGTCGAGGACGACACGTAGTCCCTGCAGCGCCCCGGGTAAGAGAACAGCCTGCAATCGCGAGAGGTAGTCCTCGTGCGCGCTGAGATCGACCGGAACGTCGTCAAACGGTCCCGACTCACCCACGACTGAGTGCAGGGCTTCTTCGAGAGCCATCTCGGTGTCGTGGTCTAGCTTCGATCCCCCCGGTCCGACGACCTTCAGGCCGTTGTCATAATAAGGATTGTGGCTGGCGGAAACAATGACACCCACACCTCCGCGTTGTTCGCAGATGACGGCGACACCCGAAGTTGTAAAGACACCCAGGTTGGTGACCGGTGCCCCGCCCGCGCGTAGTCCCGCCAACGCCGCTGCGGCGAGGGAGGGCGACGACTCTCTGGTGTCGTAACCAACGAAAACGTGCTGACCGGAGAAGACCTTCGCCACCGCACGACCGAGCTGATTCGCCAACTGTGGCGTGATCGTTTCGTCGGCTCGACCGCGAATCCCGTCCGTGCCGAAGTGCACGGCCATGGCGACTATCGCTTCGAGTACTGCGGTGCCTTACGAGCCTTCTTGAGACCGTACTTCTTGGTCTCCTTCTTACGCGCGTCACGCGTGAGAAGACCGGCCTTCTTCAAGGCCGGACGAAGGTTCTCGTCGAGTTCAATCAACGAACGCGCGATGCCGAGACGGAGCGAGCCCGCCTGACCCGCGACGCCGCCACCTTCGATGGTGGCGTCGATGTCGTAGGTGACTTCCGTGTCCGTCAAACGCAGCGGCTCGGTGACGAGCTGACGGTGCGTGGCGGAGGTGAAGTAGTTATCAAAGGCCCGGCCGTTGATCGTGATGGTGCCGGTGCCGGGACGAAGACGAACCCGTGCGACGGCCTCCTTGCGGCGGCCGGTGGTTTGGGTGAGCGGTGCAGTCACAATGTCTCCTGATTAACCGCGACGAATCGCGGAGGTGTCGTACTTCACGGGCTGCTGCGCCGCGTGCGGGTGTTCGGGTCCGGCGTAGACAAAGAGCTTGTCCATCTGCGCGCGACCGAGTCGATTCTTCGGGACCATGCCCTTGACCGCGTCGAAGACCAACTTCTCCGGGTCGTTGTCGAGCAGGTCCTTCCAACTCGTCGCACGCAGACCACCCGGGTAACCCGAGTGACGGTACGCGAACTTCTGGTCAGCCTTGTTGGACGTGACGACGATCTTGTCGGCGTTGACGATGATGACATTGTCACCCGTGTCGAGGTGCGCCGCGTAGTAGGTGCGGTGCTTGCCGCGGAGCAAGCTCGCGACCTCGGTGGCCAAACGACCAAGGACAAGGCCCTCGGCGTCGATGACGTGCCAGGCCCGCGTGATCTCCGCAGCCTTCGGTGAGTACGTACGCACAGTTCTTCCTTCAGCGATCTTGAGTGCAACGCCAAGCGGCGTCACCAAGGGACTCTCTACGATACAAAACCGGAGGCCCCTCCGGCAAGTTCGGAATATCCGACCCCGATCAGACTAAGGCCTCCGGCCGGTGCGGGGGACGGCAGACCCCGGCGCTCGGGCGCTTCTAATCGACCCGAAAGGTCAGAAATGTCCCATTTTCCTTGCCCCACGGCCACGATCGCCGACGTCAGAGACCGGACCATTTGGTGACAAAACGCGTTCGCTCGAATATCGAAGCGCAGGACGGGCGAGCCGTCCACGGTGAGCCCCCATTCGTCGCTCAGTCGCCGCCAGCGGGCTTCGAGCACCGTCCGACGCAGCGGTTCCCCCACGGGTCCTCCGGCCGGGCGACGGCAGAACGAGCGGAAATCGTGATTTCCGAGGAAGATCGACGCTGCCTCGTTCATCAGGTCAAGGTCCAGCGGACCCGGCACCGTCCACGCGGATACTGACGTGAGGGCGAGAGCGGGCCGGTCGGATTCGACGACGAGGTATCGGTAGGCGCGCCAGGTCGCCGAAAAACGGGCGTGAAACGTGTCATCCAGCGCCAAGGCCCGAACGACGACGATTCGTCCGGCCAGTTGCTTGTTAAGGGAGCGCATCAAACGATCCCCTTCCGCGCCACGTTCATCGGCGTAGATGGGATCGGGTAAGTCGACGTGGACCACTTGAGCAAACGCGTGCACGCCGGCATCAGTACGCCCCGCGCCCACAATGTCGGGGGCTGACGTGAGTCGAGCTGTCCGTTGCAGGGCGTCACGCAGCACGCCGACAACTGTCTCTTGGCCCGGCTGTTCCGCGAATCCGCGGAAACTCGTGCCGTCGTACGCGAGGTCTAACCGCCAGCGGCGGTGCACCACATTGAGTGGATCAAACGAACTCAATGCGCGCCATCGGGGCGTTGTCGCCCGGACGCGGACCCAGCTTCAAGATGCGGGTGTAGCCACCAGGACGCTCGGTGTAGCGCGGCGCAATCTCCGTGAAGAGCTTGTGCGTCATGTCCTTGTCCCGAATGAAGGCCACAACACGCCGATGGGCGTGCACGGAACCTTCAGGGGAATTCTTCGCCGCGGTCACGCACTTCTCGACGATGGGTCGCAGGGCCTTGGCCTTGGCTTCCGTGGTCGTGATGGCCTCGGCCGCGATCAGCGACGCCACGAGGTTGCCCATCATGGCCTTCTGGTGAGCGGCGTCACCGCCAAATCGACGTCCGCGCTTGGGAGTTGCTCGCATGACTTAGTCCTCCGTCCGAAGGGAAAGGCCGCGCTCGTCGAGGCGGTCTTGAACGTCCTTCAGCGAGGTGGCGCCGAAGTTCGTGATAGATGTCAGGTCGCGCTCGGTGCAGTTCACCAACTGGGCGACCGTGTTGATACCGGCACGCTTGAGGCAGTTGCGCGAACGCTCGGTAAGACCGAGTTCTTCGATGCGAATGTCGAGCTCACTGGCTGCGGCCACCGCGGTGCCCACGTCGCCCAACTCGAGGGCCGGAGCCTCTTCGTCGAAGCTGGCAATGAGTCCGACCAGAGTGCGCAGGGTCTTACCAGCGGACGCGACGGCCTCGCTCGGGCTGATCGAACCATCGGTCTCAACGTCAATGATCAGTCGGTCGAAGTCCTTGGACTGCTCGACGCGCACGGGCTCGATTTCGAAGGTCACGCGACGCACGGGCGAGAAGATGGCGTCCAGCGGGATCACGCCGATGGTCGAACCGGCCTTGTTGCCTTCGGCACCGACGTAGCCCTTACCGCGCTCGACCGTGAGGTCGAAGGCGAGAACGGACTTGGCACTCGTCAAGTAAGCGAGGTGCAGGCCGGGGTTGAGGATCTCCACGTCAGCGTTCGCGGACAGGTCCGCCGCGGTCACGGCGCCCTCGCCACGCTTTTCGAGACGCAGCGTGACGGGCTCATTGCTCTCGACCTTGAGGAGCAGGTCCTTCAAGTTCAAGCAGATGTCCTGTACGTCTTCCTTCACGCCTTCGATAACACCGAATTCGTGGAGAACAGCGTCAAACTTCACCTTGGTCGCTGCGGCACCCGGGATCGAGCTGAGCAGAGTGCGACGAAGAGAATTACCGATCGTGTGGCCGAAACCAGGGTCGAGCGGGCCGATGGCGAAAGCCTGACGGTTGTTCTGCTCTTCGCCGATGGCCTCAACGGTGGGGCGCTGGATGATGAGCATTGGGACTCCTTGCGTAAGTAACGGGTGGTGGTGCGGACTACTTCGAGTACAGCTCAACGATGAGCTGCTCGTGGATCGACTCGTCGATCTGCTCGCGAACGGGCACAACGCGAACGGTCACGTTGAAGCCATTGTCGCCAGTCTCGAGCCAACCGGGAACCGTGCGGTCAAGCACGTCACGGTTGCGAACGACGTTGAAGTTCTCGCGCGTCACGCTCTTCAGCGCCACGACGTCGCCGGGGCGAACGCGGAAACTCGGGATCGTCACGCGCTTGCCGTTGACGGTCACGTGACCGTGCAAGACAAACTGGCGAGCCTGGGCGCGACTCGCACCCCAGCCGGCGCGGTACGCGACATTGTCCAAACGAAGTTCGAGGAACTGCAACAGCGTGGTACCGGTGATGCCCGGACGACGGTTGGCCTCTTCGTAGAGGTTGCGGAACTGCTTTTCCAGCAGACCGTAGATTCGGCGGGCCTTCTGCTTCTCACGAAGCTGCGTCAGGTATTCCGAGCCCTGGCGCTGACGGCTGTTGCCATGCATGCCCGGCGGGTACGCACGGGTCTGACGGTCGGAGTTTTCAGAGACGGGGCACTTCGTCGTAAAGCAGCGCTCGCCCTTCAAGAAGAGCTTGGTGCGCTCACGACGACAGAGTCGACAAACGGGTCCGGTGTAACGAGCCATAACTTTCCTTAGCCTCGACGACGCTTCTTGGGGCGGCAGCCGTTGTGGGGGATCGGGGTGACGTCTTGGATCTTGACGACCTCAATGCCGGCCGCGGCGATGGAACGAATCGCCGTCTCTCGTCCGGAACCGGGGCCGCGCACCAACACGTCGACCTTCTTCACGCCGTGCTCCATCGCCGCGCGGGCGCACTTCTCTGCGGCCAACTGTGCGGCGTAGGGCGTCGACTTGCGCGAACCCTTGAAGCCGACGTTGCCGGAACTGGCCCACGAGAGGACATTGCCTTCGGGGTCAGTGATGGACACGATGGTGTTGTTAAACGAACTCTTGATGTGCGCGACGCCGAACGCAATGTTCTTGCGCTCCTTGCGGCGGGGCTTGCGAGTAGCCGTGGGCTTCGCCATTACTTCTTCACCTTCTTCTTACCGGCGACAGTGCGCTTCGGTCCCTTACGGGTGCGAGCATTGGTACGAGTGCGCTGTCCGCGAACGGGCAGACCCTTGCGGTGGCGAATCCCCTGCAGGCAGTTGATTTCCATCTTGCGCTTGATGTCCTGGGACACGTCACGGCGAAGGTCACCCTCCACCGTCAGGTTCTGGTCGATCCACGCACGCAACTTGTTGACGTCCGCATCGGTGAGGTCGCGAACTCGCGTCGACTCATCGATGCCGGTAGCGGCACAGATCTGCTGGGCCGTGGTCGGGCCGATGCCATAGATATATGTGAGTGAGATCACCGTACGCTTCTCGCGCGGGATGTCAACTCCGGAAATACGGGCCATTTCGTTCCTCTCCTAGCCCTGGCGCTGCTTGTGACGCGGGTTCTCACAGATCACGCGGACGTGACCCTCTCGGCGGATGACCTTGCACTTCTCGCACATTGGCTTGACGCTGGCTCGAACCTTCATCAGTTATTTCTTTCTCGACTCTCGTGAACCTGGACCGAGGACTACTTGTACCGGTAGGTAATACGACCGCGCTGCATGTCATACGGCGTGATCTCTACCTGGACCTTGTCCCCGGGAAGAATCCGGATGCGGTGCATGCGCATCTTTCCGGAACTCACAGCGAGGACGGTGTACCCGTTTTCCAATTCGACGCGAAACATCGCATTCGGCAGCGGTTCGACGACCGTGCCCTCTACGGTGAACGCATCTTCCTTCGGCTTACTCAGGTTCCTTCTCCTTGTTGCGGTACAGCAAGCACGGACCACTCGGTCGCGGTGCGGGTGGTCTCATGGGATACCCCGTGAGACCGGCTAGTCATTCTACCGAAATTCCTGAGGAATGCAAAAGGGCACCCCGGCGGCGTGTTATCGACGACTTTCGGCGCGCCACGCGAGTCCCCAAAACCTGGACGAATCAAACGGAAAGCCACTGCGATCTTCGTCGGGTCCGCCCAGGCTTTCTCCGACGTTGCTCTAGTCCCCACACGGGGCTTCTCAACCAATTGAGGGAATTTGGGACCTCGGACCCTACCCCGAAATGGGGTAGTTGGGTCCATGCTGAGGGCAATGGCAATGCAAACAGGTGGACTGTTTGATCGTGAGATCTTGGCCGACGAGTTATGCCTCGTCCGCCTAGAGGAGGCCGCCCTCGCTCGGGTCCTCATCTCCGTGCGCTGCATGCCCGCCGCCCTGCCGGTGTTCATCCATCTCACGGATCACCATCTACTTCTCGCCTCGGACGAAGAAGCCGTCATCGAGGCCGCTCGTCGGGGCGACGTTCTCGCGGTGCAGGTGGACGGCGCCGACGGCGACCGCGATACCTGGTCAGTGCAAGCAACAGGCGTCGCCCACCTCCCGAATCTCGACGACGCCCTCGGGGTCTTAGGAACGAATTCCAAATTGGCGTCGTCATTAGATCGAGGGGCCTCCTTGATTGCGATTTCCCTGATGGTGGTCTCCGGCGAGCGAGTGCACTGGACATTTCCTCGGGGTTAGTACATCACGCGGGCTGGATGTGAGAACCTAGCGGCGTGCCCTTCCATCGCGTTTCGGATCCCGAGCGCTTGCATGCACTCATTGAGTCGATGTTGCTCATTGAAAGCGAACTGGATCTGCCCGTTCTGTTGCGCTCGATTGTCTCAGTGGCCAGCGAACTCGCGGGTGCACGATACGGCGCTCTCGGCATTTCCACGAGCGACGGAAGTGAACTCAACCAATTCATTGCCTACGGACTCACCGCCGAAGAACAACGACGCATTGGCGATCTCCCGACGGGTCACGGGCTCCTCGGGGGTGTCTTGCACGACGCCAAGTCGCGACGCAGTCCCCATATAGACCACGAGCCCGACTCGGTCGGGTTTCCCGCGAATCACCCCACGATGACCACGTTTCTCGGTGTGCCCGTCCTCTCTGGCGATGGTCGCGTGTTCGGCACTTTGTACTTATGCGATCGTCTCGACGGAGAAGTCTTTAGCGAAGAGGACGAAGCTCTCGTCGAAGGTTTTGGTCGAGCCGCGAGCCTCATTGTCGACAAGGCCTTATTACGAGCACAGTTACGCGAATTGACCCTGACCGAAGAGCGCGAACGGATGGCCCGGGACCTGCACGACACGGTCATCCAACGTCTGTTCGCCGTCGGTCTGTCCCTCCAGTCCGTGTTGAATTCAAACTTAGAGCCCGCCTCGCGCGAGAGAGTGACGTCGTCCATTGATGACCTCGACGCCACCATTCGAGAGATTCGGACGACGATTTTCGAAATCACGCGCGAACGCACTGCACCCACGGCTGGGCTGCGCGGTCGCGTGCTCTCGATCATTGGCGAAGTAACGACCAAACTCGATCTCCCGGTCGACGTGACGTTCGAGGGCCCCCTCGACACGGTGGTCGGCCCGACGGCATCCGATCACTTGATCAAAGTGCTGCGCGAGTTGCTCACCAACATCGTGCGCCACGCCTCAGCGACTCACGTGCACGTCAGCATCGAACTCCACGGTGGCGAACTCACCGTGTGCGTGGCCGACGACGGTGTCGGCCTGCATCCTGGGCGCACACCGGGGCGCGGTCTACGAAACCTCGCCGACCGCGCGCAGGAATTGCAGGGAAGTTTTGACGTGACCCCGGGCGAAAGTGGTGGCACACTCGTACTTTGGACCGCCCGACGATTGGATTGACATGATTCGACTCGCCCTCGTGGACGATCACGAAATTGTGCGAAGGGGACTTCGCGAATTGCTCGAAACGCACGACGATCTCACTGTCATCGTGGATGCGGGAACCGTTAGTGACGCCCTCGAACTCATCAACCCCGACGACATCGACGTCGCGGTTCTCGACGTGCGCTTGCCGGATGGCAGCGGCATCGAGATTTGCCGATCGCTGCGAGAAATCTCGCCGGACATGGCGTGTTTGATGTTGACCTCCTTCGCCGACGACGAAGCCCTCGACGCGGCGGTGCTCGCGGGAGCTCGCGGCTACGTGCTCAAGGACATTCGAGGCACCGACCTCGTCGAATCGATTCGACGGGTCGCTAATGGGGAGACGTTGATGAGTGCGGACGTCATTGCGCGGGTCCGCGAACGTCTCCAGCGCCGGTCCATGGAAGAGAACCGCCTCGAGTCTCTCTCCGCTCAGGAACGGCGAATCTTGGAATTACTCAGCGAAGGCATGACCAACAAGGAAATTGCCGCCGCCATGTTCCTGGCCGAAAAGACGGTGAAGAACTACGTCTCGAACCTCTTAGCCAAATTGGGGTTCCAACGTCGGACCGAGGCCGCGCTGTTTGCCCAGAAGCACCTTGACCACGGTGACTCCCGAGGCGCCTGAGCACACGCTGCCTCTAAACGTGACGTTGGGAGCGACGCCCTGCTCGACGTCTTCATGTGAATTTCAGGACCATCGACCCTAGAGGGCCGTCATCAAGCCGTCCTACCTTCAATGGCATGAACCAATTGATTGCAGGCATTTCAACAGTGTCGCTCGCGAGATGGCAGTTCGCGATCACGACGGTGTTCCACTTCCTGTTCGTCCCGTTGACGATCGGGTTGGGGCTCCTCGTGGCGATTCTGCAGACCGTGGCGTACAAGAGAAAGGACGATTCCTACGACCGCATGGCGCGATTCTTCGGGAAGTTATTCCTCATCAACTTCGCGATCGGCGTGGTCACGGGCATCGTGCAGGAATTCCAGTTCGGTATGGACTGGTCCCGTTACAGCGTTTACGTCGGCAACATTTTCGGCGCACCGCTCGCTATTGAGGGCCTCCTGGCGTTTTTCATGGAGTCCACGTTCTTGGGCGTTTGGATCTTCGGTCGCGGCCGCGTTTCCCCGCGCGTCCACCTCGCGTCGATTTGGTTGGCCAGTTTGGGCACCTTCCTGTCGGCAATTTTCATCATCGCGGCGAATGCCTGGATGCAGCACCCGGTTGGTTACAAGGTCATCACCGTGCACGGCCAGAAGCAGGCGATCATGACGGACTTCTGGGCCGTGATCACGAACTCCACGTTCATTGATGCCTACTTGCACGTCGTCTTCGGCGCGATCCTGACCGCCTCGGTGTTCATGTTGGCCATCGCCGCCTACCACTTGCGTCGCGGCAACTCCGTGAGCGACTTCGGGAAAGTGGCGCGTATCGCCATCGTGGTCACCGTTCTCGCCGGCATGGGAACGATCTTCCTCGGTGACTCGCAAGCCAAGCAGATGGAACAGCAGCAGCCCATGAAAATGGCCGCCGCCGAAGCTCTGTACGACACGCAGAACGGGGCGTCATTCTCGCTCCTCACCGTTGGTGACCTATCGGGCAACCCGATCTTTCAGATTCGACTCCCCCACTTGTTGAGCGTGCTCGCCACCAACAGTTGGAACGGACAGGTCAAGGGCATCAATCAGCTGCAGTCCGAAGCCACCGCGAAGTACGGCAAGGGCAGTTACGTGCCGATCCTCTGGGTCGAGTACTGGACCTTCCGCGTCATGGTCGGACTCGGCTTCCTCCTCCTCGCCCTCGGCGCCTACGGGTTGTACCTCATGCGCAAGGGTCGGCTCGAGAAATCGAAGAAGTTCCTGCGCTTCGCGTCGTGGATGCTCTTGGCCCCGTTCCTCGCCAACGCGACCGGGTGGATCTTCACTGAAGTGGGTCGTCAGCCGTGGATCGTCTACGGCCTGCTCAAGACCTCCAACGCGGTGACCGTCATTGCTCCGGGATACGTCGCAGCCAGCCTCATCGGCTTCACGGCGATCTACTCGTTCCTCGCGGTACTCGAGATTGGTCTCATGATCCGCGTGGCCACCAAGGGCCCCTCGGCCCTCCCCGCCACTTCTACCGAGTCGCCCGAGCGCGCTCTCGAACTCGTCTACTAGGAGGAATTGTGTTTTCCCTACTTGCCACTACATCCACGAGTGGGCTCGAACAGCTGTGGTTCGCGCTCATCGGCGTGCTCTGGTTGGGCTACTTCTTCCTCGAAGGTTTCGACTTCGGTGTCGGTACGCTCCTGCCGTTCCTCGCCAAGGACGATCTGGACCGACGAGTCCTGATCAATACCGTCGGCCCCGTGTGGGACGGCAATGAGGTCTGGCTACTCACTGCGGGTGGCGCCACATTTGCTGCTTTCCCCCTCTGGTACGCGACCGTGTTCTCGGGTTTCTACCTGGCGCTGTTCTTGGTGCTGGCGGCCCTGATCTTCCGCGGTATGGCCTTTGAGTTCCGTTCGAAGAAGGAGAGTGAGTCCTGGCGTCGTTGGTGGGACCGTGCCATCTTCTGGGGCTCGGCCCTGCCGGCCCTGCTGTGGGGAGTGGCGTTCGCCGACTTCGTCCACGGCGTGCCGATCGGTCAGAACGCCACCTGGACGGGAACATTCTTTGATCTCGTGAAGCCCTACGCCTTGGTTGGTGGACTGACGACCCTGTCGCTGTTCACTCTCCACGGGGCAACCTTCCTCGGACTAAAGACCGACGGGCAGATGCGCGAGCGTGCACGTCGTGCCGGTGTGTTGCTGGCGCCGATCACGTTCGTGATCATGTTCGTCTTTCTGGGTTGGACGTATCTCTCCACGCGTTCCATGCACCACGCCGGACTCGTACCTCCGTTCCTGCCGGTGGTCGGACTGATGGTGCTCGCGTCGGTGGGATGGTTGATTCGTGACCGTTTCGAAGGCTGGGCCTTTGTCGCTACGGCCCTCAGCATCGTGACGTTGTTCACGACGTTGCTACTCAACTTGTACCCGAACGCGCTGGTGTCGTCCATCAGCCCCCGGTTCAATCTCACCTTGGCCGACGCGGCGTCACACCCGTACACACTCAAGGTCATGAGCATCGTGGCACTGATCTTCACGCCGTTCGTCCTCGTGTACCAGGCGTGGACCTACTGGGTCTTCCGTCAGCGCGTGCGTCGTCCGGGCGAAGAGATCACCGCGACGATCAACGAACCAGTCGAGGCGTAAGTCGATGAGCAGGGCCGAGAGCCCCTCGGCCCTGCTCCGTCGCCTGAGCACGACCACGCCGTTGGCACGGCGCTCTCTCGTGGGTGCCGTCGTCAGCGGCGTACTCGCTCTGGTGTGCACCGTCGCTCAAGCGGTGGTGCTCGCGTCGTTGTTGGCGTCTGTTTTCGCGCACGCCAACGCTCCGATCGCGGGACGTGTGCGCTGGCTCATCGCCATCACCGTCGTGCGGATGCTGATCGCGCTGCTCCAAGAACCGATCGGCGTCGCGGTGGCTGCTCCCGTGCGTCGCGACCTACGTGAGCGTGCGCTGCGCGCGGTTCTGGCTCACCGCGCCACGGGCACCACCGACGCCACCGTCCAACTGTGCACGCGAGGCATTGACGCCATCGAGAGCTACCTCGCTGGTTACGTACCCGCTCTCGTGTTGGCCACCGTCGCGCCCGTCGGCCTCATTGTCTGGATGGCGTGGACGGACTGGTTCTCTGCGCTCATCGTGGCGGTCACCGTTGGCATGTTGCCCCTCTTCATGGTTCTGTTGGGTCTCGAAGCCAAGGAGAAGATGGAAGAACGCTGGCAGGAACAGGAGTGTTTGGCCAGTTACTTTGGCGACGTCGCCGTTGGGATGGCCACCCTGAAGGCCCATAACCGTTCGCGGCACGCCGTGGACACACTCGACCGCGTGGGACGCGCCCTTCGGGATTCCACCATGGCGACGTTGCGCGTCGCGTTTCTCTCCAGTTTCGCCCTCGAACTGCTCGCGAGTCTCGCGACCGCCCTCGTCGCGATGATGCTCGGCATTCGGCTGCTCAATGGCCACATTGCCCTCAGCACGGCGCTCGCCATCTTGATGGTCACCCCGGAGGTCTATTTGCCACTCCGGCGAGCCGCCGCCCAATTTCACTCCTCGTCCGACGGCGTCGCCGCCGCGTCGTCCGTCTTGGACCTGATCGACCTCCTCCCCACGTCGGGCGTGCGCAGAGCTCCGCGGACGCCGCCGACCATCTCGGTGCGTGATGCGCGCGCCACCCACGTTGGACGAGACCACGCGTCGCTCGAGCCCGTGTCCTTTGACGTTCCCGCGGGGACCACCACCGTGCTCTTCGGTCCCTCTGGCGTAGGTAAGTCCACGCTTCTGCGATGCCTCGCCGGACTCGACGAACTCGCCGAAGGAACGATCACCATCGACGGCACTCCACTTGCTGACTACGACGAGTCCTCGTGGCACGAGGCCATCGCGTGGCTGCCGCAGGATCCCCAACTACCCGGTGACACGATTAGCGACGCGCTGCGACTAGGCCACGAGCGTCTCACGGACGACGATCTTCGCGCCGCGTTGCGCTCTGTCGAACTCGACGTGGCGCTCGATCGACCGCTCGGCGAGGGTGGTGGAACCTTGTCCGCCGGACAACGCCGCCGCCTCGCTCTCGCGCGCGCCCTCCTGCGTTCACCGTGCGTCCTGCTACTGGACGAGCCCACCGCTCACTTGGACGCCGCGAGCGAGGCGATCATTCGCGACGTCCTCACTCGACAACGCGTAACGATGATCATCGCCACCCATCGAGAGATCGCCGCCGATCAGATCGTGACCCTGCGAGCACCGGAGCGCTTCGGTGTCTGAGATCACACGTGTCCCCTTGCGAGCCGCGCTCGTGGCAGAACGCCGCGCCGTCCGTCGCGCACTGGGCGCCGGAGCGCTGGTGTCGCTCGCGACGGTGGCACTCGCGGCCACGTCCGCGTGGCTGATCGTGCGCGCCGCTGAACGCCCGAGTGTCCTGTCGCTCACGGTCGCGATGGGTCTCGTCCAGCTGTTCGCGCTCGGGAAGGCCGCCGGTCGCTACCTCGAGCGCACCGAGACGCACCGCGCGGCACTCGGAGCGATGGCGCGACTGCGCGCCACTACCGCCGCCGCATTGGAACCGCTCCTTCCCGCGGGGCTCGGACCCTCCACCCCGGGAGTGGTCGACGCCGTCATCGGGGATGTCGAACGCGTCCAAGATCTCCTCACCGCCGTCGCCGCACCGCTCGTCGCCGCAGCGGTGGCCGGTCTCGTCTCGGCGGTCGCCCTCGGTGTCCTCTCGTGGCTCTGCGCCGCGACGCTCGGGGTGGCCCTCGTGTTCGTGGGTCTCGTCGCACCGACACTGGCGGCTCGCTTGGGGTGGCGTGACGAAGAAGAGGCACGGCGCGTCCACGCAGCATTGACGCGCGTCATCGACGACGCCACTCGACACGGTGACGAGATTGTGGGCGTCGGCGATGAGACCTGGCTCCTGGCACGACTTCGTGCGGCGGATCGTGAATTGGACCAAGCCCACCGACGGCGAGCCTGGTCACAGGGCGTCGTGGGTGCCCTCACGACCTTCGCGAGTGGCGTCACCGTCATCATCCTCAGCGCGGAATCCATTTCCGCCGTGCGACACGGAACGATGGATCGGGCCGCCATCGCGGTGCCCGTGCTCTTGGCCATCGCGGCCCTAGATCTCGCCTCTTCCGTGGCCCCCGCCGTGGTGTCGCTTCGTGGCGACCTCCTCGCCGCCACCCGACTGGGCGACCTCGCGAACATCGCTCCTCCGGTCAGCGAGCCCCCGGCTCCCCACGACCTCAGCACGAGGCCGGACGCCGTGATCGCGAGAGACCTGAGTCGCGCGTTCGCCGATCATCTGGTGTTGGACCACGCTTCGGTGGTCGTGCGTCCGGGGGATTTTGTGCGATTGCGAGGACCGAGTGGTTCGGGCAAGACGACTCTCGCGCTTCTCCTCGCCCACTTCTTGGATCCTTCGGGCGGTGAAGTGTTGCTCGGCGATGATCCCTATTCGCGTCTTTCCTCGCCGCAGGTTCGTGAATACGTGGGTTTCGTCGATGATGAGCCACACGTCTTCGCGACGTCCCTCGCGGCCAACCTTCGGGTGGCTCGCGAAAACGCTACCGACGATGAACTCCTGCAGGCGTGTCGTGCCGCGGGGCTCGGTCCACTACTCCTCACGTTGCCCGAGGGACTCGATAGTCGCATTGGTGGCCGTAGTGAGCAACTATCCGGCGGGGAACGTCGGCGACTCGGTCTCGCACGAGAACTTCTCGCCCAACGTTCCGTCGTGATTTTGGATGAGCCCACCGAAGGACTCGACAGCGAGAGTGCGGCGCAGGTCATGGCGACCATTCGTTCAACCTACCGAGATCGTGCCGTGCTCGTGATCACTCACCGCACCACCGACGTGCCGGACGCCACCCTGTCACTCGAATTACGCCATGGCGAGATCATCGCTGTTCGCGACGAAGAATCGCTAGGCGATGGTGAAGACCTCGGGGCCGTTGTCGGTGATGGCAATGGTGTGCTCGAAGTGCGCGGAGAGTGATCCGTCAGCGGTCACGACGCTCCAGCCATCTTCCAATTGAAAGGTGTCGGGGCTTCCCACGTTGACCATGGGTTCCACCGCGAAGACCATGCCGGTCTTGAGCGTCGGACCGGGCACCCCGGGCCAGTAGTTGGTGACCTGCGGGCTTTCGTGCATGGCCGTGCCGATGGCGTGACCCACGTATTCGCGTACGACCGAGAAGCCCGCGCCTTCGGCGACCTTCTGGACCGCTCGGCCGATCTCGTTGAGTCGGTTGCCCTTGACCATCTGGTCAATTCCCGCCCACAACGAGCGCTCGGTCACCTCGAGGAGTTTCTTCGCGGTCTCGGAAATCTCGCCGACACCCGCGGTGTAGGCGGCGTCGCCGTGATAGCCCTCGATGATCGCGCCGCAGTCAACCGAAATAATGTCGCCCTCTTCGAGCACGTAGTCCCCGGGAATGCCGTGGACGATCATGTCGTTGGGACTCGTGCAGATCACCGCGGGGAAACCGTGATAGTTCAAGAAATTACTCCGGGCTCCACGCTTTTCGATCACCGCGGCGGCCACGTTGTTGAGGTCCATGGTGGTCACGCCCGGGCGAATCGCCGCGCGAGTTGCTTCGTGCATCTCGGCGACGACCTTGCCCGCCTTGCGCATCTTGGCGAGCTCGTCGCTCGAACGCCTCAAAGAAGTCCTCGCCCGACGAGGACTTCGTGAATCGAGTTACTCACCGCGGCCACGTCCTGGTTGCCGTCAATCTCGACCAGCAGTCCTCGTTCGGCGTAGAAATCAAGCAGAGGTCGGGTGTCGCGCTCGTAGGCGGCCAGTCGGGTGGCGATGGCCTCCGGTGTGTCGTCCGCGCGCTGCACGACGTCGCCGCCGCACTTCTCGCAGGTCCCCGACACCGCCGAGACGTCGGTGTCGGTGTAGATCGATCCACACTCCTGACAGACGCGACGTGAACTCAATCGTTCGGTCACCAATTCGGTGGGAACCTCTATGTTCACAACGAGAGAGACACCCTCCGGCCCGAGCAAATTCTCGAGCGCTTCGGCCTGCCCAATGGTGCGCGTGCACCCGTCGAGCAGGGCGCCACCCGTCGCGTCAGCTTGTTCAAGACGCTCCTCGATGAGGCGCATGATCAGATCGTCGGAGACGAGTTCGCCACGGTCCAAGACTTCTTTGACCTCGAGGCCGACGGGCGTGCCGGCCTTGACGGCTGCGCGAAGGATGTCACCGGTGGACACGTGTGGAATGCCGTAACGCTCCGACAGCAATGCACACTGCGTGCCTTTACCGGCACCTTGCTTTCCGAGAACGACGAGGACGAGACGTTGCGACATGCTCGACCTACTTCATGAACCCTTCGTAGTTGCGCATCATCAACTGGCTGTCGATCTGCTGCATCGTCTGTAGGGCGACACCGACCGCGATCAACAGGGTCGTGCCGTAGTACGGGAAGCGCTGGATCGACCAGAGGTACATGAAGATCGACGGCACCACGGCCACCGAAGCGAGGAAGCTACCACCGACGAAAGTGATCCGGTTCGTCAATTTCGCCAAGTAGCGCTCGGTCGGGATACCCGGTCGAATACCCGGGATGAAACCG
This sequence comes from uncultured Actinomycetes bacterium, assembly GCA_903871335.1. Taxonomy (GTDB): domain Bacteria; phylum Actinomycetota; class Acidimicrobiia; order Acidimicrobiales; family RAAP-2; genus RAAP-2. The sequence goes on from CAIQGE010000030.1 coordinate 53,872, forward strand.
CCCTGCTTGCGCAAGGTGTCAGCGACCTGATGGGGTTCGAAAGACACGTTGATCCAGAAGAAGCAGAACGCGAAGATCATCATGAAGTCGATGACGATGTAGAACAAACTGGTCGGCTGCAACGAGTGGTTCACGAAATTCTGGAACCATGTCCAAGGGACGATGTTCGACAGCAGGATCGGGATGTAGAGCAACGAACTCGCGAAGATGATCGGGATCACACCCGAGTGGTTCACCTTGAACGGCAAGTAGTTGGACTGACCCTGGACGATCTTGCGACCCACCACGCGGCGCGCGTAGGTCACCGGAATACGACGTTGACCCTGGTCGACCCGCACGATGACGACGAGTAGGCCCAGCGAGACGGCGAGCAGGATGAAGAACTTGAGTGGTCCACCCGTGTTCCAGATCGCGCGACCACCCGACGGCAGTCCGGAGACCACCGAGGAGAAGATCAAGATCGACATACCCTGACCAATACCGCGCTGCGTGACGAGTTCGGACAACCACATCACCACGACGGTGCCCGCGGTGAGGATGAGGACCATGAACAGTCCCATCCAGACGTTGAAGCCCTTCACCATGAGGTCGATATTGAATCCGAGGAACGCGGAGTCGTGCCCGTGGAAGGCGTAGACGAGTCCGGTGGACTGCAGCAACGCCAAAACGATGGTCAAATAACGCGTCGTCTGGGTGATCTTCTTCTCACCCGTCGAACCTTCCTCACGCCACTGCGTGAGTTTCGGGACCACGGTCTGCAGCAATTGCATGACGATGGACGCAGTGATGTACGGCATGATGCCGAGTCCGAACACCGCGATCTTGGTGAGGGCACCGCCGGAAAACAGGTTCAAGAACCCGAGTGCTCCCGAAGCCCCCGCCTTGGATTGCAGCGTCTGCACCTGGGTCCACGACACGCCCGGCACGGGCACGTTGGCGCCCAGCTGGTACAGGCCGATCATCGCCAGAGTGAAGAGAACCTTGTTCCGAAGATCCGGAACGCGAAAGATGTTCCCGAGGCGCGCGAGCACGAGTACTACCGGTTCTGGTGCTGGTTGCCGGACGCGGGAGGACGCACCGCGAAGGGCAGTGCGACTTCGGTGACCGTGCCACCGGCGGACTCAATCGCACTCTTCGCCGAGGCGGAGAAACCGTGCGCCGAGACGTTGAGCGCCGTGCTCACCGCTCCGCGGCCGAGAATTTTGACGAGATCGTTCTTGCGCACGAGACCATTCGCCACGAGCACTTCCGGCGTGATGTCCGTAATGCCGAGAACCGTGAGGGCGTCAAGGTTCACCGGCGTGTACTCGACGCGGAAGGGGTTCGTGAAACCCTTGAGCTTCGGAATGCGCTGCAGCAACGGCAGCTGTCCACCTTCGAAGCCCGCGGGGATCTGGCGACGCGCCTTCTGACCCTTGGTACCACGGCCGGCGGTCTTGCCACCCTTGCCCGCGATACCGCGACCGACGATCTTCTTGCGATGCGTAGAGCCCTTGGGGGGCTGCAGATCGTGGAGTTTCATGATCAAACCTCTTCGACTTGAACCAGGTGGGGGACCCGAGCGATCATCCCACGAATTTCGGGTCGGTCAGGCAACACGTTGCTCTGACCGATCTTGCGCAAACCGAGCGCGCGCAGAGTACCGCGATGCTTCGGCTTCGTGCCGATGCTCGAGCGAATCTGCGTGACCTTGAGTTCCGCCATGACTACTGGACCTCCGTCTTGAACAGGTCACCCTCGCGCTGACGTTCGCGGTAGGCGCGAAGCGTGCCGGAGGGGATGACCTCGTCGAGCGACTTGCCGCGGACCGAGGCAATGTCCTCGGGGCGACGAAGCTGCTTGAGACCTTCAATGGTGGCGTGCGCCACGTTGATGCCGTTGGAACTGCCGAGCGACTTCGCGAGGATGTCACGAATGCCGGCCATTTCCAAGATGGCGCGAGCGGCGCCACCGGCGATGACACCGGTACCCGGGGCGGCCGGCTTCAGCAGAACGCGACCCGCGCCCGCTTCACCGATCACCGGGTGCACGATGGTCGTGCCCGCGAGGGGAACTTCGAAGAGGTTCTTGCGAGCTTCCTCGAGACCCTTCTGGACGGCGAGACCGGCTTCTTTGGCCTTGCCGTATCCGAGGCCCACCTTGCCGTTACCGTCACCGATCACCATGAGCGCGGTGAAGGAGAAGCGACGTCCACCCTTGACCACCTTGGCGACGCGGTTGACCTTGATGGTCCGCTCTTCGTACTGCTGCAATTCACTGCTCATTAGAACTCCAGTCCTCCCGCGCGCAGCGCGTCGGCGAAGGCCGCGACGCGACCGTGGTAGGCGAAACCGCCGCGGTCGTAGACGACCGACGTGATACCGGCTTCCTTGGCTCGCGTGACGAGCAAGTTGGCAACGGCCTTGGCGCCCTCGATGTTCCCACCGCTGGTGCCCTTGAGAACAGCCTCGACTGACGAGGCGGCCGCGAGAGTGCGACCGGCGACGTCGTCGATGATCTGTGCCGAGATGTGCTTGTTGGTGCGGCTCACCGCAACGCGCGGACGCTCCGCGGTGCCCGAGAGCTTGCGGCGAACGCGCCGGTGGCGGCGAATCCGCAGTTCACGTGTCGAACGAGCCATTACTTGGCCGCCTTTCCAGCCTTGCGCACGACCTTCTCGTCGGCGTAGCGAACACCCTTGCCCTTGTAGGGCTCGGGCTTGCGAATCTTGCGGATGGACGCGGCCACCTGGCCGACGACTTCCTTGTCCGCACCCTTGACGACAATCTTCGTCGGCGAGGGGACATCAAAGGAGATGCCCTCCGGCGCGTCAAAAATCACCGGGTGGGAGAATCCGAGTGCGAGTTCCAAGGAGTTCGGACCCTTGGCGGCGGCACGATATCCAACGCCAATGATGTCGAGTTCCTTGGTCCAACCCGTCGTCACACCGGTCACCATGTTGGAGATCAGTGTGCGCGTCAGACCGTGCAGGGCACGCTGATCACGCTCGTCGTTGGGGCGCTCGACGGTCAAGGTGTCACCTTCCTGGCTGACGGTGATACCGCCGGGCAGGGTGCGTGACATCTCGCCGTTCGGTCCCTTCACCGAGACCGTGTCGCCGCTGACGGCAACGGTCACCGTGGCTGGAACCGTGATGGGGTTACGACCGATGCGTGACATCAGTGGCTCTCCTTTACAACCATGCGCTCGTTACCAGACATAACAGAGCACCTCGCCGCCCAGCTTCGCCTTACGAGCTTCGCGGTCGGTCATGAGACCGCGGCTGGTCGACACGACCGCCACGCCCACGCCACCGAGAACCTTCGGCATCTGGTCGGACTTCTTATAGATACGCAGTCCCGGCTTCGACACGCGCTTAATGCCCATGATGGTGCGCTTGCGGTCGAGCGAGTACTTCAACTTGATTTCGAGCGTGGTGCCGGGCTTACCGTCCACGGTCCGCACGTCGTAGCCCTCGATGAAACCCTCTCGTTCGAGGATCTTGGCGAGGTTCTCCTTCACCTTCGAGCCCGGCATGGAAACCGAGTCGAACATGGCGGAGTTGGCGTTGCGGATACGCGTCAGCATGTCGGCAATGGGGTCAGTCATCGTCATTTGCGGTGTCCTCCCTTACCAACTGGCCTTCGTGACGCCCGGGATTTCCCCAGCGTGCACCATGACACGTAGACAGATACGGCACAGGCCGAACTTGCGGTAGACGGACTTCGGCCGTCCACAGCGCTCGCAGCGAGTGTAGGCACGCGTCTTGAACTTCGGCGTGGCCTGCTGCTTAATACGAAGAGCCTTCTTCGCCATTATCGATTCTCCTGTCGGAAGGGGAAGCCGTACGCCTTCAGGAAGGCACGGCCCTGTTCGTCGTTCGTCGCGGTCGTCACGATCGTGATGTCGAAACCGCGCGGTGCGTCGATCTTGTCGTAGTCGATCTCCGGGAAGATCAACTGGTCGTTAATACCGAACGTGTAGTTGCCGCGACCGTCAAAAGACTTCGGCGACAATCCACGGAAGTCGCGGATACGCGGGATGGCCAGGCTGATGAGGCGGTCAAAGAACTCCCAGGCGCGGTCGCCGCGCAAGGTCACCTTGACGCCGATCGGCACTTCTTCGCGGAGCTTGAAACTCGCGATGGACTTCTTGGCGCGCGTCACGATCGGCTTCTGGCCCGTGATGAGCTCGAGGTCGCGCTGGGCACCCTCGAGGAGCGAGGCCTGCTGCGTCGCCTTGCCCACACCGGAGTTGAGGACGATCTTGGTCAGACGCGGCACCTGCATGATGTTGCCGAGTCCGAGTTCTTCCTTCAGCTCCGCGCGAATCTGCTCGTCGTAGCGAACCTTCAAACGTGGCTTCGTCGTGGTCACAGCGCCTCCCCACACTTCGAACAAACGCGATTCTTCACGTCGCCGTCGATCTGGTAGTTCACGCGCGCGGCACCCTTGTGCCCGTTGCACCACAGAGCCACGTTGGACGCGTCGAGCGGCATGAACTTGTCAATGATGCCGGCCTGCATGGTCTGATTGGTCTGACGCATGTGGCGCTTGGCGATGTTCAGCGAGTCGAGAATCACCTTGTTGGTGCTCGGAATCGCCTCTTCCACCTTCGCACGCTCGCCGCGGAACTTGCCGGCGATGACGATGATGTCGTCACCCTTTTTGATTTTCATCACAGCACCTCCGGTGCCAAGGAAATGATGCGCATGAACTTCTTGTCGCGCAGCTCACGACCCACGGGGCCGAAGATGCGCGTTCCACGCGGCTGGAGTTGGTCGTTGATCAACACCGCGGCGTTGTCATCGAATCGAATGTACGAACCGTCGGGACGACGCTTCTCTTTGGTCGTGCGAACAACGACGCAGCGAACCACGTCACCCTTCTTCACGGCCGCACCCGGAATGGCGTCCTTCACCGTCGCGATGAAGACGTCGCCGATCGAGGCGTAGCGACGGCGCGAACCACCGAGCACGCGGATACACAGAACTTCCTTGGCACCCGAGTTGTCGGCGACGCGTAGGCGGGACTCCTGCTGAATCATCGCGCACGCTCCACAATCTCCGTCAGGCGCCAGCGCTTGAGCTTGGACAGGGGACGAGTCTCCTGCACGCGCACGCGGTCGCCGATCTTCGCTTCGTTCTTTTCGTCGTGGACGTACAGCTTCTTGGTGCGCTGCACGGTCTTTCCGTAACGAGGGTGACTCACACGCTCGTTGACGGCGACGACCAAGGTCGACTCCATCTTGTCGGAGACGACAATGCCCTCACGGACCTTGCGCGGGTTCTCGCGCGTCACGTCGTTCGTGGTCTCACTCATTACTTGTCACCTTCTTCGGCGGCCTCAGCGGCCGCGATCTCCCGTTCGCGCAGGAACGTCGACAGTCGGGCGATGTCCTTGCGCACCTCACCGAGGCGGGCAGAGTTGTCCAACTGACCCGTGGCCAACTGAAAGCGCAGGTTGAACTGCTCCTTCTTGGCCTCGGCCAGACGTTCGATCAGTTCCACGTCACCGAGGAGCTTGAGCTCCGCGACGCGTTCCTTGGTCTTCGCCATTAGATCGTCACCTCCGGGGTGCCGTGAGTCCCGGGACGCACGACGAACTTGCACTTGATCGGCAGCTTCTGGATGGCGCGCTCCATGGCGGCACGGGCCAGAGCCTCGTCCACACCACCGAGTTCGAACAGAACACGGCCCGGCTTCACAACGGCAACCCAGAACTCAGGGTTACCCTTACCCGAACCCATGCGCGTTTCGGCCGGCTTCTGGGTGACCGGCTTGTCCGGGAACACCCGAATCCACACCTTTCCACCACGCTTCACGTGACGGGTCATGGCGATACGAGCGGCCTCAATCTGACGAGCCGTGATCCAGCCACTGTCGAGGGCCTGGATACCGAAGTCGCCGAAGCTGATCTCGGTGCCACCCTTGGCCTTACCGGCCATACGACCGCGGTGCTGCTTACGGTGCTTTACCTTGCGGGGCATCAACATGATCAATCAACCTCCTTGCGGAAGTGCGGCGCGTCGGAGTGCTCCTGGGCGGTGCGACGCTCAATGTCCTCTTCCACGCTCAACTGCTTCTCGAGTTCCTCGGGCGCCACCAGCAAATCGGCGGGCTTCAAGTCAGCGTCAGCCGGCGCGTCTACGACGGCGTCCGCCGCGTCCACACGACGACGTCCACCACCGGCACGAACAACACCCTTCGGCGGCGTCGGCGTGGAACCAACGGGCACTGCTTCGCCGGCGGCCATAGCGGCCTCACGGACGATCTTCTCGTCGTTGGTCAGACGGTACGGCAGGATGTCGCCCTTGTAGATCCACACCTTCACACCAATACGTCCGGTGTTCGTGCGGGCCTCACGGAAGCCGTAGTCAATGTCCGCGCGCAGCGTGTGCAGCGGCACGCGACCCTCGCGATAGGACTCCTTGCGGCTCATTTCGGCGCCGCCCAAACGTCCTGAGCACTGCACCTTCACGCCGAGCGCCCCGGCCTTCTGCACAGTCTGCATGGCGCGCTTCATCGCACGACGGAAGGCCACGCGGCGAATCAACTGGTCGCAGATGCCCTGAGCGATCAGTGCCGCGTCGAGCTCCGGCTGCTTGATCTCTTGGATGTTCAGCGAGAACTTGTTCTTCTGACCCGTGATCTTCTCCAGGTCCTTCTTCAAACGCTCGGCCTCAGCTCCGCGGCGACCAATGACGATGCCCGGACGCGCGGTGTGAATGTCCACGCGTATGCGGTCACCGTTGCGCTCGATCTCGATGCGGCTCACGGCCGCGGTCTCGAGCTGACGCGTCAGGTAGTCGCGAATCTTCCAGTCTTCGATGACGAGGTCCTTGTAGCCGCGCTCCTTAAACCAGCGCGACTTCCAGTCCGTCGTGATTCCAAGACGGAAACCGTAGGGATTTACCTTCTGGCCCATTACTTGTCCGTCTCCTCAGTGGCGTCCTCGGACACCGTCTCTTCTGCGGCCGCGGGGGCCTCGTCGACAACCTCGGTGGTCTCGACGTCAGCGGTTGCGACCGCCTCGGTCTCCACGACGTCCTCGTGTTCGTGATCGTGTTCGTGATCGTGTTCGTGCTGCAACGCCAACTCGGCCTCGGCCTCAGCGGCCGCGGCGGCCGTGGCCTCACGCTTGTTGACACTCGCCTGCTGGTCGGCTCGACGACGCGACGACGCGACACGGCGCGAACGCGACATCGACGCCTGGGCGCTGCGCGCGGCGCGCACAATCTCGAGACGATCGTCATCCATCTTGGCGACGATGACCGTGATGTGGCAGCTGCGCTTGCGGATACGACCGGCGCGTCCACGAGCACGAGGCGTGAAACGCTTCATGGTCGGGCCCTCGTCGGCGTACGCCGCGGCGACGTACAGGTCGTCGGCATTGAGACCGTCATTGTTCACGGCGTTCGCAATCGCGCTCGACATCAGCTTCAAGATGACGTCGGCGGCCTCGCGGGTCGTGCCCGCCAAGATGTCGCGCGCCGTGTTGACGTCCTTGCCACGAATGTTGTCGAGCACCACGCGAGCCTTGGAGGCTGACATGTGGTAGTAGCGAAGGACCGCGCGGGTACCCTCACGCTCGTTGGTCTTGGGTCCCGGCATTAGCGCTTCCCCGACTTCTCTTGTCCCGCGTGGAACTTAAAGGTGCGCGTCGGCGCAAACTCACCGAGCTTGTGACCGACCATGGACTCCGACACGTACACCGGCACGTGACGACGACCATCGTGGACGGCCAGCGTGTGACCGACCATGTCCGGAATCACCGTGGAGCGGCGTGACCAGGTCTTGATGACCTTCTTCTCACCGGCCGCGTTCATGGCGTCCACCTTCTTGAGGAGGTGGGCATCGATGAACGGACCCTTCTTCAGACTTCGACTCATTGTTCTACCTACCTCCGCGAGCCGCGACCACGGCGGCGACGAATAATCAAAGCGTCCGACGCCTTCGGCGAACGCGTACGGCCTTCGGGCTTACCCCACGGCGAGACCGGGTGACGACCACCGGAGGTCTTACCTTCACCACCACCGAGCGGGTGGTCGACCGGGTTCATGGCCACACCACGCGTCTGCGGGCGCTTGCCCTGCCAACGGCTGCGGCCGGCCTTACCGATCTTGATGAGTTCGTGCTCGGAGTTACCCACCGTGCCGAGCGTGGCGCGGCAGTCGATCGGCACTCGGCGCATTTCGGTCGAGGGCAGACGCAGCGTGGCGAAGCCACCGTCCTTGGCGACCAGCTGGACACTCATGCCCGCGCTGCGCGCCATCTTGCCGCCGCCACCGGGACGAAGCTCCACGTTGTGCACGGTCGAACCGGTCGGGATGAATCGCATCGGCAACGCGTTACCGGTCTTGATGTCCGCCTTCGGACCCGACTCGACGTAGTCGCCGACCTTCAGGCCATTCGGCGCAAGGATGTAGCGCTTCTCACCGTCGGCGTAGTGCAACAGCGCAATACGGCAGGTGCGGTTCGGGTCGTACTCAATGGCCGCGACCTTCGCCGGAATGGCGTCCTTCTGGCGCTTGAAGTCGATGATGCGGTACTGCTGCTTGTGGCCACCGCCGCGGTGACGCGACGTCTTGCGACCATTGTTGTTGCGTCCACCCGTCTTGGGCTTCGGCGACAGCAGCGACTTCTCGGGCGTGGTCTTGGTGATCTCGGCAAAGTCCGAGACCGTCTGGAAACGACGACCGGGGCTGGTGGGTTTGCGGTGACGCAGTGCCATACCTGTCCTTAGTTCTCGAAGAGGTTGATCGAGTCACCCGACTTGAGGGTGACGATGGCGCGCTTGGTGTCGGGACGGGACCCGAGCTTGCCGGTGCGACGATTGCGCACCGACTTTCCCTTGCGGTTCAGAGTGTTGACCTTGGTAACGGTCACGTTGAAGGCCTGCTCGACGGCGTGTCGCACGTCGATCTTGGTGGCCTTGGGGTCCACGATAAACACGTAGACGTTCTCGTCCATCAGCGCGTAGGTCTTCTCTGAGACCACCGGGCGGATGAGCACGTTCATCGCGTCACGCATTACTTCGCCTCCTTGACGGGCAGGGTCTCGTCGGTGAACAACACCCAGTCGGCGTCGAGGACGTCGTAGGCGTTGAGCTCACCGGCGGGGATCGTCTTGACGAACGGCAAGTTGCGGAACGATCGCGTCGCGATGTCGTCGTCGTGTGTCACGACGACGAGAACCTTGCCGGACAAACCGAGGGCCTCGAGCGCGCTGACGGCGTCCTTGGTCTTCGGGGCTTCCCACGTGAAGGCGTCGACGAGCGCCACGCGCTCGATCGCCGCGCGGTCCGACAACGCGGACAGCAGCGCCAGGCGAATCATTTTCTTCGGCGTCTTCTGGTCGTACTTGCGAGGCTTCGGCCCGAGGGCGATACCACCGCCCGGGTAGTGCGGCGCACGAATGGTTCCCTGACGGGCGCCACCGGTGCCCTTCTGGTTGAACGGCTTCTTGCCACCACCGCGAACTTCCGAACGGGTCTTGGTCGACTGCGTGCCGGCGCGACGTGCGGCCAGTTGAGCGGTGACGACCTGATGGAGAACGGCGACATTGGGCTCGATGCCGAAAATCGTCGGTTCGAGTTCGACCGTGCCGAGTTCGGCACCGGTCACCGAACGGCGCGCGACGGAACGCTTCGCCGGCTCGGGACGATCCTTCTTTACGGGACCGCGCAGAGTGAACACGTCGCTCATCGCTTACCTCCGGCCTTCATCGGGTTCTTCACCGACGTGCGCAGAACAACAACGCCGCCCCGCGGTCCGGGCACGGCGCCCTTGACCAGGACGAGATTGCGCTCGACGTCCACGCCGATCACTTCGAGATTCGTGGTGGTCACCTGGCTGCCACCCATGCGTCCGGCCATCTTCGTGCCCTTGAAAACACGACCCGGGGTCGCACACGCGCCGATGGAACCCGGCGCGCGGTGGTGCTTGTGGTTACCGTGAGCGGCGCCCTGGCCCTTGAAGTTGTGACGCTTCATACCACCGGCGAAGCCCTTCCCCTTCGAGACGGCGATCGCGTCGATCTTTTCGCCCTTTTCCAAGACGTCGGCGGCGATCTCCTGGCCCACGCTGTAGCCGGAGACGTCATCGAGGCGAAGCTCGACGAGCTTCTTTCCCGGCGTCACGCCCGCCTTGTCGTAGTGGCCGAGTTCGGGCTTGGTCATCGTCGACACGCGACGAGTTCCCCAGGTCACCTGAAGGGCGCTGTAGCCCTCCTTCTCGGGAGTCTTTACTTGGACGACGCGCGCGGGGCTGATCTTCACCACCGTCACCGGGATGGCCCGGTTCTGGTCGTCCCAGACCTGGGTCATGCCCACCTTCTCGCCGACGATCGCTTTGGTCGCCACGTTTCCTTCTCCTTCATCCCTGCGTATCGGTTCATCCGACACGCAGACGCTCCGTTCGGGAACAAACCCGAACGGAGCGCTCGACTTGTTCGGCCCAGCGTTCCCCGAGGGGCAACTGGGCACATCTGTTGTACGCGGTGAAAATCCACCACCACCCGCCGAAGCGGGCTACTTACCGTACACCACAAGACCCCGTGGACGCAAAGTCGCCCACGGGGTCTTGGTGAGTACTAACTCTGACGAATCTTGATCTCGATGTCCACGCCCGCCGGAAGGTCGAGACGCTGGAGCGAATCAACGGTCTTCGGGGTGTGGTCCACGATGTCCAGCAAACGCTTGTGCACGCGCATTTCGAAGTGCTCTCGCGAGTCCTTGTGCTTGTGCGGTCCGCGAACCACCGTGTAGCGGTGCTTCTCGGTCGGCAGCGGCACCGGGCCCTGAACGCGGGCGTTGGTGCGCTCGACCGTCTGCACGATCTTTGCGGTGGACTGGTCCAAGACCTCGTGGTCAAAGGCCTTCAGCCGGATTCTGATCATTTGTCGGTTGTCGGCCATGACGACTCTCCTACTTCAGGATCTTGACGACTCGACCGGAACCCACGGTACGGCCACCCTCGCGGATGGAGAAGGTGAGACCCTCTTCCATGGCGATCGGCTTACCCAGGGTCACGGTCATTTCGGTGTTGTCACCAGGCATGACCATTTCGGTGCCCGCGGGCAGCTCGATGGTACCGGTGACGTCCGTCGTACGGAAGTAGAACTGAGGACGGTAGTTCGCGAAGAACGGCTTGTGACGGCCGCCTTCTTCCTTGGTCAACACGTAGACCGAGGCCTCGAAGTCCGTGTGAGGCGTGATGGTTCCCGGCTTGCACAGCACCTGGCCGCGCTCGACTTCTTCCTTCTTCGTACCACGAAGGAGGGCGCCCAGGTTGTCACCGGCCTGACCCTCGTCCAGCAACTTGCGGAACATCTCGATACCAGTGACGGTCGTCTTGGTCGTCGGGCGCAGGCCCACGATCTCGACTTCGTCGCCCACCTTGATGATGCCCTGCTCGACCTTGCCGGTCACGACGGTGCCACGACCGGTGATGGACATGACGTCCTCGATGGACATGAGGAACGGCTTGTCGGTGGCGCGCTCCGGCTCCGGGATGTAGGAGTCGACGGCGGCCATGAGCTCCATGACCTTGTCGCCCCACTCGGCGTCGCCCTCGAGGGCCTTCAGCGCCGAGACGCGGACGATCGGGGTGTCGTCGCCCGGGAAGTCGTAGCTGTTCAGCAACTCGCGAACTTCGAGCTCGACGAGCTCGAGGAGCTCTTCGTCTTCGACCATGTCGGACTTGTTGAGGGCGACCACGATGAAGGGCACGCCGACCTGACGGGCGAGCAGCACGTGCTCACGCGTCTGGGGCATGGGACCGTCAGTGGCGGACACCACGAGGATGGCGCCGTCCACCTGGGCGGCACCGGTGATCATGTTCTTCACGTAGTCGGCGTGACCGGGCATGTCGACGTGCGCGTAGTGACGGTTCTCCGTCTCGTATTCCACGTGGGCAATCGAGATGGTGATACCGCGCTGGCGCTCTTCGGGGGCCTTGTCGATCTGGTCGAACGCCGAGAAGGAGTTGCCAGGGACACGGTCGGTGAGGACCTTGGTGATCGCCGCGGTAAGAGTGGTCTTACCGTGGTCAATGTGACCCATCGTTCCGATGTTCACGTGCGGCTTGGTGCGCTCGAACTTCTGCTTTGCCATTGTCGGGGACTAGCTTTCTCTTGAGTTGACGGGCCCCCTTTGGACCCGTCGGGTTTTCCTGCGGCCCTCCCCGACGACGGTTTGGACCTTTGTCTGGTGCTGGTTTCCCAGCCCCTTACGCGCCTGTTGCCTTGGCGACGATCTCCTTAGCGATCGCCTCGGGCACTTCAGCGTAAGAACTAAATTGCATGGTGTACGTCGCGCGCCCTTGGGTGCGAGAACGCAGGTCGGTAGCGTAGCCGAACATATCGGCCAGGGGCACCAGAGCGCGAATCGCCTGGCTATTTCCCCGCTGTTCCATACCTTCCACGCGACCACGGCGACTGGACAAGTCGCCAATCACGTCGCCCATGTAATCCTCGGGCGTGACGACCTCAACGGCCATGACGGGCTCCAAGAGCACCGGGCTGGCGATGCGGGCGCCCTTCTTGATCGCGATCGAACCCGCGATTTTGAAGGCCATTTCCGAGGAGTCCACGTCGTGGTAGCTACCGAATGTCAAGCGGACCTTGATGTCCACCGTCGGGTAGCCCGCGAGAACACCGGAGGTCAAGGCTTCTTGAATACCCTGATTGACCGGCTGAATGTACTCACGGGGAATCACACCACCGGAGATCTCGTCGACGAATTCGTAACCGAGACCCGGGTTCGGCTCGATGGTCAACACGACGTGGCCGTACTGACCCTTACCACCGGTCTGCTTGATGTAACGCTCTTCAACCTTGGTCACCGTCTTGCGAATCGTCTCGCGGTAGGCGACCTGCGGCTTACCAACGTTGGCGTCCACGGCGAATTCGCGCAACATGCGGTCGACGAGGACTTCCAAGTGCAACTCACCCATACCGGAGATAACGGTCTGACCGGTCTCTTCGTCGGTGCGAACACGGAACGTCGGGTCTTCTTCGGACAACGCGTACAGGGCCTTGGACAGCTTTTCCTGGTCCGCCTTGGTCTTCGGCTCGACGGCCACGTGGATGACGGGCTCGGGGAACTCGAGGGTTTCCAGCTGAATCGGGTGATCGGGGTCCGACAGCGTGTCACCGGTGTGGACCTGCTTAAGACCCACGGCGGCGACGATGTCGCCGGTGAAGATTTCGTCGCGGTCCTCGCGGTTGTTCGCGTGCATCTGCAGCAGACGACCGAGGCGCTCCTTCTTGGAGTTCTCCGTCGTGTTGATGATCGTGTCACCCTTCTTCAGGGATCCCGAGTACACGCGCAGGTAGGTCAACTTACCGACGTAGGGGTCGGTCATGATCTTGAACGCCAGGGCGCTGAAGGGCTCGTTGTCGTCCGGCTTGCGCTCGACGACCTCGTCCTTGCCCGGCTTGGTGCCCTGCGTGGGCGGCAAGTCGATCGGGCTGGGCAGGAAGTCCACGACGGCGTCGAGCATCGGCTGAACACCCTTGTTCTTGAACGCCGTTCCGTTGAGGATCGGCACACAGTGGTTGTCCAAGGTACCCACGCGCAGGGCGCGACGGACGTCGGCCGTGGTGATCTCTTCGTCGCCGAGGACCTTTTCCATCAGATCGTCGTCGAAGGTGGTGAGAACGTCGAGCAACTTCGCGCGGTATTCGTCAGCCTGCGCCTTGTACTCGGCGGGGATGTCCACGACTTCGAGCTTCTCGCCCTTGTCGTCGTGGTAAATCGTCGCGGTCATCGAGCAGATGTCGATAATGCCGAGGTAGTCGCCCTCCGCACCGATCGGCAACTGAATGACGGCCGGCACGCAGTCGAGGCGGTCCTCAATCATGTCCACGCAACGGAAGAAGTCCGCACCAATGCGGTCCATCTTGTTCACGAAGCAGATGCGCGGCACGTGGTACTTGTTCGCCTGGCGCCAGACCGTCTCGGTCTGGGGCTCCACACCGGCCACGGCATCAAAGACCGCAACGGCGCCATCGAGCACGCGCAGCGAACGCTCGACTTCCACCGTGAAGTCCACGTGACCGGGGGTGTCGATGATGTTGATCTGGTGACCATTCCACTGGCAGGTTGTCGCCGCGGAGGTGATGGTGATACCGCGCTCCTGCTCCTGGACCATCCAGTCCATGGTGGCGGCGCCTTCGTGCACTTCACCGATCTTGTAGTTCTTACCGGTGTAGAACAAAATGCGTTCGGTCGTCGTCGTCTTACCGGCGTCGATGTGCGCCATGATGCCGATATTGCGGACTTTGTCGAGGGGGAACTCGCGGGGCATGGGTGTCTCTCTGCTCGATTACCAGCGGTAGTGAGCGAAGGCCTTGTTGGACTCCGCCATCTTCTGCATGTCTTCGCGTCGCTTCACGGCGGCGCCGACACCGTTACTGGCGTCAATGATTTCGTTGGCGAGGCGCTCGGCCATCGTCTTCTCACGGCGGTTCTTCGCGAAATCGGTCAACCAACGCACGGCCAGGGTGGTGGCGCGACGGGGGCGGACTTCCATCGGGACCTGGTAGGTGGTTCCACCCACGCGGCGCGACTTGACTTCGAGTTCCGGGCGAATCTGCTCGAGGGCGCGCTTCAGCGTGGCGACGGGGTCCGTGCCGGTCTTCTGCTCAACCTGCTCAAGGGCCGAGTACACAATGCGCTCAGCGATCGTGCGCTTGCCGCGCTCGAGAATCTTGTTGATGATCTGGGTAACGAGAACCGACTTGTAGATCGGGTCCGGCGCGAGTTCGCGACGAGGTGCGGGGCCCTTACGAGGCATTAGCTCTCCTTCTTGGCGCCGTAACGGCTACGGGCCTGCTTGCGGTCACGAACACCCGAGGTGTCGAGCGCGCCGCGAATGATCTTGTAACGCACACCCGGGAGGTCCTTCACACGGCCGCCACGGACGAGCACGATGGAGTGCTCCTGGAGGTTGTGGCCGACACCGGGGATGTAGGCCGTGACCTCAACACCTGAGGTGAGGCGGACACGAGCGACCTTGCGAAGGGCCGAGTTCGGCTTCTTCGGGGTCACCGTGTGCACGCGGGTGCACACGCCGCGACGCTGCGGGGCCCCCTTGAGGGCCGGCGTCTTGGTCTTGGATATCTTGTCCTGCCGGCCCTTTCGGACCAGTTGTGCAATCGTGGGCACGCGGAACCTCTTCTAGTTGTACGTCGTTTGGGTGCGGGCGTCGTGTGACGACACGCGGACTGTCAATGTTAGGGCCGTAAGGACCTAAAGAGCAAGTCCGCCCCCGCCCGAGCGGGCGGGGGCGTCTTACTTAGGCGTTGGCCTGCAATCCGTCCTCGGGATTGTTGCCTTCGTCTTCGGGCAGAGCGGCGGCGTCGTACGTGGCGCCGATGTTCTGCAGAGCGGACAGGTCGTCGGCGAACGTGTCACCGGCCACCTCGCCCAACTCCCAGGCAAAGTCCGGGTCCTCGTCGCTGACGAAGCCCCAGTCGGGCAGGAGTTCAGCATCCGGCATGTCCAAACGGAGGTCGTTCTTGGAGTAGTGACCAAGACCCGAACCCGCGGGAATGAGCTTGCCGATGATGATGTTTTCCTTGAGTCCCACGAGGTTGTCTCGCTTGCCTTCGATGGCCGCTTCGGTGAGCACGCGGGTGGTCTCCTGGAAGGAGGCCGCCGAGAGCCACGAGTCGGTCGCGAGTGACGCCTTGGTAATACCCATCAACTGGGCACGACCATCGGCCGCCTCTTGACCATTGGCCTCGAGACCGTCGTTGGTGTCGTTGAAGACCTTCATGTCCACCATGGCGCCCGGCAACCAGTGCGAGTCACCCGTGTCGACGACCTGCACGCGGCGCGTCATCTGACGAACAATGAGCTCGATGTGCTTGTCGTGGATGGATACACCCTGATCGCGGTACACATTCTGAACTTCTTCGACGAGGTACTGCTGCGTCTCGCGAGTTCCGCGGTACTTCATCATGAGCTTCGGGTCGAGCGGACCGTCGTGCAGCGGAATACCAACTTCCACTTCTTGACCATCCGTCACGAGCAGGTGGCGGTTGATCGAAACGATCTCCTCCTGCACTTCGCCCTCGTTGCCCACAATGGTCACCTTGCGGGTGCGACCCTCGAGTTCCACACGCACCACGCCGGAGTGCTCGGCCACCTTGGCGGCACCCTTAGGAGTACGAGCCTCGAAGAGTTCCACCACGCGGGGCAGACCGTGGGTGATGTCACTTTCGGCAACACCACCGGCGTGGAAGGTACGCATGGTCAGCTGGGTACCCGGCTCACCAATTGACTGTGCGGCGATGACACCGACGGCCTCGCCCAATTCCACCTTGAGGTGGGTGGCGAGTGAGAGTCCGTAGCAATTCGCGCACACGCCCTGATCGGCGTCACACGTCAACGTCGAACGCACGCGAACGCGCGTGACCGCTTCGTCGTCACGCAAGCGATAGACGTCATCCATGAGCAGCATGGTCCCGGCTTCCACCGTCGTGCCGTCGCTGAGCTGTACGTCCTCGGCCGTCACACGTCCCCACAACTTGGTCTCCAGGTGAGCCCGGTGACCACGCTGGTCGGGACCGACGTTTTCAATCCACACGCCACGCGAGCCGCCACAGTCAATTTGCTTGACGATGAGCTCCTGGGCCACGTCGACGAGTCGACGAGTCAGGTAGCCGGAGTCCGCGGTGCGCAGAGCGGTGTCGCCCAGTCCCTTACGGGTTCCGTGGGTGGAGATGAAGTACTCGAGGACCGACAAGCCTTCGCGGAACGACGACTTGATCGGGCGCGGAATCATCTCACCACGCGGGTTGGACACGAGGCCCTTCATGGCGGCGATCTGACGGATCTGCTGTGAATTACCACGAGCACCCGAGTCCACCATCATGCGGATTGGGTTGTCGATCAGTGAGTTGAGCGCACGGTCCGAGGAGTCACCGACTTCCTTGTTCGCGTTCGTCCAGATCTCGATCTCCTGCTGGCGGCGCTCTTCGTCGACGATCACGCCGCGGCGGTAGTTGGCTTCGACCTTGGCGGCCTGTTCCTCGTACTTGTTCAAGATCGCGGCCTTGTCGGGCGCCGTGACGACGTCGTCAATCGCGATCGTGAGACCGGACTGCGTGGCGAAACGGAAACCGAGTGACTTGATCGCGTCCAGCGAACTGGCGACCTGCTGGCGGCCGAAGCCGTTGGAGATCTCTTCCACGATCGCACCAATCGGCAGCGCGTTCTTTCCAATCAGGGTGTTGACGAACTTGTAGCCCGCCGGCAGAGCCTCATTGAAATACACGCGTCCAGGCGTCGTGACCAAACGTCGCGACGAACCCGTGAGTTCCACGCCCGCGGCGGCCAGACGACCATCGAGGGTCGAGCCTTCCAGGGGTCGGATCTCAATGGGCGTACGCAACTGAATGGCCTTGAGTTCCAGTGCGGCGTCGATCTCGTGCACGTGACGGAAGACGCGAGGATTCTCGACTTCTTCCAACGCGGGCAGCGTGAGGTAGTACGCACCAAAGACCATGTCCTGAGCGGGCTCGGTGATGGGGCGACCGGTCGCGGGGGTGAAGATGTTGTTCGTTGAGAGCATGAGAACGCGGGCCTCGGCCTGCGCTTCGGCACTCAACGGCACGTGCACGGCCATCTGGTCACCGTCGAAGTCAGCGTTGAACGCCTTACAGACGAGCGGGTGAACCTGAATCGCCTTACCGTCGACCAACACGGGCTCGAAGGCCTGGATACCCAAACGGTGAAGGGTGGGCGCACGGTTCAACAACACCGGGTGCTCGCGAATGACGTCTTCGAGCACGTCCCACACGGCCGGGCGACGACGCTCAACCATGCGCTTGGCGCTCTTGATGTTCTGCGCCGTTTGCGTCTCGATGAGTCGCTTCATGACGAAGGGCTTGAAGAGCTCGAGCGCCATCATCTTCGGCAGACCGCACTGGTGCAGCTTGAGCTGCGGACCGACCACGATGACCGAACGGCCCGAGTAGTCCACGCGCTTTCCGAGAAGGTTCTGACGGAAACGACCCTGCTTACCCTTCAGCATGTCGGACAGAGACTTGAGCGGGCGACCGCTCTGTCCCTGCACCGGACGGCCACGTCGACCATTGTCAAACAACGCGTCGACCGCTTCTTGGAGCATGCGCTTTTCGTTGTTGACGATGATGTCGGGCGCCTGGAGGTCCAACAAACGCTTGAGGCGGTTGTTGCGGTTGATGACGCGACGGTAGAGGTCGTTGAGGTCACTGGTCGCAAAGCGTCCACCGTCGAGCTGCACCATCGGACGCAGGTCCGGCGGGATGACCGGCACGGCCTCCAAGATCATGGCGCGAGGGTCGTTCTGACGACGACCGTTCTCGTCACGACGGTTGAAGGACTGCACGATGGCGAGTCGCTTGAGGAACTTGGCCTCTCGCTGAGCGGACAACTTCTTGCGTCCGTCCTTCGCCTCGATCATCTCGCGCATGGTGATTTCCTCTTGGTCGAGGTCCATGCGGTCGATCAGCTTCAAGATGGCTTCGGCACCCATGCCGCCTTCGAAGTAGTCCGAGTACTTGAACTCCATCTCGCGATAGAGCGTCTCGTCTTCGATGATCTGACGCGAGTGCAATCCCTCGAAGGTGCTGAAGGCGTTCTCGGCGAGCTCACGCTCTTCGGCGTAACGCTGCTTGACGCCTTCGATTTCCTTTTCGGTATTGCGCTGCAGAGTGCGCAGTTCCGACTCCTTGGCGCCGTCTTTTTCGAGACCCGCGATCTTCTCTTCGAGGTCCTTCAAACGACGGTCGAGTTCCTTCTGCTCACGCTCGGTGATCTCGGAAATCTCGTCCTGGAGGGCGTGACGCAATTCGGGAAGATCGGTGTGGCGCTGTTCAACGTCCACGTACGTGACCATGTTGGCCGCGAAGTAGATGACCTTCTCGAGCTGCTTGGCCTTGAGTTCTTCCTTCGGGGCGGTGCCCATGAGGAGGTAGGCCAACCAGCTGCGCGTACCGCGCAGGTACCAGATGTGCACGACGGGAGCCGACAGGGCGATGTGTCCCATGCGGTCACGACGAACCTTGTCACTGGTGACTTCCACGCCACAGCGCTCACAGACAATGCCCTTAAAGCGCACTCGCTTGTACTTGCCACACGCACACTCCCAGGCCTTCTGGGGCCCGAAGATCTTCTCGCAGAACAGTCCGTCCTTTTCGGGACGAAGGGTGCGGTAGTTGATCGTCTCGGGCTTCTTGACCTCACCGGACGACCACGAGCGGATGTTCTGCGCGGTGGCCAGTCCGATTCGCAGTTCACTGAACTGGTTGACGTCGACGGGGCTCATGACAGTCTCCTCTCGGCAGCGCGCCGTGCGTCTTCTTCGTCGCTACCGCGCTCGGGTCGACTGATGTCGATGCCGAGTTCGCGGGTGACGGAGAAGAAGTCTTCTTCCGTGTCGGCAAGGTCCACGTTCGCTCCCGCGGCCGTGAGTACCTCGACGTTGAGACACAGTGACTGCATCTCCTTGATGAGAACCTTGAAGGATTCCGGGATACCCGGTTCCGGCAGGTTCTGGCCCTTGACGATCGACTCGTAGGCGCGTTCGCGACCCTTCATGTCGTCGCTCTTGACCGTGAGCAGTTCCTGGAGTGCGTAGGCCGCACCGTAGGCCTCGAGGGCCCACACTTCCATCTCACCAAAGCGCTGGCCACCGAACTGGGCTTTACCACCCAGGGGCTGCGCGGTGATCATGGAGTAGGGACCCGTCGAGCGAGCGTGAATCTTGTCGTCGACCATGTGGGCGAGCTTCAAGATGTACGCGTAACCAACCGAGATCGGGCTGTCGTAGGCCTCACCGGTACGTCCGTTGTACAACACGAACTTTCCGTCATTGGCCTCACCGAGCTGGCGCTTTCCGTTGGCGCCATCGACGTTCATCGTCTGAAAGAGACTCTGAATCGTCGGCTTCGCCTTGGTCACACCCGACTCGTCCCAGTGCGCGCCGTCGAAGGCGGGCGTGGCGACGTAGACGGCGGGTTCCGTGCGCGGCCGCGTCTTGCGGTAGGGGGCGTTCGCCTCGAACTGGTCGTCGTGACCTGAGGTGCCGGCGACCGGACTGGTTTCGAGTCCCGTCCAACCGTGACGCGCCACGTAACCGAGGTGACTCTCGAGGACCTGACCGACGTTCATTCGGCTCGGCACACCGAGGGGGCTCAGAATGATGTCCACCGGCGTTCCGTCCTCGAGGAACGGCATGTCCTCTTCCGGCAGGATCTTCGAGATAACACCCTTGTTACCGTGACGACCGGCCAACTTGTCACCCTCAGAAATCTTGCGTCGCTGGGCGACGTAGACCTTGACGAGTTCGTTGACACCCGGCTGCATTTCGTGGTCTTCGTCACGGCGATACACCTTGACGTCGATGACCTTGCCCGACTCGCCGTGCGGCACCTTCAGTGAGGTGTCACGCACTTCGCGCGCCTTCTCACCGAAGATCGCGCGCAGGAGGCGCTCTTCGGGAGACTGCTCGGTCTCACCCTTCGGGGTGACCTTACCGACCAGGATGTCGCCGGCGCCCACTTCGGCACCGATGCGGACAATGCCGCGGTCGTCGAGGTCGGCGAGGATGTCGTCCGGCAGGTTCGGGATGTCGCGAGTGATTTCTTCCGGTCCGAGCTTCGTGTCACGCGCGTCGATCTCGTATTCCTTCACGTGGATGGAGGTGAGAACGTCGTCGCGAACGAGGCGCTCGTTCAGGATGATGGCGTCTTCGTAGTTGTAGCCCTCCCACGGCATGTACGCCACGAGAAGGTTCTTACCGAGCGCCAACTCACCACGTGAGGTGGACGTACCGTCAGCCAGCAGGTCGCCGGCCGTGACCGACTCGCCACCGAACACCAGAGGCTTCTGGTTGATCGAGGTGTCCTGGTTCGAGCGACGGAACTTGTTCAAGTTGTAGCGCTTGCGGCCCAGCTTGTTGCCGTAGCGGTCGACGACATCGGCGTTGTACTCCACGATGATGCGGTCACCCGAGACTTCAGCGACGGTACCGGTACCCTCGGCGACGAGAACGTCACCGGAGTCAATGGCGGCGCGGCCCTCCATGCCGGTGCCCACGAAGGGTGCCTCCGGCACGATCAGCGGCACAGCCTGCTTCTGCATGTTCGCACCCATGAGTGCGCGCTGGGCGTCGTCGTGCTCGACGAAGGGAATCAACGAGGTCGCCACCGAAATGATCTGCTTGGTGGAGACGTCCATCAGCTCGACTTCCTTCGCGGGAACGAAGTCGATTTCTGACGTGGTGGAACCCGACTTGTTGGACGCACCCACGCGCAGTCCCGTACCGGTCGGACCACGACGGACCAACACGCGGTCGGCCTTGATCTTGCCCTTGTCGTCCAGTTCGGTGTTGGCCTGGGCGATAACGAACTTCTCTTCTTCGTCCGCGGTGTAGTAAACGATCTCGTCCACGACGGAGCCGTCACGAACCACGCGGTACGGCGTCTCAATGAAGCCGTACTCATTGATGCGTGCGTAACTCGCGAGGTAACCAATCAGACCCACGTTCGGGCCTTCCGGCGTCTCGATGGGGCACATGCGGCCGTAGTGCGAGGAGTGCACGTCTCGCACTTCGAGACCGGCACGCTCACGAGAGAGACCACCGGGCCCGAGCGCCGAGAGACGACGCTTGTGCGTCAGACCCGACAACGGGTTGTTCTGGTCCATGAACTGGCTGAGCTGCGACGTGGCGAAGAATTCCTTGATCGCCGACATCACCGGACGGATGTTGATCAACGTCTGTGGCGCGATGGCCTCGACGTCTTGGGTGTTCATGCGCTCGCGCACGACACGCTCCATGCGGGACAGACCCGTACGCAGAGCGTTCTGGATTAACTCGCCGACGCTGCGGATGCGGCGGTTGGCGAAGTGATCCTGGTCGTCGATGTGGTACGCCGTTTCTTTGGCCGTGCGGTCACGGGCCAGGTTCAACAGGTACGTCGCGGTGGCGAGAACTTCGGCCTTGGACAGCACGTGCAGGTCTTCGTTGGGACCCTCCAAGATCGGGCCGAAAATCTCCAAGTTCTTGGCGACTTCGGTGCCGAGCTTGCGGTCCAACTTGTAGCGACCTACGCGCGAGAGGTCGTAGCGCTTCTCGGAGAAGAAGGCACCTTCGAAGTACTGACGGGCAGCCTCGATGGTCTGCACTTCACCGGGACGGGCGCGACGGTAGATCTCGAGCCACGCCGTTTCCTGGCTGGCGCGAGCAAAGCTCTCCGGGCTGTCTTCGTAGTTGTACTTGGTCATGTGCGCCGTGATCTCGCGCAACGCCTTCTTCCAGTCGTCGTGCCACTGGTCCTCGAGGAAATCGAAGTGCTCAACGAACTTCTCGAAGAAGGCCTCGTCCAACGCGCTGTCGAGAGCGCGAAGAAGGGTGAACAGACTGATACGACGCTTACGCGCGATGCGGGCACCGGCGTTCGCGGACTTGTTCTTCTTTTCTTCGAGGTCCACCTGCAGCCACTCACCGCGACTTGGGTGAATCGTGCCCTCGAAGGCCACCTTTTCGTCCTTGCCGGGCTGGAAGATCACACCGGGAGAGCGCACCAACTGGCTCACCACGACACGCTCAGTGCCGTTAATGATGAACGTCCCCTGCTCGGTCATGATCGGGAAGTCGCCCATGAAGACGGTCTGTTCCTTGATCTCACCCGTATTGGCGTTGAGGAATCGGGCGCGCACGAAGATCGGGGCCGAGTAGGTGGTCGCACGCTGGCGACACTCTTCGACGGTGAACTTCGGCGGGCTCTTCAGATCCGGATCATCCGGGTCGAACTCGAGTTCGAGCTGGAGATTTCCCGAGAAGTCGGTGATCGGCGTGATCGCATTGAACGCATCACGCAAACCCTCGCGCAGGAACCAGTCGAAACTGTCCCGCTGAATCTCGAGAAGGTTGGGCAGGGGGTGAGCTTCACCCAATGCCGAGAAGCTGAAGCGCTCGGGGCTAGTGGACCGTGACGTCAACGGTCAAACCTCCGTGTAAGTGGGTGGCTACTACAAATGGATACTGCGAGTGCAGACGTGGTTCGACCGCGCACAGGGCATGGCGAGGTCAACAACGAAGACACGGTCTTTCGACTCTAGTTGCTGCAAGGGGGGATGCGCAAGTGGCGCCCACCGCTGCTGCGGCGAACGCTTGACGCAGGGCGTCGCCGGGTAACCATAGGCACCCGACGGGTCGAGGTCAAGCACCCCCCCCCACAAAGTCATACAGCCCCCGGTGCTACAGCACCGGGGGCTGTATGACAGGAACTACTTGAGTTCGACGGTGGCGCCGGCGGCCTCGAGGGCAGCCTTGGCCTTGTCGGCGTCAGCCTTGGAGACCTTCTCCAGAACGGGCTTGGGGGCGCCGTCCACGAGGTCCTTGGCTTCCTTGAGGCCCAAGTTGGTCAGCGTACGGACTTCCTTGATGACCTGGATCTTCTTGTCGCCCGCGTCGGTGAGGATGACGTCGAAGTCCGACTTCTCCTCGCCCGCGCCCGCGTCAGCAGCGCCGCCGCCAGCAGCGGGGGCCGCGGCCACGGCCACGGGGGCCGCTGCGGTCACGCCAAACTTCTCTTCGAACTCCTTGAGCAGCTCGCTCAGTTCGATGACCGACAGCTCGGCGATGCCGTCGAGAATCTGCTCCTTGGTCAGGGTTCCAGCCATGGTGCTTCCTTTCTTCCTTTTACGTCGTTGGTCTTGGTACTACTCGGGTTATTCGGCCGGTTCGCCTTCGGGGGCCTCAGCGGCCTCCTCGACGGTGTCGGTGTCGGCGGACGCCTCAGGCGCCGTCTCTTCCGCTTCCGAAGCGACGGGAGCCGCCTCGGTCTCGCTCGCTGCTTCCGCAGCGTCCGCGACCCCGGCCGGAGTCTCGGTGGCCTCGTCCGCAACCGGCGCCGGGGCGGCCTGAGGGCCACCCTTCGAGTCGATCAGGGCCGAGAGGCCGTAGGCGAAGTTTTGGGGCACAGCCTTCAAGAGGCCGGCCATCTGGCGCATCGGCGACGCGAGGAGACCCGCGAGCTGGGCGAGCAGGACCTCGCGGCTCGGCAGATCCGCGAGGGCCTTCAGATCATTGGCCGACAGCGTCTTGCCGTCCAGCACGCCACCCTTGAGCACCAGCGTCGGGGTGGTCTTCGAGAAGTCGCGCAGGATCTTGGCGACCGCGGACACGTCGCCCTTGACCCAGGCAATCGCGGTCGGACCTTCGAGGAAGGCTCCGAGGGGCTCTGAGGGGGTTCCTTCGATGGCGCGACGGACCAGGGTGTTCTTCAAGACCTTGTACTCGGCGTCGGCCTTCTTCAGTTCCTTGCGGAGGCTCGAGATCTCGGCGACGGTCAACCCGCGGTACTCGGTGACCACGGCGGTCGAGGTGCTGTCCACGCGCTCTTTGACGGCGTCAACGGTGGCCACCTTCTGGGTGCGAACCTTGTTCATACTGCTCCTTCACCGGATGCCGCCCGGTACGGGCTTTCGACATTCCAGTGAACGAGCCACACCCGGAGGCGGACTCGAACAACCTCGTCAGGCGGATCCTGCGGGATCCTTTACGTGGGTTTCCCCACACCGGATGTCTACGGCGTTCAATAAGTCTGTGGCACTTGCGTGCGGTCGGTACAGCGTAGTGAGACGAGGCTCACCGGGTCAATTCAGGCCGAGGCGAGGACGTCGTCGGTTTCACGTGCGCGCGCCGGGTCCAACTTGACGCCGGGTCCCATCGTCGACGAAATCGTCGCGCTGATGAGGTAGCGGCCCTTCGAGCTCGACGGCTTGACACGGTGCAACTCTTCGATGACGGCCTGGATGTTACGGATGAGGTCCTCACGCGAGAAGCTCGCCTTGCCGACGCGGATGTGAATGTTCCCGATCTTGTCGGTGCGGTATTCCACACGCCCGCCCTTGAATTCGGTCACGGCCTTGGCGACGTCCATGGTTACGGTGCCGGTCTTGGGGTTCGGCATGAGACCACGCGGTCCGAGCACGCGGCCCAGTCCACCGACCTGACCCATGAGGTCCGGCGTCGCGATCGCCACGTCGAAGTCCAAGAAGCCACCGGCCACCTTGGCGACGAGGTCGTCGGCTCCCACCACGTCAGCGCCCGCGTCACGCGCGGCCTGAGCGGCCTCACCTGCGGCAAAGACGGCGACCCGGTTGGTCTTACCAGTGCCCGCAGGCAACGACAAGGTGCCACGGACGATCTGGTCGGCCTTACGGGGGTCGACGCCGAGACGGCAGGCGAGCTCGATGGTCTCATCAAACTTCGCGGTGGCGAGGGCCTTCACCTTGTCGACGCCCTCGACGAGACCGAGTAGTTCTTCGCGGTCCACCTGGGCGGACGCGTTGTTGTACCTCTTGGTGTGCTTCATCTCTTCTTCTCCTAGCCCGCGACCGAGATGCCCATGGAGCGAGCGGTGCCCGCCACCTGCAACTTCGCCTGAGCGAGGTCGTCGGTGTTGAGGTCCTGCAACTTGGTCTTGGCGATTTCTTCGATCTGCGCGTCGGTGACCGAAGCGACGGTCTCACGACCGGCGAGCTTCGCACCCTTGTCCACGCCCGCGGCCTGGCGCAGGAGCACCGGCGTCGGCGGGGTCTTCAGAACGAACGTGAATGAGCGGTCTTCGTAGATCGAGATCTCGACCGGAATGACCGTCCCACGCATGGCCTCGGTGGCCGCGTTGTACTGCTTACAGAATTCCATGGTCTGAATACCGTGGGGCCCGAGCGCCGTACCCACCGGCGGGGCCGGCGTTGCTCCACCGGCATCCAGCTGAATCTTGACTACGGCGGTGATCTTCTTCGCCATGATGTGTCTCCTTAACCTGCGTTCTTCTTAGAGCTTCGTGACTTGGGTGAAATCGAGTTCCACCGGTGTTTCGCGACCAAAGATGTCCACGAGCACCTTGACCTTGAGTTGGTCCTCGTTGATCTCGGCCACGTGGCCGGAGAAGGTCGCAAAGGGACCCGTCTTGATCTGGACCGTGTCGTTGACTTCAAATTCGTGCTGCGGCAGACGACGCTTGACCGACTGCTGCTCGACACCTTCGACCTGCGGACGAATGATGTTGTCGACTTCGCGACGCGTCAACGGCGTCGGCTTCGTCTTCTCGGGGCCCACGAATCCGGTCACGCCGGGCGTGGACGCAATGACGTAGAAGAGCTCCGGATCCGGGTCACAACGCACGAGGACGTAACTCGGGAACATCCGCTTGGAGACGGTGACCTTCTTGCCACCCTTGAATTCCGTGACGTCCTCTTCGGGCACGAAGATTTCGTAAATGCGGTCCGACAGTTCGCGCGACTTGATGATGTTGTTCAAACTGCCGAGAACCTTGGCCTCGTGGCCCGCGAAGGTGTGCACGACGTACCAACGACCGGGACGGTCGAAGGCGCTCTCGGCTTCGGGCTCTTCTTCGAACTCGTCGTCGATGATCGTGATGTCGTCGATCTCGACGATCTCGTCGTTCTCTTCGTGTTCGAGAGTGTTGTCAATGTCAGTCATTATGAGGCCTTACTTACCGAAGAGGAAGTTGACGAACTTCGAGAAGCCGAAGCCCATGCCGAAGATGAGGGACGTCATAAAGACGAGAACGAACAAAACGATGGTCGTGTAATTGATCAACTCGGGACGAGTGGGCCACGCGACTTGACGCATTTCTTCACGAACCTCGACGAAGTACTGCTTGATGCCGACGCGTTCACGTCGACGACGCTGCACGTCTTCCACCGTGGTGGGACGTCGCGAAGCCGGGGCGCCGTCGGCACCCACTTGACCTTGCTTCTGCATCATTCGCTTGGTTTCGCGATTCATCTCACGTCTTCTTGTTCGTTACTACTGCGGTACGTCGTTACGAAGCGAGGCCTCGAGCAGGGCAGGAGGGACTCGAACCCCCAACCGCCGGTTTTGGAGACCGGTGCTCTACCAATTGAGCTACTGCCCTTCGCGACGCGAGGGCACCGGAGACAGCGACCGGGCGTCAGGGCAGAACATCCTACCACCCCACCGGGAGTGACTCTTTAGCGAGTCTCCTTGTGGACCGTGTGCTTGCGCTCCCATCGGCAGTACTTGTTCATCTCGATGCGCTCACGGTCATTGAGCTTGTTCTTCATCGTGATGTAATTGCGCCGCTTGCACTCCTCACACGCCAGCGTCACCTGCACGCGCTTTTCGTTCTTCGCCATGACTCTCTCCTCGAAAACCCATTCTGGGTACTGCGGTACTTCTGGGGCCCGGAGGCCCCGCCTGGTAGCGGCGGCGGGAGTCGAACCCGCGACACCACGATTATGAGCCGTGTGCTCTAACCACCTGAGCTACGCCGCCTGGCGAGCCCTCTGTCGGGATTGAACCGACGACCCCTTCCTTACCATGGAAGTGCTCTACCACTGAGCTAAGAGGGCGCTACACCGCTTCGCGGCGCGAGGGCGAATCTTACTCTCACTCCCCGCCCGAGTTCCAACCGAGCAGCCACTACTCTTTTCTCCCATGCACACCCGCTTGGTGGCGGTCGCCGACGCCCACGCGCTCATGGCGATCTATAACCCCGAGGTTATCGAGACCACCGTGACCTTCGATTTGGTCCCCCGCACCTACGACGATCAGGTGGAATGGATCGAGGAACACCGCACGACCCACCCCTGCATCGTGGCGATCAACGACGACGACGATCTGGGTGAAGAAAGCGAAACGGGGGAAAGAATCCTTGGATTTGCCTCGGTTTCCCCCTTCCGGGGGCGCCCGGCGTACGCCACGACCGTCGAAAACTCGGTGTACGTGCACCGTGGCGCGCGGGGACGAGGCGTGGGCGTTCTTTTGCTGAGCCAATTGCAGGTTCTCGCGGCCGAATCGGGCTTCCACAGCCTCATCGCCCGGATCGTGGGCGAGAATCGTGGGAGCATTCTCCTGCACGAACGTTGTGGATTTTCCCTGGTGGGAACCGAAATCGAGGTGGGGCGCAAGCACGGCAAGTGGCTCGACGTCGTTGAGTACCAGTACGTCTTGCCCGAAGCGGGCGGCGCTCGCTAGCCAGCGTCAAGTGGGTGCTGTTCGCGAATCGTGACTTCTTGCCACGACCACTGCGTCCAGTCACCCATCGGAATCAAAATCGTGCTGAGCAGAATTGCCACACATCCAATCATGGCGGCCGCATTCAGATGAATGAGACCACGTAGCAGAGCCTGTCCGGCGGGGAGACCGAGAAAAGGACTCACGATGGTCAGGGCCAGGAGCCAGAAGTGCTCACGGCCCACGTACGACGCGGCCAGCAGCACCAGTCCCCACACGAGATACCACGGCTGCACCACGGGTCCGAGCACGACGAACAGGACCAGTGAGAGTCCGAGGGACCTCACCCATCCCCGCTGTTCGGCGTTCCAGAGGAGCCAGATCGAAATCAGGACCGCCGCAGCGAGCCCGACGAGTCGCGTGACAGTCAAGATCGGGGTCAGAGCGATCGAGATTCCGAAGGAATTAAGGAGCCAGTGAATCAACATCGCCGAACCCGTTGCCGGTGCCGACCACGAGCGCACGGTGCCCGGCGTGGCAAGATTCTTCACCCAGCCGAATCCGAATCCCGCGAGGGTCGTGAAGACAACCAAAATGACCCCGGTGATTGCTCCGGCCACGACCATCGGCCTGACTTTTTCCCGTACTCGGTGTCCGGGCCCGAGCCAGGTCCACGCGATGTAGATGATCCCAAGGGCGGCGGGCGCCTTAATGGCCGCGGCGGTGGCGCAGAAGACAATGCCGAGGATCGGGCGTTTCTGCACCGCAAAAGCGATCCCGATCACCAAGAATCCCGCCATCAACGCGTCGTTATGGGCGCCACCAATCAAGGTGAGCAGCACCAAGGGATTGAGTGCACCGAGGACGAAAGCTTCACCCGGGTCGCGATTGAGAGCACGCGCGAGCATGACGAGTCCGACGCCCAAGAGGACCGTCGCGAGAACTTCCAAGACCCGAAGCCCCACCACGCTCCAGAGCTCGCGGTGTCCCGTTATACGAACGACCGAACTGTCGAGAAACAAGAAGAAGGGTCCGTAGGGGGCCGGGACATTGCCCCAGAGTGGGTCGACCGGAGTCACGAATGGCCCGGATCCGAGCGAAAAGGGTCCATTCAAATAGGGCGTGATGTGGCGAGCCGTCATTTCGCCCTGCGCGGCGTAACTAAAGACGTCGCGCGAGAACAACGGGGGCGCGATGATCATTGGAATGCTCCACAGCCCGAGGATTTTCCACATTGACGACAGCGGTGCCCCTTGGTGCATTCGCATCACTTCGGCCAGCCGCAGCCACACTCGCATGAGTAAGAACAATCCCCCAAAGACGAGAACGATGCCGAGAATCAGTGTCATCTCATTGGTCGGGGCGGCCACCTTGACGGGCTGAGTGGGGACGCCAAAGAACCAGGTGTGCGGCGTTTCGAGCTTGAAGGGAGAATTCGAAAAAGATGCGCCCGCCAAAATGGCGGTCAGGGCCACGAAACCGACGAGGGCCGGCTGCCACAGGAAACCCCATCCCTGAAAGGGTCCTGGCGAAAAACGACCGAGGGGCGTGTAGCGCCGCTCGAGAAACTTGACCGATTCTTCTATCGAGTTCACCGAGCGCTCGTAGCCGCGGCGGAAGCGTGTCATCGACGTCGACATCACAACCACCTCTCTTCATCGATGATCCCGCGACGACATCGTAACGATCACTTTGCCGTCGGGACGGCGTCAACTCAACGAATTGAGTTGACGTGGTGGGCCGGGAGGGATTTGAACCCCCGTAGGCTACGCCGTCTGGTTTACAGCCAGATCCCATTGGCCGCTCGGGCACCGACCCGTCGAAGAGCCTACTTGTTCGCGACCTCGTCCTCCAATCGGGACGAGACCACATCGCCCTAGTGGGAGGGACAGGCAATGACGTGGTCAAAGAGAGAGAAGAACGACGAGTTGCCCCCAGTGCTCGAAGGCGGTGGCAACGACACGCAGAGGTGTCGACGACCCACCGAAGTGATCACGCCCGTATCCCAGGCCCGCACCACGACGCGTGTCGTGGCCTACGCTTTGTGCATGCCGAGTTTTGACATTGTTTCTGAGGTCGACGTGCAAGAAGTTCGCAACGCCGTCGACCAAGCCAACCGGGAAGCGACCACTCGCTTTGACTTCAAGGGCACCGATTCGGAGATTGAATTCACCGAGAAGGAACTGACGCTGTCGTCGTCGACCGAGGACCGCCTGCGCGCCCTCTATCAGGTGCTCGAAGAGAAATTGGTCAAGCGCTCCGTCTCACTCAAGACTCTCGACCCGGGCAAGATCGAAGAAGCGTCTCGCGGCGCAGCGCGTCAAAAGGTGGGCCTCAAGGCCGGCGTCACTCAGGACGTCGGCAAGCAGATCAACAAGATGATCAAGGACCTGGGCCTGAAGAATCTGCAGTCATCTATCCAGGGCGATCAGGTGCGGGTCACGGGAAAGAGTCGTGACGATCTCCAAGCGGTGATCGCGGCACTCAAGGAAGCGGACCTGTCGGTGCCGCTCCAGTTCACGAACTTTCGCGACTAGTTCGTCTCGGGTTCGTAGGGATCAAGCCCCGCCTCTTCACGCGAGAGGTGGTGATCCACTTCGGCTAGTTCGTCGACCTTGAAGATGCGGTTGAAGACCCACATTTTCAGGAACCAGAAGATGACGAAGGACATGACGTTCGCAAATGTCACCAACGCCGTGTTGAACAGGTGCGGCCAATGGTGGCTGTGAATCATGTGCTTGGCGACATTGGCGAGAATCGTCGAAAAGGCGATACCGATGAACGACATGCACCAGAACGGAACAATTTCTTTCCGGAAGTGTGATTTACCGGTCTTGCCCCAGGTCCACTTGCGGTTCAGGTTGTACGACGGGACGGTCGCGACCAAGTTTCCGAACACCGTCGCGTAGACCTCGTTCGGAATGATCTTGAGTCCGTAGACCAAGATCAACACGACGTTCGAGACCACCGTCGAGATGACCGAGACGGACGTGAACCGGATGAACTTCTTACCCTGGTGCGTTTTTGACCACGCGAGGGCCTGGTCGAACCGTTGCTTCACGAGTTCTACCCTACTAACAGGCGTCTCACGCCCGAGGCGTCAACAATCCCTTGCGTGCGACGTCCCCGTACCAACGGGCCGACGGCTTGACGGTGCGCTCGAAAGTCGCGAGATCCACGTCCACAATGCCGAAGCGCTGCGAATAACCAAGCACCCACTCGAAATTGTCGAGCAAGGACCACTGGAAGTATCCCCGCACGTCAATGCCGTCGGCAATCGTGCGATGCAGGCTCACCAGAGCTTCTTCGATGTAATCCCGGCGGCGCTCGTCATGCTGGGTGGAAATACCATTTTCGGTCACGATGATCGGGACGTTCGCGATCTCAGCGGCCCGACGCACCGTGTGCTCCACCACCTGCGGCCAGTACGGGTATCCCATGTCCGTCAGTTCCACGCCCTCTTCATCCACCCGACCCTTTGGACCAATCTGCGTCTTCGAGTAGCACTGCACCCCAATGAAGTCGTCGTCACGCACCGCGCGAAGGTAGCCATCTTCCATCTGCTCGATGAGTGTCGCGAGTCGCTCCTCACCGCCGTTGACGGCGTGATATTCCGTCATCGACAAGGTCAACCCGATCGGGAACGAACCGGGGCCGGCCCGCAACGCGTCCCGCATCTCACGGTGAGCAGCGCGCATGGTGTCATTGACCGAGCAGAAACGATCCCACCCTCGAGCATTCGGCGGGAACACTCCGTAGAGGTATCCCATCATCGCCACGATGTTGGGTTCGTTGATCGTGCACGCGAGCCCGATGCCGTCGCCCAGCGCCTCGCCCACGCGCTCGGCGTAGCGACCGAGCCACGACGCCACGTCGGGGGCTTCGAAACTGCCGGCGTCGGCGACCCACTGGGGAAGCGTGAAGTGATGCAAGGTCACCACGGGCACCAGTCCGCGTCGATGGCACGCTTCGATCACGCGGCGATAGTGATCGAGAGCGGCTCGAGAGAACTCGCCCGGGGCGGGTTCAACTCGTGCCCACTCGACCGAAAACCGGTACGCGTTGAGACCCAGCGATTGAACGATGTCCAAGTCATCCTCGTAGCGGTGCCACGAGTCACACGCATCACCACTGGAGGTCTGGCACAAGGTGTCGGCTTGGTGTTCATATCGCCACCAGTCGCTATTGGTATTGCCGCCCTCGATTTGGTGGGCCGCTGTCGCGGTTCCCCAGTAGAAGTCACTCGGAAAAGAAAGGGATGGTTGCGTACTCACGACTTGATCTTGTCATCTCTGTCGGTTTTCGGCGCGGCAGTTCGCATTGATCCCTCGCGTGCACCACAATGGGAGTGTGTCCGAAGCTCTAGATTTCCTCGTCCGACTCCTCGACCTCGAGACCATCGAGGTCAATATGTTCCGTGGCATCCAACCCGATGAGGAGCGCCAGCGCGTCTTCGGTGGTCAGGTCGCCGCCCAGGCCCTGATGGCCGCCGGACGGACCGTCGAGCACGGCAACGTTCACTCACTCCACAGTTACTTCCTGCGCCCCGGTGATCCGAAAGTACCCATCCTCTACGAGGTGGACCGGATCCGTGACGGCAAGAGTTTCACGACGCGGCGCGTGGTCGCGATCCAACACGGTCGCGCGATCTACAACATGCAGGCGTCGTTTCACACCGAAGAGGACAGCCTCGAACACCAGTTCACGATGCCCGAGGTTCCCGCCCCCGAAACGCTGCTCTCGTTGCGCGAACGGGTTCTCGCCGAACAAGGTGAACTCGACGAATGGTTCAAGCGACCTCACCCGATCGAGCAGCGATTCATTGGGGAGTTGCCGTGGAGTCCTCAACGCAATCTGGAGCCGCGTCAGCAACTCTGGATCAAGTCCGACGGTCTGTTGCCCGACGGTCAACTCCTGCATAGTTGCGTGGCGACCTACGCGAGCGACATGAGCTTGTTCGACGCCATCCTGGCGCCGCACCGCGTTCGATGGGACGACGGACACTTCATGGGCGCGTCGCTGGATCACTGCATGTGGTTCCACCGTGAATTCCGCGCCGACGACTGGTTGCTCTACGACACCGACTCACCCATCGCGCACGGTGCCCGCGGACTGGCGCGCGGATTTCTCTACGACCGCTCGGGTCGACTCTGTGTCTCGTTGGTCCAAGAAGGACTTTGCCGGGTCATGTGACCCGGCAAAGTTCCTTCGTACTATCGACCGCGAGTTATCGCTGTTCAATACCCACGTAGTCGCGGGCGCCGACGCCGGTGTATAGCTGGCGCGGGCGAGCAATCTTCATGTCCTGGTTCAGCAGTTCCTGGTAGTGCGCCAGCCAGCCCGACGTGCGCGGAATGGCGAAGAGCACCGTGAACATCTCCATGGGGAAGCCCATGGCCTGATAGATCAAACCGGAGTAGAAGTCGACGTTCGGGTAGAGGCGACGTGAGATGAAGTAGTCATCCTTCAACGCCACTTCTTCCAACTTCAGTGCAATGTCGAGCAGCGGGTTCTTGCCCGTCACTTCGAACACCTGGTCGGCCGTCTTCTTGATGATCGTGGCCCGGGGGTCAAAGTTCTTGTACACGCGGTGACCAAAACCTTGCAGGAGAACCTTGCCCGCCTTCACGGCCTCGATGTACCCCGGCACGTTGTCGATCGAGCCGATCTCCGTGAGCATCTTGATCACGGCTTCATTGGCACCACCGTGACGAGGTCCGTACAGAGCAGCGGTCGCCGCGGCGGTCGCCGAGTACGGGTCCGCGTGCGCGCTGCCGACCGTCCGCATCGCCGTCGTGCCGCAGTTCTGTTCGTGGTCGGCGTGCAGAATAAACAACACGTCGAGAGCCTTCGCGAGAATCGGGTCGGCCTCGTAGCGGGGCTCGGCAACCTTCCACATCATCGAGAGGAAGTTTTCGGTGTAGCTCAGTGAATTGTCGGGGTAGACGAAGGGCATGCCGACGCTGAAACGGTGGGCGGCGGCGGCCAATGTCGGCATCTTCGCGATCAGTCGAACCACCTGCTTGTGCAAGACGGCCGGGTCGTGAATGTTCTTGGCGTCCGCGTAGTACGTGGACAACGCCGCGACCGCAGAGACGAGCATGCCCATCGGGTGCGCGTCGTAGTTAAAGCCCTCCAAGAAGCGCTTGCGGACGTTCTCGTGAATGAAGGTGTGGTACGTGACGTCACGCTGCCACTTGGCTGACTCCTCAGTCGTCGGCAACTCGCCGTGGATGAGAAGGTACGCGACCTCGAGATAATTCGAGTGCTCGGCGAGTTGTTCAATCGGATACCCGCGGTAGCGCAGGATCCCCGCGTCACCATCAAGGAAGGTGATCGAACTCTCCGCCGCGGCCGTTGACATGAAGGCGGGGTCGTAAAACCACACCCCCGGTAGCAACTTCGAGAACTGACTCGCGGCCACGCCGCCGTTCACGATCGGAATTTCAATGGACT
Organism: uncultured Actinomycetes bacterium; assembly: GCA_903871335.1. Lineage (GTDB taxonomy): Bacteria > Actinomycetota > Acidimicrobiia > Acidimicrobiales > RAAP-2 > RAAP-2. The sequence goes on from CAIQGE010000030.1 coordinate 88,318, forward strand.
GTCCCGACCGATTGTCGGTGACGGTAATGGACTCAGACACAGCATCCTCGCTTGCGATAGGAACCACTCCCATCGTAGGCGACTGACGCCACGACCTCTCCGCCTCAGCCCGCCGGCGAAGTCGACACGACGAGCTGGTACCGCTTCTGGTCCCCGCCGTTCAAGGTCACGCCCGCGCCGCTCACCTGAATAGTGACGATCGCCCGCTCACCGGGGAGCACCGTGATGGTGTCCGGGAGGACGGCGTAACTCGCCGACGGTCCGAGATTCCCCGAAAACGTCTGAAGAAACGCCCCGCCACCACCGGACGTAGGTCGCACCGACACCGACACGGCGTAGGGCTGCAGAACGTAAGCCTCGTTGGTGACCGTCACGCCGAGGGTAAAGGAGGTCACCGGCGGCAGGACCAATTGCCCCACGGCCGCCGGAAAAGGTGACGGCTGAACCGCGACGGCGGAGATCGTGATGCTGCGTTGGAGTTGGAGATTGGCAGCTTGACTCACGTTCGATAGCGCCGTCCCCAGGGCGTAGTTCGACAAAGGGAAGACGCTGTCCACCAAATGGACGTGGCCGGGTTCGCCCAACAAGACACTTTGAGCCGCCAACCAACGACGATCCGACTCGCGCGACAAGTTCACGATCGCCGCGGGCGACGAGGCCGGGACACCCGTGAGCACCGGCAGTGCCAGCGACGTCGACAAGACAGCCGCCACTTGCTCGATCGTGGCCGTCCTTTCCAGCAGCACCGCACGAACTCGTTCTTGCTCATTGGCCGCGATGACGGGGGTGCTCAGAGCGGTCGCGTGCTCCTCAAGATTCTGCGCCGACACGACGAGTGCATTGATCTGTGAGCCGAGCCACAGTCTCGACTTCGACGGAGCTTCGTTCAAGGTCAGAACCAATTGCTGTCCCAAGGCGTCGCTCTGGGTCACCATCGCGTTGGCGATGGCGGCGAAATTAGTGTTTTGAATTGTTCGCGACTGCGGGTCTGCGTGAGCGGCGCGCGTGATGTCATGACCGACCACAACCACCAGAACCGTGACGACGAGCGCCACCGCGAAGCGGTAGCGGCGACGCCGCAACTTCGATCGGGGGAAGGCCACGAGTAAGAAACTTAGGTCAGCAACCTCTGGCAACTACTCGTCGTACGAGATATCCGCATTTTCGATTGGTCCCGCGATCTCACTCACGATGACGGCCTCCACCGTCACGGGTTCCTCGGGGGCCGGCAGGGGCCAGCGATTCGACTCGAGCGGTCGCGGGAACTGTCCCAACGGCTCGGCCGCCTCAATTTCCTTCTGACCTCGAACGCCCTTGCGCTGAATATCACGCACGGTGACGAGTAATTGGGTCTCGAGTGAACCAACCATCCCGTTGTAGTTCTTGACCGACTGATCAATGGACTTACCCAACTTGTTGGCGTGGTCGTACAAGGTCGCGGTGCGGTCCACCAAACGAACCGCGAGGTCCCGGATCTCCTCAATGTTCTCAACCGCTTCAAATTGACTCCAACCGAGCCACGTCGACCACAGCAGCCCGAGCAGCGTGGTGGGACCCGCGATCAGAACCTGTGATTTGAGCGCGTATTCCAAGAGTCCGGCGTCGGCGTCGTACGCGGCGGACAACAAGTGGTCGCTCGGCACGAAGCAGACCGTAAAACTCGGTGACACCTTCAGCGCCTGCCAATATCCCTTGCGGCTGAGGTCCTGGACGTGCTGGCGCATGGCCGCGGCGTATTCCTTGAGCGCCGACTCCCGGTCGGCGTCATTCGTGGTGCTGCTAGCCCGATCAAACGCGTCGAAGGGAACCTTCGAATCAATCGCAATTTCGGCGCCCTGCGGAAGACGCAGAATCACGTCGGGACGTTGACGAGCGTCGGACCCTGACGTCACTGTTTCCTGCGGATAGAAATCGACGTACTTCGTCATTCCCGCAATTTCGAGAATCCGTTGGAGTTGAATCTCTCCCCATCGACCTCGCGCGGAGCTGCGACCAAGAATCGTGTTGAGCTTCTTGGTTTCTTCCGTCACCGCATTTTGAGCGAGCAGCAGTTGGGCCGCCACGGCATTGACGTCGGCGAAGCTCTTCTCCCGATTGAGTTCGAGCGCCTCGACCTTCTGGTTGTACTGCTTCAGGAGGTCGCCCAATGGTGTGAGGCGCTCGTCCAGCTTTGCTTCGCGCTGTTCGAGAACTTGTATCTGCCCGTCGTGAAACTGCTGGACGACGTTCTTCAAGGTGTCGTCCGCGAGCGCGCGGAAGCGATCCGCCAAATTGGCCAGGGCTAACTCGTGCTGCGCGCGTTCACGCTCAACCGTCTCCTGCAGATCGCGCACCCGTTGCTCGGCCATGGCCTGGGCGGCGTCCCGCGCCTGATCGGCCGACGCAACCTTTTCTCTCAGCGCGCCCACCTCGTTGGCGGCCGCCGACTGGTGACGCTGCGCCAGCAACCACCCAATGAGTCCGCCCAGCAGTGCCCCGATGACCATCCCTACGACGACTCCGACCACGTACGCCTCTCCTCCACTGATTTTCGCCATCACACCCTAGGAACACCATGTCACTTCGGCTGGAACATGACGGAACCGTTAGCCTTTCGCCATGGCTCCTCGACTCTTCGCCCCACGCGTCGTGGTGCCGTCACCAGCCATGGACACAGTGCTGGACGAGGAACTTCGCGCCCAGATCGTTCACCTCTTCGCCCTAGTGGGCGAGGCCATCGCCGAAGCCACGCACGCGCTCCTCGCGGGAGATCGTGAATTAGCGAAGCGCGTCGTGCAGCAGGACGCGGAAATTGACAACATTGTCAATTCGCTCGTGGACCGAGCGGAAGCCGCCATGACGGGCGTGCACCCACCCTCGCGCGAGGATCGTGAAACGCTCCTCACCCTGCTGCGCATCCTGCCCGAGATTGAGCGCAACGGCGACTTGGCCGAACACGTGGCGCGCCGCGCCGCGCGCGGACTGGGTTCAGAAATGTCCCCTCGATCGCGCGGTCTCGTGGAGCGAATGGGTGAAGTAGCGGCCACAATCTGGCGCGCCGCCACCGACGCGATTGTCGACGGTCATGAGGGCGCCGTGGGCGTGATCGAAGACATCGATGACGAACTCGACGATCTCCACGTCTCGCTCACCGCAGAACTCGTGTCCGGTTCCATGGCTGTCCCGGTCGCCGTGGAAGTCGCGATGATCGCCAGGTTCTACGAACGATTCGGTGACCACTGCGTCAACTTGGCGCGACGACAAGTCTCCCGCGGCGACTGATTACCACCGAGCGAGAATCGCTTCGGCGATCTGCACCGCGTTGAGCGCTGCGCCCTTGCGAAGATTGTCCCCTACGACAAACAAGGACAAACCGTTCTCCAGCGCTTCCGCGCGACGAATTCGGCCCACGAAGCTCGGGTCTTTTCCGGCGGCTACTAACGGCGTGGGGAGATCACTCACGACGACGCCCGCAGCGGAAGCCAGCAACTCCGTGGCACGCTCCGGCGACAAGGGTCGCTCAAAGGATGCGGTGATCGACATGGAGTGACCCGTGAACACGGGCACCCGTACACACGTGCACGACACGGGTAAACCTGGGATTTCGAGAATCTTGCGGCTCTCGTCACGGAACTTCTGCTCTTCGTTGGACTCGAGTGATCCGTCGTCGACGATCGAACCCGCCAGGGGAATCACGTTGTGCGCGATCGTGCTCGGAAACTTGATGGCCGCCGGTGCCGCCCACGCTTCTCCGTCAAAGGTCAGAACTCGAATATTGCCTTCGACGGAGTTTTCGACTTCACTCGCCAGTTCCTCAACACCATCGCGGCCCGCGCCCGACACGGCTTGGTAGGTCGACACGACGAGCGAGCGAAGTCCGGCCTCACGATGAAGGGGACTCAGGACCGGCATCGCCGCCATCGTGGTGCAATTCGGATTGGCCACGATCCCCTTGGCGATGTTCGAGAGCGCGCTCACGTTCACCTCCGGGACGACCAGTGGCACCTCAGGATCCATCCGCCAGGCGGACGAATTATCGATGACGACCGCGCCGGCGGCGGCGAGTTGCGGAGACAACACGCGAGAGGACGTCGCCCCGGAACTCGCGAGGGCAATATCAATGCCCGAAAAGTCCGCGGTAGCGGCGTCTTCGACCTCAATCTGCTCGCCGTTCCATTCCAAAAAGGAGCCCGCCGAATTGGCTGAACCGAAGAATCGGACGTCATCCAGCGGAAAATTTCGCTCGCGCAAGATGGCGCGAATCACGGTGCCCACCTGTCCGGTGGCACCCACCACGGCTACTCGCATATCGCCAGCCTAGGAGGAGACCGCGTCGAGTCCGAATGCCGTGTGCAGTGCGATCACGGCCTCCTCGACCCGATCGGCGCGAACGACACAGGAAATGCGGATGGAACTCGTCGAGATCATCTCAATGTTGATGCCGCGATTCGACAACGTCTCGAACATGAGTGCGGTCACTCCGGGATTGGATTTCATGCCCGCACCCACAATCGTCACGCGCCCAATGCCGGCGTCGGCGGACACCTTGGTGGCGCCCAATTCCTCACGCACGGCCTCACACGCGCGGTGGGCGTCGTCGATGTCGGTCTTCGCCACGGTGAAGGAGATGTCGGTCAGGCCATTCTCACTGGTGTTCTGCACGATCATGTCGAGGTTGATACCCCGATCGGCGAGCTCGCGAAACAGGCGGGCGGCGACCCCCGGGTGGTCCGGGACGCCGCCGACGGTAATTTTTGCCTCCGACGTATCGTCGGTCACTGCTGAGACCACTGCGTCTTCCATGGTGGCATCCTCCTCCACAATCCACGTGCCCGGCTCCCAGGTGAAACTGGAACGCACGTGCAACGGCACGCCGTGGCGGCGCGCGAATTCAACCGAACGAAGCATGAGGACTCGACCACCCGTGGCGGCCATTTCCATCATTTCGTCGAACGACACCCGGTTGAGGCGTCGAGCTTTGCTGACGACGCGCGGGTCGGCAGAAAACACGCCGGTCACGTCGGTATAGATCTCGCACACGTCAGCCCCGAGAGCGGCGGCCAAGGCGACCGCGGTGACGTCCGATCCCCCACGTCCAAGCGTGGTGATGTCGCGTGTGGTGGAAACTCCCTGAAAACCAGCGACGACGGGGGTCAAACCCGCGTCGAGAGCCTCACGGATGCGCGTGGGGCGCATTTCGAGAATCTTGGCGCGAGTGTGGTCCGCGTCCGTGATGATGCCGGCCTGACTACCCGTAAACGACGCCGCTTCGACGCCGCGTCCCGCCAACGCCATGCAGACGAGAGCCATCGAAATTCGCTCACCGGCCGTGAGCAGCATGTCCAATTCGCGAGGCGGGCGTACCGGGGACACGTCATCGGCCAGTCGCAGCAGGTCATCGGTCGACTTACCCATGGCGGACACCACGACGACGACCTGATCGCCACCGCGACGAGTTCGGGCCACGTGATCAGCGACGGCGCGGATGCGCTCGGCGTCTCCAACGGACGTGCCGCCGAATTTCTGAACAACGAGGGCCATGCGAACAAGTTAGTGGCGCGCGCCACGGGCCTTCGAAGCCGGTTCGGTAGGATCGCGTCCGTGCCTACAGAAAAGCGTGCCCGTCAAAAAGCCGCCCGCCGGGAGAAGCTCGAAGCCCAGCGTCGCGCGGCCAAGCGTCAAAAGAACATCCGGACCGGCGTCATCGTGGTCGTCATCGCAGCCGTCGTGATCACGTCGGTCGCGCTGCTCGTCAACAGCAACCCGTCCAAGTCGGCCTCCACCACGACGAGTTCGACGACGACAACCACTCTCCCGGCGTCAGCCGCGCAGAAGGCCGCCGACGCCATTGCCGTCGCCTACGGCTGTCCGTCCAGCGTGACGACGACGGTGAACATGCCGAATTGGACCACGCCACCGAAGTACACGCTGGACGTCACGAAGAATTACTACGCGACGTTCAAGACCACGGCGGGAACTTTCGTCGAGAAGTTGAACAACAACACGACCAAGGTCAATACGAACAACTTCATCTTCCTGGCCGAGCACAATTACTACAAGTGCTCAATTTTTGGTCGAGTGATCACCGGCTTCGTCGATCAGGGTGGATATTCCAACGCCACCACGCAAGGCAGCGTGAGTTACAACGTTCCGGCCGACGAATACCCAGCGGCTGCGGCTAACCCGAAGAAGCAGTACGCCTACGGTGAGTTGGCCATGGCCAATACCGGTCAAGCAGGTTCCAACGGCAGCCAGTTCTTCATCGTCGCCGGACCGAGTGGTGAAGCTCTTCCGAATACGTACACGGACTTCGGCCAGCTCGTCTCCGGCGCGAACGTGATCGCCGCGATCAACAACCAGGGTTCCTCGGGCGGTACGCCAACGGTGTACAACCGCATTTTGAACGTCACCATCTCCAACACGAAATAAGTAACAGAAAGCAGATCGATCATGGCCACGCCCGACGCACCGAATCCTGACGGTTCCAGTCCGAAGACGCAGAAGTTCGCCGGCGAACCGCCGATGATCATCGATCCGTCAAAGACCTATAACGCGACCATGGTCACCTCGAAGGGAACCCTCGAGATCCTGCTCGACCCGCTGGGTGCACCCACGACGGTGAACAACTTCGTCTTTCTGGCCCGCTGGCACTACTACGACGGCATCATCTTCCACCGCGTCATTCCGGGCTTCGTGCTGCAGGGCGGCGACCCGACGGGCACCGGTACTGGTGGTCCGGGGTACCGCTTCGATGACGAATTGCCCAAGGCGGGACGCTACGAGGTCGGCTCGCTGGCCATGGCTAACGCCGGTCCGAACACGAACGGCAGTCAGTTCTTCGTGATCTCTGGTCCCGACGGAGTTCGTTTGCCGCCGCTGTACGCACTGTTCGGCAAGGTCGTCAAGGGTCTTGATGTCGTCGCCGCCATCGACGCGATCGGTACGGGCTCGGGTAAGCCCACCGAACAAGTCGTCATCGAATCAGTCACGATCACCGAGAGTTGAGCGTGATGTCGACGCCGGCTCGGCTGGCGTAGACATCCGACGCACTCAGAGCGAGCCAGTCACCGTTGTCGTTCGCGACAATGCCAAGAGGACCGAGTTCAATCAATACTTCGCCGTTGGCGAGTAGGTCTCGCGATCTCTGTCGTTGCTCGGAACTGGTCAGCGTGGTTACCACGGCCCCGGGTCGATAGTTCAGTCCGGTCGTCGGCGCACCCCCGCGGGGGTCGATCATGTGCTCTCCGAGCACCGTGGTGGATTCGCCGATGACGACGAGCACGGAAGCTGCTCGTAGGGCTTCGCCCAAGGGTGTGTCGCGCCAGGTCGAGCGAGCGTGCAGGGCGGAACCATCCGTCACGACAATCGCCGCCGCGTCGCAGGCCCGTTGCGCGAAATACGGTTCGTTCGCTGAGGCGCGATCGGTCACCATGAGGGCTTCCACCACGTGTCCAGCCTGCTCGATGGCGGTGCTCGTGGCGACGGCGGCTTCGGTAGCGCCGGTGAACGCTGCGGCAGTCGGCAGGATGACCACGTCACTGCCGCGAGGAAGGAGGAGCGGCGAGTGGTCGCTGAAGAGCGCGGGCAATACCGCCAGAGAACCTAGGAAGAACGTGCGCGTCGTCATCTGGTCAGTCTCCCACTCGAACACTGAGTTACTCCTGAGTAAGGTTGGGCCATGACTATTGACAAAGTTGGCGTTCTTGGTTCCGGCATCATGGGCAGCGGCATCGCAGAGGTAGCGGCCACCGCCGGTGCCCACGTGATCGTGCGCAGCCGTTCAGAGGCCACCGCCGACGGGATGCTCGTCGGTCTCGACAAGCTCCTCGCCAAGCAGGTCGAACGTGGCAAGAAGACCCAGGACGAGGCCGACGCCATTCGCTCGCGCGTGACCGCCACCACCTCGCTTGCCGACCTCGCCGACTGCGACTTGATTATTGAGTCAGTCGTAGAAGATCTCGCGGTCAAGAAGCACCTCTTTGCCGAATTGGACCGCGTGGTCAAGCACGGTGCCATCATCGCGACGAACACCTCCACTCTCCCGGTCATCGAACTGGCCATGGAGACTTCTCGTCCCGACGCGGTCTGCGGTGTGCACTTCTTCAATCCGGCGCCCGCGATGTCGTTGGTCGAGATTGTTCGTCCGCTGACGGCGTCCGATGAGACCATCGCGACCGTGACGGCGTTCGCCACCGCCTGTGGCAAGGAACCCGTCGAGGTCAAGGACCAGGCGGGTTTCATCGTTAACGCCCTGTTGTTCCCGTACCTCAACAACGCCATCCGCATTCTCGAGCAGGGTGTCGCGACCAAGGAAGGCATCGACACCGCCATGAAGGGCGGCTGTGGTTTCCCGATGGGTCCTTTCGCCCTGCTGGACCTCGTGGGTCTGGACACCTCGCTCGCCATCTTGGAAGCGCTGTACGCCGAGTTCGCTGATCCGAACTACTCGCCCGTTCCGTTGCTCCGCCGCATGGTCGCCGCCGGCACACTCGGTCGCAAGACGGGCAGCGGCTTTTACGATTACCGTCGCTAGACGTACCCAACAAAGGAGCCCTCGTGGCTGAACGCTCGAAGCCCTGGGTGATGCGGACCTATTCCGGTCACTCCTCTGCCGCCAAGTCCAACGAGTTGTATCGAACGAACCTCGCCAAGGGTCAAACGGGTCTCTCGATTGCCTTCGACCTGCCCACCCAAACCGGCTACGACCCCGATAGTCCGGCCGCCGCGGGCGAAGTGGGCAAGGTGGGCGTGCCGGTTGCTCACCTAGGGCACATGCGCCAGCTCCTCGACCAGATTCCCGTTGGGGACATGAACACGTCGATGACCATCAACGCTACCGCCGCGTGGCTGTGGGGCTTGTACCTCGCCTACGCCGAGGAGCAGGGTGTTGATCCCCGCGTCCTCCAGGGCACCACGCAGAACGACATCATCAAGGAGTACCTCTCGCGCGGCACCTACATCTACGCGCCCGAGCCGTCCAAGCGCCTGATCGTGGACATGATCGCCTACGGCATCAACAACGTGCCCAAGTGGAACCCGATCAACGTGTGCAGCTACCACTTGCAGGAAGCCGGCGCGACCACGGTCCAGGAGATCGCCTACGCCCTGGCTACCGCCATTGACGTCCTCGACGCCGTGCGGGACTCGGGAAAGATCGAGCCCGATCAAGTGGGACATCTCGTGGGCCGCATTTCGTTCTTCGTGAACGCGGGAATTCGCTTCGTGGAAGAAATCGCCAAGATGCGGGCCTTTACCGCGATGTGGGACCGCATTTGTCGCGAAAGGTATGGCGTCGATGACCCCGCGCAACGTCGCTTCCGTTACGGCGTCCAGGTGAACTCCCTCGGACTCACCGAACAGCAGCCCGAGAACAACGTGCAGCGCATCGTTCTCGAAATGCTCGGTGTCACCATGTCGGCGGACGCCCGAGCTCGAGCCGTGCAGTTGCCCGCGTGGAACGAAGCCCTCGGACTTCCCCGGCCGTGGGACCAGCAGTGGAGCTTGCGCCTGCAGCAGGTGCTGGCCTTCGAAACCGACCTCTTGGAATACCCCGACATCTTCGCCGGCAGCCACGTGATGGAAGCCAAGACCCAACAGCTCATTGACGAGGCCACGACGGAACTCGAGGACGTGCTCGCCATGGGTGGCGCCTTTAACGCCATTGAAGAGTTGAAGAGTCGCTTGGTCGCGAGTCAGGCGGCGCGGTTAGCGCGCATCGAATCCGGCGAGCAGATCGTCGTGGGTGTCAACAAGTTCACCGAGACCGCCGTGTCTCCCCTGACCGACGGCGACTCGCTCGACGCCATCCTCACCGTCGACCCGAAGGTCGAGAGCGAAATGATTGCCGACGTTGTCGCGTGGCGCGCGAAGCGTGATGAGGGCGCCGTGGCATCGGCGCTCAGCGAGCTCGAACGCGTGGCCCGTTCTTCCAGCTCGGCGGACAACATCATGATCCCGACCATCGCGCTCGCCAAGGCCGGCGGGACGACGGGTGAGTGGGCCAACACGTTGCGCAACGTCTTTGGCGAATACCGCGCTCCCACGGGCGTGCGCGCGGGCGTGAGTCCCCGTGGTGACGCGTTCGCCGGACTCGTGGCGCGTTCCAAGTCAGTGGCCGAAAAGCGTGGGGCGCCGCCCAAGTTGCTCGTCGCGAAGCCCGGCCTCGACGGACACTCCAACGGCGCCGAACAGATCGCCGTGGCCGCGCGCGACGCGGGTTTCGAGGTGGTCTACCAGGGTATCCGTCTCTCGCCGGAGGAAATTGTGGCCGCGGCGCGAGACGAAGACGTTGACGTCATTGGCATTTCGATTCTCTCGGGCTCGCACTTGTCGCTCGTTCCGCGTGTGGTCGACGGTCTCGTCGCGGCGGGTGTCGAAGCGCGAGTGGTTGTCGGTGGGATCATTCCGGACGACGACGCGCGTGAGTTACTGGCTCGTGGAGTGACGGCGGTCTACACGCCCAAAGACTTCGAACTACACGCCATCATGGACGACCTGCTCGACCTCATCGAGGCGTCCCTCTAAAACGTCGTCGGTGTCGGCGACGACTCCGGTCAGGGACGACGAAGAGATGAGAACGGGTGAGCGGCGAACCATCGCCCGCTGAACCGCCACGCAGGAACATCATCGACCTGTGTGGGTGCCGGCGCCGCGGTGAGCAGGAGTTCCGCGGCGGCCAACACGGCCGCCATCTCCTCCGGTGGCAACTCAGGGCGAGGTGCGAGTCCGTGGCTCACAGGGGCACATTCCCGTGCTTGCGCTTCGGCAGTTCTTCGCGCTTCGTTCGCAGGACGTCGAGTGCACGAACAAGAACACGACGGGTCTCCGCGGGGTCAATCACGTCATCGACGAACCCGCGCTCGGCGGCCAGGTACGGATTCACGAAGCGCTCCTGATATTCGTCAATGAGTTCGGCGCGACGTGTCGCGGGGTCCGCGGCGTCGGCGAGTTCGCGACGGTAGACAATCTCGACTGCGCCGGAAGAACCCATGACCGCAAGTTCTGCCGTCGGCCACGCGAATGCGAGGTCGGCGCCGATGGACTTGGAGTTCATGACGACGTACGCACCGCCGTACGCCTTGCGCGTGATGATCTGCACGCGAGGAACGGTTGCTTCGCAGAACGCGTAGAGCAACTTGGCGCCGTGGCGAATGATGCCGTTGTATTCCTGATCGGTTCCGGGCATGAAGCCCGGCACGTCCACGAAGGACACGATGGGAATGTTGAACGCGTCGCAGGTGCGCACGAATCGAGCGGCCTTCTCGGACGACTCGATGTCCAAGACACCGGCCAGCACGGCCGGCTGATTGCCCACGATACCGATGGCGTGCCCGTCAATGCGTGCGAAGCCACACGTGATTTGCTGCGCGTAGTTCGCGTGGACTTCGAGATACTCGCCGTCGTCAACGACCGACGAGATGACTTTCTTCATGTCGTATGGCTGATTGGGTGAGGCAGGCAGGACCGAGCGAAGGTCCTCGCACAGTCGCGTGGGGTCGTCGTTGGTCGCAAGCCGCGGGGTCAATTCCATGTTGTTGGCGGGAAGGAACGACAGAAGGTAGCGCACTTCGTCGAGGCAGCTCTGTTCGTCGTTCAACACGAAGTTCGACACGCCGGACTTACTGGCGTGCGTCATGGCGCCGCCCAATTGCTCGAGGGTGACTTCCTCACCCGTCACCGTCTTGACGACGTCGGGACCGGTGATGAACATGTGCGATGTCTCTTTCACCATGAAGATGAAGTCCGTCATCGCCGGCGAATAGACGGCGCCACCAGCGCAGGGTCCGAGGATCACCGAGATCTGCGGGATAACGCCCGAGGCTTGCACGTTGCGGTGGAAGATGCCGCCGTAGGAGTGCAGGGACACGACTCCCTCTTGGATACGGGCCCCGGCACCGTCGTTGAGTCCAATCATCGGTAGTCCGAGCGAGATCGCGAGGTCCATGATCTTGTGAATCTTCTCGGCGAACACCTCACCGAGCGCGCCACCGAAGACCGTGAAATCCTGTGAGAACACGCACACCTTGCGCCCGTCCACCGTGCCGAAGCCCGTGATGACGCCGTCGGTGTAGGGGCGGTTGTCCTCAAGGCCCATGCCGTGAGCCCGGTGTCGACTCAGCATGTCGAGTTCTTGGAAGGATCCTTCGTCGAGGAAATACTCGATTCGCTCGCGAGCGGTCATCTTGCCCTTGGCGTGATGGCGCTCAATGGCGCGCTCGCCTCCGGCCAGACGAGCTTCCGCCTTGCGCGATTCCAGCTCCTGCAAACGTTCCGCCATCGTGTGTTCCATGGCTTGCAGGCTACCGAACCGGCCGGTCACGACGAACACGTCGTCCGCCTCGGTGCCGAGGGCGAAAGTGACCGACTACTCGAGCCGGAACAGCGACAGAGTCGAAAGTTCAGCCAGTCGGTACCACTCCTGGTCGGAAATCGGCGTGAGGTCGTAGTCGCCGACGACACGGCCCCACAGGACCGCTCGAAGAGCGGAGGCCATCGCGCGCGGGGTCACGCCTTCAGCCAGCCAGCCTCGGTCGTAGATGACCTGACAGAACGACGTGACGTCGTCGATGATGTGGGTGACCTCGGACTGGATGAGATGCTCCAGTCCGGGTCGCGTGATACCCGCGGCCATCAGCTCCACTTTGCGACGACGCTCCTCGGACAGATACTCGCCGACTTCAGACCCGATGACGGCAACCAACTCGTACGCGAAACTGCGTGCGTCCTCGTCAACGTGATGTTGCTGGCGAAACTTCTCGAACAGGCGACCGAGAGACGTCGAACTCACGCGTCGAATGGCCCGGGCCTGGACTGCTTGGATCAGGCCTTCGCGATCATTGAAGTGGTAGTAGAGCGTCGACGTGGACACGCCCGACTCGCGAGCAATGTTCATGATGCGAAGACCGTGTTCACCGCTTGCTTCAAGGTGGCGCTCCGTCACGTCGAGAATCACGTGCAACTTGTCGTGTTCCTTGGTGGTTAATTCGTCACGAACGGGGAGTTCCGCCAACATGAATGCGTCCCAATTTCTTCACCGGCGTGATAACTGAGCACCCTCACGTCAGCCCAAGAAAATCTCGGGCTGACGTTATTATCCACCAAGATGCGTCGAAGAGTCTCGGAAAAGTTTTTTCGACGCGAAAAGAGTTCTTCACCCCTGCCGTCGGCGGCTCAGTGACCGACGCCGTTATCCTGCACGAGTTCAATCAACGTACCGAAGGACGTCTTCGGGTGCACGAAGGCCACGGTCGTACCGCGAGAGCCCGGGCGAGGGAATTCGTCGATCACGCGACCGCCCGCGGCCTTGACCGCCTCGAGCGCGACGGCGCAGTCGGCCACGCGGTAGCCGACGTGGTGCAGGCCCTCACCCTTGTTCGCCAGGTACTTGGCGACCGGCGAATCATCGCGGGTGGGCGTGAGCAACTGCACGTAGGAGTCCGCCACGCGCAAGAGGGCTTCGGCCACGCCGTCCGAGTCGACCACTTCGCGGTGTTCGACGGTGGCTCCGAAGACGCTCTCGTACCACGCGATGGCGGCGTCGAGATCGTTGACGGCAATGGCCACGTGGTCGATTTCAGTCAAGAGGTTGTCCATGGTCACTCCTAGTTGTGTCGACGGAAAATAGTCAGACGGTCTTCGCCCACCTTGGCGCGCAGTTCGGGGTCAGTGACACCAAGACCTTCGCGATCGGCGGCGCACAGCACGCCGATCTTTCCCTCGTGACGATTGTGATGCACCTGATAGGCGGCCTCTCCGGTGTTCTCGAGCGCAAAAACGGCGGACAACGGGGGCACGATCTTGCCGTCACAGATCAGCTGGTTGGCGGCCCACGCTTCGCGGTAGTTCGAGAAGTGCGATCCCTTGATGGTCTTGAGTTTCATCCACAGGTGTCGGTTGTCGTATTCGATCATGTAGCCGCTCGTCGCCGCGCAGGTCACGATCGTGCCGCCGCGACGCGCCACGAACACGCTCGCGCCCATCGTGGATCGACCCGGGTGCTCAAAGACAATGTCCGGGTCATCACCCACGAGGCCGCGAATGTCCTTGCCGAGACGACGCCACTCCGCTTCGTTCTGCGTGTGGGGGTCCGACCAGAACTGGTAATTCTTCTCTCGACGATCAATCACGTGTTCGCAACCCAGTTCGCGAAGCAGTTCGGCCTTCTCGGGAGAGGACACGACGCCAATGGGTGTGCCACCCGAGTTGAGGACGTACTGGACGGCGTATGAACCAATGCCGCCGGAGGCCCCCCAGATGAGGACGCGGTCTCCCTGGGTCACCGGTGCTCCGTTACGCGAGACAATCATGCGATATGAGGTGGAGTTACAAAGACCATTGACGGCCGCTTCTTCCCACGTGAGGTGTCCGGCCTTGGGCATGAGCTGATTCGCCTTGACCACGGCGATGTCGGCGAGGCCGCCGAAGTTGGTCTCGAAACCCCAGATTCTCTGGTTGGACGCGAGCATCGAGTCATCGTGCGCGCTCGGGTCCTGATCGTCCACGTAGTTGCACTGGACCGTGACGACGTCTCCCACTTTCCAGTTCCGCACCGCGCTACCGACGCGCAACACCACGCCCGCGGCGTCAGAACCGACCACGTGATAATCGAGCGCGTGGCGCTTGCCCCACGCCGATTCCTTGCCCAAGCGATCAAGGAATCCAAACGTCGACAGCGGCTCAAAGATCGAGGTCCACACCGTGTTGAAGTTGATGGAGGACGCCATGACCGCGACGAAAGCCTCATCCGGTGCGAGCTCGGGCAAGGGGACCTCACCGACGTGCAGCGACTGGCGCGGGTCCTTGTCGTTACTCTCCATGCCTTCGAACATGTTCTGTTCGTCCCGGCGCACGAAGACCGCGCGGGTCGTCTCCGGCATTGGGGCCGCAGCCAACTCTTCAGCCGGCGCGCCGGCCCTGACGAGGTCGAGGATGTCACTCATGGGGGCGAGGTTACCCTTCGGTAATACCGAACGCGTCACTCGTCTATCGTCAGAGGAGTGCCGTAGGGCCGTAACTGTTAAGGAGTCACCATGTCGCGCAGTGTCATCGTCTCTGGAGCCCGCACGCCGATTGGCAAGTTGGCCGGCGTTTTCGCCTCTCTGAGTGCCCAGGACCTTGGTGGCGTCGCCATCAAGGCCGCGCTCGAGCGCGCCGGCATCGCCCCGGAATTGGTGGACGCGGTCCTCATGGGTCAGGTCATCCAGGCCGGTCAAGGTCAGATCACGGCACGTCAGGCCGCCGTCAAGGGTGGTGTCCCGATGACCGTGAACGCGACAACGATTAACAAGGTGTGCCTCTCGGGTCTGCAGACCATCTACTTGGCGGATCTCATGATCCGCGCCGGCGAAGCCGACATCGTGATCGCCGGTGGCATGGAGTCCATGACGAATGCTCCCTACCTGCTCCCCGGAGCCCGCGCCGGTTACCGCATTGGTGACCAGAGCGTTGTCGACTCGATGATGTTCGACGGACTCACCTGCGCCTTCGACCACTGCGCGATGGGACTGGCCACCGAGCGGTACAACGGAGGCACCATCTCGCGTGCTCGTCAGGACGAGTTCTCCGCTCGTAGTCACCAGTTGGCCGCCGCCGCCATTGCCGCCGGCAAGTTCGACGCCGAGATCGCCGGTGTCCCGGTGCCGCAGCGCAAGGGTGACCCGGTCATCGTCACGACCGACGAAGGCGTCCGCGGTGAGACCACCGCCGAGTCCCTTGGCGCCCTGCGCCCGGCGTTCGAAAAGGACGGCACGATCACTGCGGGCAATGCCTCACAGATTTCCGACGGCGGCGGCGCCATCTTGATCATGTCCGAGGAGAAGGCCGCCGAACTGGGTCTCACGCCCATTGGTGAGCTCGTCAGCTACGGCATGGTCGCCGGTCCCGACGCCTCACTGCTCCACCAGCCGGCCAACGCCATCGCGAAGGCGGCCCACAAGGCGGGCCTCGACCCGAAGAGTTTCGACATCTACGAAATCAACGAAGCCTTCGCGGCCGTGGGCTTGGCGTCCTCGGACCAGCTCGGTCTCGATGAGTCAAAGGTGAACGTCAACGGCGGCGCGGTCGCCCTTGGACACCCGGTCGGCATGTCGGGCACGCGCCTCGCGATCACGGCTCTCATGGAACTTCAGCGTCGCGGTGGTGGCACGGCAGCCGTCGCGCTCTGTGGTGGTGGCGGTCAGGGTGACGGCGCGATCCTGCGTACCCTCTAGACCTTCGGGATAAAGCGGTCCACAAGCTCGTAGCGCCGAAGTCCCACGGGCTCATCCTTGAGCCGGAAGACGAAGGCGCCACACAACGGATACTTACCTTCGGCGAGTTCTTCGACGTCGGACTTGCTCAGCAAAGTGACCAGGTCGTACACGGTGGGATTGTGGGCGACGACGAGCAGTGACTCGCTAACCGGATCGATAGCGGCGAGTTCGACCAAGACGTCGTGCGCGCTCACGTCCCGCCGTCCGTTGTAGATGAGTTCACTCGTCTCGACCGCGTGCACGAAGGGCGTACCCGCGAAAGCGAGCGCGTAGGTTTCACGCGTACGCGCGGCCGCACTCACGAGAGCGGTCGCGGGACCATACGCCCCGAGCGTCTCCGGATCACAGGCCCACTGTCGAAGAATCTCCGCCTGCGCTCGACCTTTCTCGGTGAGAACTCGATCGAAATCATTGACGCCACCTTCAGCGGGGACGGCTTTGGCGTGACGAACCACGGTGAGAAAGCGCATGCCGCCATATTGCCCTTAGTCAATCCTGAATTCCAAACGAGCAACCCTCGCTCTCGCTTAGCGTGGGGACGTGCATTCCACCATTTCGTTCTTTCAGGCCATCGTGCTCGGGTTGACCCAAGGTGTGACCGAGCTCTTCCCCATATCCAGCCTCGGCCACGGGGTCTTACTGCCCGCCCTGTTCGGGTGGCACAACTTGGTGGGGGCGGAAACCCAAAAGACTGGTTTCTACCTCGCGTTTCTCGTCGGACTCCACGTCGGGACCGCAGTCGGTCTGCTTGTGTTTTACCGTCGCACCTGGTTCAAACTGTTCGGCGGCCTCGGTCGACAGGCGAAATCGCCCGGTGGCCTGAAGCGTTTTGCCGCCCTGAATGATCCCTCCACCGACAAGGACTACCGACTTCTCGCCCTGCTCGTGATCGGGACGATCCCCGTCGGCATTATCGGTCTGGTGTTCGAAAAGAAGCTGCGCGAGCTGTTCACGAAGCCGCTGGCCGCCGCTATCTTCCTCACCATCAATGGTGTGATCTTGCTCGGGGGCGAGTTCCTCCGCCGTCGCACGCAGACGAAGGCGACGAAGGCGTCCCTCGACACGTTGTCCTCGACCAGCGCCCTGACCGTCGGCTCGAGCCAAATTCTCGCCCTGTTCGCGGGTATTTCCCGCAGTGGTGTCACCATCGTCGCGGGCCTTCTGCGTGGTCTGGACCACGAGGATTCGGCGAACTTTGCGTTCCTTTTGGCGACGCCGGTGATCCTGCTCGCGGGCCTCTACGAACTTCCCAAATTGCTCGGACCGACGGGCGACGGCATTCGCGTTCAGAGCGTCGTTGGAGCAGTGTTCGCCGGCGTGGCGTCGTATCTCTCCGCTCGTTTCCTCACGCGCTGGTTCCACTCCCACACGTTGTGGCCCTTTGCGATCTACTCGTTGGTCTTCGGCGCGGGGTGCGTCGCGTACTTCGCCTAACTACGCGCTGAGCAAGCGACGACCGTCAATCGCTCGTCCGAGCGTCAGGTCGTCAGTGAATTCCAAATCTCCACCCACCGGCAGTCCGCTGGCGGGTTGCGAGAAAACTAGTCCGGGAATCTGCAACAACTTGGTGAGATACAGCGTGGTCGCTTCGCCTTCGACCGTCGGGTTGAGACAGAAGATCACCTCGGTGACCTCACCGTGGAGTCGGGCCACGAGCTCTTTGATCTTGAGCCGATCCGGTGTGACGCCCTCGAGAGGATTGAGGACACCGTGCAGCACGTGGTAGGTCCCGTGAAAGGCCCCCGAACGTTCCACGGCCGCAACGTCACGAGGATCTTCCACCACGCAAATGATGGACGGGTCACGTCGCGTGTCAGCGCAGATGGGACACAGACCGCCGGTCTCGGCCACGTTGCAACAGTTTTCGCAAAAGGACAACTTGGTCTTCATGTCCGCCAATGCTTCGGACAGTCGTGTGACGTCCTCAGTCGGCTGACGCATGAGCCAAAAGGCAATGCGCTGTGCCGACTTCGGTCCCACGCCCGGGAATCGACCAAGTTCATCAACGACGGCTTGGAGCGAGGGTGGATAGTTCATTCGACTTCCTCTGCGCCGGGGAACGCTTCAGAGATCAGCATCGACGCCACCGA
The DNA here is from genome assembly GCA_903871335.1 of uncultured Actinomycetes bacterium. Lineage (GTDB taxonomy): Bacteria > Actinomycetota > Acidimicrobiia > Acidimicrobiales > RAAP-2 > RAAP-2. The sequence goes on from CAIQGE010000030.1 coordinate 106,637, forward strand.
CGTCGCGTTCAGATCGTCACTTTCGGCGATCTCTTCATCGTTCATATCGACGACATCCTCGTCGCGAGACGGCGCGGGACGAGGAGGAGGTGCCGTCGGATCGGCGATGGCGGTCCCACCTCGCTCCATCGACACGTCGACGATCCACGACACTTGCATCGTTTGGCGAAACTCGTGCTCGAGCGCGCTACGTAGACCACTTTGGATCTTGTCGCTGCTGGCTCGCATCGCCTCGCTGGGGACGGCGATGGTCAAGGTGCTGCCCGCGAAGGAGCGCACTTGTGAAGTGGCGAGGAAAATGGAGGCACTACGCGACAGGCGAGGAACGACGCGGGTCAAGAATCGCTCGGCGACCTCGTCGAAGGAAAGATCGTCACTCGACGTCTCGGCCGGCTCGGGCGTTGTGACGACGGGGGCAGGTTCGGGTGCGGATGGTTGTTCGGTGACGGGTGTGTCTTTTGTCGCCGGTGCCGTGTTCGCGATCTCACGCCGCGCCGCGGACGCGGGAGTGGACTGCGCCTTCGCGGCGGGCCGAGCGAGATTCGTAATGGGTTCGCGTGGCGCCGGTGGCGCCGCGGGTGCGGGAGCAATCGCGCCTTGAGCAACCGATCGCTCCAAGCGGGTGAGGCGTTCGTCGAGCGCGGACACGGAGTCATCCAGCTCGGGGCGTGATAGTCGCACGAGGGCGACTTCCAACATGATTGACGGCACCGGGGACGACTTCATTTCTCGCAAGGTCCGCCCAACGGTCTCGAGCGAGCGAACGGTGCGTGGCAAACCCAACTGACGTCCCCATTCGGTCAACCGCTCGCGGTCCACGTCCAGAGCATCGGAGACTTCGGGGGCTACGAGCAACAAGAAAATTTGACGCAACTCGCCGGCGAAGGATTCCGCCAACTGTTCCGCGTCCCAACCCAGACGGGCCAATTCTGACAGTGCCGTCAACGTCTGAACCGCATCGGCGTTCACGAGAGTGCCCAAAAGATCGTCAAAGGGCGGGGTGGCGTCGCCGAGCGACCCGGTCGCGAGAACTTGATCGAGGGCGCTCAGTGCGTCACGAGCAGACCCTCGACCCATCCGCACCGCCGCCGCCAGAGTTTCGTCGTCGAGATCGAGGTGCGCGGCGTCACGCACCTCGCCCAAAAGGTTCTGGAGAGTTTCGGCCGACAAGAGTCGGAATTCCAGATGCTGCGTGCGCGACCTGATGGTGGCCACCACCTTGTGCGGATCGGTCGTCGCCAAGACGAAGACCACGTGCGGCGGAGGTTCTTCCAGCGTCTTGAGGAACGCCGCTTCGGCGGCCTTCGACAGCATGTGAACCTCGTCGACGATGTAGACCTTCCAGCGTCCCGGCGTCCCGTGCCACGCTCCGGCAATGATCTCGCGAATGTCGTCGACGCCGTTATTAGACGCCGCGTCGAGTTCGACGACGTCCAACGAGGTGCCGCGGGTGATGGCAATACAGCTACTGCAGCGATTGCAGGCGTCGCCGTCCTCGGGGTTTTCGCAGTTGAGGGCCTTGGCCAAGATCCGTGCGGTCGTGGTCTTTCCGGTGCCGCGCGGACCACTGAAGAGGTAGGCGTGGACGACGCGGTCATTCGACACGGCCCCCTGAAGGGCGCGCACAATGTGCTCTTGACCCCTCATCTCGGAGAATCGACCGGGTCGGAACCGTCGGTACAAAGAGGCGACGTTTTCGTTGGCGACGCGATCACTCATGGCGCGATGCTACCGGCGCACTGTGAGACGCCGAGGTCCACAGCGATGGCCAGGCTATCCGCGGCACCCGTCACAACCTGCTGAGAGCTGCTGGCTTCCGCCCCTGACTCGGTTCACAAGCGGACGTCGCGCGGGACCCGACCACCGCTGTGGACCTCGGCGTCAGAACTTTACCCGTGCGAGGGGGGGTCGCCAACTCGGGTAGCCTCGCTCCCGGTGTTCGTCGCGAGACGAAGACTCCTGGAGGAGTGCGAGAGCGGCCGAATCGGCACGATTGGAAATCGTGTGTGGGGAAACTCACCGTGGGTTCAAATCCCACCTCCTCCGCCACCAGGCAAATACAGAAGTAGACGGTTCGGAGATACAAAAGTCCGAATCTGATCAATTTCCGCGAGTTCGATGGGTTGGATCTCCAACTTCGTCGAGTGAGCGCGGTGCAGTGGTGCCGTTGTAGGTGTCGAAGACGTGAAAGAACCCCGCTGGGCCGTGAAAGGTCCAGCGGGGTTCTTTGTTTCTTGGGAGCGAGAGGTCGCTAGGTCGTCAGAGGGTGCAGCACGACGAGCTGGCCGTTGACGGTGTGCGTAATGCGCGTCAAACGGTGGTGGTAGGGCTCGCGCTTGACCAGCTTGCGCTTGCGGACCTTGGGAAGAGGACCGCTGAATCGGTCCCACGCGATTGCGAAGCGTCGGTTAGTTGTTGCTACAGCCGCGGCCACCATCAGGCCGGTCTTGACGATGCCGCGCATACGAACCTTGCCGCGCGCGAAACCAGCGACCGACTCGTCCTTCAGGGCGCCGAAGTGCGGCTCGACGCCGGTGCCACGACGCGAGTAGCTCTTGCGCCAGGCGGTGGATCCGTAGACGTCGCGCTGGTAGAGCGGCACATCGGTCGCCAGGTCAAAGGTCTTGTAGCGCGTGGCGCACACCGAGTGCGCGAGCACGATCTTCGGGTGCGTGTTGATGGGCAAGATGCCCGGACGGGGTGTGACCTTTGGGGGCTGGAGGGCGCACGAGAGTTTGCCGGCGGCTCCGGGGCACTGCATCACGAGGCGAAGATCGACGCCGATCTTGCCGTGCGGCACCATGGCGTAGATCTCGCGCAGGGCGATCTTCTTTTCGTACTCGGCAATTTCTGACGGGTTGGGGCGATAGATGTTCGTGCCCTTGGAACGAGGGGGCTGCAAGTTGCGGAGGTTCTTCGGGATTGAGGGCGAGTAGGGGCGCCCGTCAATGATGATCGCCCCGTGGACGGTCTTGCTCGTTCCGATCTGGTTCTCGCGCAGGTCAAAGACGGGCTCGCCGCCGAGGACACGAACGGGGAGCACGAAGGCCTGGCCATCGTTTGACGAGGTGTAGCCACGGTCCACGAGAACGTCGCCGAGTTCGCCCTGGCGCGCTTTGACTTCGACGAGAGCCGAGAGCGCCACCTGGCGGGGGTCGGACTTCGAGGTGGGGCGAAAGCGTGCCGCCTTGGCGGCCTTCGGGACTGCCGGGCCACCAATGTCAGCGACCGCGGTGGCGAGCGTCAGCTCGTAGCCAAAGAAGGGCTTCTTATTGTCCTCGTTCTTGCTCGGGCGCACGCCGGCATCGACATCGGTGACCTTCTTCACGCGTGTGTAGCGCCCAGCGACCCTCTCGTACACGGACTGGGTGCGCGCCCAGGTCGCAATGTCCGAGCCGTCAATGGCCACCGAGAGCGAATCCCCCGACGCTTCGTGACAGCCGGCAGTAGCAATGGCCGAGAAGATGGCGTCGAAGTCCTGGTAGCGCTCGGCGTCGTCCAGCGTGGTGTTGTTGATTCGAGGGCGCAGCGAACTGTCAATGCGCGAGATGAGGTACTGCACCTGGCGCCAGGTGATGGTGTGGCCGTAGATACCAAGGGTGCGCTTGGTAGAGGCCGACAGGCCATTCAAAATGGCGGGGATTTCTTGAATGAAGTAGTCGCCACTAATCGACGCCAGATGAATACCAACGAGCAGAGCGCGTGCGGTGAGGACTCGAGGGCGTCCCTTGCGCTTGCTCGCGAGCTGCAACATACGGTCGATGTGTTCGTAGGCCTTGGCCGCGTCGACCAGGGCGAGAATTTCCGTCTCGACGACGGCGAGTTCGGCGGAGTTCAAGATCATTGCTTGTCCTTGTTGCTAGTGGCGCAGGTGCGCACGATTTCGAGGTGGGTGAGATAGCCGTCGAAGGCTTCAGCACTTTGGAGGCCCGACCAGGCCAAAAGCTCAAGGAGGCCGGTGCCCTCGTTGAGCTGGGCGCAGATGTAGGCGGCGCGGAGTTGGTCGACAAAGAGCGTCGGGACACCCGGCATAGAGCTCAACCACTCGCGCGACTTTTCGACCACGCGGTCGGCGGAGAGTTGACCGCGCAACTGACCGCTCGGGCGAGCCGCCGCGAGTTCGAGCAGGGGCTCGATGAAGTCGACGCGCACCTTGGCGCAACGTCCATCGGCGGCGACGAAGAGCTCGGCGTCGTGGTAGTGGAGGCTGTCTGCCGTCACGAAGGCGGCTGCCTGGCGAACAATGCCGCAGCCAGCACCGAGAAGCAACACGGCGGTGGCGCTGAGGCGACGGTTCTCGGTCGAGAGGCTTTCGGCGGCGCGCAGCAGCGCGGCGATCTCGTTGTCCGTGTAGGGGGTCGTGTACGAAGGACGAGGCGTGCCGACGGGCATCGCGTCGTCGACGGAGTAGCCGTGCTCTTTTGCGAGGCGAACCAAACGACCGAGGTCGTTGCGCGAGAGCTTGGTGGCCTTGGCGTAGGCGGTGAGTACATCGAGGCGAAGCACGAACGACACGTCGAGGTCTTGGCCCCGCGCGTTGATGTACATCGCGAGGCGAACGAGCGCGCGCAGAAACGATACGAGTGAACCAGCCGACAGGTGGTTGAGCGGGGCGATGGCTTCGAGAACGCAGGGACGAATGACAGCCCACTCGTCGGGCGAGACGATGGCGGGGCGACCCTTGGCGGGGTTGTAGCGCTCGGGGTAGGGGACCGAGGCGGGAGTATTGGGTGACTTCATGAGGCTTAGGGTGTCAATACTCAACCGACGCGCAATCCCCGTCACGGTTTCCCCCGCTTCGCCGGCTGTGGGGGTCTTCGAGGACTTCATGGATTCATGGTGTCCGTCATCAGCACCCGGGCACTTACCGGGGATCGCCTTGGTTCAGCGCTCACGGACTCGTCTTCTCTGAACAGCTACGCGTACCCCGGGGATCGTTGGTCATTCTCAACGTGGAGCCCACGTAGAGACCCATCGCCATAGTCGATTCGTGTCACTGCCGTTGTTAGTTTTGGATGCAGGCATTGGCACGGTTGAGCGTGACCATATAGATGCGCTCAATCACGAGGAAGGATCAAGATGGCCAATAGCAACCTTGGTAAGGCAAAGGCTGCAAAGAACGACGAGTTCTACACGCAGTACGCCGACATCGAAAAAGAGATGAACGCCTACTTGGACTTTGACGCTGATGTCTTCCGCGACAAGGTGGTGCTGCTCCCTTGCGACGACCCGGAGTGGTCGAACTTCACCAAGTACTTTGCCCAGAACTTCGACAAGCTCGGGCTAAAGAAACTCATCAGCACGAGCTACGCCCCGGACGCAAAGCCCAAGGAACTCAACCTGCAGATGTCCCTGTTCGAGCAAGAGAGCCCCAAGTTCGACAAGAAGAAGGCGCGGACGAATGGACGCGTCTTCACTCTCGAGCGTGACCGTAACGGCGACAAGAAGATCAACTTTGACGACATCGAATGGGACTATCTCAAAGGCGATGGGGACTTCCGTAGTGACGAGGTGAGGGCGCTCCGTGACCAAGCTGACATCATCGTGACGAACCCCCCGTTCTCGCTTTTCAGAGAGTTTCTCGCGTGGATTTTGGAATCTGACAAGAAGTTTGTGATTATTGGCAACCAGAATGCGATTACTTACAAAGACGTCTTTCCTTTAATCAAGGAAAACAAGATCTGGCTAGGGAACGGCTTCACTCGAAACATGGCGCACTTTTACACCCCGTACGTTCCATACAGCAAGTGGATTGAGCAAGAGGGCGAAAACGTTGTGCGCGTCGCTGGCGTGCAGTGGTTTACCAACATCGACCACGGCAAGCGACACCAACCGCTTCAGTTGATGACTAAGGCTGACAACAAGAAGTTCAGCAAGCACAAGGAAGTGAAGGGCGTTGGTTACCAAAAGTACGACAACTACGACGCCATTGAAGTGCCGTTCACCGATGCGATTCCAAGCGATCACAAGGGTGTGATGGGTGTGCCGATCAGCTTCCTAAGCAAGTACAACCCCGAGCAGTTTGAAATCATTGGTATGTGCGAGAACCAAGATCTGTATGGACTTAAGACTAAAAAGTACGCATCTACTGAGTGCAAGGCTGCATACACAGCGAAGTTCGGAAAACCAGGAACGTATGACTTGAACGCTTCAGGAGTTGTGACGATTGGGGGAATCCAAGAGAAGGTCTATCAAAGGATTCTGATCCGCCACAGGAAGGTAGCCAAATGAGAACTGAACTTGAGCACTACACCGTCCGCGACATCGTCGAGGACTTCACCTACAACGAGCTCGAGGGCAAGGGTCTCTACGGGCTCGCCGGCAATCTCACGATCCAGCCCGAGTACCAGCGCAACTACATCTACGTCGAAAAGGGCCGTGATGCTGCAGTTATTGACTCTCTCTTGAAGGGCTACCCGCTGGGGTTGATCTACTTTAACCAGGCCCCCAACGGACAGCTCGAAGTCCTCGACGGCCAGCAGCGCATCACCAGCTTTGGTCGTTTCGTAAAGGGCCAGTTCGCGGTCATCAATGATAAGGACATGCCGATGTACTTCTCGAGCTTGCCCCAAGATCAACAAGACCTCATCTTGGACTCGGAGATCTTGGTCTACGTCTGCACTGGTACTGAGTCAGAGATCAAGTCCTGGTTCAAGACCATCAACATCGCCGGCGTGCCCCTGAACGACCAAGAACTACTCAACGCGGTCTACTCCGGCCCCTTCGTCACCGCGGGCAAGGCGGAGTTCTCCAACACTCAGAACGCCAACGTCCAGAAGTGGAGTGCGTACGTTGCGGGGTCGGTCAATCGACAGGACTTCTGGGAGTGCGCACTTGACTGGGTGAGCCAAGGCGACATTCAGGGCTATATGGCCAAGCACCGCAACGACAAGGACATCAAGGCCGTCAAGACCTACTTCACGACCGTCATCGACTGGGTGTCATCCGTCTTTACCGAGGTCGAAAAGGAGATGCGCGGCCTGCCCTGGGGGCGGCTCTACGAGACCTACCACTCCAACTCCTACGACTCCAAGAAGATTGCCAAGCGGGTCAAGGATCTGTACGGCGACGAGTGCGTGACCAGTCACAAGGGAATCTTTGAGTATGTCCTCGGTGGCGAGAAGGACAAGAGACTGCTCGAAATCCGCCTCTTCGATGACCGCACGAAGCGCGTTGCCTATGAGAAGCAGACCACAGAGGCGGCTGAGAAGGGCGCTTCGAACTGTTCAGTGTGCGCATCGGTGCAGAACGCCAACCAGGAAAGGATCTGGAAGCTGTCTGAGATGGACGCGGACCACGTGACTGCGTGGAGCAAGGGCGGCTCGACGGCAGCCAGCAACTGCGAGATGCTGTGCCGGGCTCACAACCAGGCCAAGGGCAACAAATAAGTGCTTAGCGGAGAGACGTTTACGCTGCAAAGCTTCCCTGCTTGACATTTCGACAGGTCCTGGTACAGTTGTTCGTACTACGACCCGTCCCGTCGGCACCTTCGAGGTGCGGGGGCGGGTCATCTTGTCTATGAGCACCTATTCAAAACCCTGGCTATCAGTTGCTGATCAAATCGCGCACCTCCAAGCGCGGGGCATGCACATCCCGAACGTCGACCGTGCCAAGAGGTACCTCACAACTGCTGGCTACTACCACCTCAGCGGTTACTGGTACCCAATGCGCAGCAGCGGTGTTGTTAACGGCCAGAGAGTAGTGCTTGACAGCTTCTTGCCACTTGTGTCATTCGACCACGTAGTGGCCATGTTCCAGTTCGACAAGGAGTTGAGGACATTACTTCTCGAGGCAATCACTCGAATCGAGCAGGCCCTGAAGGTTGATTTAGCCCATCACCTTGGCAAGGAGGACACTTTTGCCCATCTGCACGCGCGGCACTTCAGCCCTGGTTTTGTGAATCCCCAGCCAAAGCTTCTCAAGAACGGTGCTACTCGAACACCAGTGAGCCACGCAGACTGGATCATTTCTCACAACAAGAAGTTGACCCGCCCGAACGAGTTCGTGAAGCACCATCAGCGTAAGTACGGCCCGGAGTTGCCAATCTGGGTGGCCATTGAGGTCATGGATTTTGGAGACGTGCTTTACCTAATCGACGGGTTGAGGCAGAAGTGGCGGGCGCCTATGGCGGTTCGATTCGGGCTTCCCGATGAGAGTCGCTTCTCAAGCTGGTTGGGAGCGTTACGAAGTCTTCGCAACCTCTGTGCGCACCACGGGAGAGTTTGGAACCACGCATCGCCTGCAATCCCGGCAACTGTTTCACTGAAAGAACTTCCTCAGTTCTCGAGCCTTCACGGCCCACCGTCGCTGTGGAACAAGCCCTACGCCACATTCATGATTGTGGCTTACCTGAATAAGCAAGTGGTTCCAGCAAGCCGTTGGCAACAGCGCTTTGCGGCAGCCTTGGCAACCATCCCTGCTGCTCCTGGGATCGACATTAAGTACGCTGGTGCTCCAGCCAACTGGGCCACAGATCCGACGTGGCTCTAACCGCTCACTACCGACAAGAAGCGCGGTTGGTCTCAAATGTCATTGTTTGTCCGGTTTCTGCCCCATCAATTGAAAAATCTGACGCGTAGCTCTGAAAAGTGGTTTCCCTACTCTGAGAAGTACCGACGCCACTTGGGATCTGGACTTCTGTATTTGGCTCGCCACGCGGCAAATACAGAAATAGGCAATTCGGAAGTGCAAAAGTCCGGATTTACGACTTCTTGATGCCACGTTCGACTGGCAAGTGCCAGTGGAACGTGATGTGAGGGCTGCACCTGCTGTCCGAGCATCATCGAAGACGAAGAGAACCCCCGCAGGGCCGTGACAGGTCCCACGGGGGTTCTTCGTTTCGTTCGACCAGCGTTTGGGTCAGGTCAAAAGTGGGTGCAAGACCTCGGTACGACTGCCCACCTGACGCGTGATGCGAGTGAGACGGTGGTGGTAGGAGTCGCGAGGGTTTTCCTTGGGTGCGGGCGACGCAGGTGCAACCTGCTTTCAAAAATCTCGATTCTGCGACGTCGCGTCTGATCACCTCGCTGCGCAACTAAACCCCTCAGGCCCGACTGCATCGCCCTCGGGTGAACGACCTACGATGTGTCGAGTTCATGTCAGGGGAGTTGTTCATGTCACGCGTCGCGTTTCGAAATGTGGTTCTGTCATTGTCGTTAGTCGCTGGGGCGGCCGCGGTCACCGTGGCCCCGTCCGCTGGTGCGGCCAAGAAGACCACGATGTACTACGTCAACCTCGGTGACTCCTACGCCGCGGGCTATCAGTACGGTGGTCAACCGGCCACTACCGAGTTGCACGGGTACGCGAACCAACTGGACGCCGCTCTCGCGAAGAAGCACCCGATGACCCTCGAAAACTTCGGTTGCGGTGGTGCGACCACCGATTCGCTGCTCAACACCGTCAACTGTCCGGATCCCACCACTAATGGGCCCACGTACACCACGACCTCGCAGGAAGCCGCCGCTCTCGCCTTCATCGCCGCGCACCCCGGTCAGATCGGCCTCATCACGATCTCCATTGGTGGCAATGACTTCGACGGCTGTGTCGGCGGATCCAACCCGGCGACGTGCGTGCTCGACGCCATGCCGACCATGAAAGCCAACGTCGAGAAATTGTCCAGCGATCTGCGCACGGCCGTGGGCAGCGGTGTGCCGATCATCGGTATCACCTACCCCGACGTCGTGCTCGGTGAATGGCTCCAGGGTACGAACGGCAAGAGCCTCGCGTCGTTGTCGGTGACCGCGTTCAAGGCGATCATCAACCCGACCTTGGCCGCCGCGTACGCCACGCAAAACGTGAGCTTCGTTGACGTGACGACCGCCACCGGGGCCTACACGCCGTGGTCGAAGATGACCAAGCTCAAGCCCTACGGCAAGATTCCGGTCGCCGTGGCCAACGTGTGCGAGTTGACGTGGTTCTGCTCAATCGCCGGGGACATTCACCCGAAGACGGCCGGCTACAAGGTGATCGCGGGTCTGTTGCAGAAGCAGTACAACACGCTCGTCCACTAATGACTCGCTCGACATCCGCTGAGGTGTCGGCCCCGTGAGCGGTGACCACGATACCGAGCGCATGCGCGAGGCTCTCGCGCTGGCGCGCACCGCGGCGTCTCACGGGGACGTCCCGGTGGGATGTCTGGTGGAAGTCGACGGTGTCGTCATCGGTCGGGGTGAAAATCGACGGGAAGTGGACGCGGACCCCACGGCGCACGCCGAGATTCTCGCCCTGCGAGCCGCGGCGACGCACCTCGGTCGTTGGCGCCTCGATACCGCGACGATCTACGTGACGTTAGAGCCGTGCGTGATGTGCGCCGGCGCGCTGCTCAACGCACGAGTGTCCCGTGTCGTGTTGGGAGCGACCGACGAAAAGGCCGGGGCCGTCGGATCGCGGTACAACGTGCTCGCGGATCCTCGACTCCTCCATGAAGTTGATATCGAAGTGGGCGTTGAAGCCGAAGCGTCAGCCACCCTCTTGCGAGAGTTTTTTGAACAGCGCCGTTAGGACTTCAGAATCTTTTGCACGACGGCGCCGAACACCGTCGACAGATACTCCGCGTACGTAGCAGAGACGTGGCCGGCGTTGAAGTACGCGGCGAAACGTCCGACGACCGGGGAACACACTTTCGGTGCGCACAACCACGGGTTGGTCTCGATGAACTTCGCACCTGACGCTTTGGCCGCAGTACGTTCAGCCTGATAGTGATTCGTGATCTGCTTGTTGGGGTTGCCCGCCGCGCACTTTTGCACTGACGTCGGATACACGGCCAGACATTCGGGCAGCGGCTTGTTGAACGTGACGATGTCACCAATCACCGCGACGGACGTGTGAGGACCCGCCAACGCCGAGATTGTTGCTTCCAATCCGTTGGTCCACGCGATGTCCGTGGTGGGTTGGGCGTTGCCGTCGAGAATTCCGGTCGTGCGACCCGCGAGCAGCACGAGAGATGGAGCGAGCGCGTGAATTTGCGTCAGAGAATTAGAACGCCACGTGTTGCACGCCGTGTCGGGACCGAGGGTGGTGCCCGTCCAGACGGTGATCGATGCGGCGGGGCAACCAGGACGCCACACGAGAACGATCTTGTAACCCAGCTTCTGCGCGATCGGTACGAGAGCCGGGAGCCACATCTGCGCGTGCGAATCCCCGAAAAGAACAATGGTCTTCTTGGAGGTCGTACTCGCAAAGACGCAACTCGTCGTTCCGTCGCACTCCTTGTCAGAAAGTGGGTAGTAGAGACCCGAGGAATCGGTTGCGACGGCCGACAGGTTCGGGTAGAGACCCGACGGAAGAGCATTCACGTTGGGCGACGCGGCAACCAAGGCCTGCACCTGCGCGGCGGTCCCCGGAGTGGGCAGTGCGGGAGCCGACGAATCAACCGCGGCGGCGGCTGAACTCGCCGCGAGCACGATGCTGGCGACGAGGACGCCGATGCGGCGCGCGGAGCTCGAGGCGTGCTTCAACATCCCGTCCACTGTAGACAGTGGCCGAGCCACTTTTGCTTCGCGCACGAGATCGTGATCATTTCGCAACATGGGCACGAATTCTTGATTACACCAGGGGAACGTGGATGCACGAGGCGACGATCAACGCCACGCCGATCCACGCGGCACCGAGGATGAGGGTGATCACGGGACGTCGAGCTAACCAGGACGATCGGCGCACCGGACGTTCCAGCACGTAGTACATGAGGTAGGCCCCGGCCAAGGTGGCGGCCGAAATCCACAGCGCGTCACTCACCGGGATGTAGTGGCCCTCGTAGATGATGCCGATGGCCAGAATCATGGGCGGCCAGTGCAGCAAGTACCACCCGTAGGAAACGCGACCCACCGAGCGCACCGGGGCGAAGGCGAGGAAGTGACCCGCCCCAATACCCGACGCCCCGCCCACGATGACCGCCACCGCGCCGAGCACCGGCACGAGAGCCGGCCAACCGGGATAGTTATCCGCCTGATGTCCTTGGAAGACCGCCGCCCACACAATCGCGAGAAGTCCGACCCAGGCGATGACGGCGCCGGTGACCTTGGGCATGCGTGCGGCCTCCGCGGCGAGACACGCGGCGACGGCACCCAGTCCGAGTTCCCACGCTCGGGTGAACGGAGAGTAGAACGCCCACGTCGGACTCGCGGTCACTTCGTGAAGTGCCCATATAAAAGAGGTGACGACAATGACCGACGAGGCCACCAGCACCTTCCACCGGTGCGACCAACGTCGGGCCAGAACACCGAGAAGAAGCACGAGCAAGGGCCAGACGAGATAGAACTGCTCCTCGACCGCGAGCGACCAGAAGTGGCGAAGCGGCGAGGGTTCTGAACCCATGTTGAAGTAGGAACTCAACTGCGACATGCGCCAGTTCGCCGCGAAGAGTGACGAGTACTTCGCGTCGCCAGCGGTGACGGTGTACGTGATGATGTTCTGGATGTAATACGCCGCAACCGTCGTACCAATGATGACGAGTATCGCGGCGGGAAGGATCCGGCGAACGCGTCGCGCGTAGAAGCCCAAAATCGAGATGCGGCCTCGCGTATCACGCTCACGAAGCAACAGGCCGGTGATCAGGAAACCCGAGATGACAAAGAACACGTCGACACCGATGTACCCGCCGGCGAGTTGGGACAGACCAGCGTGAAAGAGCACCACGACGACCACGGCGACCGCACGAAGTCCTTCGATATCGGGCCGGAACCGTAGCTCCAAGCCACCAGGCGTGTCTTCGGGCGGCGCGGCGTCATTGTGAGCGTCGAGGGTCGAGATCGCCGTCGCCGTTGGCTGGGACTCCTCGTTACTCGTCGGCACGTCACTCCCTCCGCCGCGCGCATCGCGCGCTGACCCCGAATTCCTAGCACGGAAGTCATGAATTTCCGGAAATTGCACAACGACGATTCAATGAACTCTGTGACACGCCCGCACCTTTGGTGACCTAGAGGGTCCTGAGTAGACTCGACCCCGGAGGAGTGCGAGAGCGGCCGAATCGGACGGTCTCGAAAACCGTTGTGTCTACGGGCACCGTGGGTTCAAATCCCACCTCCTCCGCGGTGACGAAGCGGGCGGCGCGAGCCGCCCGCTTCGTGCTGTATGGGCCACAATCACCGAAACCACCGTGACGGTACGCTGGTTCTACTTCTCGGATGACCGAGTGAAGGAAAGGACCTGACGTGGACACCACCGTTCAGACGACCATTGGCAACCAGCGCAAGGTAGTGACCCCGCTGCCCGGACCCAAGTCGACCGAACTCCACGCCCGACGTCAAAAGGTCGTCAGTGCGGGTCTCACCAATGGATTCCCGGTGTATATCGATCGCGCCGAAGGCGCGATCTTGGTGGACGTTGACGGTAACCACCTCCTGGACCTCGGTTCTGGCATCGCGGTGACTTCCATTGGTCACGCCGTGCCCGCACTCATCAACGCGGTGAGCGAACAAGTTGCCGCCTTTACGCACACGTGCTTTATGGTCACCCCCTACGAGGCCTACATCCACGTGTGTGAGGAGTTGGCGGCTCTCACCCCCGGCGATCACGCCAAGACGTCCGCCCTGTTCAATTCGGGCGCCGAGGCGGTGGAGAACGCAGTCAAGATCGCTCGTCTCGCGACCGGTCGTCCGGCGGTCATCGTGGTCGACCACGCGTACCACGGTCGCACCAACCTCACGATGGCTCTCACGGCCAAGAACATGCCGTACAAGGATCGCTTCGGTCCCTTCGCCCCGGAGATCTACCGCGTTCCCACGAGCTATCCCTACCGCGATGGCCTCAGTGGACCCGAGGCGGCGGCCCGCGCCATTGCCGAGATCGAAGGATCCGTGGGTGCTCACAACGTCGCCGCCATCGTCATCGAGCCCATTCAGGGTGAAGGTGGCTTCATCGTTCCCGCCGAGGGTTTCCTGCCGGCGTTGTCCGCGTGGACGACGGCCAACGGTGCGCTGTTCATCGCCGACGAGATTCAATCGGGCTTCTGTCGCACCGGCAAGTGGTTCGCCGTCGACCACGAGGGCGTCATCCCCGACATCGTCACCACCGCCAAGGGTCTCGCCGGTGGCATGCCCCTGGCCGGAGTCACGGGCCGTGCCGAGATCATGAACCAGGTCCACGAAGGGGGCCTCGGTGGCACCTACGGTGGCAACCCGGTTGCCGCCGTGGCGGCGCTCGCAACCATCGCCACGATGCGCGAGCAGAACCTGGCCGCTCGCGCCGAACACATTGGTGACGTCGCCTTCGCCGCGCTGCGAGCCCTCCAGCAGGATTCACCGATCATCGGTGACGTGCGCGGACGTGGCGCGATGATCGCCATGGAATTCGTCGAACCCGGAACAACGACACCGAACGCGGCGGCGGCCAAGGCCATCGTGAGCTACTGCAATCAGCAGGGAGTGATCGCGATTTCGTGTGGCACGTACGGCAATGTCGTTCGACTCCTGCCGCCACTGGTCATCACTGACGAACAGCTCGCCGACGGACTCGAGGTCCTTTCCGCCGCCGTGCGTTCTCTTCGTTAGTTCGTCACGCACGCCCCGGTCGTCGCGGTGACCGGGGACGTCGCGCGCGAGAGATCGCTTTCCACGACCGCGGCGGGCACGCCGTAGGCGACGTTGTCCTGCACCACAGATTTCGAGAACACCAGGGCGGCGACGCGTCCGTTCACGAGCAGCGGACTACCCGAGTTGCCCGGCTCGACGTTGGCGGAAATCACCATTAGCGAGCGCGTCACCAACTCATTGTCATAAATATCACGGCCGAGGGCGCTGAGGGTTCCCGCCACCGCCGCCGCGGTCACCCGACGACCGCCGTTTTGCGGGTAGCCCACGACGGCGGCGGGTGTTCCGACACCGGGCGGGGACGAGACGAAGGCGATGGGCGACACGCGAGTGTGTACTTGGAGAATGGCGACGTCGTTGTTCTTGTCGAAGAACAGAACACGCGCCACCACACCGTTCACGAGTACGCGACGCGCGCCGGCGATGACGTGAGCGGCCGTCACAAATCGACCACCACTGACCGCAAAGGCCGTGCCTTCGTGATCGATACCACACGCATTGAGTGACGTGACTTTGAGAACCGACGGCGGGGCGCCGTCCGCGGCGCGTGCGGTGGTGGCCCCGTCGGGCGTCGTCACGGGCGTGACCGACGGGGCCACCACTTCCGCAAACACGCTCGGGAAGTCGGCGGTGCGAAAGAGTGCCTGCACCTTGGCTTCGACGCTCGGCACCGGTGGCATCACCACGTCCATGACATCCAAGATTCGCGAATTCGCAATCTCACTCGAGAACGACGCGAACGACGCGTTAACGAGAAGACCAGCGACGAGCCAGCACGCGACCAGTGCACCGACGGCGCTGAGCGCCGCTCCGCCCACGCGGTCGACCGAGCCCAATTTCAATCGACGCAGTGACAGATTCGCCGCCGCCCCAACGGCCCCGCCAAGGGCCCCGCCCGTGCCCGCGGCGACGATCACGATCGCGATCGCGATCAGGGGTCGCCAGGTCGACGCGTGCACGTGAGAAGCGAGAGCGGGCGCCACCATGGTGCCCACGACGAAGCCCGTCACGAAGCCAATCACCGCGCCCAATTGCCGCAGTGCACCCACCGTGATGCCGCGATACGTAGCCAGCACCACGACGACCACAATGACGACGTCGGCCCAACTCACCTTGCCGAGGGTAGACCGAGTACGACGTCACTGCAGAACTACGCTCAACTCTCGTGCGCCGAATCCTCCCCGCGACCTTCGCCATGTTCGCGGGCGCCCTGCTGCTCGCCGCGTGCGGATCGAGTACGTCATCGGGCGTCGTCGTCAGCGGCACCCCGTCGCTCAGCCTCTCGGTGCCGCTGACGTCGGTGGGCTGCACCACGAATGACACGTGTTACGCCGTCGGGACGACGGGAGTTGATTCCCGCGTAACCACCGCTGCTCAATACAGCGACAGCGGTCACGCCTGGCACGCCGTGGCGGCTCCTCCGGCTCCTTTGTCATCCATTACCGCTTCGTCGTGCTGGAGCACCGGGTGTCTCTTTGGCGGAACCAACGAGAATGGCGCCGATTTGCTCTGGAGTGTCGCGGATCACGGATCCGTCACCACCGTGGCCTCACCCGCGCTAGGTGCCGGCGTCCTCAGTATCTCCTGTTACGCCACCGCCACCTGTACGGTGCTCGACCAGGGAGCAGACGGAAGTGCGCGGCTGTCGGCCACCACGAACGCCGGGGCGACGTGGAGTACCCCGACGGTCATCCATTTTGCCGCACCGTCGGATGGTTCGTCCGGCTCTCCCGCAACTGCACTGGGATTCACCGCGCTGTCGGGCTCGTGTCTCTCGTCACTCAATTGCGTGGTGGCCGGTTCGTGGAATGCGACGGGAACGGTGAGTGTCGAGATCACCGAGGACGGTGGCGTGACGTGGATGCCGGGCGCGGCGACCACGTGGACTTCTCTCTCCGACTTGCGCTGTCAGTCAAACTGGTGTGTCGCTCGTGCGGTCGGTAGCGGCGGACAGGGTGTGCTCGTGACGTCGTCGACCGACGGCGAGTCGTGGACGACGCCCTCGTCGCAAGACGGTCACTCCTTGCAATCTCTCGCGTGCGTCAGCGTTCACCGCTGCGCGGCGATCACCGAGAACGGTGGGCCCTCGTCGCGTCTGGCGATCAGTTCCAAAAAGGCGTGGTCCGACGTGACGTTGCGCTACGTGCCCAATGCTCTCGTGAGCATCGCTTGCGGCGACCAAGTGTGCGCAGCTGTGAGCGCACAAAGCGTCGTCAGTATCGGCGTCTGATTAGCTCTTCATCGCTGCGGCGAGCAGCCCGGGAAGCTTCAGCCAGGAGGGACGTGCCTCAAAGGCCAGCAATTTGCGCATGGTGACCGCCGCCTTGGTATTGGTCGCGAACCACGGTGGGGCCGGTGACGCACGGAAGGGCCCACGCACAACCGATTTCTGGGGACGCGCGAAGAGGTACGCATTGCCCACGAATCCGGAGCCGGACTGAATATCGGTGATGTGGTGACCCGGGTACGCGCCCCACACGGTGGTCGCAAAGGCGAATGACATGGCGTGCCACAAGTTGACGCCGATTGATCCGTATCGCAAGTCGGCAATGGCGCGCTCGATCGCCGGACCGGTCAACGGATCCTTCAGTGACGTCGGGTGGGCAATCAGCGTCATCGAGAGGGTTCCCCACACCACGTCGTTACAGAATGCGGTGGCCTTGTCGACAAAGTCCGCCGGCGACGAGGCGATGAGCGCGGTCTCACTCATCAGAGAGCAGAAGGCCTCCACGTTGAGGCACACGTCATCACCACGACCAGGCTCGACGCCGCGAATGAGCGTCCACGGCAAGTGGTCTCCTTCAGCCGCACCGAGTTGGTGCGCGTCGGGGTGGGCGGTGAGGAAGGTCTCGTAGCGTTCACGGGCGCCCGGGTAGTACGCCTTCCTGGTCGGCAGAGCCGCCAGCGTGGACTCGAGAGCGGTCAAGAACTCGTCGCGTTGCTTCCAACCGGCGTGCGTGATCAGCACGCGAGGCGTCAAGCAATTGAATCCGGCGTTGTTCGTGAGCATGGTCGCCACGTGCGCGGCTTGGAAGGCAATGTCCTTTGCGTCCCACTCCCCCGGCACGATCACGACGGGTGACACATTGCCCAACTCGCAACTGACGGGCTTCGTAATGACGGGATCATTCGCCGCCTTGCGTCGCGCCCCTTCATCACCGACACCAAACACGATGGCGTCGTGGGTCTTGTCAGATCCCGTGACGTGGATATCCGCCACCGCTGGGTGCTTCGTCAAATATTCGCCCACTTGGGCTCCGCCACTGACAATGCGCAGGAAGCCCGGTTCGATGAGCGCCGACAGTGCCTTGTTCCAATGGGGCACGAGGTAGTCGTTCACGGGGTTCGCCTTCAGCACGACGACCTTGCCTTCGGCGAACATTTTGGTCAGAACGTCGCGCGGCCCGAGACTCGCGACGTTGCCCGCCCCGAGAACGAGGGACACGCCGCGGTGCGCCATGGGGTCCTTGTAGGCCTCGGCCTGCGTGGCCTGCACCTCGGCCTCCGTCACGCCCGGTTCCATCCAGACTTCGCCGGTGATGCCGTTGTAGAGGATCTTGTCGAAGCCGGCCGCTGGGACAACCTGAATCGCGATGCGGTTGCCGGGCTTGTGGACGACCGGGCCGGGGTACTGCGGGCGACCCTTGTCGGCGATATCGAGAAGCGAGCGTCGAAAGGTCTGCGCCATCCGCAAGAAGGTCCCGATACCGCTGAAGAGTTCCTCGCCACCCTCTGGAGAATCGGGGTCGAGACCCTTGGCGCGACAGGCGTCCTGCGTCCACGCCTCCGAGACCGCGTAGGTATCGGCGACGACTCGCTCGAGAAGGTCCGCTCGCTCGCGCGGTGACGTCATCGCCCACCGGTCCGCCGTGGCGGCCACGGCCTCGACGACCGCGTCCAACGTTTCGGTATTCACCATGACCTGGTCCTGCGTCCCTGAGGTCGGGCCGGCTGCGCCGCGTTGCACCATCAGATCCCCCCGTGCGATGTGTTCTGTCGCGAGGCTATCGCCGCCGCACCCAAAACGGCGCTCGAGGGCACGCGAGGAGAACGTCGGGGTCCTTTTTCCGCAGGAATGTCGTCGCCCTCACCGAGGCTCACTTCGCACCAACGAAGGCCCGGGAAACGTAGGATGGCCCGCGGACGCGAATCGCGTCGACAATTCAAAAGGAGTGACACATGGCGTACGAAGAATGGGGCCCGCTGGCCGGTTTGATCGGCACATGGGAAGGTGACCAGGGAGTCGACGTTTCGTACCACAACGAAGAGGGCAAGATCGGCGAGACGCCGTATTTCGAAAAGACCACCTTCAAGCCCTTCGGCCCCGTGGAGAACGGTCCTCAGGTTCTCTACGGCCTCGACTACCGCACCGCGGCGACGCGCAAGGGCGAGGACATGCCCTTCCACACCGAAGTGGGCTACTGGATGTGGGACGCAGCGAACAAGCAGGTGATGCGTTGCTTCATGGTCCCGCGCGCGTCGACGTTGATCGCCGGTGCGACGGTGGAGGCCGACGCCACCACCTTCAAGCTCGAGTCCGAGTTGGGGTCCAACACCTACGGCATCCTGTCGAACAAGTACCTCGACGAGGTCGCCAAGACCACGCGCTTTGACGTCACCATCACGGTGGACGGCGACACGTTCTCCTACGACGAGACGACCGTCGTTGAGCACCAGCGCACCAACGGTGTCATCATGCACACCGACAAGAACACCCTGAAGCGCACGAGCTGGGAGGCGTAACCATGTACGAGTGGTCCGAAGAACACCAGGCCATCGCGGACGTCGTGCGACGATTCGTCGATGAAGAGATCCGACCCAACCTGGACGACCTCGAGTATGGCGATCTTCCGCCGTACGGCATCTTGCGCAAGATGTACGAGACCTTCGGACTCAAAGAGATGGCCAAGGAGAATTTCCAGCGCCAGCTCGACCGTAAGAAGAATGACGAGGCGCCCGCTGCTTCGCGCGGCAATTCGAACGCGGGTTCCACGCTGATTCCGACGATCGAGTTGTGCAAGGTGAGCTTGGGACTCGTCACGTCACTGGGCGTGTCCACGGGACTGGCGGCGGGCACGATCATGAAGCTCGGTACGCCCGAACAGATGGAGCG
The DNA here is from genome assembly GCA_903871335.1 of uncultured Actinomycetes bacterium. Lineage (GTDB taxonomy): Bacteria > Actinomycetota > Acidimicrobiia > Acidimicrobiales > RAAP-2 > RAAP-2. Next base: position 126,275 of record CAIQGE010000030.1, read on the forward strand.
CTGGGGACTCGATCTCATGACCCTGGACAAGGTGGGTGCCTGGGCACTCACCGAGCCGGACTCGGGTTCTGACGCGCTCGGTGGGATGCGCACCACCGCGAAGCGTGACGGCGACGAGTACATCATCAACGGCAATAAGACCTGGATCACCAATGGTCCGTACGCGGACACCATCGTCTTGTACTGCAAGTTGGACGACGGCAGTGGCGACGACATTCGCAATCGCAAGGTGCTCACGTTCATTCTCGACAAGGGCATGCCCGGCCTCGAGCAGTCCAAGCCCATGCGCAAGATGGGCCAGCACGGTTCGCCAACGGGACAAGTCTTCATGACCGACGTCCGCGTCGGCAAAGACCGACTCCTCGGTGGTTCCGAAGAGCCCCGCGGTGGCGGACGCGAGAGCGCGAAGGACAACTTCGTTGCGGAACGCGCGGGTGTCGCGGCGATGAGTTTGGGCGTGATCGAAGAGTGCCTGCGACTCAGCGTCGACTACGCCAAGAGCCGCATGCTGTGGGGCAAACCCATCGCGGACTACCAGTTGATCCAACTCAAGTTGGCCAACATGGAAGTCGCCCGCGTGAACGTGCAGAACCTGGTCTTCCGCCACATCGAGCGTTCGGCCGCGGGTGCCATTCCGACGTTGGCGGAAGCCTCCGCCATGAAGCTGTACTCGGCCCAAGCTGCCTGTCAGGTCGCCGACGAGGCGATTCAACTCTTCGGTGGCAACGGCTACGTGTCGGAGTACCGCGTGGAGCAACTCCTGCGTGACGCTCGCGTGCTGCGTATCTACGCCGGTACGGACGAGATGCAGGTCGTCGCGATCGCGAAGGACCTCGTCCGTCGTTAACGTTCGAGCGGCAGCGTAAAGCACCGCTCTTCTAACTGACCCATCGCGTAGGTGCCGTAGAAGCCGTCGAACATCGTTCGCGTCTTCTCGGCCCACGCGATGGCGTCCGGTCGTGACGCGCGGTGAACGATCTGAGCAATCCCTCGAGTACCGACGTGGTACTCGGCCCACGCCCCGGGGAAATCCTTCACGCAGGCCACTTCGACGGACACGAATCCCTCCACGTCCACCCGATGACAACGGTGCGTGTGACCTGCGGTGTACGCCACGATGTTGCGACGAGGAAGGACGGCTCGCAAGAAGTCACGCGCGTCGTCAGGATTGACGCCGTCGAAGTGATCGAGAGAAAACGCTCCTTCGACAAATAGGGGATGGTGGCCCATCACGATCACCGGCGTCGTCGCCTGTTCCGCCGCCGCGACGGTGGCGTCAATCTGTTCGCTCGACAAGAACCCCGACGCGCACCGATCGCGCGACGTGTCCAACAGCACGACCCGCAGACCCGGGACATCGATCACCTGCATAGGCCAATTCGCGTACACGTTTCCCGGGTAGCTGTCGTGATTACCGCGGACGTAGGTCAACCGGTCGCCGAAGGCGGGCTCGTAGAGCGAACGAAACTCATCGAACTCTTCGAGCGTGCCGAAACTGGTGAGGTCACCCTTGACGATCACCGCGTCCGGGTCACGTCGCGCCATGTCCTCGATGACCGCCTCGCTCATGTACGTCGCGTACGGCACCTCACCGGGTTGCACGCGAAAGGCGGCCTCGGCGATCCCCACAATCTTTCCGCACTCCACTTCTCCCAGATGAACGTCGTTCACCGTGGCGACGGTCGCGAGATGCTCACCGACGTCGGGCAGAGTTCGAAAGCTCACGCCATCGATGACGCCACCGGTGTGGGGTGGAAGACCGTCGTGCCGACGAATTGTTTCGCCATCAAAAATTTCGACGTCATTCACGCCAATTGACACGAGTTCTTTCATCGCCGTCATCCTACGAACACGAGGCCTTCACACTCGACCCCGTAAAGTGCGAACAGCCACTTTTCGAAAGAGCCATGTTGCGATCTACATCACGACTCTTCCTGATCGTCATTCTCATCGCGGGCGTAGCGTTGATTCCCCGTGACGCCCAGGCCACAGCACCGCTCGATTCTCTCGACCCGACGGCCTGTCCGGTCGCGTCGTTGACCACCGCGAACACAATGCCCTGGGAAAGTACGACGTACCAGGCCCGGTACACGCCGAGCCAACTCGCCCAGCAAGTCTTGGGCTGCCTCGCTCTCTTCTTTCCGGCGACCGCCACCGAGGCGATGGTCGCTCTCACGTCTCTACAGAATTCACCCGACAGGATTTTCGAGAACGAGAACATGTTGCTACCCACGTCCACCGGCGGACTCGTCCAACAAACGAATTTCCTCCGATTGGGTATCCCGCCTCTGACGCTCGTTGACGGTCCCGCGGCAGTTGACTACACCGCGCCCGCGAATCAGCCACCAGTCACCCACTACCCCAACGAAATGACTCTCGCTAGTTCCTGGGATCCGACCCTGGCTGCGACCTACGGGTCGCAGTTGGGCGCCGACGCGGCCGCGTTCCATGACGACGGCCTTCAAGCACCGGACCTCAATCTTGCGCGGAATCCCAATTGGGGACGCGTCATGGAGACCTACGGCGAGGATCCGGTGTTGGCCGGCGAGATGGGAGCCGCGGAGACGCAGGGTCTTCTGCAGAAGGTACCCATTGTGGTCCTGAAGCACTGGGGTGTGTACGGACAAGAGGTGAATCGTCGGGTGGCGAACAACCTTCTAGGCACGACCGCGCTCTATGACACCTACCTGCGTCCCTTCGCTCTCACGTTGTCGGCGAATCAGGGCTCGACGGTGGACATGATGTGTGCGTACGGCGATCTCAACGGAGATCGGTCGTGCACCAGTCCGACTTTGCGCGCCGCACTGTCCGCCCTCGGCTTCCGAGGCATCGTGCGTACTGACCTCGACACGGGAACTTCGGCGGCCCCGCTACTACAGGCGGGAGTGTCACTGCTCAAGCCGATCACGTTGTCCCAGTTTCAGCCGTACGCGTCCGAGTCATCGGCTCTTCATTCGTCACTCGTCACCGCTGCGCGCAACGTCGTCGCCCAGATGTTCGCGGCGGGTCTGGTATCGCCCGCCGCCCTCGCCGTGGCTGGCACTCGAGGAGCACTCACACCGTCGCTTCATACTCAGGACCTGAGCGTGGCGAACACGATTGAAGAGCGCGGTGCCGTCCTGCTCAAGAATCCTTCATCCGCCACCAGTGGCGCCTTGCCGCTTCGTCGCTCGCAAGGTCCGGTGTTGTTTCTGACGCCGAAGACACTGGCCATGACGTGTGCCAGTGTCGCGGCTCGTCTGGCGAGAGAAAAGGGCGTGACCGCAATCTGTCGCACCTGGAACGCCGCGACGAATCAGGTGAAGGTTTTGTTGACGGCGCTGCCGACAACGAGCCACGGCCACGCGTTGACTCGTTCCGCGACGTGGACCGCCCCGGCATCCGGCGCCTTTGTCGTGCGCACCATTTCGCAAGGTGATTCTTCACTCACGCTCACCGGAAGTTTCACCCAAAGTGAGCCGGGCTTAGCAGAACACCCGGTGGAGATCGACACCACGATCCACGCGGTTGCGGGCAAGAGCTACCACTTCACGTTGCACTGGACCAGTGGAAGTCCGACGGTATCTGTCGCGAATGTACAGCCCAGCATCGATGCCGCTGTGGCGGCGGCCCACTCGTATCACTCCGTCGTGATCTTCGCTCACGACGGCGCCACCGAAGCCATGGACCGCGACACCCTCGCGCTGCCGTTCGGTCAGGACGCGTTGATCGCGAGCGTCGGGTCGAAGCGACCGACCTCGGTCGCGCTCTTCTCGACCGGCCCCGTGACGATGCCCTGGATTTCGAATGTCCGCTCGATCATCGAATTCTGGAATCCGATCGGAACTCCGACGTTGGACTACGTGACCAGAGAGCTGGCGCCTGCCTACACGGCCTTATTGGACGGCACCGTCGCGCCGTCAGGTCACTTGCCCGTTACCTTCCCCGTCTCGTCCGCCACGAGTCCGATGTCCACTCCGAACGGCTCGTTTTGGCCCGGCGTTGGAACAACGGCGGACCTTTCGACCGCACCCCTATCGGGTGAAGAGATTGGGTACGGCTGGTACCAATCGAGCGGGTGGCCCGTTCTGTTCCCCTTCGGATTCGGATTGACCTACGGAGGATTGGTTCATCAAAGTTTCGACACCTTGTCGTCGTGCAGCGACGTGACTAGCGCCTCGTCCGTGTGTCTACCCGTCGACCTGCGCGCGATCACCACGACGACGGGCGTCCTTCGCTCGACAATCGGTATCTACGTCGCCCAGCCCGCCAGCGGTTCTCCCCGTCCGACGCTCCTCCTCGGAGCAGTCGGCAGTGTCGTGTGCGCAAACGGAACGCACATCGTGAGCACCTGCGGTGCGCACGGACACACAGAGATGCGGGTGTCGGCGACCGCCGTGGGTGAGTGGTCGGCCACCTCCCAGCAGTATTCATTCCTCACGGGTTGCTATTCGTTTGTCCTCGCGCCGAATGCCACCGCGGCGTACGCCGCATTGAATGCCACCTCGCCCGCCGCCGGTGAGATCGTGCACGCGAGCGCACCTTTCGATGCGCATACGCGACTTCTCACCGGCGCTTGCGGGCGATAATGGTTAACCCTGCTCGCCGTCGTCTTCGGCGAGGATTCGGTAGAGAGAGCGCCGCGCCTCTTTGAGAACATGGGCGGCGGCGTCCACTTGCGCGTCCGCGCCCGCTTCGAGCACCTGACGCGAAGCCGCGGCAACCTGCTTGAGCGTTCGCATGAATTCGACGCGTGAATCGCTGAAGGACCGCTGCACGGCCTCCCACGGCTGACCGAAAGCTTCTCGGCGTTCGGCGAGCATCGCGCGACCGGTATCAGTCAATGCGAAGGTTCGACCGCTGGCGTGTGCTTCCACGACCACTAATCCTTCATCTTCTAGTTGACTGAGAACCGGGTAGATCGAACCTGGGCTCGGTCGCCACGTTCCCTTCGAACGTGCTTCCAACTCTTGAATGAGTTGGTATCCGTTGCGAGGCTTTTCGTCGAGCAGCAAGAGCACCGCCGCTCGAACGTCGCCACGACGCGATCGACGCCCGCGCCCGCGCCCCCCGTGACCAAAAGGTCCGCCCTCTTCTCGAGGTCCTCCCGGGTGTGAACCGTGACGCATTGGTCGGCCTCGTTGCGGCCCCCGAGGTTCGACGTCGCGTCGGTCGAACTCCTCGGGTGAATAGTGATGGAATCCCTTCATGGATTCTCCTTTCTGATTTACTTGATATATAACGATATATCGTAATACATCGTTTGTCAAGTGGGGTGCCAACATCGCGACGCGAGTTCACAGAGCGCCATGGAATCGCGCGCACGTGGGCGTTACTCTCGTAGCGGACCATGACGAACAGAACCTTCTTTGAGCCCACTCGAATTGCGCGCGCCCGTCGACGAACGGGGTTCCTCAGCGTGCTCGCCACCGTCACGTTGACGGCCTCACTAGCGATGCCCGCGGGTGCGACAACGGCCTATACGTCGCTCGTCGCCCCGCTGCCCTCGAATTCGTTCGCGCATCCTCAGGCCAACCTGCTGGGTGTGAGTTGTCCGTCGACGGGCAACTGCGTGGCGGTTGGTCGTTACCAGTCCACCAGCGGCCCCACCGGCGTGATCGAAACTGAACGTCACGGTGCGTGGCTGGCGCCGATCGTCGTGCATTTGCCGGCGGATGCCGCCGCATCGCCCAACACGGCCCTCAACGCGGTGAAATGTGTGTCGATCGGCAACTGCGTGGCCGTCGGTCAGTACAAAGCCACGAACAGCTACGAAGGTCTCATTGTCACGGAAACCGGGGGCGTGTGGGGCACGGGCGTCAAGGCCCCGCTGCCGGCCGACGCCGTGACGAGCACGGTCACCTCGCTCTACGGCATCGATTGTGTGAGTACGACCACTTGCGTCGCCGTGGGCCAGTACCAGAACGCCATTCGCGATCAGGCACTCATTATTCGTAAGTCGGGTGGCGTGTGGGGTGGAGCGCTACGCGCGCAGCTCCCGAAGTACGCGAAGCCGAACTTCATTACGCAACTCGACGGTGTCTCCTGCACCTCGGCGGGTAACTGCGTGGCCGTGGGTCAATTCGTGGACACGTCGCCCGCCCGACGAGCCATGATCGATACGGAAGTCAACGGCACCTGGACTTCGAGTGTGGTCGCGCCGCTGCCCACGAACGCGGACCGCAATCCGTGGGCCGGACTATTTGGAATTCGCTGTTTCAGTGGTGGCAACTGTGTGGCCGTGGGTGTCTACCAGGGCCCCTACGGTGGCCAAGGTCTTATTGACACCGAGACCGGCGGGGTGTGGTCGTCCACCCGTCAGGCTCCGCTGCCGGCGGGACAATCCGTCTCCACGCACGCGGCGCAACTGCTCAGTGTGAGTTGCGTGTCATTTGGTCACTGCGTCGCCGTCGGTGAGGACTTGGCGGGAGTCAACGATTTTGGTGTCGCCGCTACGGGGACGAACGGATCCTGGTCCTCGGTCGTCACGCCGCGCCCGAGCGACGCCAGCACTCCGACTTACGGAATCTTGAACGCCATCTCGTGCACCACGACAACGAGTTGCGTCGGTGTTGGTCAGTACGCGTCGTCAACGGGTCAGCCCGCGCTCATCACCACCCGCTGAGATCTACCGCAGCGCACTGGTAGAGCCGCCGGGTCCACCGATGCCGTTTGGCGGTCCGTAGTTCCCCGAACCTCCCGGCGGTGGCCCATAGTTACCCGTGCCGCCCGGAGGCGGACCATAGTTACCTGCGCCTCCCGGACCAATACGTCCGCCAGGACCACCTGATCCGCCGGGGCCACCCAGTCCGGAGTTCGCGGTGATCGAGTGGAAGACATAGAGCCCGTCGAGGCCCACTCCGGCGAGGAGCACGAGCGCGGCCCAGCGTGGCAACTGTTGGAGACACCACGCACCGAGCAACGCGATGAGGCCGAGCGCCGGGAGATAAAAGCGAATGACGTGAATGGAATTTCCTTGTTGGTTGACCGTCCACGAATAGCAGGCGTAGAGACCCCAGATACCCGCCCAGGCGAGCCCGACGAACGTGGCGACCATCACATCAACCCGCACCCTCTGGAGGTCGCTTCCGTGTCGCAGTTCACGACGGGCCCGCCACGCTCGGCTCGTGAGCCACACCAGGGTCACCAGAGCGAGCAGCGTCATTGGCATGGCCTGCAGCAGGCTGGACGGCATGCCGGTGAGATTGGGCCAGAACGAACTCAGGGAAAAGGTGATCTCGCCCGCGCTGTAGCCGGTGGAAAACGCTCCGCCGTAAAAGTAGGTGTTGAACCACATGTCACCAGCGAGCAGGAGGATCGTCAGCCCACCCCACCACGCGTACGTCAGGCGACGAAGTCCCGTCCAACGGGCGGTCGCCACGATGGCGAGAACGGCCACCGCTAGAGCCACCACGTCGGTGTACCGAATGAACATCGCGGCGAAGAGAGCGACGAGCGCGAGAGCGCCCACCACCGTGCGGCGGCGAGACGACGCGTCGGTCGCGAGCAGTGTCCACAGCAGGAGACCCGCCCCAATGGCGACGAAGGACGCGTCGGTGAATGTCGGCATGGTTGAACGCCACGCGAAGGACATGGCAGCTCCCGACGTGCAGAACAAACCCGCGGCCCACGTTCCGCCCCACGCGCCGAGCCAACGACGCGCACCGAGAAAGAGGGCGACACTGGCGAGAGCTCCGTAGAACAACGGCGCGACGCGCAACATGTGCGCCATGTAGAACGGAACCGCGAAGAACGGGTACCCGGGATTCTTCTCGGAGAACCAGTGACCGTTCGCGAGGTGGTCCCACTGCAGAATGCTGCCCAATTGGTGCGACAACGAAAGATACTGCGCATTGGTGAGAACCAGATGTCCCTGACTCAACGCCACGATGGAAGCCCGATAAGCAAAATCATCGGGTTCGAGCATCGAGGCGGACTTGGTGAGAACCGCGAGGCACAGAAAAAGGAATGCCCCTACTGCCACGATCACCTCGGCGGGTCGCAGGGAGGGTTGAGATGTCCGGTCCGTGGAGGATCGTGTCAGTAGGGGCATCTGCGCATGGTACGGCGGCTCCCTAAGGGAACCCGAGGCTCATCGTAAGAAAGATTTCAGAAAGGCCGGTTGCTCTCCCCTAGAATGAATCGTCCGTTCTACCGTTGAATTGAGAAGAGCCATGGTCACCGTCAACATCATCGTGGAAGTGCCGCGAGGCAGTCAGAACAAGTACGAGTTCGATCACGAGACGGGAACCATCAAGTTGGACCGACACCTCGTGGTGGCTATGGGTTACCCCGGTGAGTACGGTTTCGTGCCGGACACGTTGGCTGGTGACGGTGACCCGCTCGACGTCGTCGTGCTCACGGAATACCCCACATTCCCCGGGTGCGAGATTGAAGTCAAACTGCTCGGCATGTGCATCATGACCGACGAAAATGGCGAGGACGCCAAGCTGATTGCGGTGCCGACCTACGACCGTCGTTGGAAGGATATGAACGACATCGACGACGTGCCGAAGGACATCCTCGACCGAATTCACCACTTCTTTTCGACCTACAAGGACCTCGACCCCAACAAGTGGTCAAAGGTCGAGCACTACGTCGGTCGTGAGGCCGCCGAGGCCGAACTGGTCGCGTCGCGCGAGCGCTTTACCGCCACGCACTAGGCCGACACGTCGAGTGGAGCCTGACCGGCCACACACTCATTACGCAGCGAACCAATAACGTCCGCGCGCGACGTCAACACCGAACCCGGGCGGAGGAACGTTCCCCGGGCGGCACCGACACCGGCGGGCGTCCCGGTGAAGATCAGGTCTCCCGGGTACAGCGTCACGATCGACGATAGATACGCCACGAGCGTTGGAATGTCGAAGATCATCTGTGCGCTCGACGCCGATTGCATGGTCGAACCGTCGACGTCGCAGTCGAGCCCAATGTCGAGCAGGTCCGGAAAACTGTCCAGAGAGACGAGTGCGGGGCCGGTCGGTCCGTAGTTCTCGAATGACTTGCCCAGATTGAACTGCGGAGGAACTCCGGCGCGCTGCACGGTGCGGTCCGAAATGTCCTGACCGAGCGTGAGTCCGGCCAGGTAGTCCCAGGCAGACTCCCGGCTCACGTGGCGAGCGGTCTGGCCCACGACGGCCACCAACTCAACCTCCCAATCGACCGTCTCGCCCGACAGCGGAATACTCGCCGTGGGCCCGGCGATGCAGCTGGGGTACTTCGTGAAGGTGAGGGGTGCCGGAGGCAGCTGCGCACCCGTTTCCTGCGCGTGATCGCGATAGTTCAGTCCAATACCGAACACCTGACGCGGGACGGGCACCGGAGGGCCCAGGGTGACGTCGGCGAGAGAACCCGTCGGGGTCGCGTCACCGCATCGCGTCGACCACTCGTGCAGTTCGTCGTGGTGCGCCACGGCGTACATCGGGTCGCCCCACTGGGGCTCTGCGGACAATGTCGCGAGATCGAAGTACTGCCCTTCGTATTCGAGTGCGGCCTTCCCCGCCACCGTGATCAACCGGTACATACATTCCTCCCTCACTGACGACACTTACAGGACCCAGCGCGAACTGGCGCCACCGAAATGGTCCCTTGCTCAGAGGGTAATTCGCGAGGGCGAATCATTCTTAGGAAGTCCTCATCTTTCTTTCAACGACTCCTTGAAGAGCGTGCGTACTTTGACACTTGTCGCTACGAGAACATCCGTAGCAACAAGTGTCAGATGACCCCAAGGGTCCGAACGAAAGGAACGCCGTGATTGTCGCCATTGTCTTCAAGTCACTTCTCGTCGCCGCCGCCCTGTTGGTGGCTCTGTCCCCCGTGCTCGTGGGTCTGACCCTCGACCACCTGCACCACGGACGTCGTCGCACGCCCCACTACAGCGCCAAGGCCACGACCCCCACGGTCAGTGATCGCAACGCCGAATTGGTCAGCGTGTAATCCACAGACCTTGCCCGGTGCGCCGGCACCGGGCAAGGTCTGTGCGCAGTACGGTGGCGACTAATGCGCCTCTCAAATGCCCCCCTCCGTGTCATCGCACTCGTGTGCACGACACTGCTGTTCGTGCTTCCTACCAGTGCCGCGACCGCTTCGGTGGTCGCGGCACTTCCCCGTGCAGCCACATTGTGCGCCCATCTGCCCGGTAACGCGCCCTCGGTGCCCTTTGCGCCTTACGTCGACGTGACATTGCACCCGACCCCCGACCTCGCTTCCCTGTCGTGTGGTTCCGGAGTGCGCACCTACTCCTTCGCCTTCATTACCGCGGCATCATCTCCCACGTCGTGCACTCCCGCGCTCGTGGGATCGACGTACAAGAACTCCTTCCTCCACAGCTCCATCGCGAATCTGGAACAACGTCACGGCGCCGTGATCATCTCCTTCGGGGGAGCAGCCGGACAAGAACTCGCCCTGACGTGCCACTCGGTGACACAACTCGCTCAGGCCTACCAGGCGGTCCTCGATTACTACGGTGCGCACAGCGCCGACTTTGACGTCGAAGGAACGGCAGTGACCAACACGGCGGCGAATGCGCGACGCGCGCAGGCCATTGTGCAGTTGCAGAAGACCGCCACCGCGCGGCACGTCCCCTTGAGCATTTCGTTCACACTGGAGGTCGAGCCCCAGGGACTTCCGGGTGACGACGTCACGCTGCTCCGCTCAGCGGTGGCCGCGGGCGTATCCATCTCGGTGGTCAACGTGATGACGATGGACTTCGGCGACAGCCCCGCACCACACCCGGCCGGGAAAATGGCCCATTACGCCGAAGCCGCGGTGAACGCCACGGCGACACAACTCCACACGCTCTACCCGTCAGACACCACGGCATCGCTACTGCACCGCATTGGAGTGACGCCGATGATTGGCCAAAATGATCAATCTGACGAGGTCTTCACCGTGGCCGACGCGACCACGCTTGCGACGTGGGTGCAGCAGCACGCTCTCGGCCGCCTCACGATGTGGTCACTCGATCGTGATCGCGCGTGCGCAAACGGCGTGAACCACGTCGCGACCGACACGTGTAGCGGCATTTCTCAGAGCGCGGGCGCCTTCACCCACATCTTCAATCGCGCGTGAACTGGCCCGGAAAAACGACGGGCACCTGGCGCGGACCGCGTACCTGACCACCCGCCCACGTCACGGCGTCGGGGTCCGCTACACGGAAAGTGGGGATGCGCTGCAGCCAGGTCTCGACCGCCACGGTGAGTTCCATGCGCGCGAGGTTGGATCCAGCGCACCGGTGAATACCTGAGCCGAAGGCGACGTGCCGATTCTTCTCGCGATCAATGATCACCTCATCGGCTCGTTCGAACACCGCGGGATCCCGATTCGCCGCCGGGAAGTTCATCAGGACCTTGTCGTCCTTCTTCATCGGACATCCCTGGAATTCGACGTCCTCGGTCACGAGGCGGGCCATCGTCACCGGGGCGTACGCGCGAAGAAACTCCTCAATCGCGATCGGCATGAGTTCCGGCTCGGCCACGAGGCGGGCCGTGTCCTCGGGGTGCGTGGCGAGGTGCCACAGCGTGGACCCGATCGCTGACCACGTCGTGTCGATGCCCGCGATCATGACGAGAGAGCAGATGCCGAGGATTAGTCCCTCATCGAGAGGTGCGCCGTCGTGCTCACCGTGAACGAGTGAGCTGATGAGGTCGTCCTGGGGGTCCTCGCGACGGCGAGCGATCTCTTCGGTCAAGTACTGAAAGATCCCCCGGGCGCCCGCTGCGCGGCGTTCCTGATCATCCGCGAACTCCAGGACATCGCGCACCCAGCCGGTAAAGGTGTCCGAGAGAGTGTCAGGAACCCCGAGCGTGCGCGCAATGACCCGCACCGGAATTTGCTGCGCGTAGCCTTCGGCGGCGTCCGCCCTTCCGTCTTCGATGAAGCCGTCGATGAGTCGGTGACACAACTCACGCGTCATAGCTTCGTAGGACTCCACGCGTTTGTGTGAGAACCACGGCAGGAGGAGACGACGAGTCCAGGTGTGCAAGGGCGGGTCGGAAGAAATCGGTGGCAGACCGTAAGGAAGGATCGGCGCACCCGCCCCGTTCGGTGCCTCCTCGGGCCGAATCACCGAGATTTGCAACGAACTAAAGGCGTCGATGTCGTGGGCCGCGGCGGTGACGTCCTCGTAGGTCGTGAGCAGCCAGGCACCGCGACGACGTTCGGTGTGGGCGACGGGGCACGTCTCGCGCAGGGTGTCCCAGATCGGAAAGGGATCATTGACGTACTGCGGATCCATCACGTCGAAATCGGTTTCCCAACTCGCAACTGGCGTGCGTTCCATTTAGCGACCCCCCGGCTTGAACTAAAGCGTGATCTTTACAGTTGCCACGCCGCGGAGGCAACTACTTGCCCGCGGTGAGTTGGTCCCGACGGGCGACGACCGCTACCAGGATCACAATGGCCACGCCGGACACGATCGCAACAATCCCCGTGCCAATAGCGATGCCGCCACGGTGGTGCGAGACACCGAGATAGTCCGCGAAAGAGGCGCCGAGTGGTCGCGTCATGACGTAAGCGAACCAGAACGCCACGACCTCGTTGAGCCCGAGATAGAAAAATCCGATCCCCGGAAGTATGAAGAGGGCGAGGAAGAGGAACCCCGAGGCGAGAAAACCCATGTGGAGGGTGTTGGCGGTGAAGTCACCAGCCGCGGTGCCGAGAGCGAAGGTCGCGATGACCGTCGCCCAGTAGAAGATTTCTCGACGAGTCGTGTAAATGGAATGGATGGACAAGGTGCCCTCCACTCGGTACCAGAGAAAGAACGTGATGGCGAGCAAGGTGAGGTACCCCAACGTCGTCACGGTGTAGGAAAGTCCCACTTTCACGTGAAGCCCGTCGGCGAGCATCGTGCCCGTCACCGCCACCGACGTCACCGCGAACCAGTAGCGCCACGCGTTGTAACTCGGCGATCGCAATTGGATTGCCAGGGCCACGACCAACAGCACGACGCCGAAGGGCGCCACCGTGAGTGGTGAGAACCGGTGAGCCAGATAGTCCGACGTCGCCTCGCCCATGCCGGTGGAGATGATCTTGATGACCCAGAACAGAACGGTGATCTCGGGCACCTTGGCGAGCGCGTGACGTACGCGGTCGCCGGTCACGGAATCACTCACGTTCGCTCCTCGGTGGTCACCGTCGGAATTCTACGAGCGGAGACGAAGGTGATCGACGGCTTCTTCGTAGGCTGGGCCGATGGTGTACCTGCTCGCCTTCGTGGCGGCTCTCGTGAACGCCCTCGCCTCGATCATGCAACGTCTTGGTGTCGAGGACGCCCCGAAGGACAGCGCGCTGTCCACCAAGCTCATCTCCCACATGTTCACCCGCGTGATCTGGCTCGGGGGATTTGTCTTCATGGGCGTGGGATTTATCGCGCAGGCCACCGCTCTGCACGCCGGCAGCTTGACGGTCGTGCAGCCCATCTTGGTGAGCGAACTTGTGATCACGGTCCTCGTGATGTGGTTGTGGTTCGCGATGAATCTGCGACCCATCGACGCCCTTGCGACCTTGGTCACGACCGGGGGATTGGCTGGATTTCTCGCCATCGCTGCTCCGAGCACCGGTTCGCACGCTCCGTCGCACGTTGAATGGATCGCCACCACGGCCGCCGTGGTGGCGGTGGCGATCATCTTCGTCATCGCGGCGCGTCGAGGTCCCACCTGGTGGCGAGCATTGTCGCTCGGTGCGGCGGCGTCGGTGGGCTTCGCGTTGACGGCCGCCCTGACCAAGACGGCGACGGACGCCCTCGCGCACGGACTCGGGAGTCTGTTGACCTCTCCCGCCACCTACGGGCTCACCGTCGCAGGTCTCGGCTCCTTCTTCCTCATGCAGAGCGCGTTTCAAGCCGGACCCTTCGCGGCGAGTCAGTCATCGCTTATTTTGATCAATCCCATCGTTTCGGTGATCCTCGGAATTGGCCTCTTCGGCGACACGCTGCGCCACACGCCGGTGGCCCTGGCGGGCGAGATCGCGACCTTCGCGGCCCTCATCGTGGGCGCGGTCTTTCTCGCCCGTTCCCCGCTCGTCGCCGGAGCTCATGATGAAAACGAGTACTCCCTCGCTGGGCGCGGACAATTCGCCCGCTGGCGCGCTCGGCGTCGTGCGTCCTCACGCGACAAGTAACCGCAGCTCGAGTGAGCGCATTACGCGGCGGCCTTAGACCACGGGTGCTGTTCCCCCATGGCGCCCGGCCCCTTCGGCGAATCGACGAGCACCCGCCAAACTCTCGCCCGAGCGCAGGACCTCGATCCCGAGTTGCGTCTCGCGCACCAGCGCGTCGCCCAGAGGTTGATTCCATTGTTCGTACGCGCTTTGTCGATCCGAGCGCAAACAATTCTGCGGTAGCTGAGCCAACTCGGCCGCGAGTTCGAGGGCGCCGGCGAGAGCCCCGCCCGGTTCGGTTAGTCGGTTGACCAGACCGAACTGGAGCGCTTCGTCCCCCGAAACACCCCGACCCGTGAGAATCATGTCAAGGGCGCGCGACTGACCAATCAACCTCGGCAACCGGACGGTGCCGCCGTCGATCAGCGGGACGCCCCAGCGACGACAGAACACACCGAAGATGGCGTCGCGGGCGGCCACCCGCAAGTCACACCAAATCGCGAGTTCCAGACCACCCGCCACGGCGTAACCCTCCACCGCGGCGATGACGGGCTTGGACAGCAGGTGTCGCGTCGGACCCATGGGACCGTGTCCCGTTAACTCCACGCGATTGGCGCGATCGCTGCCCATGGCCTTGAGGTCCGCTCCCGCACAAAAGACGCCGCTACTCCCAGTCAACACTGCCACGAGGAGGTCATCGTTGTCTTCGAATTGCTCGAAGGCTTCCACCAAAGCTTTCGCCGTGGGCTGATCCACGGCGTTGCGTGCCTCGGGACGGTTCAGGGTGATCACGGCCGTGGTACCGACCTCGGTGTACTCAACTGCGCTCACGCGTCCTCCTCGAGAGAGTTCCTCCCTCTTTGTTAGCCCACCCGCGCGTGCGGGGACGTGGAGACTTGCGTGAGGTGAAGAAAAGTCTTAGTTGTCGCCCTGCGCGGCGATGGCGGCCTGAATGGCGAGGACGCGTCGGGCCTCGTCCACGTGCAGATTCTCAATCATGCGACCGTCAACGGTCACGACGCCACGTCCGTCGGCTTCCGCTTCTTCGAAGGCCGCAATGATGCGCTCCGCTAGTGCCACTTCGTCCGCTTCAGGTGAGAAGACCGTGTTGCAAGGTTCAACCTGACTCGGGTGAATCAACGTTTTCCCGTCAAATCCCATCTCGCGACCCTGACGACACTCCGCGAGCAGTCCGGCCTCGTCCTTGATGTCATTAAAGACACCATCCAAAATCACCTTGCCGGTCGCGCGCGCGGCGAGCAAGCAATTCCCGAGTCCGAGAAGCAACGGGTGACGGTTGGCCACGCGTACCGCGTGCAGCTCCTTCGCGAGGTCGTTCGTACCCATGACCAACACGGTGAGTCGCTCGGAGGCCGCGCAAATCTCTTCCGCGTGCAGCATGGCAATCGGTGTCTCGAGCATCGCCCAGATCTTCGTGTGCTCGGGCGCTCCGAAACGCTCCAGCGTCGTGGCGATGGCGTGCACGTCGGCGGCGGAGTTCACCTTTGGCACCACGACAGCCGCGGGTCCGACCGCCGCGATGGCCGCGAGGTCGTCGTCGTGCCACTGGGTACCGAGACCATTGGCACGGATGGTGATCTCACGATTGCCGTATCCGCCACCCGCGAAGGCCGCGCACGCACGCTCACGGGCTTCGGACTTCGCGTCGGGCGCCACGGCGTCCTCGAGGTCGAAGATCAAAGCGTCGGCGGGAATCGCCTTGGCCTTCTCTAATGCTCGCTCGTTAGCCGCGGGCATGTAGAGAACGCTCCGCCGGGGTCGCAGGTCACCTGAGGTGGACATCACACACTCTCCGTTCCAATTGTGGCGTAAAGGGCGGCAACCTCGGGGTCGCGGGCCGCGAGTTCGTCGGCCAGTTCGATCATGACGCGACACTGCTTCACCGACGCGTCGTCTTCCATCTTGCCGTCGAGCATGACCGCACCCGTACCGTCGCCCATGGCGGCGATCACGCGACGCGCGTGAAGCACGTCGGCGACGTCCGGCGAAAAGACGCGGCGCGCGATCTCGATTTGGGAGGGGTGCAGACTCCACGCGCCGACACAACCCAGCAGGTAGGCGTTGCGGAACTGGTCCTCGCACGCCACGACATCGGCGATGTCGCCGAAGGGTCCGTAGTAGGCGAAGATGCCATTCGACTGACAGGCGTCGACCATGCGAGCAATCGTGTAGTGCCACAGATCCTGCTGGTAGATCTTGCGATCGCCGTGAATATCTCCGTCGGTGGGGTCCTGACGTACCAAGTAATCGGGGTGGCCACCGCCAACACGGGTGGTCTTCATGCGCCGGTTCGCGGCGAGGTCCGCCGGCCCGAGCGAGAGACCCTGCATCCGGGGTGACGCGGCACAGATTTCCTCGACGTTGGACACACCACGCGCCGTCTCCAAAATGGCGTGCAGCAGGATCGGTCGATCCAGTTTGGCCTTGGCCTCGAGTTGCGCCACTAAGCGATCCACGTAGTGAATGTCCTCGGCGCCTTCGACCTTAGGAATCATGATGACGTCAATCTTCTGACCCACTTCAGTTACCGCCGCCACGATGTCGTCGAGACCCCACGGTGAGTCGAGAGAATTCACGCGTGTCCAAAATTGGGTCGAACCAAAGTCGACCGTGCGACCTACGTCGACGAGGCCCTGGCGCGCGGCGTCCTTATCACTGGCCGGAACACCGTCTTCCAAATTTGCCAGGAGAACATCCACCTTCGGAGCCAACTCGGGCAACTTGGCGACCATTTTGGGATTCGACGCCGGGAAGAAGTGAATCATCCGTGACGGTCGAAAGGGAATTTCGCGCAATGGCTGTGGTGCGCCAACGGCGAGTGGGCGAAAGAAATCCTTGGCTGAGCGCACGACAACCTCCAGAGTGAACGAGCGAGACCAGTGTAGAGAAGCCCACGGGGTCCAATGACCACGAAAATACGGGGCACGACCCGCGTGGGACCGTCACTCCGAGATCCCCGGTGGACAAAAGAAAACATCGTATCTAGAAAGAGAAAATCACTGTGCAGATGTCGTCAACGACGGTTACTGTCGTCGCATGACTCTCGACGAAAAGCTCACCGCCCTGCTGCACGGACGTGAATTGTTGACCCACCCGTTCTACCAACGCTGGGAGCGAGGTGAGCTCGAGATGAACGAACTCTCCGCCTACGCCGCTCAGTACGAGCACGTAGAGCGTCAACTCCCGATCACGCTCGAGGCGTCCGCGTCCCTGTTTCCGCAAGGACCTCGCCGTGCGGCACTAGAAGACAATTTGGCCGACGAACTAGGTCGTCCGGCACCTCACCTCGAACTCTTCGCGAGCTTCTCTCAGGCCGTCGGTGCGCACCCCACGGCGCCGACGAGCGCGACACAACATCTCGTCGACGTCTACAACGACGCCCCGACGCACGGCGCATCGTTCGCTCTCGGCGTGATCGCGGCGTACGAGTCGCAGGCGGCCGACATCGCTTCGTCGAAGGCCGAGGGACTCCGCCGTTGGTACGAGTTGGACGACAACGGCACTCGATTCTGGGACGTTCACGCCGAACTCGAAACGACGCACGCACGCTGGCTCATGGACGCCGCCGCTGACGTCGATCACGAGGACTTCCTAGCCGGCGCCGCCGTTTCCCGCGACGCCTGGTGGGCATTTCTGGACGAGCGAGAGAGCCTAAATGCCTAGTTCGGGTGCCTCCCACGTCGACCAGTCCACCCCTTCGGGGTTCGTAGTAAGAAGGGTTGGGAGGTCAGCGTGAGATCACGAAGTGCAGTCGTCGCGGCGGCCATGGTTCTGAGCGCTGCCCTCCTCACTGCGTGCGGTTCGGGTTCGACGACCACCACGACGACCTTGCGAACAAATCAACAAGCATCTCGCCACCACGTGCCGTGGTCCTCGATCTCCTCACAATGGTCTCTGGCCCTGTGGAGTGCGAATTCGGCGGTGGGCGAAGGTGAGAAGAATCCTTCCAACGTCACGAATCCAACACGCACGCTGTTCTTGGTCACTCCGAATGGTGGTCGCTACGACATTGCGGACCTCTCGCATTCTTCAGCGACCCTCATTGATTGGTCACCGTCAACCGATCGAGCGCTGCTAGAGGAATTCCCCTCCTGTCCCCCTGGCACGTTGTGCCCCGTGTTGCCGCAAGCCGTGCTCACGACCATGGATCTCAAGACCGCCGCGACGACGTCGGTCTTTACCTTCCCCCCAAGCAACACGGTGTTCCTCGAGTCGGTGACCTTCACTCGACCGCGGGGACGGGCTCTGCTCGTCGACACCCAAACGAACGATCAACAGCGGCTCACTCGTTACTCCCTCACGGGTACCGTTCAGCAGCAGTACCCCAACTCCTTTGGTTCCGCCGGCAGATTCATGGGCAGCCAATTGTCCTCGCCGAACGGAACGTCTCTCGTACTCGGAACGTCGCACGGCATCGCCATCGTGAAAAATGACGGTGCCGAGCAAGCGCACTACGTGGTCGACAAGAAGATGTTTGACTGCTCCCCCACTCGTTGGTGGAACACCACAACCGTGCTGGCCAGTTGCATGTCCGAGACGAGTCTTCAGCAACTGTTCCTGATTTCAACGAAGGACGGCACCGTCACCGCGCTGACCGAACCACCTCGGTCTCCCGACAACGGTGACATGAACGCGTGGCAACTCGCCTCCGGCGTGTACGTGCAGACTGCGGGTGGTTGCGGATCGGTCTACCTGTCCGTTCTCGGCGCGGATCACCGCACGACCCCCGTCAGCATCCCGAAGGTCGATCAGGCGAGCAGCACCTTTGTGCTCGGAGCGACCAGGACGGCACTTCTTCTCCACGCCACCTTGAGCTGTGGCCCGGGTCGATCCCTCGTGTGGTTTAACCCACACACGGGTACGACGCGCGTCGTTCTCGGTCCACCGCTCAATGGCGGGAGCGTGGAAGCAGCGTTGGCCTATCCGAACCCGTAACGCTTGATCGGCGCGTCACGAAGCGAAGGCTTGAGTAGATTCGCTGTCACTCGCCACAACACGCTGGGGGAAACATGCGCGTACCACTCACTATTGGAGATTTCCTGCGCCGCGCCGCGCTCGTGGCGCCGGACCGTGTGGCCGTGATCGACGAACCGGACGCCGTCGGCGGTCTGGGAACCTTGACCTACGGCGAACTCGCCCGTCGGGCCGCCGCCCTCGCCTCCAAGTTGGACGAATTGGAGATACCCCATGGTGGTCGCGTCGCCATCGTGAGTCCGAACTCGGCCAAGTTCCTCATCTCCTTCTTCGGCGTGAGCGGGTGGGGGCGTGTTCTTGTGCCGATCAACTATCGCCTCAACGCCGAAGAAATCAGCTACATAATTGAGCACTCCGGGTCACAGGTTCTTCTCTTCGATCCAGAGCAACGTGATCTGATCGAGGACGTTGACGTACCGGTCAAAGTGGCGCTGGATGGTGTTGAGGACCACGACTGGTTCACCGAGTTCCCCGAGCGCCACGATCCACTGCACTGGGACGCCGACGAGGAGGCGACGTGCTCCATCAATTACACCTCCGGAACGACCGCTCGCCCCAAGGGTGTGCAGCTCACCCACCGCAACTGCTGGCTCAACGCTTCGATCTTCGGTTGGCACGTCGGCGTGAGCGATCGCGACGTGTTACTCCACACGCTGCCGATGTTTCACGCCAATGGTTGGGGAATGCCGTACGGAGCGACGGCCATGGCCGCCCAACACGTCGTGCTGCGAAAGATTGACGGCGAGGACATTCTTCGTCGGGTGGAACACGAAGGCGTGACCCTCTTGTGCTGCGCTCCCGCGGTCATCGCCATGACCCTGGACGCTGCGGTCAAAAGGCGCGAGCAGCGAGTAGGCATTCCCGGACGCGGCCTCGTTCGTGTTGTGGTCGCCGGCGCTCCGCCGCCTCGTCGCACGATTGAACGCGTCGAGCAGGAACTGGGTTGGGAATTCATACAGATCTACGGACTCACCGAAACGTCACCACTGCTCACGATCAATCGTGCGCCCAAGGAATGGGATGACCTATCGAGCAGTGAACGCGCAACTCGACTCTCTCGCGCCGGCGTGCCAGCGGTAGGAGTTGATATTTCCATCGACGTCGATGGCGAGGTACTCGCCCGCGCTAATCACGTCTTCGCCAGTTATTGGAATCAGCCCATTGAAACCGAAAAGGCCCTCGAGGGTGGCTGGTTCCACACGGGTGACGGCGGATACCTGGACGGTGCGTACACGGTGATCACGGACCGCAAGAAGGACGTCATCATCACCGGAGGTGAAAACGTCAGTTCCATCGAGGTCGAAGACACGCTGTTCGCTCACCCCGCCGTCGCCGAGGTCGCGGTCATTGGCGTACCCGATGAGAAGTGGGGGGAAACCATCAAGGCCCTGGTCGTCGTACGGGAAGGTTTCGAGGTCAGCGAGGCAGATCTCATTGCTCACTGCCGAGAGCACATGGCGCACTTCAAGGCGCCCCGCAGCGTGGAATTCCGTGACGAACTTGCGCGCACCGCCACCGGAAAACTTCAGAAGTTCAAGCTGCGCCAGCCCTATTGGGAAGGCTTTCAGCGCGGCATCAACTAAGTGTTCCACCCCGTACCGGACGCGGCGCGGGGTGGTGACAGCGAGGACGAGAAGTCCCTAAATTAGAGACACGCAAACTTGCGTCAGCGCACGTCAAAGGAGAACCGTGTCCGATGCCATGAAGTATTCGAGCAGCGAAGCGATCGCTCGCTCGCAGACGCGCACCCTGTTTTCACAGACCATGTGGTACGTCGCCGCGACGGCCGGTACCTTCACGGTCGGCGCCTACCTCGGGCGAAACATGTCGTATCACCTGATATGGGTGTGGTTCATCGCGGCGCTCGGATGTCTCTTTGCCATGCGCGCGAGTGTTCGTAAGAACCCCGGGCTCACGGTGCCCCTCCTCCTCGGATTCGGCGTCCTGATGGGCCTCGCCACCTCGCCGACTCTCGTCTACTATTCCTCGACCGACCCCGCCGCCGTCTGGCGCGCTGGCGCTGCCACGGCGTTGTTCATTCTCGGATTCGGCACGGCCGGCTACACCACGCGACGGGATCTGTCCGCACTCGCGCGAGTCTGTTTCTTTGCGCTGCTGGGTCTGATCATCGCCGGGATTGTGCTCATCTTCGTGCACATTCCCGCAGCGGACATGCTCTACAGCGTTCTTGGCCTCGTTATCTTCGCGGGCCTCACGGCCTTCGACTTCCAGCGACTTCGTCGAGGGACGACAGCGACGGACAATCCGGCGATGCTGGCCGCGTCGATATTCCTCGACGCACTGAACGTCTTCTTGTTCTTCCTACGAATCTTCAGTCGTAACTAGAACGAGCGATCAGCCACCGACCATGATCGGCGAACTATTCGTCAGGAGCTGGTTCAAGGACCCATCGACTTCATTGATTTCGGTGACCGCACTCGTCCCGTAGTCCGCGACCCACAGGTGCGTACCATCTGACGAGAGCGCACTCCAGTTGTTGAATCCATAGATGGAACCCGAGAGCACTTGCACGGGTTTCCCCGTTGATTGATCCACTTCGGACAATGTGCTGCCGTGCTGATTCGCGACCCACAAGCGCGCGGAATCCGTCACGATGGCAACGGGGTCATTGAATCCGTATGTTGAACCCGCGAGAACTTGAGTCGCGGTGCCCGTCCCCACGTTGATGTCAGTGACCGAATTGCCCTTGCCGTTAGCGACCCACAAATCTGTTCCATTCGACGTCATCGCGTCCGGTCCCGATAGGGCGAGTGAGGGACTGTTCAATATCGTCGACGCGGTGCCCGTCTTCTCGTTAAGGACACTGATCGAATTACCCGTTTGATTTGCCACGTAGAGCGACGCGCCCACCGACACGAGTGCTTCGGGGCCGCTGAACCCGAATGATGTTCCCGAGAACACCTTGACGAGCGCACCCGTCGCCTCAGTGATCTCGGTCACCGAATTCCCGTTGAAGTTCGCCACGTACAGGTGTGTGCCGTCCGAGGCGAGAGCTTGAGGATTATTGATGCCGAATGACTTGGCCGAGATCACGGCGATGAGGGCACCCGTCGTGGCGTTGATTTCCGTAATGGTGTTTCCGTATTCGTTCGCGACCCACAGGCGCGTCCCGTCGGAGAGGATCGCTTGCGGATCGTCGATGGCGTATGCCGTCCCACTCAGCACCTGAATGGGCATGCACGTCGTGCGATTGAGTTCCGTCAATGACCCGACACTGGCCACCCAGACGTTGTTGCCGTTGACGGTGATGGCGGAAGGATTGGCGAACTGGTACTGCGGATTCGTCAAGATCTGTTGAATCACACCCGTCGAAGCAGTCGTCTCGGTCACTGTCGCGTTATTGAAATTCGCGGTCCAGACATTCTTCCCGTCGTACGCGAGAGCAATGGGACCACTAAATGACGGCGAGCCACCAAGGATTTGGACGAGCGCACCACTGGACTCGGTCACTTCGGTGAGGGTCGATCCGAACGCATTCGCCACCCATAGATGCGTGCCATCGGACACCATCGACTGAGGATTATTGAATCCGTACTTCGCTTTGGGCAGCACTTGAATGAGTGCGCCGGTCTTCTCGTTGATCTCCGTCACGGTGTTCGACGTGTTCGCGACCCACAGACGCGTGCCATCAAAAACGAGACTTTCGGGATTCTTCAGCGACAATTTCGACGAGTTCAGAACCTGCACGAGCGCACCCGTTGATTGGTTGATCTCGGTGAGTGCATTCGACGAAAAATCCGCCACCCACAGATTGGTTCCATCGGAGGCGAAGGAGATGGGACCGTTAAACCCCTGCGCACCCGACAAGACTTGGACAAGCGACCCTGTTGACTCCATGAATTCGCTCACCGAGTTGCGGGCGAAGTTGGCGACCCAGAGGTGCACGCTGTCGGCGTACAACGCCACGGGCCCGCTAATCGCCACCGACGAACTCAATGTCCGCACCAAAGCTCCGGTGGACAGCATCACTTCGCTGACCGTGTTACTGGCAAAATTGGCGACCCACAGGTGCGTTCCGTCAGAAGCGAGGGCCTGGGGGTCATTGAAATGCCCCGTCGCCGCCGTCACGACACGCGCCACCGTGCCGGTGCTAATCGACAACTCGGTGAGTGAGTTCCCCGTGGCATTCGCTACCCAGAGATTCCCGCCGGTGACGGCAAGGGCGTCGGGAGACGCGAATTGATACATCCCCATCAAGTTCCCCACTGCGTGGGCTCGCGTTTCCGACGCGGCGTGAGGCGTCGTTGTTACGAAAGCAGTCGAGTGCGCCGCTGCCCCCACGGCACCAACGGAGAGCGAACTCGTGAGCACAACGACACTGAGGCTTGCTGCCCAGCGCATCTTCCTTGCTCGCACGAGAAACCTCCAGAAGGGGCGCCCGAGCGCCGTGAATCACTGCTGAGGCTAATTGTCACCATGACAAGAGTCAACTGAACAAGCGAAAAGGAACTAAAGAAAAATCTTTCAAACATTGATTTTTCGGATGAACAAAATCGAGAGAGCACGATGAGAACTCCTATGAGTTTGATCTCGAGAGAACCGTCACTCTTTCGTCACGTGATAGTGCCCCCTCACCTCGGCGCATCACTCGTCGTGACGCGACACGCCCCTGATGCGCCAGATACCGAGGAAACTCACAACCATTGAGTAGCTAACTCCGATGGCTACTCCTCCGATGGCATCGAGCAACGGGCTCTTCCTCGCAATGAGTAAAGCCACAATCCCCGCGATCATGAGCGGTCCCGCGCTGACGGACGCACGAATCAACAACTCCACGCCAGTGACCTCACGAAGTTGCTGCGCACTTGTCACGGTCACCGCACCGTGACGGAATCGTCGCCCCGACAGGCCGAGCACGAAGAACACCGCCACGGCGAAGCCCATACCGAGCGCCGCGTGTCCGCGCAAAATTGCCGCCGTGGTGAGAAGGACGGCGAGGACGGCGCCCGCAGCGTGAACTGGTTGCACGATCGAGCCGACCGTAAATGTGTCACTCGCCACGGCCTCCGAGTTGCGCCACTCTGATGGGCGCATGGTCACGGCCGATGGACCTTCCGCAAGGACAAGGTCGAGGGGATGTCCTGACACGTTCGTCACGATGACGTCCTCACCGTCGATCTGGAATCGATGAGCATCGACAACGACTACTCGTTCGCGCGGAATGGCGAACGACGGCTCCCCAAGTGATCGGTATGCCGAAGTGGGAACCAGGAACAAAGTGTCCTCGTCAATACTGAGCGCGACGCTGCGACCCGTGACGTCGCCATGCAACTCGGCGTCGGCGAACGTTCGAGCCCCAGCGCCGCGCGGATCTCCTCGCTGGGCGTAGGTGGCGAGCGCGTGCGGTACAACGCGCGCTACCGCACGTTGAAATCGTCGACGTGCCGAGACGCGAAAGGCGGCGAAAACGGCGGCGCAGTAGATAACGAAGAGGGCCAGGAAGAGGGTTGTCACTAGCCCGTCAGCCTACGAAATTCCAACTCGTGGTCGATACCAGCCGCGCGACGGACCGTTCGTCACACCCAGGCGTCGTATGTACAGATTGGTTCCAAGGTTCCAAGGTCCCAACCGCAACCCAAGCCGAAGCCGACGTCTTCTACGCCGATGGGTACTTGGCAAAGAAGATCACTGTGAAGTCTGAATTTTCTCCGTTGTTCAACTCCATCGTCGCGAAGCTCGATTAGTCGGGATCTACGGTGCCTTCCCCTCGTTGGCGTGAAAACTGCCAACTTCGCAATTCCGAGTCCCGCCGTCGTCGATCGGGGCTCGCAGCACATGAGTTCACGCCGGTAATTCCACATCGAGGGATTGAATCAACAGAACCCGTTCCGTTCTCACGACCGCGACGGGACGACTGACGTTCTCATCAAGGAAGTCCATCAGCCTCGGACCAGCGGGTGCCGCCACCGTCGACAGGGGAAGGCCATCTACCTCGTCGAGCATGTGATCGGAGGTGGAAACCAGTGCGGGGACTTTCGAAATGCCTCGCGCCAAGAGTCCGACAGCCCGGTGATAGCCATCGCGAAGGATCGGTATGCCACTGACGACCACGACTTCCATCCGAGACGGCTGCGCGCTCACAATGAATCCGAAGCCATTGGATCCCACCTCTGCGCCGTCCACCGGACCCGCGAAACGACCGGTTATGCGGAGATTCGAGGTCGGTCCTCGAAGGACCCAACTACCCGTGCGCTCATCAAAAGCGGTACGAGGACCCTCGAGGGGCACGCTCGGTACACAGAGGACCGCGAGTTCGTGCGGGCCGGCCGAAGAATCGAACTCGTCACACCGGGGATCATCCAGGGCGACAATGGGCTGGAACGCCCGGATCTGCGTGAGGTCGACGATTGCCAACTCCCACCCCTCGATGGCGAGTGACGGGTCGGCGAGTGCGAGGGCCCGCTCGGTATCTGTCTCGTCCTCGGGCCAGGGAAAGCGCCATTGTTCAAGGGACGGGGCGTCGCGCTCAATTCGACGAGTCCTGTCTGTTTGGTACAACTCCACGACGGACTGGGCCTCGGGGCCGAGTCGTCGTGCGAACGTTGGCGTCACCCAATGGGCAAGGACTCGCCCGGGACGATGATGCGTGGAAGCCGACTCGATGAGCGGTTACTTCTTGTAGTCAAAGGATTCGTAGACGCACGTAATGCTCTCCGTGGCGTGCGCCGAACCCATCGTCTTGGCGTCCCACGATGGACCGTTCCATCCCGTGGGCCACGCTCCCGTCAATTCCAGGAGCGACAAAATCGATCCCCTCTTACCCAAGATGCTGACAGTCACGGTGCGGCGATCAGCCTTTCCCGCCACCGACGTTTCGAACCAGGATTGGAACGTCTTGTCGCCATTCCATTCACGACTGAAACTGATCGACGATGCGGCACGCGGACCGGGAGAATTTCGTGCACCCGCTGATCCTGATGACTGGACGACGGCGACCGAGCGCGCGACGGACGTCACGTCGGTGACATTGGTGAGTGCCACGCCATTCACGCTGATCGCAATAGTGGTGGGCACCGAGACCACGTGCGAATGCTCGCTCGCACCAGCGATATTCTCGCTCGCCGCCGCGGCGGCGGCCCAAAACGATGCGGCGCCGACAGCTACGCCGCCCACTGCCTTCAGTGCATCTCGTCGGCTCGGCACGTGCGCATCCTGACTGTCATTCGACATTCCCCACCCCCATGGATCACGAAGTGCTACTGAGAAGCACCAGGTGTTCTTGATCCTAACGAGACTGAGTGAATGAAACCCACCAGAGTGACCCCGCTCTTTCGATCAAGAAGTAAGCGAGTTACGAGATTTTCTTGATCGAACGTCGAGAAGTTCTCTCCGGCGTATCTAGTTTCAGAACGGCGACATAGGGCTCACTGGGATGTGGCGCGACCACCGACTCGATGTGCCACCCCGTGCCAACCAGCATGTCCCGCATCTCCCTACGGGAAACAAAGAGCCACTTAGACCATGGTCCGACGAGACCTTGATAGTGATACCGGTAACTCAGGAGGCCGGGAAGTCGCCCTCGACTCTTGTTGAAGTGGTAGTAGCCACGCGTCACGCACGGGGCACCACCAAAATACGGACTCGTACTCACCGCGAGAATTCGCGACTCGGGATGAGCCAATGATGCCCACTCCCGAAACCAACGTCGAGTCGCGGTCGGAGTTCCGAGCATCCCGAAGTTGTTGCCGTACAGGACGATCGTCTCGAAGTCTCGCAGTTCCTCGCCAATGTCCTCGATGGCGGAGTGCCACACCTGTAACACACCACTGTCTCGAGCGGCCTTCACGACTCGCGCGGAAGAGTCAATACCAACCACGTCGAATCCACGACGTTGCAGCTCGAGCGAGACACGCCCTGCGCCACAACCGACGTCGAGCACTCGCCCGCGAACCAGCTTCAGCGACTTTCGTTCTGCGTCGTACCACTCGCGAATTGGGGCGAGGTACGCACTTCTTCCATCGCCTTCGCAGAAGTAACCGTCGTCTCGTTCAAACGTCTCGTAGTCGCGACTCCCCCGTACCCACTCCAAGAGGGCCACGCCGAAGATGTCACGTTCCATCACGACACCCACGTCGTCGAAGTGTTCAATTCGTTCTTCACCACTTCTTCTCGCTCTCACGCGACCACGACAACGGAACAGTGAGAGGCTATTCGCGACCAGCTGGCGCGAGTGACTTCGCACGTCAGTACCCCTTGCGTGATGTCCTCTCGGCGCCGCTGATGCAGTTCTCGCATCTCACGTTTGAAGTAACACTCAATGACTGGCACAGGGAGAGCGATGCAGCGCAGCGACTGAACGTTTTTCGACAATGACTTATCGGGTGAAGAAAGCTGCAAACCGAAATGCTCAATCATTGTCGTGAGCATCGCCAACAAGAATGGTCTCGCGAGTAGCCGAGCCGTTGGCCGCACGACGGAAGATCAGAAGACCCACCGTTGTGGCTTAGGTTCCCAACTTCCGCGTGCGCTGCCGTCAAGAATCGGATTGATGAAGGCGCCAACGAGCGCAACAGCTTCGTCGAGAGTTCTCGCGACGTTCAGGAGCGATCGACCAACCTCGGCCGCGTAGCCGGGTTCCCACAACAAACGGTCCGGCACTCCAAACGAAGACGGAAGCGACAAGCTACGTCGCTCGAACTCCGAGGTAATTGCCGACCCCTGCTGCACGGCTCCGACTCTCGCGCCCGTCACGATAGCCACAAGGTCAACAAGATCGCGGAAACGCGTCGACGGCCAGCGCGCTTCACCGTGCAACTCGTACATCGCCGCGACCTTGTCTGCCACGTGGTCCACCAAGGGATACGCGCGATAGCCCGATTGCTCGACTTCCGGTATCACTCCGCGAGCAATCGGAGGGACATCTTCCGGCTGTCCGGTCATGACGATCTCGGGACCAACGAGGTCGACATGGAATGCGGCCCACACGGTTCCCCCGATGGTGGCTCTGATGGGAAGACGGACTGCGTTACCTGCGACAGGAGCGCCGGCATCGACCTCGAACTGAAACCAATCTTCCAAATCCAGGGCGGCAGCCTGTCGAAGATCTCGTTCCGCCACTTCTCGCCCTTCGGCGCGATACAGATCGACGTCGAGGCTTCCTCTCATGCCTAGTTCTCGAGCGAGGAGAGCAGTCGCCCCTTTCACGATCCATCCATCGTCGACAACGTAAAGGCGTTCAAGGAGTCGGTCGTAGGCAACTTGCCGCTGTAGTTGTGGCGCGGTCCACTGCGTTGACGCTGACACCGCTGTAATCCGATCGGTAAGCGCGCGCCGAAATGCCGCAGGCGTGGCGTATCGCCCTCGGGCTGTCATGTGAACACTCGTCCTTGTGATTCACTTCGATCGGCAGTTTTGCGATCCTGGTGCGCCCGCGCCTCTTTGAGCCACTGTTGCGTATTCGTATCACCGACGAGATCGAGGAACCACTTCAGGAGAGCGAATCCGTCTCCTCGCCTAAGACCGAACCGGTGTGCGTGAGGCGCAAGGCTTTCAGTGAAGGTTCCTGGATAGTCGATGACGCTGCGGCACGCTTCGGCAACAATCTGCGCGACCGCCTCCGGGTCTTCATGCTGCCAGAGCAGATCCGACGCGATCCGCGATGGCCGCGTCACCGGTAGGCCCTTTAGCCCGATCAACTCGTTGTCTTTGATTCGACGAACATGGATCCTGACGTCCGGGCGCCGTGTTTGCCGGCGGACTGGGACCGTGAATTCGTGCCGGTCAGCCGGCAGGTGGCCAATTCCGTAGATGGAGGCCGCGGAACGATGAGACACAACGCCCTGATCTGCTGTTCGCTCCCACGCGGGCACCTGTGGTGCCAGCTGAAGCCAGGCGGCCCGGAGATCCCGATGATCCGGAGGCGGAGCTCCGGCGATCTGGTAAACGCCGTGTGCGACCCGCTCAAGCCCCCCACTCGGTTGGGCCAGGCGCTCCACCGTTGTCGAGCCGATGCCTGCGTCCTCGATCTGGCGGCGCGTGACGAGGCCCCACTGGTCTTGAGCCAGTTCTTGGAGGCGAGGTAGTGACGATTTTCTGGATATGACTGCATTATACCCCCTATAAGGGGGATTTTGTAGCGTAGTGGACTCAGTACTACTTCAGACAAACCCTTATAAGGGGGTTTTTGCAGTTGTCGTGCCCCCCACTTGTTTTGGTCCACTTCGTGTGTGGCTGCTTCCGAGTTCCACTTTGCGACTGAACCAACATCGACCACGTAATCGTGCTCGTCCTCTGAACCACTCTGGTTGTGATGGAAATCCTCACGTGTCCGCCAACCTATAACTCTTCGCGAGCTCGGGCGGGGTCATCTTGTTGGAGGCCCGGTGGCTGCACGGGTCACGTTGGCTTGTTGAACTGATTGACCAGAAACTGTGCCTCGGCGACATTCTCCATGTTCTGGACGTCCAGCAGGTCAAAGCGCATAGTGCCGCTAAACAGCTTCATGAAAGGGCTTTGGTTAGGCGATCCCTTCTCGAATGACGCCGTAGACAACCGGGGGCGACAGAAATCAAAAACTGGTTGCTATCGGACTGGCGAACCCCGATGCGCGAAAACGGGAATCCTTTGAAACGACAAGGCCTTTCGAGTGCGCTCGGAGGGATTCGAACCCCCAACCTTCTGATCCGTAGTCAGATGCTCTAATCCGTTGAGCTACGAGCGCAGGTCCAGCCGAAACTGGAACGCTGATTCTACACGACGCCGGGGCAACCCTTGCAAACGACCATAAGCGTCCGGAAAATGCCTTGCCGCCACTGATCGCGATGCCTCGGTGAGCGAGACATACAACTCGAAAATTCCGAGTCCTGACCTAGTCTTCGCTTCATGACCACAGATTTCTCGGCGGACCTTCCTCAGTTGCTCGAGCGAGCGACCGACGACATGATCGATCTGCGACACGATCTACACGCCCATCCCGAATTGTCCTATCTGGAACATCGAACAACCCAGGTAATCACGGATCGGCTCCAATCTCTGGAGTGGGATATCCAGCCATGCCCGACGGAAACGGGAGCCGTGGCGGTCCTCGACACCGGTCGACCTGGAAAGACTGTTCTTATCCGCGCCGATATTGACGGACTACCCGTGACCGAGGAACGCGAACTCTCATTCCGCTCCACGACCGAACACGTCATGCACGCGTGCGGCCACGACGTGCACACCGCGGCCCTCTTGGGACTCGCTGATGTCATTGGACAACGTCGGGAATCGCTCGGTGGCAAATTTGTCGTGCTCTTCCAGCCGGCCGAAGAGAGCTTGGGCGGGGCCAAGCGGATGATCGACGGCGGCGTGCTCAGTGATTTGGGTGTGGACTATGCGATCGGAGCCCACGTGACGTCGCTCGCTCCTGTCGGCATCGTGGCCTCGCGTCCCGGCGTCATCATGAGTGAAGCCAACGGATTTCGTGTCGACATTCGAGGTAAGGGCGGACACGGAGCAATGGCGTCCAACGATGGGAACGTCGTTCTCGCCGTCTCCGCGCTCGCGCACAAGCTCGGCGGCGCGGTGCACGAACTGACCTACGACGGTGGAACGTGCGCGTGTTCCGCCGGCGTCATCACCGCGGGCACGGCCAACAATGTTGTTCCTCGCCACGCCACGCTGCAGGGAACACTGCGAACCTTCACCGACGAGCAAACGACGGAAGCTCGCCGACGACTCGACGCCATTTTGGGTGAGATCAGCACGGAGTATGCCGTGGAGTGCACCTTTCACATCACGAGCACGACACCGCGCGTCGAGAATCACGTCGCGGTCAACGAGAGAGTCGAGGCGTCGGCCCGCAAAGTGGTCGGCGATGACTTCGTGTGGCGCATTCCACCGGCGAGTCCGAGTGACGACATGAGCGAATTCCTCCGCGTGGTTCCCGGTGCCTACATCTTCATTGGTGGAGGACTCGCTGATGGATCCTCGGGAATGCACCACTCACCGGACTTCGCCATCGACGACGCGGCGGTGCCAATGGTCGCGAGTGTGCTCGCGACCGCGGCCGTGGACTTGGCTCAGGGATAGAACGAGCGCCACGCCCCGCGCAGAGCCGGTTGATCCGGCTCGATCCGGACATTCGGAGCCCAGTCACCAAAGATGCGCGGTGACAGACGGCGAGCATTCCCGCCCGCCAGATGAATCGTGTCGGCACGGAATTCGACCGCGAGTGCGATCACGGCACTCACGACGTGCAACGCCCACGCGGCTTCGTCGGGTCGGCGACCTCGTTCTCCCAAGAGCTCGTCGTAGGTCACATCCGAGTGCAATTGCTCGTCGCCGACGTCGCGCACCCGTACGAGAACTCCCTCACGCATCAGCGCGAGCCCCACCCCGGTACCCAATGTCACAAAGAGTTCGGTGCCATCACCCGACGCACACCCGAGCGCAGCCATTGCCGCATCATTGTCAACGATCACGTCGGCTCCAGTGATCGACACCACCGCAGCCGCGAGGTCAAATCCGCTCCACAACGTGGCGAGTTCTCTATCGATGGGCGTCCCCGCTCCTCCGACTCGGCAAAGGTTGGCGCCATCAACAACGACACCATCACTCACGGTGCCGGGAAAACCAATACCGATCTTCGACGTCGGCCACAGTTGCGAGCGCTCCGCGAGAAACGACACCAGTCTCTCGGGCGGGCACGGATACTGCGTCGCCCGTCGAGCGGACTTTCCAATAGGTGTGCCATCGACATCAAATCGTTGAAACTTGATCGACGTCGCGCCGACATCGATCGCGAGAACGTCCTCGCTCACGGGTGCAGGACAAGATCGAGACGATCGAGGCCCCGCAACACGATGTTCGGGCGGTAGTGCGGCGGCGACACGATCTCGTACGACGACGTGCGGGCGAAGAGTTCCTGCAGCACGATCTGCGCCTCCAGGCGAGCGAGTGGTGCGCCGAGACAGTGGTGCAGTCCGAAGCCAAAGCCCAATTGTGGATTCGGGTCACGTGTCACCTGAAGTCGCGTGGGGTCGTCAAAGACATCCGGGTCCCGGTTAGCGGCCCCCACCAGGAGGAGAACGAAGGAACCCTCCGGAATGGTCTGACCATCGAACGTCATGTCGCGAAGAATGGTGCGCGCGGTCAACTGCACCGGCGAGACCATACGGAGGAGTTCGTCGACCGCGACACGATCAACGCCACTCGTTCGCAGCGCGCGCTGGGCGTCGTGATCACGGTCGAGAGCAAGAAGGGATCCGGAGATGAGATTCATCGTGGTCTCGTGTCCGGCGACGAGCAGGAGGATGGCGGTCGTCAACAATTCACCTTCGCTCAACGCATCATCTCCATCGCGCGCGGCGACGAGGGCCGACAAGAGATCGTCGCCCGGATGAGCGCGTCGCTGCGCGTACAAATCGGAGAAGTAGGAAATGAAGTGCAGGATCGCACCGTCACGAGTTGCTCGATCTTCCTCAGTAAGGAGAAAATCGGGATCGAGCCCCCGCGCGAGTCGCGCGGACTGATCCTGGAATGACGAGTGGTCGCTCGCGGGGATGTCGAGAAGTTCACAAATGACGGCCACAGGCACTGACCACGCCAAATCCTGCACGGCGTCGAAAGTCCCGCCGTCGAGGTGTGCATCGATCACGCGCCCCGCGGCGCTCGCGATGAAGGGAGCGAGTTCGTTCACGCGTCGTGGCGTGAACGCCCGTTGCACGAGACCTCGGAGCCGGGTGTGGTCCGGGGGATCGCGAAAGAGAAAAGGCCGATTGTCGACGCCGGTTTGTTCGATCAACTCGCGCTCGGCCTGACGCCCCGAGCCATTAAACGAACGAGGCCGCTTATCTGCGTGCGTAGTCAAAGAGTCCGAGGAAGAGGACTTGTCGCGCAGCACGCTCAGACAGTCCGCGTGGCGAGCGAGCACCCACGCACCGTCCGGCGTGAGATGAACGGGCACCTCTTCGCGCAACTGATCGAACAGCGGCCCGGGATTAGTGGACCACGCGGGGTCAGATGGGTCCCAATACAGCATCACCGCATCGTATCGAGATCCCTCGAACGCACACGACGTCGCAATTCTCGTGATCGCCACCAGGGCGACAGCCGCACGGTTCGCACGGGAGACCGTCCACTCACGAGAGCCGCTGAGCCGGGTGGCCAACGACGAAGATTTCTGTGCTCGGAATCGTCACTCTTCAACTCCGGCAGATACGTCGTGGTGCGAGGATCGACGAGACCACCGAGTATCAGTCGTGACGCGTGATTGTTGACGATCGTGGCGGCACGATCACCAAATCGAGCCTCCATCTGCGCGAAATCTTGGAACACGCTGACCAGCGTGATCCCGAGGCCCCGGCCGGTCGCCGCGATCTGATCGAGATCATCCAGCGGGGCGACGGTGGCTGCTTCGTCGAGGACGAGAAGGAGCTCTCGCGCGTCACCGGCGTCGAAGCGGGTCTGTTGTTCCTCGAGAATGGTTCGTAGTGCACCGCGAAAGAGCCCCTCGTAACGACGGTGATCGTGACGCGGGGCGACGAGATAGAGCGTGTTGGGTCCGGACGTGAAGCCCCGGAGTCGAACACATGGTTGCCGGACGTGCCACGGCGCCAACATGGCTTCGGCCGTGGTGGCGATCGCGTCGGCGGTGCGCGCTTCGTGCTGTTGCATGGCGAGCACCACGCGACCACCATCATCTGTCCTGGGCACATCATCTAGGTAGCGACGTTCGGCAATGTCGTCGACCACGTCGAAGATGTCGCCACCTCGCGAGCGCACGTGGGCCATGCGGGCGGCGAGCAATTTGACGGCGAGGGCGTTCCAGAACTCACTCTCCGCCGACGTGCGACCCTTGTCACCGACGACCAAGTCCCTCGCCACCCCGAAGGCGTCCTTGTACGTCGTCACGAATTCGAGAGGATCCCACGTCGCCCCGTCGCTCGGACGTAATTCATCAACTGTTCCGAGCGACGATCGCCAATCGTTCGTCGCGACGACCACGTCGCGTTTCACACTCGTGACCACGACGGGACCGGGCCAACGCACGAGAGACGGAATAACGATGGACGACGTCTTACCCACCTGCGTCGGCCCGACGACGAGCAGCGAGTGGCCCGTCGGTAACGAGCGCGGCCAACCCCACGCCACGTGATGCCAACTCGATCGTCCGATCGGTGGTCGAGTCCTCGGTCGCGAGTTCACGTCACCAACATCGCGGCGTTCGTGTCAATCACGCGCCGGTCTTGGTCGTCGGGCAGGAAGCGAACGAGAGAACGTCCCGACCCGTAGCGCACGAGGGCTCCCCCGACGGGCAAGCGACTCAGGGCGGCGTACTCGTTCTCGTGAAGCGCGAGAACTTCGTCCAAGAGTTCGAGATCGCCCGGCATCTGACGCAGGAGGATTACCGACTCGCAGTCGCGCAACATTGAGGTCGTATGGGCCCGCTGGACGGAACCTTCAGGGGCGCTCGCGAAAACGTCGCTCCACCGGTGGACCACGAGGATGTGTGCGACACCTCGGGCCCGCGCCAATTTGAGTGAACCGTGCAGCCAGTGCGCAACACCCGGAGCGCTCACCAACGCCCACGCTTCGTCGAGCACCAGGTACCCCGGTGTGTGCACGTCTTCCACTAGTCGCCGGGCCACCGCCGCGGTCGCCACCGCGATTGCGGGAAACGCCGGCGAGAGCCACAGGGACGATACGTCAAAGACCGTCAGGGCGGAACGTAACGACACCGGCGAGCCCTCGCCGTCGAGGATGCCCGCCACATCCCCGTCGACGAGCCGACGAAGACCGAGAGCGAGCGAACGCCGAGGACTCCCGTGACCTTCCGACAGGGCCGACGCGAACGCGGCGGCCACGTGCCACAAAGGACGTGTGCGCTGCTGTTCAGTAAGTAGGGCCCACTCGTGTTCGAGAAGGAAGTGCTCGTCCTCGTTGAGTAGCGACCCTCGGAGCGTGCCGAGCACGGTTGCTAATAGCTGAACGTCCTCGTCGTCACTTCCCGCGAAAGGATTGAACCAGTATCGACCTCTCGCCTCGAGAAAGAGAACCTCGCCGTCTGCAGAGCGTGCGAGCTCTCCGTACTCACCCTTGGGATCAACAATGACGGCGCGACGTCCCGCCGAGAGGCCACGTCGAATCAGCATCTTGACCGCCGTCGATTTCCCGACACCAATGACGCCAGCTACGAGGATGTTGGGATTCGTCACGAGTGACGATCGGTACGCGTCAAAGGGATCGAAGACGAAATCGCCGCCCCCGACACATCGCCCGAGTGGATCGCCGGACAATCCCGTTCCGTTATCGCCGGTCGGAATGCGAAGTTCTCGTAACTGGGAACTCGTGATCCATTGTCCGCGGATACGTCTCGTCACGCGGGACTCCCCGGTAGGGCACAACACAGCCACAACGCGTGGCGGCCATCACCACGTTCGAGCGTGACGCCACTGCGCCGGGCGTCGCTCAGTAAGTGTTCGCAACGCTGTTCCACGTCGAACCTCGTCGCCGCCGCGACCACGACGAACACCGTGATCGCCATGAGTGAACGCCCACGAGCGACGTCGAGTTCGCGCTGTTCTAAACGTCGAAGAACTTCCTCCGACGTCGCGCGACGCCGAAATCCCACCATCCCGGCGAGCGCCGCATTCGTACGGGCACGATGCACCTGGCGTCCCACCAATGCCGCAGCGCGGCGTGCTGGCAGAACCGACGCGTGCACCGACACGAACCGGTGGGATCCGTAAGGGACAAGTTGGGAAATCAATGATCGGTCGACTCGTCGAGCTCCGACACCCGTGACGCGAAAGACCACGAACTCCTGATGTGTCGTGCGCACGCCGGTCCATCTCTCGTAGGCCCACCGTTGTTCATCCATCGACCACGGCGTGACCAGTCGCCACGCCCCCGGCTCGTCACGCCAACCCGCGGGTGCGG
This sequence comes from uncultured Actinomycetes bacterium, assembly GCA_903871335.1. GTDB lineage: Bacteria > Actinomycetota > Acidimicrobiia > Acidimicrobiales > RAAP-2 > RAAP-2. Next base: position 162,227 of record CAIQGE010000030.1, read on the forward strand.
CGAGGTCCCGAGGAACACTCAGCACGCTCACCATCTCCGAAGTCGCGGCACTGTGCCACGTCACGGTCTCGGTGGATGGCCCCGCCGCCACGCGATCGAACACGTCCGCTAACGCGACGTCCGTCGCGTCCTGCAGATTCGAAAGATCGAATCGACCTCGATGTTCGAGCCGGCACAGACGCGAGACGGCGACGCCACGAGCTCGCACCTCGCACAGTCCTCCCGTCACCTGAACCGACGCACGCGTCCAGCGCGATCGAGAGGCGAAGGCGAGAGCCACCATGAACAGGTCGACGCCACCCCGCCGAGGACCTCCGAGCACACCGAGTACTCCGAGACTGGCGATCGCCACCGCAACCCACGACTGCGTGACCCACCACGCGCAGGAACCCACTCCCGCGGCCAGACCACACACCGCGCGTGCCGGCGACATCGAGAACAAACGCCCGGCGTCCAGATGGCTCGCCGTCCACGCCTCACTCATCGAAATGCCAGCCGAGGACGGGCCCCAGACGGTCCTCCGTGAAGACGCGGTGGCCTCGGCGTGGTCGCGGTGTTCCTACCGGTGGTTCCGGCCGGGGTCCGGATTCATCGGGAAATTCGAGCGGACCGCTGTCGGGCCAATCCTCGAGTCCGAGGTCGTCCGGTCGCTCCGGGGGCCCTAGAGGTGGCGGCGAACCGGTCGCCATGCTGGCCACCGCGGCCGTGGCCCTTCGTGCCCCGTTCGTCGCTCGTTGCCGAAGTCCCTCGGCCGCGTGCAGAGCGCTTTGTTCAAGAAACGGCACGATCCGCAAGAGGACGAATGGCGCCAGGACCGCGATCAGCACCAGGGCGACACCCGTCAGGACGACGTAGAGGGATCCCGAGGCGACCGCGGATGCTCCGATGCCCAGGGCCACCACGACAACGAACTTCGCGAGGGCGAGAGCCACGAAAGTCTCCACCGATCGCCACGCCACGCGTCGCATCGGAGCGAAGATGGATGCCGCCGCGATGACGGGGCTGAGGGCGAGCAAGAGAGATAGCAGCGCGTTGCGCACAATCAGCTCGAAGAGCAACAGCACCGCGGTGACGACCTCGACGAGCCCGATGAAGAAGACGCCAAAGCCGGGAGTTCCCGTTGGAAGGAGGGCCGCGCTGGTGGACAGGTTCGACACCGTCGTCCCCGCTCCGCCAGCCGCGACCGACGAGAGATCATTCGTCAGCGACAAGACGATTGTTGCGAACGTCGGAGCCGCCAACAGAGCGAGAATCGCGAGAGGAGCCGCCACGACATTGTCCTGGACAATGGCGCTGGCGTCAGCGTGTCGAAGAGACCGCACGACATTCGCGCAGACGGCACACAGCGCAATGAGCGGAGCGATGACGAGGAGACGGTGGTACTCCCCCGAGCTCGCGGCCGTCACCACACCGGGTGAGCTCGACGCGTCCAGCACTGCGCGTAGAGCGTTCCAGGCCCAACCCGTCGCCGCCGACACCCAACTCGCCAGCGTGGAAAAGAAGACGTCAAATGAAGCGTTGGCGGCGCTCTGCGTCGCGCAACTCACCGGGTGAAGAAGACAATTCATCTCAGTGCACCGACGAGCCGGTGCTGAAGAAGAAGTTGATGAGCGTGGGTGCGGCGCCGATCAGGACGGCGGCGGCGAGTGAGGCAGCCACGGCGCGGCGACCGGTCATGGACTGATGAATGTTCTGGGAGTGGCTGCCGAGCGCCCACATGGCCGCGCCCACCACCAGACCAATCAGTGCGGCAATCAGCGCCCATCCGGCCAAACCATTGGCGAGTTTCTGTAGTGCCGCGCTACCGGGCAGGTTGGATGGTGTGGGTGTCAGAGAAACTCCGGCGAAAATCATGGTGACCTCCAGTCAGTACGAAGGTCACGCAACGGTCGCAGCACGTTCAACTCGGCGGAGTCTGCGAGAATGAACCCGTGCTCCTCGAGTCCCTCAAGACGGTGATTGATCGTTGGCCCCCTCTCGCGCTGTACGCCGCGTTGGTCGGCGTCGTCGCCATCGGTGTGTTCATCGGGATCGTCGTAGGTCGACGCCGGGGGCAACGAGCGATCGCCCAACGTTTAACGGCCCTCGGCACGCGCCTCGGTATCGAGCAACCCCACGATGACGGCAAAGTGGAAACCGCCCTCAACTTCCTCGAAGAAGTCACCGGGGCCGCCACCACCGCGGTCACCGAATCGAGTGCGGATGCCATTCGCCTCCGCCGGTCGCTCGACACCCTGCCCCTCGGCCTGGTCCTCTGCGACGAGGCCGGAACCGTCATCTACCGCAACCGACAGGCCGAAACCTTGATGACGAACCGTTACGGTGACGCGCTGGCAGCCCAGGCGGTGACGGAACTCCTCGAAGAGGGGTGGCGTAACGGTATTGCGGACCGAACCATTGACCTCTACGGACCACCACGCCGCACGTTGACGGTACGGGCCACCGTCATTGATGACGGACGTCGACCACTGGGGGTGCTGGCTCTTATCGAGGATGTCTCGGAGCGTCGTCGACTCGAGGACATTCGTCGTGACTTCATTGCCAACGTGTCCCACGAACTCAAAACGCCCATGGGCGCTCTCGGCCTTCTCGCCGAGACCCTCCAATACGAAACCGACCCAGCCATCGGTCAACGGCTGGCCGAACGCATTCACCTCGAAGCGTTCCGCGTCAACCGAATTATTGAGGACTTGCTCGACTTGTCACGACTCGAGAGCGAGGGCGCGCCCGCGCGTGAACCCGTTCCGGTCGCGCTGTTTGTCGCCGAGGCCATGGAGCGCATCCGCACCGCCGCCGAACAGCGGGGCATCGTGATCCAATTACACGAACCCGAGACGTCGCTGTTCGTCACCGGCGACCGTCGCCAACTGGTCTCGGCCGTCCACGCTCTGTTGGAAAACGCCGTCGCCTACTCGCCGACGGGCGGCGCGGTGAATGTCACCATTGAACACGTGGCCGTCTCGAGTGATCCCGAACTGGGGGACGGACCATTTGCGCGCGTGGTCGTTTCCGATCAGGGCATCGGCATCCCGGCCAAGGATCTGGACCGTATCTTTGAACGCTTCTACCGTGTCGATCCGGGCCGCGCCCGACACACCGGTGGCACGGGCCTTGGACTATCAATTGTCCGTCACGTGGCTCAGAACCACGGTGGTGCCGTGTCGGTCAACTCCCGTGAGGGAGAAGGATCCACGTTCGCCCTCGATCTCCCGATGAGTTCACTATGAGCAAGCACGACGCCCCGAAGCATCGAGTGCTCCTCGTTGAAGACGAGGAGTCGTTCATCGACGCCCTGACCATCGGCCTCGATCGTGAAGGCTTCGACGTTAGCGTCGCGCGCGACGGACAAGAAGCCGTCGACATCTTCGCTCAGGGCACCTTCGACGTCGTGTTGTTGGACCTCATGTTGCCCAAGATGTCGGGCCTCGACGTGTGTCGCGTGATCCGCACGACCTCCGACGTGCCAATCATCGTGGTCTCCGCCAAGGGCGAAGAAGTCGACGCCGTTGTCATGCTCGAAATCGGCGCGGACGACTACGTGACCAAGCCTTACCGATTGCGCGAGCTCATTGCCCGCATACGCGCCGTTCTGCGTCGTCACGACCACGCCAAGGAAGCACCCGACAACTCCGAAACGGTCATTGAGGTCGGTCCGGTTCGTCTCGAAGCGGACACGCGGCGTTGTTTCGTCAAGGGCGAAGAGATCAAGGTCCGCAAAAAGGAGTTCGCCCTGTTGGAACTCCTCCTCACCAACGCCGGACGCGTGCTCACCCGCGAACAACTGATTGACCGCGTCTGGGGCAGCGACTACGTCGGTGACACCAAGACTCTGGACGTCCATATCAAGCGCTTGCGGTCCCTCGTCGAAGAAAAGCCCAAGGACCCTCAACACATCACCACGGTGCGTGGCGTGGGGTATCGCTTCGACGCCTAACGCGAGCGCAGGTGGGTGCGACCGCCGAAGAAGGCTTGCAGTGGTGGCGGGATCAACACCGAACCATCACTCTGACGATTCGTCTCGACGATCGCGGCCCAGATACGCGACCACGCGAGAGCCGAACCATTGACCGTGTGCACCAACGTCGGTGAGCCACCGGCCGGGCGGTACCGCACGTTCGCACGTCGTGCCTGGAAATCGCGGAACCAACTGATCGAGGAGACCTCCAACCAGCGGTCGACTCCCGGCGAGTACACCTCTAAGTCGAAGGTACGAGCCGAGGACGTGCCGAGGTCACCCGCACACAGGTCAAGAACGCGATACGGCAAACCGAAATCCTGCAACAATCCCTCGGCGCGCGCGAGCACGTCGTCAAAGCACGACTGCGCTTGTTCGGGCGTGCAGTACGCGAAGAGTTCCACCTTGTCGAACTCGTGCACGCGCAAGAGACCTCGCGTGTCGCGACCGGCGGCGCCAGCTTCGCGACGGAAGCAGGCGGTGAGCGCGGTCATCTTGATCGGAAGATCCGCCTCGTCAATGATCTCGCCGCGACGCATCGACGTCAGGGGAACCTCCGCGGTGGGAATCGCCCAGAGGTCATCGCGCTCGATGGCGTACATCTCGATCTGATTCTTCGGCAAGTGACCGGTGGAGGTCATGGTCTCGGTCAGCGCAAAGGTCGGAGGACGAATTTCTTCGTACTCGTCGGCGTGCTGATTGAGCGCGTACGCCCCGAGAGCGCGCACGAGGCGCGACCCGTCTCCCCGAAACAGAGGGAACATGGAACCCGCGAGTTTCGCGCCCGTCTCTAAATCCAACAGACCAAGCTGGGCACCGATATCCCAGTGGGGCACCCTCTGGTGATTCTCGTAGGTCGGAAAGGGCGCGCCCTCGTCCATCCCCGGCCACCATTGGCGCAATTCAACGTTGCCCGTTTCGTCAAGACCGTCGGGTACCTCCGCTGCGGGCATATTCGGCAAGTCGAGGAGCAACGTGCGCACGCGCTCTCCCACGGCGTCGGCAATCTCACTGGCGCGACGTTCCTCGTCGCCCAACTCGCGACTCTCGGCGGCCACTTCGTCGGCGCGCCGCGTGTCCCCCGATTTGCGCGCTTCGCCCACTTGTCGGCTCAGATCCTTCACCCGTGAGCGCAACGCCTCGGCGGCCTGCATCGCCGTGCGGTGCTCAGCGTCCAGCACGAGAATCTCGTCAATCTGCGAGGAAGAGATCCCACGACGGGCCAAAGCGGCCTTGACGTCATCGGGTTCACGGCGCAGGAGGGCGAGGTCAATCATGCCCACAGATTAGGACAGCGTTCATTCACGCTCCACGAGTCCGGTAGGTTCGCTCCCGTGAGTCACGCCGTTTCCATCGATTCCCTGCACGTGCGCTTCGGCGACGTCGCGGCGGCGGCGGGTGTGTCCTTCGACGTGGACTTCGGTGAAATCGTTACCATCCTCGGTCCGAACGGGGCCGGGAAGACGACGACCGTCGAAACATTGCTCGGTTTTCGACGACCCGACGCCGGCACGGTGCGACTCATGGGACTCGATCCGGTGAGCGCGCACGGTGACGTCGTGACCCGCGTGGGAGCCCTGCTCCAGCGCGGAGGCGTGTGGTCACCAATGAATCCCCGTGACGTTCTGCGCCTCACGTCCAGCTACTACGCGGCTCCGCGTGACGTCAACGAATTGCTCGACGCCCTCGATCTTCAGCGCTGCGCGACGACACCGTGGCGTCGCCTCTCGGGTGGCGAACAACAGCGCACGCTGCTCGCCCTCGCCCTACTCGGACGTCCCCGCGTGCTCGTCCTCGACGAACCAACCTCAGCCGTTGATCCGGAGGGACACGCCAGCATCAGGGCGCTACTCGACGAAGAGCGCCAGCGCGGATGCGCTCTCGTGATCACCACTCACGAACTCGCCGACGCCGAGCTCTTGGCGGACCGCATCGTCATCATCAATGACGGCGCCGTCGCGGCAGCCGGTACTCTCGCCGAGCTGGCGGGTGATCCCGTCTTGGTTTTTGAGTCGACGGTGGATCTGGACACCGTTGCGCTCAGCGCACTCCTCGGCGCGCCGGTCATCGACGAGGGTCACGGTCGCTACCGTTCCGCGGTCGGTAACACGCCCGCGAATGTCAGCGCCGTCACGACCGCGATCAGCGAACGTGGCGGACAACTCACGTCGCTGCGCTCTCGCGCGTCATTGGAAGAGACCTATCTCGCCTTGGTCGAACAGCACCGGAGTCGGTCGTGAGCATGCTCGTCGCACAAACGCGCGCCGAGATCATCATGACTCTGCGGCGCGGGGAAACCTTGTTGTTGACCATCGGCATTCCCGTTCTTCTTCTGGTGTTCTTCTCGAAGACCCACGTGACGGCGTCGCCGACCCCGTCGCGCATCAATTTCCTCGCGCCCGGCATCATCGCGCTGTGCTGCATGTCCACCTCACTCGTCGCGCTCTCCATCGCTACGGGATTCGAGCGTTCCTACGGCGTGCTGCGACGCCTTCACGTCACCCCGCTCGGTCGACCTCGTCTCGTGGGAGCGAAGATTCTGGGTGTTCTCCTGGTCGAAGCACTGCAGATCGGCGTCATTGTGGCGGTTGCGTACCTGCTCGGTTGGCATCCGGCCTGTGGCGCGGGTGCGATACCGCAGGCCGTTGTTGCCCTGGTTCTCGCCACCGCGGGATTCTGCGGCATCGGACTCTTTCTCGCGGGCCGACTCAAGGCTGAAGTGAATCTCGCCGCGGCGAATGGTCTCTACCTCGTGTTGTTGCTGGTCTCCGGCTTCGTCATCCCGACCACGTCGTTCCCCTCCAGCGTGCGTGTCCTGATTGTGGCCACTCCGTCGGGTGCGCTTGCTGACGCTCTGCACCGACTTTTCGAAAGTGGTGGATCCATGGGGACCGCCAACCTGGTGTCGTTGTGCGTGTGGGCTCTGTTCGCTCCGCTGCTCGCGGCGCGGACGTTCCGCTACGACTGAATCAGTTGAATACCCGCGTCGAGCTGCTGGGTACTCACCGCGCCGATCACGACTTCGGTGATGACACCTTGGCCATTGACGAACACCGTGTCCGGCAGATTCGCAAACTTGAATTCCTGGTTCGTGATGGTGCCATTGGCGTCGAAGGCCGAGGGAAAGGCGACGTGCGAACTCTTCGCGAAGGCGAGGCCCTCGGCGCGGGTGTCATTCGCGTCCATGCCCAAAAACATTACGGAGCTCGAGTGGTGGTGCGCCTCGTAGTCGGCGACCTTCGGCAGCTCGGCGTGACACGGCGGACACCACGAGGCGTAGAAGACGAGAACGGTGGGGTGTCCCGACGACCACGGTGAGTGGATCGTTCCCGCCGACGACAGATCGGGCAAGGTGAAGGCCGCGGCCTTGGTGCCGTTCAACGTATTTGAGGTAAAGAGCCCCTCGTCCTGCTTCCCGCCCGTGAGTAGCGAAACAACCACGATCAACGTCACGGCGACCAGTGTGCCGAGGCCCAGCGACAAGAACATCATCGGAGAGGGTCCGCGGCGGCCTTCGGGCATCAGTGGTCCCGCGCTCGCCACGGGCGATACGGGTTCAGTGGTGTCGGACAAGGACATCAACCGCCATGAAAACAAACAATGCCGTTAAATAAGTAATGGAGTAATGAAACAACCGCATGGCGCGAGCGACGTCGGCACGGTCGACACGCGCGAGCATCCATAACTTCGCGGAGTACAAGGTGAACAAGCCACCAAAGACGAGGGCGGAGAGTCCGTAGATCCACCCAAGACCCGCCACCGGACCCACCAACATCGACAAGGCCCACAACACGACGGTGTACACCAGGATCTCCAAGGTCGTCTTGCGCAAACTGGCAACGACCGGGAGCATCGGAACGTGCGCGGCCTCGTAGTCGTCGCGGTAGCGGACGGCTAACGCCCAGAAGTGCGGCGGCGTCCAGATGAAGATGATGGCGAATAGAAGAACCGGGGTCCAACTCAACGAATTGGTGACGGCCGACCACCCGATCAACACGGGAACTGCACCCGCGGCGCCACCGATGACGATGTTCTGCGAACTACGTCGCTTCAGCCAAATCGTGTAGATGATGACGTAGAAACCGGTCGCGGCCAGCGCGAGCCAGGCGGACAAGAAATTCACCAGGCTGGCCAAGATCAGAAAGGCTGCGAGTTCGAGCGAGACCGCAAAAATCGTGGCTGCGCGCGGGGTGACGGCACCTGTGACCAGGGGACGATTCTTGGTTCGTTCCATGAGCGCGTCGATATCGCGGTCGATGACCATATTGAAGGTGTTGGCGCCACCGGCGGCGAGGGTCCCCCCGATGAGGGTCCACAACACCAGCCATCCGCTCGGTACTCCGTTCGCCGCTACCACCATGGTCGGCACCGTCGTCACGAGGAGAAGCTCGATGATACGGGGTTTCGTCAGCGCGACGTAGGCGCCGAGAATCGAACTAGCGGTGCGTGGAGCGGTCGCGGTAATTGCCACGGGCGACAGTCTACGGGTACGGGGTTCTCTAGGCTGAGGACGTGCCCCGCTCACGTCGCTTCCGCGTCACGGCGCCCCAGTTCCGCTGGTTCGCCCTCGCCGATTTCATTTCGATGATTCTCATCGTCATCTCCGGGGCGGCGGTGCGACTCACCGATTCGGGCCTCGGCTGTCCCGACTGGCCCAATTGCTCAACCTCGGTGGTCACCGGTCCCGTCGGCTATCACTCGGTCATTGAATTCGGGAACCGCACGGTCACCGTTCTTCTCGTCATTCTCACCGCTGTGTCGGTGGTCGCGGCCTATCTCCGTGACCCCCGACGCAAGGACCTGATCTGGCTGACCTGGGCCCTCGTGGGTGGCATCGTGGCCGACGCCGTCCTCGGCGCCTTCGTCGTGTACTCCAAGTTGAACCCGTGGTTGGTCGCCATTCACATGCTTTCCTCCATGGGCATGGTCGTCGTTGGCGCCACTTTGTACCATCGCTCGAAGTACCTCTACGGCGACGGCGCCGAGGCCGTTATTCGCGATCAGCACTTCTATAGGGTCGCTCGCTTCTTGTGGATCCCGTACGCCATCGTGATCATGGCCGGCACGGTCACGACCGGCGCCGGACCACATCCCGGGAGCATCTCCCAACAGCATCACGCGCGACGCATCGATATCGCCTTCTCGTCGGCGGCCTGGATCCATTCCGTCGCTGCGGTCACCTTCATCGCTCTCATCGCGGGGTTACTCCTCGCGATCTGGCACACCAATGCGCCCGCACCATTACAACTCGGCGTGCGTCGACTCGCGCTCATTGGATTGTTGCAGGCGGCCATTGGTTTCTCGCAGTACTGGCTACACGACCCGGCGTGGCTCGTTGAGTTGCACATTCTCGGGGCCGTCTCGGTGACCATTGGGGTCACGCAACTCAATCTTCGCCAGGTCGCTCGCGCTCGAATTCCCGGCACACAGAGGACGAAGTGAGCGAACCTCTGCGCTACGGGCTGATCGGCACCGGCATGATGGGTCTCGAACACCAACGCAATCTGAACGCGATCAGCGACGCGGTCGTCGTGGCCGCAGCCGACCCCTCCGCGGAGTCCCTTCAGTGGTCGCAGTTCACCGCCGAGGGCCGTGACCTTGCGACCTTCGAGGATTACCGTGAGCTTCTTCGCGCCGATCTCTGTGACGTCTACGTCATCTCCTCACCGAATTTCACCCACCGCGCAGTTCTCGACGACGTCATGGCGACCGGTCGAGCGATCTTGGTAGAAAAACCCCTGTGCACCACCGTCGCCGACGCCGCGGCGATCCGCGACGCCGCGGCGGACTACCCGGGCGTGTTCTGGGTGGGTTTGGAATATCGCTACATGCCGCCGGTCCATCGAGCAATCGAGATTGCCCAGTCCGGTGAGCTCGGCACGCTCGCCATGGTGGCCATCCGCGAACACCGCCACCCCTTCCTCGTGAAGGTAGGCAACTGGAATCGCTTCAACGAGAACACCGGTGGCACATTGGTCGAAAAGTGCTGTCACTTCTTTGATCTCATGCGCCACATCGCTCAGAGCACCCCCGTCGCCGTGACCGCGATGGGGGCACACAGCGTCAACCACCTCGACGAGCTCTACGACGGTCGCGTGCCCGACATCTTGGACAACGCATTTGTGGTGGTGGAGTTCGACAATGGCGTACGCGCTTCGCTCGATCTGTGCATGTTTGCTGAGGGCACGGCCCACAATGAAGAACTCTCCATCGTCGGCGACCGCGGAAAAGTGGAAGCCTTCCTGCCCTCTGGTCTCCTGCGACGGGGACAGCGGTCGGGCTGGACGACGGGCGTCGAAGAGAGCATTGTCACCGATGACCGCGTCCTCGTCGAGGGATTCCACCACGGCGCCAGTTTCCTCGAGCACCTCGATCTGATCGCCGCGGTCCGAGCGGGCACGCCCGCATTGGTCACAGCCGACGACGGTTTCTGGTCGGTGGTCATGGGCGCCGCCGCGCACCGCGCGATTGACGAGCGCCGCGTGGTGCTCGTCGAAGAACTTCTCTAGTTGTGGAGCGGTCCGTGTGAGAGGTGCGGCAACACCAATTCTCCGAATCGACGACATTCATCAATGTGCGGATAGCCGGACAGGATGAACGCCTCCATGCCGAGTTCCTCGTACCGGTGGATCTTCGCGATGACCTGCTCGGGTGAACCCACGATCGCCGCACCACATCCCGACCTCGCCCGGCCAATACCGGTCCACAGATTCGCCTCGACGTAACCGTCGTCGTCCGCCGCTGAGCGCAGATCGCTCTGTCGCTGGACACCGAAGGAGTGCGCGTCGAGAGATTGCTCGCGAATGCGCTGACCCTCGTGCTCGTCAACGGCCGCCATCAAGTACCGAGCGGCGGCGTCCGCCTCGTCCTGCGTGTCACGAACAATCACGTGCACGCGGTACCCGAAGCGCAACGTCCGCCCGTAGCGCGCGGCCCGCGCTCGCAGGTCCTCGATGGTGTCGGCAACCACGTCTTCGGTGTCGGGCCACATCAAGTAGACGTCGGCTGCCTGAGCGGCGACCTCACGAGCCTCTTCGCTGAGACCGCCGAAATACAACGCGGGTCGCGGCCCCGTCGCGATGCGCGGCGCGTCCACGGTGAGGTCGTAGAACTCACCGTGATGATTCGTTTCTCGCCCGTTGCCGAGGTCGTCGAGAATCTCCATCACCTCGAGGGTTCGCCCGTAGCGCTCGGCGCCACTGCGGTGTTCCCCGGCGAGATCACTTGAGATGATGTTCACGTCGAGTCGGCCGTCCGCGAGGTGTTGCAGGGTCGCGATCTGGCGTGCGAGTTGTGGGGGCCAGTTCTCGCCCACCCGTACCGCCATCAGCAAGCGGATTCGTTCCGTCGCCTGCGCCAGAGCGGCCGCCATCGCCGTGGTGTCGAGACCCAGTTCGTAGCCCGACGGCAAGAGTATGGAATCAAAACCCTGTCGTTCGGCTTCCGTCACGATCGCGTGGCAGTGGTGCCACGACGATCGCAAGTCTGGTTCGACCACACCGAGTTGGCGGTAGTCGTCGTCGCAGAGGGCGCTAAACCAGGAAATCTCACTCGGGACCATGTGCGTATCTTTTCACCTGTTGCGTTTAAAAAAATCTTTTCTTTTCAATAAAGGACCTACGTCCCTACGCACCGAGAACCAGAAGGTCGTAAGAAAGAAGGGGAAATTTATCCCATCAGGCTGAAAGGGGGGTGCGTGGCCGCAATCTATTCATTGTTCGACGCATTGTTGCCTCTGACCTCTCCGGGTCACTACATCCAATGGCACTGGATACAAATCAGTGTCGCCAATCTGATCGTGATCATTCTGATGATCGCGACCTTCATCGCGGCGCTGGTGGTGCCGTTTCCCGGACGCCGTCGTCGCCGGGGAGGTGACGAATGAGCACGACAGAAATTGACCGTCAGTGGACGACGAAATTTCGTCGCCGCCTGACCACGGCCCTGCCGTCTGAAAAGTTGCTGCCCGACACGCAGCCCAGCTACGTCGCGTCGTGGATCTACGTCTTTGGCGTGGCCACCTTGTCGTCGATGATGGTGGTCATCGGGACCGGGTGCATCCTCGCGATCATGGGACCGCTGTGGTGGCACGAATCCTCGGTCGGACACTTCGTGAACTCACTACACCTCTGGAGCGTCGAAGTCTTCTTCTTCGCCATGGTCGTGCACCTGTGGGGCAAGTTCTTCATGGCCGCGTGGCGCGGTAAGCGTCAACTGGTGTGGATGACGGGCGTGGTGACATTCCTCGCCTCGGTCGCCACCGCCTTTACGGGTTACGTCTCCCAGACGAACTTCGACAGCCAGTGGATCTCGACCCAGGCCAAGGACGGCATCAACGCCACCGGTGGTGGAGCGTTCTTCAACGTTCTCAACACGGGCCAGATGTTCATGTGGCACATCGTGCTAATGCCGATCGCCGCTGTGGTCTTGACCGGACTGCACATCCTGCTCGTGCGTTATCGCGGTGTGGTGCCGCCCTTCGAGGACACCAGCGCCGGAAAGGTGCGTGCGTAATGGCGAAGAAATTCCGCCCCGACGTTGACGCTCCCGAGTACAAGGGTCGTTACTACCCCTACGACATCATCAAGGAAGGCACCATCGCGCTCGTCGTGGTGTCACTCCTCGTGGTGGGTCTCGCCATTCTCTTCGGCTCGCCGGACGATCCGGCCGTGACGTTGAAGGAATGGTCAACCGCTCAGCCGGTCGACTTCGCGACGACCGCGCTGTCAGAACTGAACGGTACCTCCGGAGTCGCCGGATACGGTCCTCCGTACAACTCGGCCTCGGACGGACAGAAGATCGGTCCCTTCCCGGTGGCCAAGTGGGTGGGCGTTCACATTCCGGTCGACACCGCACAGGACTTCGTCTTGATGCCGCTCACCACTCTGCCGGACGTTCCCGCGCTCACCACGGGACTGCGTGTGTGGTCGGCGGCGAGTGAGACGCAGAAGACTGCGTGGCTCGACGCCTACGCCAAGGGAACCATGTCCTTTGCCAACGGCAAAATCACGGACACCGCCACGGGCGCCGGTCCCGTTCCCTTGTTTATGACGGAACTGACCTCCATGGCGCGCACCGGTGCACTGGACGCTGACCTCATTGCGGGTCACGGCTACTACACCACGGACTACACCAAGCCGTTGCTGTTCCTGTCGGACGGACAATGGTTCCCGAGCATCGCAGCCAACGATCATCTCTCCGGTGATCAGTGGGGCATGATGAACGAACTCGGCAACTACCCCGGTCAGGCGTGGTTGTGGCTGTACACGATGTGGTACCAGGTTCCCCCGTACAGCACGAGCTGGGCAGCGAACGCCGACGCGATGGTGTGGGCCACCATGATGGTGCTCACCGTCCTACTAGCGCTCCTCCCGTTCATTCCGGGAGTCCGTTCGATTCCTCGATGGACTCGGGTGTACCGACTCATCTGGCGTGAGCACTATCGCGCCACGGCACAGGAAGGCGGCGCATCGCCGAGTCGTGAAGGCCCCCCTTCGACTCCCACGGCGTAGCTCACCTGAACACGACGCCCCCGTGCTGCACCAGCGGCACGGGGGCGTCGTGTTTTCTCGACCCTCTCACTAGGGACATCACGTGGAGCGATTCCTTCGATCACGGCGGGGCGGTACCCCCGAACTGCGTCCGGCATCGATGTTCCACCACAACGAGTGGTCCGACATTGTTCGTACCATCATGAGAATGTCATCGCGGGACGCAACGAACAATTGACGTGGAATTGACACAACTTCTGATCTGGCCGTGCGGTGACTGCGATACCGTGACCGTGAGAAAAGTGTCAGCGACGAGAGGGATTCCTATGGCGATCGAGAGACACGAGAACTTGCTGCAGGAGCTTCGAGATGACGTCGCGCGACTCTACGATCGCCACCTCGAGAACGAGCGGACGTGGTATCCGCACGAGCAGATCGAATGGGGAGAAGGAACGTCCTTTCGCGATCGGCCCTGGGCGAAGTCGGATTACGACGTGGCCGACGGGGTGCGCAGTGCCATCTACGTCAATCTCTTGACCGAGGACAATCTTCCGTATTACACGCAAACCCTGATGTCGCACACGCCGGCCGACCATCCCCTGCACGACTGGAATCACCAGTGGACGATGGAGGAAAACCGACACTCCATGATCATGCGGGACTGGGTGCACATTTCACGCTGCATCGACCCCACCGTGCTCGAAGACGGGCGGCGCGTGCAGATGCATCGTGGCGAGGTGCCCACTCCCGACTCACTGGCAGACTTGATTGCCTACGTGGCGTTCCAGGAGCGCGCCACGCAGATCGCTCACCGGAACACGGGTGCGAAATTGCCGAAGGACGACAAGATGGGTCGCAGTGTGCTCGCCACCATTGCCGGTGACGAGACGAAGCACTACATCTTCTACCGCGACCTATCACTCGCGGCCTTTGCCATCGACCCGTCGCTCATGATGGCCGCCACCGCGCGACAGCTCACGCGTTTCGCCATGCCGGGCACGGGTATTCCCGGATTCACGAGGCATGCCGTGCGCATTGCGCGTGAAGGTATTTACGGACTCGGTCAATTTGTCAACGACGTGGTCGAACCCGTCACGACGGCTTGGAACATTGAGGGCATGAAGGGTCTGAGCGCCGACGGCGAACGGGCCCGAGACCAAATTCGTGGTTTCGTCGACGCCGCCACCGCCACCGTGAATCGCATGTTGGAAAAGCAGACCTCGACGACACCTCGTCTCGCCTAAGTCGGCGGACTGCACTAGACAAGGTTCGTGAGCACCCACGAACACGAAATAACCGAACCCGTCCTCCTGTGCACCGACGATGGCCAACGCCTCCGGCCGGAGGCTCGAGGTTGGTCGCGCACACCGATGCATACGGCCAATCTCGGTGAAGCGACGGGAAACACCAAGAGGTGGGACTATTGGGCAATTCTCGCGGGCGACCTCGTGATGTCGTCGGTGTACTCCGACATCGACGTTCTCGGACTCGCCGACGTCTACTGGGTTCATCTCGACTCGGGTCGCCATGGTGGTCGTTCGATCCTGCTCGACGCCGGTGCTGGAATTGCTCTCCCGGACCTTCCCGGCACCGCGCCATTGACCATCGCGATCCCCGATTTCGATCTCGCCATCGTCGATGACGAACACGCCACACGACTTCTCGCGACCTGGAGTGAGGCGGACGGCACGATTGCTCGACTCGACGCGACGGTTGTTCGACCCGATCATCACGAGTCCGTCAATGTCGTCATCCCGTGGAGCGACGAGCTGTTCACCTACACCTCCAAGCAACAAGCCCGCCCCGCCTTTGGCGAATTGGTCGTGGGCGACGAACGGTGGACCTTCGGTGGACCCGACGCCGAAGCCTGGGGCGTACTGGACGTGGGCCGCGGTCGCTGGCCCGCTCGCATCACTTGGAACTGGGGCGGTGGAGCGGGAACCACGAATGGTCGCGTGATTGGTTTGCAGTTCGGCGCGAAGTGGACAGCGGGCACCGGATTCACGGAAAACGGCGTCACCGTCGATGGTCGACTCACCAAGATCGGCCGCGAGCTCGAATGGGAATACGACTGGGATCATCCCCTCGAGCCCTGGCGCGTGCGTGACCCGGGGGGCCAACTCGACGTCACGCTCACGCCCCGTTTCGACAAGGTCACCGACGTTGACGCTGGCGAAGATCTCAGTAGTGCGGTCCACCAAGTCTTCGGCACCTGGTCCGGCTACATCGTGACCGACGAAGGTGAACGATTGGAGTTCACCCACCTGCAGGGCTTCGCCGAAGAGGCTCGTCAACGCTGGTAGGGAAGATTCTCGTCTCGCGCGACGAAACGCGCTCCGTGATCTACGTACTCGTTGCGTCCCACGGTAATGAGGCACTCGTCGCGCGCACTAGCAACGGCAGATCCGTTTCCTCGTACACGTGCAATGGTGGCGTTTCGAAGGTCGCATATGGTCGCAGTCGCACGACCACCCTTCCTTCCTTCCGCGCTCCTTCAATCACGAGAGGCCGCACGGCTTCATCCAACGGACGCCCCGTCATCACTCCGGCGATCGTCATCGCGAGATTCCCCGCCGCGACGGGGTCGGTGTCCACGGTGGCGCGGCAGTACACCTGCAGGTAGGTGACCGGCCACTTCTCGTCCAGAACACAGAGCGAAACGTTTTCGTGGCGCTCAACGGCCCTGGCCTTACCGCGTTGCGCCAGAGTGGACACGAGAATCGTGTCGTCATCGTCCATCGCGTAGTACACGACCGACATCGCGGGACCATCATTCGCGCGCCCGTAACCGAAGACGGCCGTACGGTGTTCGCGAACGAATGCTCGACGCTCCTCTGGTGTCATCTCTCGCCTCTCTCGCTACGGGAACGTTACCGAGTGCTCGCTCAGTGTCCCAGTCGATGTCCGTGACGTTCCAGGTGCCGGCGAGCGTGGGCGACCGTGGCGTCGAAGTCACTAAAGACGTGTCCGTCGTTCGCGAGACGTTCAATGGCCGCGCTGCTGCGACATAGGCGCTGATTGTTGTCGTCGGTCGCCTTCACCAACACGGTGACATGCCGATCTTCGAGATCCTCAATGATCTGCGTCAGAACGTCGGTTCCCGTGGCGTCAATAAATGTCAAGCCGCGCAGACGCAGAATCACGACCGACGCGCCCGCGAGCTCACTAAAGGACTCGAGAAAGTGGGGAGCGGCCCCGAAGAAGAGGGCGCCGTCGAATCGAAACACCGCAATGTGTTCGCGCAGCAGCTGCAGGTCCTCAGGCGTGCCCTCGTCACCTGACGCGAATTCCTCGCGGACGGCCCCCGACTGTGTCGCGAGCGAGCGCAAGGCGAGAACTCCCGCGACCACCAGTCCGACCTCAATGGCGGTAACCAGATTCACCGTGACCGTCACAATCGCCGTCAACGCGAAGGCGACGGTTTCGGAGCGATGGGAGCGAAGGACGCGAACAATACGGACGCGGTCGACCATCCGCACGGCGGTCATGACGAGAACGCCCCCGAGAACCGCCAGCGGAATCTTCTCCACGGCGGGTGCGAGGAAAAGAATCACGAGGACAATGACGACGGCGTGCGTGATCGCCGACAGCCGCGTACGAGCGCCCGAGCGAACGTTGACCGCGGTGCGCGCGATCGCTCCTGTCGCGGGCATGCCCCCGAAGAGTCCGCAGGCAATGTTGGCGAGGCCCTGACCCAACATCTCCCGATTCTCGCCTGACCGAGGTCCGGCAACCATCGCGTCGGCGACCCGCGCGGACAGGAGACTCTCGATGGCGACTAACAACGCCACCGCCAAAGCGGGTCCGGCGAGTTGGTGAAACTGTGATAGCGAGAGAGCCGGCAGACGGGGCGCGGGTAGATGGCGTGGCAGGGCGCCCAGCGTCGGCACACGAGCGTCCGCGAACTCCGCGATCGCGGTCACGAGGACGACGGCGACAATCGACGGAGGTATCTTCGTGGTGACACGCGCCGTGAGCGCCATGACCAGGACCACGCCGAGACCCATCACGAGGGTGAGCGTCGGAACGTCGTGACGTGCATTGGCGACGGCCCGCCAGGCCGAGTCGAGAACGGAGGATCCGGTCCCCTTTGACTGACCCATGAGCAAAGGGACCTGTTGTAGCGCGATGACCACGGCAATACCGAGAGTGAATCCCTCAAGCACGGACCAGGGAACAAAGTTGATGATGCGCCCCAGTCCGAAGAGCCCGAAAAGGATCACCATGACCCCGGCGATGACCGACACGGTGGCGACGGCGCCAACACCGAAACGGGCGACGATCGAGACCAACACCACGGCCATGGCCCCCGTGGGTCCGGACACCTGCACGGCCGAACCTCCGAAGATGGCAGCAACAATGCCAGCCACGATCGCGGTAATCATTCCGGCGGTCGCCCCCACGCCCGACGCCACCCCGAAGCCCAGCGCCAAGGGCAGCGCGACGACACCGACGGTGACACCCGCAAGGAGATCCTGTCGCCAGGAGGTCGCGAGTCCGGCGTAGTCGCGCGAGTTCGGCAGTAGAGCACGCGCCCGATGGACGAACGTGCTCCGGAACGAACTCACGACGAACTGACGCTCTCGAGATGCTCCAACGCCTGACGCGTCCGGTCCAGCGTGGCTCCGAGCACCGCACGCGCGGCCGACAGGAACACAACGACGGACGGGTCAGTCAAACGATACGTGACCGTATTTCCTTTGCGACGTGACTCGACGAGACCAGTTCGCTTCAACACCGCGAGCTGTTGCGAGAGAGCCGAGGACTCCAGTCCGACTTCATCCTGGAGTAGTGCGACGGGCTGATCGCCCTCCGCGAGGAGTTCGAGTATTCGAATACGCGCAGGGTGACCCAGCGACCTGAAGAGTTCGGCCTTGGCGACGTACAGGGGCTGGCTCATACTGGTGGTCGACATGACTTTATGATATTACTTAAGTCATTAAGTAATCAAGCCACCCGCGACGCAAGACGTTCAACAATTCTCGCCGAGAAACGCAAAAGCGCCGCTCGCGAAACGCGAGCGGCGCTTTCAATGCGTACCAAGTGGTATCAGATAGCGCGGACGTTCTGCGCTTCTTCGCCCTTCTTGCCAGGCACGACGTCGAATTCGACGCGCTGACCCTCATCGAGGGTCTTGTAGCCATCGCTCTGGATGCTGGAGAAATGGACGAAAACGTCATCACCTTGCTCACGCGAGATGAAGCCGAAACCCTTTTCTGCATTGAAAAACTTCACTGTACCTTGTGCCACGAAAACTCGCTTCTCTAAGCGGCAGGTCAACTTGTTCGGCCTGCTCGCCACCTAGAACCGTAGTCGTACTTATGGAAGCACTCGCAAAGATCTTCTAAGAAGTCTCAAAACCCTTTGATTTACTGGGGAAAAGTTTCCCACGCACCCGTGGCGCCAACGAGTGGATGCGCGAATCCTGCGTGTTCGTGACAAATGGTGCGCTAGGTACTTTCGCACCACAGTGTGCTGACGAGCTAGCGATGACGTTCGATCACGTGAATTATCCTCGCGCTCCTCTTCGAATTTCTTGGCCTCACGTTCCTTCGTCGCACTCAAGAGAATGGAGACAGAGCGGTCCCTCGAGCCATCGGCTCGGCTCATTACGCTTGAGACTGAAGCTGATTGATCGGGGGGTCACGATGCCACAGAGCAGTCTCGCTATTTCGTCCGCCATCCTGCTGTTACCGGCGCTGCTTTTGGTGTCCGTTGTGGGCGGCATCATTACCTTCATCATCATCGTGTTCTCAAATCGAGCAGAACCTGACCCCTCAGGCAAGCGTCCAGCCACCCTCTATTTCTTCGGTGGCGCATTCGTCACACTGTGGATTGGACTGGTTGGGCTAGTGCTCATCCTCGCGTCACTGATCAACTTGATCGGTAAGCACAATCAGTTCGGCGACTACCCCGGTCCCGGTCTGGTCAATCCCACTATCCGGGACGTGTCGCTGGGACTTCTCGTCCTGCTCGTTGCCGGCACCGCCCACTTCCTCCACGTCCGACGAGGATTCGAGTTAGCAGCGAGCGAATCAGATCCGTCGAGCCCCGCCAAGCGAGTCGCCCGTAGTTACGTCTCCGTCGTGAGTTTCCTCTCCGTGTTGGTGTTCGTCATTGCGACCTTGATATTTCTCTACCTCGTGCTCGGACTCATAGCTCCCGGCGTGTACCAAGCGGGCAGTCGTATCAGCACACTGCGGTCGCTCCTCGACGCGTTCATGGTGCTCGGAATTGCCGCCCTAGTGTTTCGCCGCCATCAACGTTTCGAGCCGTCGAGCCTTCGACTCTTCACTCGTGCCGGTGGCGTCACAATCGACGTCGTCGAGATCACCCAGTCCTAGGGCACCGCCATACCTGGGGCGAATGCCGCCCGCGCCGTCCTCTCCCTCGTACGGCTTTTCCTTCGGGAAGTGGCCCGAAACCAAAGGCACTACTGTGTCAAAAAGTTTTCTATAAGAGGGGCAGTGCATGTTTTCTCGTCTGAAAAATCGATCCTTTGTACATCGACTCGGTGTCGCCTCGATCGGCGCGGTCCTACTCGTTCCGGGAGTGACCACACTGATGGACGCCGCGCCCGCGGGGGCCGACATCACCGTTGGAACCAATCCCATTGACATCACGATCGATACCGCGACCAACATTGCCTATGTCGCGAACGAGGGAAACGGCACCATCTCCGTCGTGACGGGCACGTCCAACTTCGCGCATCCGACGATCACGCTAGGCAAAAATCCTCTGGCCATCGATGTCAACTCGACGTCGAACGTCGTGTACACCGCGAATGGAACCAGCGGCACCGTTTCCGTGGTGAGTGGCGCCACGAATACGTTGACCACGACGATTTCGGTGGGTGGCGATGCCCTGGATGTGGCCACGAACCCCGCGACCAACACGATCTACGTTCTCATCGCCAACACGTCGACAAATCCCGCCGGTGGATCAATCGCCGTGATTGATGGATCCACTAATACCGTGACTACAACGTTGACGCTGTCCGGTACCCCGTCCTTTTACCACGGTCTTGCGGTCAATCCCTCGACGAACACCATCTACGCGAGTTACAGCACGGGCTCAGGCAACTCTCAAACCAACCACGTCCAGGTCTTCAATGGTGCGACGAACTCCGCTTCGACCTCAATTTCGGTGACGGACCCCGCCTCCATTCTTCGCGTAAATCCCGTCACTAACACGCTGTACGACGTGTACGAAGCGGGGACGGCAGTACTCGCCATCAATGGTGCGAACAACACGGTGAGCGCCACCATGCCCGCTCCGTACGGTACGGCGTCACTCGCCGTCGACACGTCAAACAACACCGTCTACGCATTGAGCCTGTCGGGCACACTCGCCGTTTTGAACCCTTCGAATCCCACCTATTCGACGGTCGATCAAATCGCCAGTGGCAACAATCCTTCCAGCGTGGCCGTGAATTCTTCGACGCACCAGGTCATGGTGACGAACACGCTCTTGTACCAGAATTCTCCCAATACGACGGGTTCGGTCACCGTCATTGACGGGACAATCTCATCGGGCACGCCGACGATTGCCACCGGATTCGATCCTCATCGACTCGCCATCAACAACACCACTCACAAGGCGTACGTGACCAACAATGACGGCTCCGTTTCCGTCCTCGACCTCACGGGCAACGCCCAGGTGGCATCGTTTTCGGAAGCCTCATCCGTGAGCGACGTGGCGGTCAACGCCACCACCAACATGGTGTACCTGGTGGGCGGTCGATACGACTTGTACGCGGTCAACGGGGCCAACAACAACTTGGCGGCCTATATCAACGTCAACTCGTATCCCGGTGGTGTCGCGGTGGATGCCGCCACGAACATGGTGTACGTCACCAATTACGTGGCCAACACGTTGACTGTCGTCAACGGTGCGACGAACACGGTGACGGCGACTATCGCCGTCGGACGCGGAGCCGGGGCCGTGGCTGTCGACGCCGCAACGAACACCATCTACGTGGCCAACGCCACCGACGGCACGATGTCCGTTGTCAACGGTGCGACGAACGCCGTGAGTGCCACGGTGAGTGTGGGTCAAGATCCTGACGCCATCGCCGTCAATTCGACGACTAACACCATTTACCTCACGAACGGCACGACAACAACATTGAGTCAAAACCTCACCGTGGTCAGTGGAGCGACAAACACGGTCACAGCCAACGTCACCGTGGGCTCCAACCCGTCGAGCGTGACGGTCGACGCCGCAACCAACACCGTGTACGCCGGTAGCAACTCTGGCATTACGAGCGTCAATGGTTCCACGAACGCGGTGTTCCAGACCGGTGCGCTACCAAGTTCGGTCGGATCACTCGCTTTTGATCCGACCGCTAAGACACTGGACGCGACGACAGATGGTGGCAACTATCAAACGCGCGGCACCGGTACGAGCGGCGTGGCCATTCTTAGCGTGTCCACCGCGCCCTCGGTCTCATCAGTGACTCGAGGCAATGCCTCGGTGGTGGTGAACATCGCTCCGCCAACGTCCAGTGGCGGAGCGCCGCTTGCTCAGTACACGGTGACCGCCACCGACTCAACGACTCCCGGCAACGGCGGACAGGTCACCACGGGCACGTCGAGCCCCATCACCGTGACCGGACTAACGAACGGTGACAACTACACCTTCACCGTGACGGCGACGACCCTCATGGGTACCAGTCCGTCATCCACCGCGTCCTCCGCCGTCACCCCCGCGACCGTGCCCGGTGCCCCGACGAGTCCGTCGGCGGTTCGCGGAAACGCTCAAGCCACGGTGAGTTTCTCCGCACCCGCCTCCAATGGTGGGTCCTCGATCACGGCCTACACGGTGACGGCGACCGACCTCACCGCTTCGTACGGTGGAGGTGAAACAGCGACGGGAGCGTCGAGCCCCTTGACCGTCACGGGCCTAACCGACGGTGATAGTTACACCTTCACGGTCAAGGCCTCGAACGTAGTGGGCACGGGACCGGCGAGTTCGGCCACGGCGCCCGTCACCCCTGCGTCTGTTCCTGTTGCTCCGTACAACCTCTCCGTCACGGCGGGCAACGCATCGGCAACGGTCACCTTCACCTCGCCCCCGCCCAGCCTCGACGGTGGTGAGCCGATCACGAGCTTTACGGCGACGGCCACCGACCTGACGAGCGCCGCTCGCGGTGGTCAGACGGCCACCGGTCCGTCGAGTCCCGTAACCGTGACGGGACTCACTAATGGCGACACCTACTCCTTCACCGTGGTCGCGACGAACGAAGTCGGCGACAGCGCTCCCAGCCACAACACCTACGGGGTCGTACCGAGTGTGCCCGCCACGGTTCCCGGAGCGCCGACCAACGTCACGGTCAGTGCAGAGGACAGAGCGGCGGCCGTGTACTTCAACGCGCCCGCCAGTGACGGAGGCTCCACGATCACCAGTTACAAGGTGACCGCCACCGACACCACGACATCGGCCAATGGTGGACAAGTGGGAACCGATGGAGGGAGCCCCGTCGTCGTCAGCGGATTGACACCAGGCGACCACTACACCTTCACCGTCAAGGCCGTGAATTCCGTCGGTGCGGGACCGGCCAGTTCGGCGTCAGCCTCCTTCCTCGCGATCACCCTCGCGGGTGCTCCGACGGCGGTGACCGCCACGCGAGGTGACCAGTCCGCGACCGTGAGTTTCACGCCGCCCACATCCAATGGATTCTCGGCGATCACTGGCTACTGGGTCACCGCAACCGACTCGACCACGCCCGCCAACGGGGGGCAAAAGGTACTGGTCTCCTCGAGCCCGACCACCATCACGGGTCTCACCGACGGTGATAGTTACACCTTCACAGTGGTGGCCCTCAATAGCATCGGCACCGGGCCAGCCAGTGTCGCTTCCGCGGCCGTCGTGCCGTTGGGTGTCGCGTCGCCTCCGACCAACGTGGTCGCTATCGCGGGTTTCACGAACGCGACGGTTACCTGGACATCGGGCTACGACCACGGCTCACCCATTACGAGTTTCACCGTCACGCCGTCCGGCACCGGCGGACATAGCTGCACCTATACCGTCGGCGTCTCGCCCGGAACCGACACGTGCACCGTGACGGGACTCTCCCACCAGTCCTACACTTTCACGGTCGTCGCGAATAACGGTCTCGGTGCCAGCGCGACGTCGGTCGCCTCGAACGCGGTCACTCCGACCACCTTGCCCGGAGTCCCCACAGGCCTCTCGGCCACGCCCGGTTTCGCCCAGGCCACCGTCAAGTGGAGTGCACCGGCGTCCGACGGTGGATCACCCGTGACCCTCTATACCGCGACCGCTACGCCGGGCGGTAAAAAATGTGTCTTCACCGTCGGTGTCTCGGTGGGTACGAACCTGTGCACGGTGTACGGCCTCACGAACGGCACGAAGTACACCTTTAAGGTCACCACCACGACCGCCCTCGGCACCAGTGCGGCGTCAGCCGCCACCACGTCGGTCACGCCATTGTCCACTGATGCGGTCATCACGTCGTCGGCCACCATCGTCGTCTCACCGTCCGCCAAGGTCAACTTCGCTTTGACGGCGACCGGTACGACAACGACGAAGACATCAGCGGCGTGGTTCTCAACCTTGGGTCTGCCCTCGTTCCTGAAGAAGACGGCGTTCAAGGGCACCGCGGCGAACACCGGCACCCTCACCGGAACAGCACCGGCCACACCCGGCGTGTACACCTTCGATGTCATTGCCGCCGACGGACCCGGCAACATCACTTATCAATTGGTGACCTTCACCGTTCTCGGCTTCACGTCAACGACAACCTCGAGCACCTTCTCCGTTGGCACTGCGGGAACCATTACCTTCACCACGAATTACCCTCACGCGACGTTGTCCACCAAGTCGGTGCTGCCCGCGGGCGTCAAGTTGACGAACAACAAGAACGGGACGGCCACCTTGTCCGGAACACCGACGAAGTCCTCGGCGACACCGTTCACCATCGTCATCACCGCCACCGACGGTGCCGCAACGACGACCTTTACGTTCACGCTGAGCGTCAGTTAACTCGTCGCACCCACCGACCCACCGGGGTGGCATCAAGCACTCGGCTGGGTCGGTGGGTGCACCAGCTCTTCTGTGACATCTCGCGCACGTCGAGCGGCTTGCTCATTCGTGCGAAAAATTCCGTACTTAGAATTCGCTGTTCATTACGACGCTGCCGTGATCGCGACAGCGACCCTCGACCGAGGATGGCGTCACCGTGACCGCCAAACGACGACCGCACTCGGCGCAGTATCGAGGGGGATCGAAAGCGCGACGACACCCCGCACAGTCCAGCTTTCCGCACGCGGTGCAATGCGCGGCCATCTACAAGACCGACGAGAGCGAGCCGATAGGCATTTCGAGTGATTCGAGCATCGCGAGATCTTCGTCCGGGGTGCGCCCCAACGTCGTTAGATAATTCCCGACGATGAGGGCATTGATGCCGGCCGTCATACCAATGTCCTGGAGATCCCTCAGGGTGACTTCTCGCCCGCCGGCGTAACGAAGGATCACCGACGGCAATCCAATACGGAACAGCGCGATCCATCGGAGCGCTTCGAGAGGCTCGACGAAAGGCAGATCGGCGAACGGCGTCCCGGGACGCGGGTTGAGGAAGTTCATGGGTACTTCGCTGGGCTGCAATTCGCGAAGCGTCTCCAGAAGCTCGAAGCGTTGTTCGTCGCTCTCGCCCATTCCCAACAAGACGCCACAGCAGAGCTCCATATTGTTTTCTTGCACGAGACGGCACGTGGCAAGTCGCTCGTCGTAGGTGTGGGTTGTGACCACGGAGGGAAAATAACTGCGGGCTGTTTCGAGATTGTGGTTGTAGCGGTGCACACCCACTGCCGCGAGCGCGGCCGCCTGCTCCGGGGTCAAAATGCCCGCCGACACCGCTATCTGGAGCCCGGTGGCGGCCGCCAACTTCGGAACGAGGTCCGTCAGGCGATCCATGGTGCGCTGGTCGGGTCCTCGTACCGCCAGCACGATGCAAAACTCACTGGCTCCGGTCGCCTTCGTTTCCTCCGCGGCACGCAACAGAGTTTCGTAATCGAGGAACGGCGTCGCCTTCACGTCCGTGGGGAATTGGGAGGACTGGGAGCAGAAGTGGCAATCCTCGGGACACCCACCCGTCTTCGCGGACACGATGCCTTCGATTTCCACCGTGGCTCCGGCGTAGCGAAGTCGCACGTCGTGAGCCAACTCCGTCAACACCGACGTGGCCTCAACTCCGAGTTCGACCAGAGCTCGCAACTCCGACGATGTGAGAGAACGCTCTTCAGTCAACAGAGCCCGTCGTGCCAACGCCACGGCCTGGCGGGCTTCCTCGCTGAGGTCGCCGGGCACCAACTTCACACGGGGACGGAAGGACACTTTGGTCGACTCGATGGGCGTGTTGTGCATAGACATCGTTTGAGGGTAGCGCGGTCACCCGAATCAGTGTGCCAGCACTCGACACTTCACACGTGGTGAAGCTCGATCACGTATGTCGCGCGAAGCCGGCCGTGAGATCTACGAAACGCCCTCCCATGTGGTAGCAAGAAGCATGCCGGTGACCAGATCAACGCGTCGTGGGCGCGCGACACGGTCACTTGTCGTCGGTTCATTGTGTGCGCTCGTCGCGACAAGTGTGATCGGCATCCCATCAAGTTCCGCCACCACCTACCGAAAGATCCACGGGTGTGTCATCAAGCCCCACACCTCGTGTGTCGGTCTCAATTTGAGTGGCGTCAATCTCACCGGCGCCAACTTGTCGGGGGCCAACCTCACTTCCATCAATCTGTCGAAGGCCAATCTCACGGGCGCCAACTTGTCCGGGGCCACGATCAAGGGAGCGAACCTCAGCGGCGCCACGCTGGTGAACGCGAACATGAGCTCGGTCACCGGAGCCAGCGTCAACCTCTCGGGTGCCAACGCTCACTTTGCGATTTTGACGAAGGCCTCTTTACCTAGTGCCAACGCCAAGGGCACGAACTTCACCTCGGCATTGGCCGCTAGTGCGAATTTTGCGGGATCGAATTTCCGAACGTCGAACGAAACTGGTGCGAACTTCAATGGCGCGAATTTGACCAACGTTGGTTTCGTCTCGGTAGTCAAAGTGACATTGGATCTGACCGTCTACGAGTACTCCGCCACCGCTCATTTCGATGCCGCGCAGCTCGTGGGCACTCTCTTCACCAGCGACAATCTCTCGGGTGCTCACCTGAAGGGCGCGAATCTCACTGGCGACAACCTGTCGACAATGGGTCTTAGAGGTTTTCCCGCCCCGAGTGTGTGGTCGAACTCACCCACCGCCACCGCGAACACGCTCACCGGTGCCGACTTCACCGGAGCCTCGCTGTCCGGTGTGACCTTCACGGGCATGCAGTTGTCGGGAGACAACTTCCAGAACGCGAATCTCGCGGGAGCGAATCTCTCGAACGTGGCGGCGAACGCCACCTCCTATCCCTCTTGCCTCGTGGGTTCCGGTTGTCTCAACGCGATCTCGGGATACCAGATCACGGACTTTACGAGCGCCAATCTCACGGGTACGAATTTCACCAACGCGCAGATCGAATCGACGTCGTTGTCCGGAGCTGACGCGACGAACGCGAACTTCTCGGGCGCTGACCTGTCTGCGGGTACGCGCCACTTTCAAGGACAGTCGAGCGGTGGGTTTCTCTCATCCTCAACGCTCTACAGCACGAACCTGACCGGCGCGAATCTGACCGGCGCGAATCTCCAAGGACTGGTCTCTCTCGGCATCGTCGACCAACCCGCCTCGCTTCCGACGGATTGGTCCAAGGTCGACACGATCGTGGTCGGTCCAGGTGCGAATCTCGCTGGTGACAATTTGGCTGGCGCGGATCTCTTTGGACTCAACCTGGCCGGTGCTGATTTCGCGGGTACCAATCTCGCGGGTGCGAATCTGACGGGCGCCAGCCTCGTGAGGACAAATTTCAACGGTGAGACCCAATTGCCGTCGACGTCCTTCACGGTCATCACGCTGGCGCCCGCGAACGCCACCGGGGCTCACTTTGATGGCGCGAATCTGCACACTGCGACCATGAACCTCGCCACGCTGGTCAACACCTCCTGGTCTGGTGCGACGTGTCCTGACGGCACTACTGCAGCAAATACGACACCGGGTTGTATCTCCCACCTCGCGATCTAGTGAGGCGAGTGCTCCGGCACTTTATGTTGCGCGTATGTACGCAGTGACCCCCATGAAAGTCCCATGATTCGACTTCTGAAGCGAGATTGAAGAGCTTTCACGCTCCAATCCCCGGGTGTTCCCTTGGTGGAGGTGATGGGACTATGTTCGCACTCCCGCAGGAGGACCTCAGCCTGAGACCGGGGAGCCAACTTCAATCCGCACTACGTGGCGAGCTCCATCAGCCATCCGTCAAGGGTGCTCGGCGCATCTGAACCCAAGGCGGCGACCAGCGAGGCTTGTGCAGTTGTCCATGCTGCCTCGGCGGATTCCAGCTTCGACGCCCCTTCCTCCGTAATGACGACAGTCATCGATCGGCCGGTCGCTGAGATGTCTCCTGGCTCCACCCATCCGCGGTCCTGCATGACCG
Source organism: uncultured Actinomycetes bacterium (assembly GCA_903871335.1). GTDB lineage: Bacteria > Actinomycetota > Acidimicrobiia > Acidimicrobiales > RAAP-2 > RAAP-2. Next base: position 190,216 of record CAIQGE010000030.1, read on the forward strand.
CCAAGTTCCTGCTCATGGTCGAACGCTCGATGCTCAGTACGTCGGCGAGAGCGGATGGCTTCACGGGCTCGGCAATCAATGTCAAGGCTGACAGGACCTCCATCTGAGGTACCGACAATCCCAATGGACGCAGGTGGAGCTCGAACTGACGATCGACGAGTCGATGCAGGCGTCCGACACGGGTGCCGACACACATCGCTTGCATCCTCTCCGCCAGATCAGCGGCAGAGGTCTTGTGTTGCATCTGCACCTCCGAACATGTAATGTACCTGCATCACCTAGTGATGTACCTACAACTTAGCACCTGAGGAGGGTTGCAATGTCGAACTTCACAACCTTGGCGGAGAGGAATCGGGTCTTCGCAGAGCACGAAGGGCACAAGGCGCTGACGAGCGTCATGCCGCGGGTTCCGGTCTTGGTCATCACGTGCCTTGATCCTCGCACCGATCCCGCGAGCTTTCTCGGTGTCGATCCGGGTGACGCACCCATCGTGAGGAACGCCGGTGGGCGAGTCACGGAAGACGTGATCAATGACGTGGCCTTCATCGCCCATCTGGCCGAGACCCTCGGTGCTAGCGGACTCGACGGGCCCTCTCTCGAGATTGCCGTCGTCCACCACACGCAGTGTGGAACTGGTTTCCTGGCCGACCTCAGATTCCGGGCGGACTTCGCTGCTCGAACTGGGCTGGACGAAGGTGCTCTCGAGGCCGGGGCAGTCATCGACCCTGATGTGACGGTGCGCATCGATGTCGATCGGCTGATTGCGTCACCGAAGCTGTCGTCGAATGTTCTGATCTCAGGTCACGTCTACGACCTCGACACTGGTCTTGTGACCACCGTGGTTGAGGCAGCCCGTCCGGTCGAGCAAAGCGAGGTGGCGGCATGACGATCGCCCATCCGCTCAAGGCGGGCTCGGCAACGAAGTCCACACCACTGATTCTCCTGGCGCTGCTCATGGCGGCTCTCCTGATCAACCTCGAGACCACGATGGTCAATGTCGCACTCCCGACGTTGATCCGAGAGCTCCACGCAACTGACACCCAGCTCCAGTGGGTGGTCGATGCGTACAACCTCGTGTTCGCCGCACTCCTGCTCACTGCCGGGAGCCTGTCGGACCGGTTCGGTCGCAAGGGCTGGCTGCTCGCCGGTTTGGCCATTTTCGCAGTAGCGAGCGTTGCCGGGGGCCTGACCACGAGCGTTGGCGCGCTGGTGGCTGCTCGTGCGCTGATGGGTCTTGGGGCGGCAATGGTCTTCCCGCCCACCTTGTCGCTGATCACCAACGTGTTCACGGATCGCAAGGAGCGGGCGCAGGCCATCGGGCTGTGGGGCGCAACGATCGGCATTGCCGTGGCTACGGGCCCGATCGTTGGGGGCTGGCTCCTCCAGCACTTTTCGTGGAGCAGCATCTTCTTCGCCATGGGGCCGGTTGCTGCCGTCACGTTCGTCATGGTGGCTCTGACAGTTCCGACGTCACGTCACCCGATGGACGGGCGGGTTGACCTGCCTGGCTTCGTACTCTCAGCGGCCGCGATGGGGCTCATCGTCTACACCGTGATCGAGGCACCGACCTACGGCTGGGCCTCTGGACGCTCGACCGCTGGCTACGTCGGCTTCGCCGTCTTGGCTACAGCCTTCGTGATCTGGGAGCGACGCCTCGAGCACCCAATGCTCGATGTCGCCATCTTCAAGAACCTGCGCTTCACGGCCGCCAGTGCCTCGGTCGCCATCGCCTTCTTCGGGCTCTTCGGTTTCTCGTTCCTGATCGTCCAGTACTTCCAGTTCCTTCACGGGTGGAGCGCCTTGGCGACTGGCGTCCATCTACTCCCCATCGCCTTCGCCGTCGGTGTCGGGTCGATCGTCGGCACCCAGCTGGCGGTCAAGGCGGGGTCCAAGCTGGTCGTCTCGCTGGGACTGCTCATGGTGACGGCCTTCTACATCTGGATCGCTTTGGTGAACAATCCGAGTACGAGCTACAGCGTCATCGCGGCTCAGATGGTGCTCGGTGGTCTTGGCATGGGCTTCACCACCGCACCAGCGACCGAGTCAGTGATGGGGGCTGTGTCGCTCAGCCAGGCGGGCGTGGGCTCGGCCGTCAACGACTCGACGAGACTGATTGGTGGCACCCTTGGCGTGGCTGTCATCGGCAGTGTCTTCACCTCGGTCTTCAGCAACGACATCGGCCACCATCTCTCCGCCACAGCCAATGCTGCCTATGGCGGCACCATCCGCGAATCTGCGGGCGCGGCCTTTGCTGTGGCTAGGAAGGTCTCGGCATCGGGGCACCCAGTCCTTGGATCCCAGATCCACCAAGTTGCTTCCAATGCGTTCATCCATGGATTCCACGTCGGGTGCTGTGTTGCGGCCGGCGTGGCCGGGGTCGGTGTGATCATCGCCGCCGTGTTCTTGCCCGCTCAGCCCCTCGTTCTGGCTGTCGATGTTGAGTTCGGCTCCGTTCAAGAGCCGACGCTGCAGAGCGCCGTCGCCTGACCACTCAATCTCAATCAAAGACCCCATCAGCACCATCTGTCATACAGACCAATCACGTTTCGGAGAAACCAATGACCTACCAAGAGACTGACCTCATCGCCAAGATCGATGCGTTCCTCACGGAAGCCGCTATCGACCCGACTGATGATCCGAGCGCGCTCAACGCGTTCGATCAGTACCACGCGGGCGGAGCCGCGGCGGTGAACTTGCTCATTCCAACGCTGCAGCTCGGCAACGAATCCACCGTGCTCGACGTGGGAGCTGGTTTCGGGGGTCCCGCGCGCCAGATCGCCCGTCAGACGGGCGCCCGAGTAATCGGTGTCGATATCACCGCGTCCTACGTCGAGACGGCCCAGTGGCTCACCGAGAGGTGCGGCCTGAGCGATCGTGTCTCCTTCGAAGAAATCGACATCGCTGAGTACCGACATGACGGACCGTTCGATGCGGCGATCACCATGCACGTGCAGATGAACATCGAGTTCAAGTCGCCGTGGTACCGAGCGATCGCCGATCGGCTCGTCGACGGGGGTCGACTGGCCATCTGGGAGGTCTGTCGATCGGGCGATCAGATGCCGACATGGCCCATGCCGTGGTCGCTCGACGGGACCGACAGCTTCCTCGTGGCCCCCGACGAGCTCGAGGCAGACATCGTCGCTGCGGGTTTCAGGACGATGGAGTGGGAGGACGCAAGCGTGTGGGTTGCCGACTGGTTTGCTGCACTCCAGTCGGGGGGACCCCCAGTTGGACCAGCGCTCCTCGACGATGGCTTCACGCGGGTGCTCAACTACGCCGTCGCCCTCCAAGACAGCTCGATCGTCGTTCGGCGTGGCCTGTTCATCAAGAAGTCGGCGTAGGGCCAGAGGCAATGGCGACGATCGCGTCTGAGACGCTCACGATTGATATCGCGGCACCACCGGAGAAGGTGTGGCAGCTGATTACGACTGCCAGCTCGATACCGTCTTGGTACGACGGATGGAGCGGTGTGACCGACTTGCCAGAGGGCGGTCAACTGGTTCTCGGAAGCACATTTAGGCTGGTCGACGATCAAGAATCAGCTGGACGATCTGCCTTCTGCCGCGTCGTCGAAGTCGAGCCGCTCGTCAAACTGGTCTGGGTCGAGTCGCAGCCCAATGAGTTCCCAACGACAGTCGTGTTCTCAATCTGGAGCACTGACCGCCTGACATCAAAGCTCACACTTACGAAGCAAACCGACGTCATCGACGTGAGTGAGTGACCGTCGGGGGCCTTCCCCTTCGAACATCGTCAATTGCCTTGGCGGGTGATTGCCAATGAGAATCTGGTCGTGACCTAGGAAAACATTCTTGAGCGAGCGTTAAATTTCCTACAGCATCAGTTGAGATGATGGAACTCGAACTTCGCTGTGTGACGGTCAGGCTTCGAGTGGGTGAGTCCAGCGCAGACCTGGGTATCCGCCGAATCCTCGATCAGCACTGATCCACGTCGCCCCCTGCTCAATTGCAAGTGCAGCAAGAAACGCATCGGGCACCTTGTTTCCCTTGGCGTCAATCTGTGTGCAGAGATTGGTGAAGATTTCCCAATGCCGCTCACCTGGAAGAACTGGAACCGTTGCAGGAGACGCTCGCAGTATCTCGAGGAACTCAAGTGCGATGTTGAGAGGAGTTGGCTGCTTGAAGATCCGAGGGTGGGTTACGACCCGGAGGAATCCGCTCGAAACGATCGCGGGAAGCCCCAGCTTCTCTGGCCCACGTCGAGCTTCCTCGAGCCATTCCCGATGAGCTGCATGGTTCGGCGCCTCAGCCCGATGGGCGTAGACGAGGACGTTGACGTCAACGCAGCGCATCGATTGCTTCCTCGGAATCCATTCGGTCGAGGAGTGCGTCCGAAGTGGAAAGGTCAACACCAGGAAGGATCCCGTCGCCACCAAAGACGGGAAGCGCATCGATGAACGCTGTGACGGGTGCCTCCGGGCGCAGCGACTCACGCACTGCATCCTCGATCACCTGACTCACCGTCTGCGAAGTCATCGCTGCTCGCGCCTTTGCTGCGCGGTAGAGCTGGTCTGAGATGGAGATGGTCGTTCGCACATGAGCATCTTAGCATCATGCTTAGATGCTTCAGCATCACTCTGGCCTTTCCCCGTTCGTTATCAATGAGCGACGTCCCACCACACTGTGGCGAGTTCTCGCTTTGGGGGTAGATCGGCTGAAGTCAGGAACTCACGTACTTCGGCTTCTCGCTCCTTCGGTAGGCAGAGCCTGATCCGCATGAAGTGCGCTGCTTGATCCAAATTCTGTTCGGTGCGCATCGTTCCGTCCCAAACCTCGAGGCGAGGCGACAATCCCATCTCCTCGAGAACTTCTGACAAGTCGTTTGGAGTCGGGTCCTTCGGGCGTTCAAGATTCCAGAAGTGCCGCCACGCATCAGACATCGTTGCCAGCGGGTGCGCGCTCGGAAGTTCAAGTACCACCCGTGTGCGAGCGTGGTCGTTGGCTGCAGCAAGAAAGGGGACGATGTCTCCGACGTTGTAGACGACGTGGTGCACAGCGACCACGTCGCACACGGGCGTCTCTGCAGCTACGTCGGGCCAGTCACCCTCGATGGTCGTCACCGGTACGCCGAATCGCTCGCCGTTCCGTTCGTACATTGTCAGCATGGCTGCCTGGTGGTCGACTCCCAGCGCCCGCTTCAGGTCTGGGACGAGCGCAAAGGTCGCGATGCCACCTCCGCAGCCAATGTCCACGATGCTGGCTTCAGTGCCGAGTGCTTCGCGGGCTCGGTCGTGCGACGGGGATGCAGAGATCACCTCGGGTAGGTCGAAGAGCTCAGGAGGGTGAATCCACGGACTCTCGGGTGCCAGGTTGAGGATCTCATCGGGAATGGCCCACGCAGCCAGATCTCGACGCCACTTCTCGGCCGCCGTCATCTCGATCTACCGACTGAAGATTCGTGCGAAGAGACCCTCACCCTTTGCCGATGCACGCTCCTCGGCGGTGCACGTGCAGCGTTGGTTCTTCGGAACGCCGGCGAGGGCTTGCTCGATGTGGTTGCCACAGCCTTTCCACGTGGGCTTACCGCAGTTCTTGCACGTTGTCTGAGAGCACATCTCTCCTACCCTTTCTTCGTCGACGCGCTTGCGCCGTTGTCGATTGCTTTCGCTGCGGGCGAGTGCGCCCACGTTTGGTAACCCCCGTCAAGGTTCTTGACGTTGAAACCCAGCTCACCTAGGAGCAAGGTTGCCGTGTGCCCCCGGATGCCGACCTGGCAGGTGACGACGAGGTCCCTCGCTGAGAGCTCGTCGACTCGCTCACGCAGTTCATCGAGCGGAAGGTTCTTCGCGCCTGGCAAGTGACCGTTGTCGAACTCTTCGATGGTTCGCACGTCGATCAACTCGTATCCACGGTCCTGGTAGGTGGCAACCTCGCCCCACTGAACCGGGGAACACAGCCCGCTCAGCACGTTCTCGGCCATGTAGCCGAGCATGTTGACGGGGTCCTTCGCCGAGCCGAACGGAGGCGCGTAGGCGAGTTCGAGGTCAGCCAACTCGGGCGCCGTGATGCCACCACGCATGGCCGTCGCCAGCACGTCGATGCGCTTGTCAACGCCGTCCCCACCGACGCCTTGGGCGCCAAGGATCTCTCCGGTCGCCGGATCAAAGATGAGCTTGAGTGCCATTCGTTCTGCCCCGGGGTAGTAGCCCGCGTGGGATCCGGGATGTGCGTGGACCATCGCCACCGCACGACCCGCCTCGCGCAGGCGCTTCTCGTTCCAGCCAGTCGCTGCGACGACGAGGTCGAAGACCTTGACGATGGCGGTGCCGATCGTCGGGATCACCCGAACCTCACGTCCGGCGATGTGGTCGGCCACCACGCGGCCCTGACGGTTGGCGATATTGGCGAGCGGCACCAAGGTCGCACTGCCGTCGAGGGCATCCGTCTTCTCCGCAGCGTCTCCAATCGCGTAGATCGAGGGGTCGTTCGTGCGGTTGAAACCATCGACCGAGATGCCACCTCGAGGGCCAACGGTGAGTCCGGCGTCTCGAGCGAGATGCACGTCGGGCCGAACACCGATGGCGACGATGACGACGTCACTGGGGATCTTGCGTCCGTCTGCGAGAACGACATCGTGTTCGTTGATGGCCACGACCGACGAACCGAGAATCACCTCGACCCCGTGTCGCTCCAGTTCTTCGCTAACGAGTTGCGCCATCTCGGGGTCCAACGGAGCGAGGACTTGAGGGGCAGCCTCGACAACCGTCGTGGCGATGCCTCGGTGGCGGAGGTTCTCAGAGATCTCGAGACCGATGAAGCCACCACCGATAATGACCGCGGATCTGGGTAGGGACGCGATCACCTTCGTCATCCGCTCGACGTCTTCAACGGTGCGAAGCGGGTAGGCGCGTTCGATACCGGGAATCGGCGGGATGACCGGGGATGCACCGGGGCTCAGGATCAACTTGTCGTAGGGCAACTCGTAGGTCGTCCCCGAGTCCAATTCGGCTACTTCGACCACGTTGTCGAGCGGTCGGATGGCCGTCACGTCGGAGCCAACGCGCACGTCGAGGCGGAAGCGTTCGTGGAGGGACTCTGGAGTTTGCAGCAGCAGGTCCGCTTCGTCTTCGATGACGCCGCCCACGAAGTAGGGGAGCCCGCAGTTGGCGTAACTGACGTGGCCGCTGCGTTCGAGCACGACAATCTCCACATCGGTGTCGAGACGACGCAGGCGCGTCGCCGCTGACATGCCGCCTGCAACTCCACCAACAATGACAACTCGCATCTCGACTCCTAGGCCAAGCTCAAGAAGAGCTTCTGCAGACGAGCGCTGACCTCATCGACGTCTGTATCTGGATCGGACATGCACTCCTTCAAGCTGGACGAGATCATGGTGAACGCGGCGGTGTTGATGGCCTTACTCACCGCTGCCATCTGGGTGACGATCGTCTCGCAGTCGCGGCCCTCTTCCAACATGCGCACGACTCCGCTGAGCTGGCCGTTGGCTCGCTTCAAGCGATTGAGGATGACTGCGATCTGCTTCTCATCTTGGAGCGTGTGTCCCTCGAATGCCTTGGGCATCGTGATCCTTTCCCGATCTGTTAATACCCCCTAGGGTATCAGAACTTGCTGCTCAACATGTCAACGGCGTTGACCTCTGCTACCTCCTAGCGCAACTGACTTCGGCAGGAAGTTCTCTTCCTGCAACTGAGATGCTGGCTGGCGCACCGCGAGTGGCCAACAGTCACCGGTTGGTCACCTGCTCGGGTGGTGACAGCAGATCTCGATCTCCGTCAAAGGCCTCAACTCACGGTCGAGTGTACGCTTGGCTCGGCGAGCGATGCGAAGGCAAACATCACCTGTGACCAGGGGAAATGTTGTAGAAATGTCAACACTCGGTGGAGGTGATGGGACTATGTTCGAACCCCTTTTGGCACGCTGACCTGGGGTAATGCGTTGCCCAGATCTGCGTAGTTCATACTTTCGATGCAAAGCGTCAAATCGCAAGGATGAATCCGGGAGTGATGGGACTACGTTCGAACCCCGAC
>CAIQGE010000031.1 GCA_903871335.1 uncultured Actinomycetes bacterium
ACCTCACCGACCGCGATCAACTCCTCTTCGATCAGTTCGAAGAGACATGGGCGGCGGATGCGGATGTCGTTGACCAAGCCCGCAACAACGTGTTCGACAACTTCCGGCTGGTCTTTGATCGACGGTTCCTGGAGACAGTCATGGGTCGAATGGACGACAACGAGGAGATCTACAAGCGCATCCTGGATGACGACGACTTCCGCGCCGCCCTCATGGATCTCTACGCCGATCGGCTCTACCGACGTCTACGTGACGATGGCCAAGCGTCGTGACACCCCGGCCCTCACCACAACCGGTAGAGGCGGTTGTGGTGAAGCCAATTGTGTCAAGTGGGGACGCTGAATTGTGTTAAGTCCCCACGGTAGGGCCGGTGGGGATCGAACCCACGACCGAGGGATTATGAGTCCCCTGCTCTAACCACTGAGCTACGGCCCTGCGTTGCCGTCCCTCTCAATCGAGTTGTGGCGACCGAATCATACTGACCGACCCGCTAGGTCCCTCTCCGTGGGCTGTTTCGAGGCCACGTTGAGACGTAGGGTGATTTTGGGATGACTCGCGACGACAAGAAACGCTCTCTACCTCGTAGGTGGCCACTTCGCGTCGTCCTGGCCTTCTTGGTGCTGGTGGTTGCCTTCGGAGGCTTTCGCTTACGAGCCATGGACTTGTCTGCAGCGTCTCCAGCCCCTTCACATTCGACGTCGACGACGTCAACGACACTCGCGATAACCACGACCTCCATGTCGTCCGGCCCCACGACAACGACGACCTCGGTGACAACACTTCCGACGACGACCACGTCGACGCCGAACGTGCCCACCACCGCACCACCGTCGAGCAATCCCACATCGTTTACTCCACCCCGTTCGGGCTGCAATTTCACGACTGGCGTCGCAACTCCACCACCGACGACGTCAACAAGCACCACGAGCCCGACAAGTCCGACCACGTCCACGACGGCGACCATTGCCCCGCACCTCTCGCTGCGTCCCCGCGGCATAGGCCATTGTGTGGTTCTCGAAATCGGTGATTCATTGGGAAACGACCTTGGATGGGGCCTGAACCGAGAAATCGGAAGTAACCCCGGGCTGACGTTGATCCAAATGGACAAGTCCGACACCGGGCTTTCGAACAATTGGTACTACAACTGGTCCGACCATCTGGCGACTTACCTGCACGAGTACCACCCGCACCTCGTGATTATCTTCCTCGGTGGCAACGACGAGCAGGGAATGATGTATCACGGACGCGCCGCCGCTTTCGGTAGTTCCCAATGGCACGCCGCGTATCTGGAGCAAGCGAAGTCCCTCGCCTCGCTCGCCCACCGAGCGGGTAGTTACTTGCTGTGGGTCGGAATGCCCGTGATGCAACCGCCGCAGTACCGACAAGGAATGGTGCTCCTCAACAGTTTGTTCGAGGAGGCAGCGACCTCAGTTCCCGGAGGCACATTCCTGCCCTCGTGGTCCGTACTCGCGGGTAGCGGCGGTACGTTTCTGCACGCGGGATACGTGAATCGCACGTATCAAGTGCTCCGCTCTCCTGACGGTATTCACTTACAAGTGGCGGGTGAAAACGTCTTGGCCACGTACGTGGCTCGGTCGCTGTCGGCGATCTACCACGTACCACTACGTCTGAGTGTTCCCGCACAGCTCGACTGAACGTCGCGTTACGCGACGTGAGCCAATTTTCCAATCCACCACGCCGTGTCCCACACCGCTCCGATGCACAAGGCAAGCAACAGAAGGGCGGTGAGGTTGTCGCGTCGCAAGCGGGTGGAGTGGCGAAGAGGGTTTTCCAAGAGGTGATACGACGCCACGGCGCACACAAATGCTCCCGCTATCTCGGGAATCCGTGCCCACCACACCGTCCACGGGTGGACCAGTTGCAACGGCAACACAATCCACGCGAAGTGGTAGAGGTAGAGGGAATAGGAAATGTCGCCGATGTAGCGCACGGGGCGCCACGACAACCACGACGCCACGAAGCCCCGCGAGCTCGATGTTCCCGTCCATAACAACAGCGCCGTCGCACCACACGGCCACCACAGTTGCAAGCCTGGATACGTGGCCAGATTCTGAAAATGCCACACGGCTGCTCCTAGGGCGCCCAACGCCAGGACCCCGACGACCGCATTGACTCGTGGTGTTCGTCGAGCGAGAGCCACGGGGATGAGTGCCACCACCGCCCCCAGAGCGAGTTCCCAGAAACGAGTGAAGGGAGAAAAATAGGCGGCGACCGGATTGATGCGAGCTTCGTGCCACGCCCACAGGCTCGAGGCGACAATCACCACGATCAGTACCACTGCGGCCACGACTCCGCGGTCCCGCCGGGAAGGTGACCTGTGGTGGAGACCGGGGCGAGCGCTCGTCACGACTAGAAGGAGAAGCGGGAAGACCCAATAGAACTGTTCTTCGACAGCGAGCGACCAGAAATGTGTCAGTAGCGACGGCGCGAGTCCCGGGACGAAGTAGTTCGCCGAATCGCGAATGAAGTGAATATTCGCCGCGAACAGTGAGGCCCAGCGAGCGTCCACGAGGACCGACGGGTCGAAATTTCCCTTGAGGGCGAAGTAGGCGACGATCATTGTCGCCACGAGGACAACCGTCGCCGCGGGCGCGATGCGACGCACTCGTCCCGCGTAAAAGCTGACGAGATGATGACCTGTACGACCCGGAGGTTGACGCAGCAACAGGTTCGCGATCACGTAACCGCTGATGACGAAAAACACGTCGACACCGAGAATTCCCCCGCCGAGACCGGGAATACTGGCGTGGGCCCCGACGACGAGGAGAACGGCCACGGCTCGCAACCCCTGGATGTCGGGCCGGAAATCAGTGGGTGTGGACGTCGCCGTATTCCCCACTTCATCGACCCCCACGGGGCCACGGTAACCCTGCCGCCTCGAGCTAATGAGGATGTCAGTGACAATTCCGTGTCGATGAACTCCTCCTTCACCAGGTGAGACCTACGATCGTGAACGACACTTCGTAGGAGCACCGCCTTGTCCGTCGACGCCAAGATTCACTTTCGGCCCCGTCCGGTCCTCGTTCTCGCGCTCGGCGTTCTTCTCGCGTTGGGATTCGTTCTTCAATTTGTCGGCCAGCCCACCGGTGCGATTGCGAACGGAACGAAACAACACGGGCACACCACGACGACGCTCGCACCGACGCCGCCGTCGGTGAGTACCCTCGCGTTCGCCCCTCCCGGTCGTGGTTGCGCCTTCGCAGTCAAGATTCCTTCGAACGCTCCGGCGCAGCGCACAAGTGCTCCCATCGGCCACTGCACCGTTCTCGAAGTCGGGGATTCACTTGGCGTTGACCTCGGCTACGGGCTGTATCACCAACTTCCCGCAAAGACCGGCGTCCACTTCATCTCGACGGCCAAGGTCTCTACCGGTCTCGTCAACACCAACTTCTATAACTGGCCCGCGCATCTTCGTCAGGCTCTCTCGCTCTACCATCCACACCTCGTCATCATCTCGATCGGTGCCAACGACAATCACCCTCTCGCTGTGCACGGCACGTCGCAACTCTTCGGCAACGCAGCGTGGCGTGTCGCGTACACCGCTCGTGCTCGCGCTCTCATTAAAGAAGCCACCTCGACGGGCGCCTACGTACTCTGGGTGGGCATGCCCGTCATGCAGAATCCCATCTTCGGACACGACATGCAGATCATCAACTCGCTGGCTCGTACCGCCGCCGTATCGTCGCGAGGGGCGGCGTATCTGTCCACGTGGCCCGTGCTCGCTGCACCCAATGGTAAGTATCGAGCTGGGGCATACGTCAACCATGTCTCCGCCGGTCTGCGCGGCGCCGACGGCATTCACATGAACAACGTGGGTTCTGCCGTCGTCGCCACTTACGTCACCAGCAAGATTGGGTTCATCTATCACGTGGCGTTGCGGCCAGCCGCACCGTCGATCATCACCGGTTAACTACACCCCCGCGAGGTGCCCCACCCACCACGCCGCGTCAAAGACCGCCGCTACGCATACCAATAACACAAGCAAGACGGAAACCCGATCCCGATCGAGGCGTCGTGACCGACGAATGGGGTTCTCGAGATACCGAAATGAGAGCTCGGCGCACATGGCCGTTCCCGCAATCTCCAACGTCGTGACGAAGAAGCCGGAAGCTGGATGAACCATCTGCAAGGGAATCTCGAGCCACGCAAAGTGGTAGAGGTACAGCGAATAGGAACGGTCACCAACAGCCGTCATCGCGGGGTGCGACAGCCAGCGCGCCGTCAGGGACGGTTGCGATGACGTGCCCGTCCACAGCAGCACGGCGGCGGCGCCACACGGCAGCCATGCGGCAATACCCGGGAAACTGAGGGGTGATCGTTGGAATGTGGCCGAAATGAGTAGCGCCACGACCGAACCCATCGCCATTCGTTGCACGACGACGGGGGAAAAGCGGTCCCCCACTCGCGGGCCGACGGCGACCAGGGCCCCGAGCGCAATCTCCCACGCTCTCGTAAAAGGTGAGTAATAGGCCTCAGTGGCGTTCGCCAGCGTGTCGTGCCAACTCCACCACGCGGACACGATGATGATGACAAGGACAACGCCGAGAGCGTGCCGGCGGTACGTAGCGGGGGCAAGTCGGGTGGCCGCCAGGAGAACCAGCGGCCAGACGAAATAGAACTGCTCCTCGACGGCCAGTGACCAGAAATGCTGTACCAGTGACGGCGGGATACCCGCAATGAAATAGCCCGAACTCGTATGGATGAATCGAAAGTTCGCCGAGAACAGACTGGCCCATTTCACGTCACCGACGAGCGCCGGATCAAAATTCGATCCGAGCAGGTTGTAGCCGAGGATGACGGTCAGAACCAACACCACCGTCGCCGCAGGAACGATGCGACGAATCCGTCGCGCGTAGAAGTCCGCCAGCGTTGTTCGTATCGAACTCTGCGAATGCCGCAGGAGATGCCCCGTGATCACGAATCCGCTAATCACAAAGAAGACGTCGACGCCGACGAATCCTCCGCCGAACACCCAGAATCGAGCGTGGTACAAGATGACGAGGGCCACCGCGACCGCGCGAAGACCTTGCACGTCGGGGCGGTACGACTTTTTCATCGTGGTCAAGTTCGAGGACGGTTGCGCGGGAGGAATCGATGCGGGCTGCGGGTCAAGCACGTGCGAACGGTACTCCGAACGAGTCTGTCGTGCACGTTGGATGGATGACATTCCGATAACGCGAGCACAACGCCCGCCCGATTCGTCGAGTGACGGACCGGGCGGGCGTTGAAGGCAACTTAGAGTGCGACCTTGCTGCCTGGTGCGATCTTCACCGTGTTGTTCGCGGCCAAGCACAAACGAATCGAGGCTCGGTCAAAAAAGTGAGTGTACGTCGATGACCCGGACATCACCGCGCCCGAGAAATCCTCTTCGGTGTACTTCGCCGCACATACACCCTGACCCTTGGCCGTCCAGCCGCCAACCACGTACGAAGTCTTCGAGCTCGGTTGCCACGTGATGGCGCCGGCGGCATTCCCAATGAGATTGCTCGAAATGCTCGCGCTCTTGGACGTCGTCGACTTGGGCGTGCAGCCGGACAGAGTGACGGCGTTCGGCGCAGTCCCCGAGATAGTGGTGCAACTCACGGGACCCGTTGCAGCGGCGACTTCATAAGCTCCCGCGTCGCAGTAACCATGGGGGCCCGTCTGGGTTCGGGCCACGCCCCGTGCGTCTGTCGGGAGACACGCCCCAATGGGAACTGACTGGAATGCCGGACTCGACGTGGGGATCGCTTCGGTCGGAGTGGGTCCGCCGTGCACCGCCAAGGCCCCAAGACCAGCGGACTTGCCGTTTTGATCCCCAGAGCCGACGAAGTGGCAGCCCAAATCAACATTGGAACCAACGACGTTGTAGGTCGACGTGAATGTGCCGTAATAAGCGAGGCACTGACTTGGTTGGCCCATGTATTGAGTGTTGCCATTCAAAATATTGCCGACGAGGTTCAAATGGCCATTCGTCGACGATAAGTAGACCCCACCGCCACCGAAGAATGCATTGTTATTGGCGATCGTGGATTGCGTGAGTGACACGTTGGCATTGTTGACGGCGCTCAGTCCTCCGCCGTATTCCGTCGTGGTGTTATTGACGATCGTGTCATTAGTCAGCGTGGCTGTCCCATTCAGCAGAAAACCGCCTCCGTCGCCGTAGTCGCGGACGTAGTTGGACTTAATCAGCGAGCTCTCGACCATGATCGGCCCACCCGGATCCTGCTGGATCGCACCGCCACATTCCGATTCATTGCTCACGAAGCTGGCCCGTGTGACCGTGAGGGTTCCGGAACTGGCAACGGCACCACCGCAGCCGTTGATCGACGAATTGTTCGATAACCCGCCGCCCTCGATGGAGAGCGTGCCGCTACTAAAAATGGCCCCTCCTTCGAGTAACGCCGAATTCCCGGTCACGTTCACGTTGCTGAGAGTGAGA
>CAIQGE010000032.1 GCA_903871335.1 uncultured Actinomycetes bacterium
CCCTGCTCTACGATGACCGCGAAGGAGGTGAGCTAAGAGGACCTGACCTCACAACAGCGTCGGCCACTACGCGGCCACGAGTCCCACCGAGATGTGCACGAAAACTCCGGATTGGGTGTTCGAAAACTCCGGAATACGCACCAGAAGCTCTCGGCGCTGGCGTGGTCGTAGCAAGAACCAGTTGCTCCCATCGATCGGGTGATCTTGAACTTCGCACAGAGCTTCTCGGTCTTGATCTGACGAATAGAAAAGTTTGACCACGCCTCCTCGAATCTCACGAGGCCGTCAGGCCTCGCCGTGGCCGCTGGGCGCTTGCGCCCTGCGGAACCACGGGCACGATGACCCAGAATTCAGATTCTCTAGGTAGGAAACACACCCTCGACAAGAAACTTCGAAAATTCCTGTTCGAAATCGGGAAAAGCAGTGGCTCTTCAAGTGGAAGGCGAAAAGTTCGCCTCCAGGAGGAGCCATCATGCGTTTGCCCATCGACACCACCACGATCAAGTTCGCAGCAGCCGGTGCTGCCGAACCGGTTCTCGACTTCGCCACGAAGTCCCAGAAGACCGATGAACACGGGGTGCCGCTGTTCCAGGTGCCGGTCTTCGCGGCTGGCGGCGGGATCAAGGACTCGATCACCATCAAGGTCGCCGGTGACGTCAAGGGTCTGAGCGAGTTCACGCTGCTCAAGATCACTGGCCTCGTCGGTCAGACCTGGGAGGTCGGCGACAACCACGGGATCAGCTTCCGCGCCGAGCGCATCGAGGTCATGAAGGCTGCGGCCTGATGCTGGCCAAGGCGCTGATGATCCTGATCATCATCACCCTCATCCAGTTCGCCCTCCTCTGGCTGCTCACCCACCTCGGTGTGGTGCTCCTCGGCGCTGCGGGCTGGTTCGCGTGGAGCAAGTGGTCAGGTGAACACCGTGGCTAGGGCCACGTCCCCATCAGTGCGTCGCCCCTGGATCGCAACTGCGGTCCAGGGGTGGCGTCACGAGATCGCACTCTCAGTCGCCACCTTTGTCGTCTTGTCGGTGGCGTGGCTCATTGTTCCCTGGGGCCCATACGTGATCCTCGTCGCCGCCGGCATCGTGGCCTGGCAACGACCTGATCTGAGGACCAGGTTTCAGAGGAACGCCCAGGCCCGACAGGCCACCCTCCGACTGCAGGCAGCGTTCTGGGTCTGCATGGTCATTGGACGAACCGGTGCCATCCCGACGATTGCGCGCGTTGACGTCACCTCAGTTGGTCGCACCTACCTCGTCCGCCTCCCGGCTGGTCTTCACTTCGAGGTCATGGAAGCGAACGCCCCCGAGCTTGCAGCTGCCCTCGGCGTCCGTCAGCTCCAAGTTCGCCCTGTTGCCGAGAACGCCTCCTACGTCACCATCACCGAGATCCTCGTTGACCCCCTGCCAGCGAACTTGTGCTCGGGGCTCACGGCGGCCGAACGGGTCGATCTCTGGAGGCCCATTGCCTTCGGCGTGGCCGATGACGGACACGTGATCCAACTTGGACTCCCCGAGCACAACGTGCTCATTGGTGGCGAACCCGGATCGGGAAAGTCGGTGGCGTTGTCACAGATCATCGCCGCGGCGGCCCTTGACCCCTCGGTGCGGGTCACGCTCTTCGATGGCAAGCAGGTGGAGCTCGCCATGTGGTCGGCAGTCGCTGAACGCTTCATCGGGCCAGATCAAGAGGCTGCCGTCCACGCCCTCGAAGAACTGCGCACCGAGATGGACGCCCGCTACGCGTCATTGCTAGAGGTGCGCCAACGCAAGATCACCCGTGAGACCGGTGGCGGCCTCCACGTCATCGTCATCGATGAACTCGCCTTCTACCTCCGCGGTGGCAAGAAGGACCTGCGGGACCAGTTCGCCGAGCTCCTCCGTGACCTCGTCTCCCGTGGTCGTGCGGCCGGCTTCATTGTGGTGGCGGCCACCCAGAAGCCGAGTCACGAAGTCGTGCCGACCTGGATCCGAGACCTCTTCGCCTTCCGACTCGCCATGCGTTGCAGCTCGAGCGACGCCTCGGACACGATCCTCGGTCAGGGCTGGGCCAAACAAGGTTTCTCTGCTGCCGCCATCGATCCCTCCAAGCGTGGCGTTGGCTACCTCCTCGCCGAAGGCGGCGTCCCAGTCCTGCTCAAGACCCCCTACCTGAGCGACGAAGAGATCGAGGTGATCGCGAGCCGAGCGCAGAAGTTGCGTGTTCGGTGAACGCGAGCGAACGACGCGCGCTGCTGGAGGAGGTACGCCTCGCGTCGAGCTGTTCGCACCCGATTCGCATCTGCGGCGAGATGGTGCAGCTCGACACCGGAGAGATCCGCCGTCGAGAACTCAAGGTGGCGTGCAAGGACCGCCGCCAAGTGCTCTGTCCGGCCTGTGCCTCTCTCTACAAGGCCGATGCCTGGATCCTCATTTCGGCGGGCCTTGTTGGGGGCAAAGGCGTCGACCAAGCGGCGGACGGACATCCCAAGGTCTTCTTCACCTTGACGGCGCCGTCGTTCGGGGCAGTCCACACGACGAGGGCCAATGGCACCTGTCACCCGCGCTCGAAGACGCAAGGCTTCGATCGCTGCGGGCACGGCCAACCCCGGAGTTGCGACATGCAACACGAAGGCAGCGACGAAATTCTCGGCTCACCACTCTGCTCAAGTTGTTTCGACTACCGAGCTGCGGTCCTGTGGAACGCCCACGCCTCGCGGCTCTTCAGCCACACGATGCGGCAACTCCAGCGACGTCTCGCGGCGGCCGGTGGTGTGAAACGGACGGACCTGTGGTCCGTGGCACGAATCAACTACTTGAAGGTCGCCGAGGTGCAGCGCCGTGGGCTGATCCACTTCCATGGGATCCTTCGAGCCGACGGCTCCGAACACGCCTCGAGTGCGCCACCTTCGTGGCTGACCGCCGAGTTCCTCAGCCAAACGATGGCCGAGGTCGTTCGATCGACCACCGTCACGGGGTCAGACGGTGTGCCCCGGGGGTGGGGCCGTCAGTTCGACCTCGCAGAGGTGGAACCCGGTGACAGCCACGCTGCGTCATACTTGGCGAAGTACTCGATCAAGACCACCGACGGCTCCAAGCACTTCGCCTACCGGTTCCGCACCCGCCGACAGATCGAGCAGCTTGGCGTCGACGACCACCGGCGCACGTTGGCTCTGACCGCCTGGGATCTGGCCCGCCAGATGGACTATCGCCACCTGAACCTCCGGCTCCACGCTCAGGCGTTCGGCTTCACCGGGCAGCTCATCACCAAGTCTCGGGGCTTCACCACCACCTTCCAGGCGCTCAGGGCGGCAAGGGCGGTCTTCATGGCCCGGTCGAATGAGTTCCGGACGATCGAGGGCACCTTCACCTTCACCGGCCGCGGCTACGACCACCCTCGAGCCGTCGAGCTCGCCAACGTCTTCTTCACCATGGACAAAGAGCTCCGGCACGAGCGCGTCGAGGCCCGCAAGCGGGCCCGAATGGCTCATATGAGTGAGCTCGATGCGCGATCTCAAGCGCACGATGGTGCTCCCCAAGCACTTGTGGAGAAGAAATTTGCCTTGCCACGACTGGGATCTGACCTCATATGAGCAGTTCTCCGAGCAGTTCTGTGAACTCACAGGCGTCGAGTGACCCCATGGCACACACCACAGCAACCATGTCCCTGTTCACCCGCGACCTCGAGCTCAACTCGGCCGGTTCTTCCGGTCGAAAGCTCTGGGGGGTAATCGAATCGCTCGGGTTCGACACCCTCGGGGCGTCGCGACCCCTCGACCTCGCCCTCGCACTCCAAGAGGCAACTTCCGAGCGAGACGCCCTCCTCGGGCACTACCTCGGAGCAGCCACCACGGAGCCCTGGCTGACGAGCTTCGTCATGGTGGCGGTCACGCCTGCCGTTGCGACCGTGGTCGCCCGCTGCGCCAGCTTCATTGGACGAGCGGCCTTCAGCGAGGAGCTCCAGATCACCCTCTTGGAGCAGCTCCGAACCATCTCGGACCACCCGGCTGAGCTCCGTCGGCGTTGGTTGGCGACCAGTGCGGTTGCTGCCGCTCGAGCGGCGACTCGCAGGTCGGTTCGGCGTTCGGTTCCAACAGTTGGCATCCCCGATGACTTCGACTTCGCAGAACTCACGGAGGACGACCGCCACGTCGAGGAGTTGCTCGAGGTCCTGTGGCTTGCCGTTGGCACGGTCATCACCAACGACGAGTTCGTCCTCATCGACTGCACCCGGGTCTGGGGCGTCGAGCTCTCCTGGATGGCCGAGCGCTACGGCATCTCCTACGACGCGGCGCGCATGCAGCGAACGAGGGCCGAGGCCAAGGTGCGTGCCTTCATCCGTGCCGAGGTGTCGCGATGACGGCCTCAGACATTAACGCGCCGACGGAGGTCACCGACCTCAGATGCACTCAGGTGGACCTCGGCCTGGATCCAGTGCTGACGCAATACCTCGCCATCGCCCCGGGCCGCGATGACATCGGTCAGCTCTTCCCAGAGGGCGAGCGTCGAAGGAGCCACGATCAAGCCCTTGCGCAGCGCGGTCTCTGCGTCGTCGAGCCTGCCCAAGCGGTGGAGATCGATGCCGGTGCGGTAGGCGGTGTCACTGATGAGGCGCACGATCTGACCCTCGAGTCCTTCGCTGCGGATCCACTCGAAGAACGGCGAGGTTTCACTTGCGAACGGGTACTCGCGTACGAGCTCGAGGGCCCGGAGTCGAATGCTGGCCGAAGTCTCCTCGTCAGCACCTCGAGCAGAGTCCACCAAGGCGCGAAACTGCTCGACGTCGGTTGTCATCTCGAGGAGTCGATAGCCAGCGCCCCGCGATGCCTCGGGCAAGACGTCTGCGCCAACGGCCCTACGAGCTTCGGTCACGTAGTTATGGAAGGTCGCTCGAGAGACGTCTCGCTCGACGCTCATGGGCCACACCGCTGTCTGCACCTCACCGCTCGACATGGCGCGATCGCGGTGGAAGGCGAGGAAGCAGAGGATGGAGCGGGCCGGTTCGCTGAGTCCGCGCACCGACGGCTCGAAGTCGAGCGCCCCGAGCACGTTGACCCGCAGGCGCCACGCTGGTGCCTCGTCATCGGAGTCAGGACTCTGAGCAACAACTGGCGCAGCTTCTGGCGCGACGTTGTCTTCACCCTCATCTGGTTTCTCGACCGGCGACTCGGGCGACGCAGCAAGGTCCATCTGCTCGGGCACGACGTTCACTGGCGGAGGTGGGAGCGTCGATACGCCAGCTTTCGGTCGGCGCCGCACGAGGTAGACCGTGGCTCCAGCGACCACCACCACGAGCAACACGCCGCCGACGAGTCCACTCGAACTGCTCGAGGAACCCGACGCAGGCGCTGCACCCGATGTGCCGCCAGTTGTCGGTGGCGAGTCCACCGTCAACTGGGTGGGGAACTGGACGGGAATGGTCGTAGGCCCTCCGACGTGGAGCACCGTTGGCGTTCCGCCGCCCATGTTCTGGTACTCGGTGCCGATGGTCGACGACGGACCGACGACGACACTGCCCGCTCGGAAGTTGTCGGGCACGAGACAGGCGTAGGTGGCAGCAACCAGGCCGTCGGCGACGTCGGCATTGGCCGTCACGCTCTCATCAGCTGGATTGGACCGCGTCACGGGGAACACCTGCCCCTTGGTCGAGCGACACGTAAAGGCGGATGCTGGCAGCGGCGTGATGTTCGAGAAGAAGTTGCCGTAGGAGGGGTCGCTGTAGTTGTGTTGGACCGGGCCCGAGCTCATCTGCAAGGTGAGGTAGAGCTGGCCCGAAGGAGCGCTGACCCCCGAGCCATCGGGCATCTGCGAATCGAGGCGCGCGCTGGAGACGAGCAGCACACTCGGGTAGGAGTGGCCGTTCGCCGGGTTAGTGATTGGGATCTCGTAGGAGAGGGCCAACTGGTCAGTGCCGTAGGTGTGGGGGCGATCAGCCCAGGCAACGGAAGGCACGCACAGCGGCACCATCGCGGCCATAAGTGCCGCAGCGATCAGTCGTATTGCTCTCCGCATAGTGCTTCGAAGGTAGTGGGGCCGTTCTCAGTTTTTCGGTCGCCCACTGCCGACCTGTCTCAACTCGCTGAGATGCAGTGCCGGCGTGCAAGGTTCGGTGCAAGGTGAAGCGCCAACACTTTGGACCCAGTCCAACAGGGAGGGCCTCGCGATCAAGCGGCGCATCAACGTCAACTTCCGAGGCCAGCGACCGACGTCCGCTCATGGACATTCTTCAAGCTGCGACCTACCTCGGGTGCTCCGAGCGCTTCCTGCGCCGACTGATCCACGAGCGACGCATCCCCTTCATTCGTCTCGGGGGCCACAAGATCCGCTTTTCTCCCGTCGACCTCGACCGTTGGGTGGATGCACAACGTGTCGAATCCAAGCGATGAGGGGGTGGTCATGAGCGAACGACGACACTTCGGCTACCTGCGCAAGCGTTCCTCTGGCCGCTGGCAGGCGTCCTATGAATATGAGGGTAAGCGTTTCACCCTCGGCACTTACGACCGCAAGGCGGACGCGCTCACCGCCTTGGCCGAAGTCGAGATCAACTTGCGACGGGGTATCTGGATCGATCCTGGGCTGGGGTCGGCCACGCTCTGTGAGTACGCGTACCGGTGGCTCGAAGGTCGTCACAACTTGGCGGTCCGCACGCGTGAGCTCTACACCTACTTGCTGGACCGCCACATCCTTCCCGAGCTCGGCCAGGTGCCCCTTCGTGAACTGACTCCCGCCGATGTACGGACGTGGAACGGACATGCGGCCAAGCGCCATCCGAGTACGGCCGCCAAGTCCTACCGGCTACTCGCCACCATCATGAAGACGGCCGTCCTCGACGAGCTCATCGTCACCTCGCCGTGCAAAGTGACTGGAGCCGGACAGGAACACACCCCTGAACGCCCGGTAGCCACCCTTGAGGAGATCGATCAGCTCTATCGAGCGATGCCCGCACACTTGCGCGTTTGTGTCGTCCTTGCCGTCTGGTGCCAGCTTCGTCGAGGGGAGATCCTTGGTCTCGTTCGATCCGACATCGACCTTGACGACATGACCTTGAACGTGGAGCGAAGCAGGACCTTCAAGACGACCGGGGAGTCAGTCTTGAAGGAACCGAAGTCAGCCGCTGGTCGTCGCGTCATCGTTATCCCGTCCATGGCAATCGAGCCACTCGAGTACCACTTGGATCGATTCGTTGGCGAGACGGACGACTCGCTGCTCGTGCTTGGTCGTGACGGCAAGCCTGCATCTTCGATGGTCATCCAGCGAGCGTGGTCGAAGGCTCGACTTGAGGTCGGCAGACCAGATCTTCATTTCCATGACCTCCGGCACACCGGGCTCACGTTGGCTGCTGCGACCGGCGCAACCACTGCGGAACTGATGCGGCGAGCAGGCCACGCATCACCGGCGGCGGCGCTTCGGTATCAGCACTCGTCACTGGAACGAGATCGAGTCATTGCTGAGCGACTCAGTGGTCTCAGTGGTCACAACGGCCACACGAATCCCTGAACCACACCGGCGACTTCCATCGCGGGTTTTCGGCCCAAGTACAATGCGACCAGCGATCCGCCTCA
The DNA here is from genome assembly GCA_903871335.1 of uncultured Actinomycetes bacterium. Taxonomy (GTDB): domain Bacteria; phylum Actinomycetota; class Acidimicrobiia; order Acidimicrobiales; family RAAP-2; genus RAAP-2. Next base: position 7,543 of record CAIQGE010000032.1, read on the forward strand.
TCTCCTAGCGATTAAAGACACGCCGGTGGTAAGATTGAGTGGTGAATGAGTCACGTTGCTTCGCCGCCGCAAGAAAATCGTGGCTGAAGCCACTCCGCAGAACTTCTTTTAGGAAGATGCCACGAGAGTGATCTCCCGCTGGTTGAGGCGTGCTTGGTTTGCCACTTGCGGCCTACTTGGGCTGGCCACCTTCTACGTTGTCGGTGCCCAGTTTCTCGGGATGACAGCCATTCGCAGTGCGACCTGGATGGCCCTTGTTCCCTTCGCTGCCAACTTCGCAATTTTCCCATTTGCGGGTTTTGTCGGCTTCGCCATTGCTAAGTCGAACCATCCCGAGAAGTATGCACGCAAGGTCGATCGGAGGTCGATCCCGATGAGATATCGCATTGTGCTGTTTAATGTGGTGCTTGACCGACGAGACGTCGAACTCGATCGCTACCTCCCAAACTCGAAGGTCTATCTGGTGGCGTTCGCAGCATGGGCAGCCATTGGTCTCCTCAGCTACGTGACCTCTTCCGTGGCAGAGGCTGGCGTGCCGAAGTACCTGCAGCGATTCTCTGAGTACGCGCCTGCGTTCGCGGCAACAGCGGCCGCCTTCTTGACCCTCGCGCTGATGTTTTTCAAGGCCGGGAGAGTCTGGTTGGGCGAGGCTCGAGAGAAGGGTTGATGAGTGGGAGGGTGGGAATGTCCAGGTGTCGCATTGACGGCGATCACGGTGGAGAGCCCACTTTCGATCTTGAGGAACTCAGCTTTAGAGTGACGAGCATGCAGGACCCGTCTTCACCAGCAGTGATTCGGTCATCGGTCTTGCTCCGGATGTGGCTGGCAGTTTTCTGGCTCTTCGGAAATGAGCGGGGTCTGGTGGTCTGACCACGTTCATGCTCGCAATAGTTGACTGCACCTACAGGCACTTCCGCCATACCTTTGTCGCGCGCGCCTCATGACGCACGCTTGACAATATCTACGGCGGATGCCAGAGTTCGGCGGTGGAGGGAACCGCTTTCGACACACAAGACTTGTCGTCGTCCCCCGACATCAGACCCCTGAGATCAGAGCGAGAACGGTCCGGTGTTCCAGCGAAACTCGGATGGTTTGCCGCTGGTGCACTCGCCCTCGCGGTCGTCTTGATCGGCGCTGCGCTGCTGGAGCACAGCTCGAGTACGAGCCGTGCGGTTCCTGCCCTTACCCCTAGCGATGTGCTCCCGGGCTCTCAGGCCTACTTGTTCACCACGCTCTCAGCGACGAAACCCGGTGATGCCCCTGGTGTACTTTCCAATGATCCGACCGGTTCATGCGGCATCATCTGGCACCTACCTTCCGGCGACATGCCGCTTCACTTAGTCGTCGTCCAGCCGATGAAAGTGAGTGCGTCGTCAGCCGTGACTGTCACGCGGCTTTCGCTCGGCTTGGACGATGGGCCGTCAGCGATCGGCCCTGCTGGACATGGTGGCGCCCAGACGTTCCCCGCCAGCTGGTCCTTTGCGCTCAAATACCGGGCCCGACCCGGGGCCATCTTCGCGGCGTATGCGCGCGTCGACCTCCGCAGCAGCTGGTGGCGGCCGGGCTCGTACGACGTGCTGAGGACCCTCTCCGTGACCTACACGCTTGATGGCCAGTCGCACACAATCCCAGTCCCACTCGGCCGCCCGGCCTGTATCGGCAAGCCGGACACTCGACCATCGACCTCTTAGTCCGAACCGTCACCAACCGCCGGGAGTGCGACACCTGAACATCCCCTCCCTGCCACTCATCAACCCTTCTCTCGAGCCTCGCCCAACCAGACTCTCCCGGCATTGAAAACCATCAGCCCTCAGGTCAAGAAGGCGGCCGCTATGGCCGCGAACGCAGCTGCGTACTCAGAGAATCGCTGCAGGTACTTCGGCACGCCAGCCTCTGCCACGGCGGAGGTAACGAGGGACTTCGGACTTCAGCGTGGTGTGATCGTCGCGAGTAGATCCCAGTTGGGCTTTCCGGCGCAAAGCAACGCGCGGATTCGATAGTTCGTGAAGGACCGAAACCCGAACGCGACTCGCTTCACTCGCGTGGCGAGGTTATTCATTGACTCCGTTGGTCCGTTGGTGATGTGCAGCTTGTGCCACGCAATGATCTGATCTCGCCAACAATGCGCGAAGCCATCGTCGCAATACGCTCTCCTCGTGAACTCCATCAAGGTCTTCGTGAACAGCCCGTCAGACATTGCTGGCTACCTGGTTGCTGGAGCAACCTTCGTACTCGCGGTCGTTACTGCAATCGTCATGTGGCAGAACCGGGGCATCGTTCGTTCTGCCAACCGGGAGGCAAAGGCAGCGGAAGATCTCGCGATCGAGACGCGCAATGACCGCGACTACCGGTGGCGTCCGCAGCTCGAAGTAATGAGATACGACGGGCCGCTGGAAAACCGGTGGACGATTGGTATCCGCAACACCGTAGATGCAGTGGCCATCCGAACAGTGGTGCTCGTGCGAGACCAGTCTTCGTCTGCCTGGGGATTCTTCGTGGTTGGAAACGTGACACAGGCTGATGGCGTCCGTACCAGCCAAGTCGGCTTCTGGGAGTTCGGTGGAACTATTGCCGCAATGTTCGACGGATTCGCGAACTGTCCGCAGTCCCATGTGGTCGAGGTTGTCATGGTGTGCAGCGATGTCCTTGGCAGGCGAATGCGATTCGGCTACGCGGTTCCCAAGACGAGTCTGCCGACGACTACCCCGACCGGAGTGCTTCTAGGACCAGAGATCGAACCGCGAAAAGCGACGGTACGACCTCCTTGGGTAGACCAACCTCGGATCTGGGGCATCTAGCGTGGGGTACTCAGATCACAGTACGCTGCGAAATAATGTGAGTTTTCAGTGCCATTTATCGACTATTTGTTGCTGAAGAGCGCTTGTCTGCGCGAATAGTCGACTTTGACGAGCCTATGCACGACGCATCTGATCAGGGTTTATTCGGCAAGGCTCTGCGGCAAGGGCGTTGGTTTGAATCCCGCCTTCGCCACTATTTCGAGTCAAAGAACCCGTCGATTAGCGACGTGGGAGATACCGAGGCACTCAAGCCAAATCGGGACTTCGGAAACTAGCGGGGTGTGATGGTCTTGAGCAGTGACCAGTTGGGCCTGCCGGCGTAGAGCTAGCAGTCTTGCCGTTCGTGGGGACCACTTTTGGGCGGTCCGTGGGCGGTCCAGCTCCAAAAAAGTAACCGTTTGGGCGGTTATGGGCGTTTCATGCAGGACACCTACGGTCACTTGCGGCAATGCCAGGAAACTTCAAAACCCTTGCAAATACTGGGGTTTCGGCATTATAACCAGAGAGCGGGCGACGGGAATCGAACCCGCGTTCTCAGCTTGGGAAGCTGATGTTCTGCCGCTGAACTACGCCCGCGCAGGGACCATGGTAGTCGGGTGCTTGCTGGCTGACTGGTGCCAAAGATTCCTTGAAGATTGGTCCGCGGAGACGGGGGTTACCAACGAGTATCGTTTCTTCGTCATGGTCCTTTCCGATCGCTCCATCAAAGAGGCTCTCGACGCCGGTCGCATCATCATCGATCCTCTGGGCGATGACTGCATTCAGCCGTCGTCCGTGGACCTCCACATTGACCAGTACTTCCGGGTTTTCCGCAACCACACCCAGCGGGTGATTGACGTTCGCGAAGATCAGGAAGACCTCACCGAATTGGTGGACGTGGGTTCCGAAAATCCCTTAATTCTCCACCCGGGTGAGTTCTTGCTCGGCTCGACAATCGAGCGCGTCGCCCTTCCGGCCGACTTGGTCGCGCGACTCGAGGGCAAGAGTTCGCTCGGACGTTTGGGTCTCCTTATTCACTCGACCGCCGGATTCGTCGATGCGGGTTGGGACGGACACTTGACGCTGGAACTTTCCAATGTCGCGAACCTACCGATCACCCTGTACCCGGGAATGAAGATTGGTCAAATCAGTTTCTTCGAGATGACCACACCCGCCGACCGCCCCTACGGAGCGGCCGGACTGGGTTCGAAGTACCGGGGCCAGCGCGGTCCCACACCAAGTCGTTACGCCGAGAATTTCCGGAAGCCGACCGCGTCCTAGGGACGAGGGCAGCGACCGAGACCATTAGGAGGATCAGTGCTGGCACGCATCATCTTGGGGCTGGGGATCACGATCGTGTGTTTCGCGATCGCCGGTCGTCGTTTCTTCTGGCTGTCGAAGTTGATTCGCAGCGGTCAGCCCGCCCCGCGACGTTGGCAGGGATTCCGCAAGCCGGCCGAGGCCGAACTGGTCGAAGTCGCCGGCCAGCGCAAGCTCCTTCGCTGGACGGTGCCGGGCCTCGCGCACTTCTTCACCATGTGGGGATTTACCGTTCTTATGACCACGATCATCGAGGCGTACGGCGCCCTCTTTAGTCGTGACTTCCACATTCCGCTGATCGGCACCGACAACTGGCTGGCTTTCGTCGAAGACTTCTTCGCGACCGCGGTGCTCGTGTCGCTCATCGTCTTTTCCATCATTCGCTTGAAGAACGCGCCGTCGAAGAAGGACCGCGCCAGTCGCTTCTATGGCAGCCACACCGGAGCCGCGTGGTTGGTTCTCTTCATGATCTCGATGGTGATCATCACGCTGCTCGTCTACCGCGCGGCACAGATCAACACCGGTCACTTCCCCTTTGGACAGTCGAAGTGGGCCTTCTCCAGCCACCTCGTCGCTACCTGGCTCCAGCCGCTCGGCACCGGTGTCAACTCTGTGCTCGAGGCCGTCTTCCTGATCGCCAACGTCGGCGTGATTGCGGGTTTCTTGGTCTTCGTGTCGTACTCGAAGCACCTTCACATCTTCTTGGCGCCCATCAACGTTGGTGCTTCGCGTCGTCCCCGTGCCTTGGGTGGTCTCGACAAGACCCCCGACATGGACATGGAGAACGTCACCGAGGACACGGTCTTTGGAGTGGGCAAGGTGGACGACTTCACGTGGAAGCAGATGCTCGACTTTGCGACGTGCACCGAGTGTGGGCGTTGCCAGTCGGTGTGCCCGGCGTGGAACACGGGCAAGCCCCTCAGCCCGAAGCTCCTCATCATGGGTCTGCGCGACAACATGTTCGCTTCGGCCGACCGCTTGTTGTCCGGGGAGTCCAGTGCTGACGTGGAGACGCTCGTTCCCTCGGTCATTGACCCCGACGTTCTGTGGAGCTGCACCACCTGCGGAAGCTGCGTGGAGCAGTGCCCGGTGGACATCGAGCACGTGGACGCGATCATCGACATGCGTCGTTACGAAGTCTTGATGGAGTCCCGCTTCCCGACTGAAGCCAGTCTGTTGCTTCGCAACATGGAAAACCAGGGCGACCCGTGGGGTCTCGGTCAGGCCAAGCGGGGCGACTGGATCGCGGCCATGGACTTCGAGATTCCGGTTATCGAGGACACTATTCCCGAGGACGTGGAGTACCTCTACTGGGTTGGTTGTGCTGGATCACTCGACGAGCGTGGCCGCAAGCAGGTGGAATCGACCGCCCGCATGCTGCACCGCGCGAACGTCAAGTTCGCTGTGCTCGGACCGCGTGAGAGTTGCACGGGTGATCCCGCGCGCCGTATGGGTAACGAGTACTTGTTCCAGGAGATGGCCAAGGCCAACATCGAAACGTTGAACTCCGTGGGCGCGAAGAAGATTGTCGCGAGCTGCCCGCACTGCTTCAATACCATGAAGAACGAGTACCCGAGCCTCGGTGGTAACTACGAAGTGATCCATCACGCCGAACTCCTGAGCCACCTCGTGGCAACAGGTCGCTTGACGCCGGGTGTTGGATACAAGGGCACCGTCACCTACCACGACCCTTGCTACCTCGGTCGTCACAACCGCGTGTTCGATGAGCCGCGCAACGTGCTCGACGCCATTCCGGGCGTGACCCAAGTCGAAATGGGTCGCTGCCGCGAAAAAGGCTTCTGTTGTGGTGCCGGCGGCGCGCGCATGTGGATGGAAGAGAACATCGGCAAGCGCGTGAACATGGACCGCACCGAAGAAGCTCTCGGCACCGGGGCGGACATCGTGTCGACGGCGTGTCCGTTCTGCATGATCATGATCGACGACGCGGTCAAGGCCAACGGCAAGGGCGACGAAGTGTCGGTGATGGACATTTCCCAGGTCGTCGAGCGCTCACTGCTCGAGCCGACTGGCTCGGCGCCGAGTTCGGGTACCACCTCGGCCGAGTAATTCGGGGCTAGTTCACAGTCCCGAAACACACCGCTAACCGTGACGTAACGGAGGCGGACGACACTGACCACAGTCAACTGAGGTCAGCGCCGCCCTCGCCAATGCATCACGGAAAGGAGTGGCGGTGATCCTTGCAGCCACGTCGTACGCACCATATCCAAACTGGCTGAATCCAGGTGACAACACCTGGCAGATGGTTTCGGCAACTTTGGTGGGTCTCATGAGTATCCCCGCGCTCGCCATTCTCTATGGCGGGCTCGTCCAGAAGAAGTGGATCGTCAACACCATGTTGATGGTCTTCGCTGGTTTCAGCGTGACGCTGTTGGTCTGGATGGCCTGGGGCTACAACCTCGCCTTCGGTCCGCAAGCGCACTTGGGTGCGACCGGATCTTTCTGGTCGGGGTTCATCGGCATTCCTCACAACCTGTTCAAGCCCTTTAGCGAGCAAGCACAGGCGGTGTCGGGAGCCAACACACTGATCCCGTTCCACTTCCCAACGGCCACTCTGGCGTACTTCCAGTTCGTGTTCGCCGCCATCACCCCGCTCCTGTTCCTCGGTGGCCTCGTCGGTCGCCTGAAGTTCAAGGCGTGGTTGTTGATCGTGCCGCTGTGGATCACTTTCGTGTACTGCATCAATGCCGCACTCCTTTGGGGTGGCGGATTCTTCGCCCAGAAGGGTGCCGTTGACTACTCCGGTGGTTACGTGATTCACCTGTCCGCTGGCGTGGCCGCCTTCGTTGGCGCCGCGATTGTCGGTCCCCGTCTCAAGCGCGACCGCACCTCAGTGCCGTCGAACATGATGATGGTGGCCATTGGTGCGGGTCTCTTGTGGATGGGCTGGAACGGCTTCAACGGTGGTGACCCCTTCTACGCGGGTGCCGACGCGGCCTCCGCCGTGCTCAACACCAATGTCGCCACGGCGACTGGTGTGTTGGCCTGGCTCGCGCTCGACATGCTGTTCTCGAAGCACAAGAAGCCCACGTTCTTGGGTGCGCTCAACGGAATGCTCTGTGGTCTCGTGGCCATTACGCCCTCAGCGGGCTGGGTGAACGGCCTCGGCGCGATTCTCGTTGGATTGACGGCGTCGTCCATTGTCTGGGTGGCCTGGAACTTCCTGAGCAAGGTTCGTCCGTTCTCCAAGGTGGATGACGCGTTCGGTGTGGTCTACACGCACGGCATCGCCGGTCTCGTCGGTGGTCTGTTGGTCGGCATCCTGGCCGACCCGGGCATGATCCAGTACGGCTCGGCGGGCAAGAACTACCACGGAAGCTCCATTTTCTCGGTCGGCGGTGTGCTCTACACGCACAGCTGGCACCAGGAGTGGGAGCAGTTCCTCGCCGCCGCGTGGATCATCATCTTCACGGCGGTCGCGACGGCCATCATCTTCTACCTGGTCAAGTTCGTGCTGCGCGGTCTACGTGAACCCGACGCGGTGCTCGAGGTCGGTGACCTCGCGATCCACGATGAAGAGGCCTTCCCGTCCGAAACCTTCTCCGAGCGGATTACGTCCCTCTCGGCTAAGAACTGAACTAGAGAGAAACGGATAGAACAATGAAATTAGTAGTCGCCATTGTGAAGCCCTTCAAGCTCGATGACGTGAAAGAGAAGCTCAAGAGCCTCGGCGTGAACGGCATGACCGTCACCGAAGCCCAGGGCTTCGGTCGCCAGCGCGGTCACACCGAGGTGTACCGCGGGGCCGAGTACGAAGTGGACTTCGTTCCGAAGTTGAAGTTGGAAGTTCTCGTCGACGACGCCCAAGTGGACGACGTGGTCGAGGGCATCGTGACCAGCGCCCAAACCGGCAAGATCGGTGACGGCAAGGTGTGGGTCGTGCCGGTGGACACCGCCGTGCGCGTGCGCACGAACGAGAAGGGCGTCGACGCGATCTAGCGCTCGACCCTTCGCCTCAGCCCGCTTGGCGGCCGACCGCTTCGGCGGCGGCCGCCGCGGCGTTGGGGTCCCCGAGGTAGGTCCCCGAGAGAACCGACAGGTTGTCGTCGAGCGTGTACCTAAAGGGAATACCCGTCGGGATCTCCAGTTCGGTGATCTCATCCGGTGAGATGCCTTCGAGCATCATGCGCAGCGCTCGTAGCGAGTTGCCGTGCGCAACGACCAGCACCGCGCCGCCACGGCCAGCTTGGGTACGGAGATCCGGCGCCAGCACGTCGTGGAAATACGGAGTGGCGCGAGCAACCACGTCCTTTAGACATTCGGTAGCCGGAATCTGTGCGGGTGCGAGGTCCCGGTAGCGAGGGTCGTGGTCGCTGCGGCGCGGGTCACCTTCGGGCATGGGCGGCGGCGGGACGTCGTAGCTGCGGCGCCACAACTTGAGTTGCTCCATCCCGAACTTCTCGGCTGTTTCCTTCTTGTCCTTGCCGGTGAGGTCGCCGTAGTGACGCTCGTTAAGACGCCAGTCCCGCGTGACGGGCAGCCACGAGCGACCCGCGGCGTACAGCGCGAGTTCCGCGGTGCGAATCGCGCGCGTGAGTAGAGAAGTGTGCAGCGATCGCAGGTCCAGGTCGTTCTCGGCGGCCAGTAATTCTCCCGCGGTGCGGGCTTCGTTCTCACCTTGGGCGACGAGATCGACGTCGTGCCAGCCAGTGAAGAGATTGAGTTCGTTCCACTGGGAACGACCGTGTCGGAGCAGGATCAAGTCAGCCATAGCCAAAGCGTAGTGAGCGGAATTGTTCGTCCGGGTTGAACTCGGGGGACCAAGGTCACCAGTACCATCCAGCACGTACAGAACCAGACGACGGGGACTTCGACATGAATGAGTGGGTACAACGCATCACGAGCCGGCGCGGGGCGTGGTTCACGGTGGTCTTTCTGGTTCTGGTGTTCGGTGGCCTCATTGGGGGACTCGGGGTCACGGCGTCCAATAGTTCGCCACTCGAAATTCCCTCCTCATCGGAGTCGGCTCAAGTCGCCAAACTGCAGGCGACCCTGCCGAGCGCGCGTGAGACCTCGGCGGTCGTGGTCTACAGCCGCAGTGACGGTCCCCTGACCGCCGCTGACCACGCCGCCATCACCCAGCGCCAGTCCGCCCTGTCGCAACTGGACTACGGCGTACCGCACCAGGGACCACTACCCACGGCGACCTCGAACAACGTCGCCTACCTCGTTGTCCCTATTGCACACACACAAGACACCACGGTGATCACGGCCGACGTGAAAGAAATACGCCGCGTCGCGGCCAGTGACCTTCCCGCTGGTCTCACCGTGCAGGTCACGGGCGAAGCGGGATTCACCGCGGACCTCGCCAACGTCTTTAGCGGCGCGGACGTCAAACTCTTGCTCGCGACCGTGTTGGTGGTCGCCCTCCTCCTCGTGATCACCTACCGCAGTCCGTGGCTGTGGCTCGTGCCCCTGTTCGTGATCGGCATGGCCTCCCAGCTGGCCGCGGCTCTCGCCGGCGCGATCTTGCCGCATCTCGGTCTGACCTTCGACGCCGCGACCAGTGGCATCTTGTCGGTCCTCGTCTTTGGTGCGGGAACGGACTATTCCTTCCTCCTGATATCGCGGTATCGAGACGAACTGCGGGTCCATGAGGATCGGCACGACGCCATGGCGGTGGCTCTGCGTGGTTCGGTGCCGGCCATTCTCGCGAGCGGCGGCACGGTGGTGCTCAGTTTGTTGACCCTGGTGTTCGCGCTGATTCCCTCGACGCGCTCGCTCGGCGTTGCGTGCGCGATTGGTGTCGCGGTCGCGGTCGTGGCGGCGCTCGGACTCCTACCCGCGGTCCTCGTGCTCTTCGGTCGCGGACTCTTTTGGCCGGTGCGACCGGTCGTCGGCTCGTCCTCGAAGCACGACGACGGTTACTTTGGCCGTTTGGGTCGTCTGGTGCGTCGTCGCGCCCTGATCGCCACCGTCCTCAGCGTGGTCGTTCTCGGGTTGCTCGCCAGCGGTGTGTTCGGCATTTCGTTGGGGCTAAGCCAATCGCAGTCATTCCGCACGCCTCCGGAGTCGGTGCTGGGCCAAGAGACCTTGGCGCGCGCCTTCCCGGCCGGCACGACGGCACCCGTGGCCGTGATTTCGAATACACCGCAGGCCTCGAGTGTTCTCGCTACGGCCCGCGGTGTGAGTGGCGTGTCCTCGGCGACGCTGGGTGAAACCAACGGCACGATTACCCAGATCAACGTGGTCTTGGCGGCCGCGCCCGATACCGCACCGGCGTATGACACCATCACGTCGCTGCGCGAAGCGGTGCACGCGGTTCCCGAGGCCCACGCGTTGGTGGGTGGCACGGTCGCTCAGGACCTCGATAGTCGCACCGCGTGGCACCACGACCGGAACTTGATCATTCCCCTGGTGCTCCTCGTAGTTTTCCTTGTTCTCTTGCTGGTGCTGCGCGCCCTGGTCGCACCGGTGCTCTTGCTGCTGACAGTGGTAGCGAGTTATTTCGCCGCGCTCGGGGCGAGCCAGTACTTGTTTCACTACGTCTACAAGTTCGCGGGAGTGGACGTCGGCGCGCCGCTCATTGCGTTCATTTTCTTGGCCGCCCTCGGATCGGATTACAACATCTTTTTGGTCACGCGCGTGATGGAAGAACGACGCCACGCCGATACCAAGACATCGATGGTGCACGCGCTGTCGGTGACCGGTGTCGTGATCACGTCGGCGGGTGTCCTACTCGCCGCGGTGTTTGCGGTTCTCGGGGTTCTGCCGCTCATCACCCTCACGCAAGTGGGCGTGATCGTGGGACTCGGTGTCTTGCTCGACACGCTGCTCGTGCGCACCGTCCTCGTGCCGGCGTTGTGCTTCCTGACGAACGACACGTTCTGGTGGCCACGGCGCGTGCCGCAGATCGAGCTGCGGGGCTAGAACTTCAGGCGATGGGAATGCCTTGCGGCGAAATCACCTTCTGAATCGCGGCGTACTGCGTCGGTAGCGACCAGTTGCCGAGGGTGTGACTGAGTCGCACGCCGTGAACGTGGACGGTCGCAGTCGGACAACCGCCCAACTGGAAGACCACCGTGGCGAGGGGGGCCACGTGTGGACCCGTCGAAAAGGACACGGTAAAGGGGAACATGACGTCGGCGGGGCAGATGGTCCCGACGGGATAGTTCGTCACCGGGAGTGCGTTGATGAGGGAACGAGCGCGCGCTATCACGGTCGGATTCGTGATGGTCATGGTCCCCGTCGCCACGTGTCCGGGCAGGGGCATCGGATACTGCCACGTCAGTACCGTCGCGCCGGTCGGTACGGGTCCGGCCTTCGGCGAGGGTGACGTGGATGACTTCGTCACCACCACGAGGACGCTCGCACCCGCGAGGAGTGCGACAGCTATTCCGACGCCGATCCAACGACGAGTGTTCACGATGACTCCCTTGCCACCTATGTACTGTGCGGTGGGAAGGGAATCTTTCGCTTGAATAGTGACGACCGCAGCTAGCGGCCGGAATTCAGTCGTGGACGGATGGCGGCCAGGTAGTAGATCGCGACGCCGAGACCCACCGGACCCGCCAGTACGCACAGCACGACCAGCAAGATCAGCCAACTCGTCCGGTCCAGGCTGACCCCCGCGTAGTCACTCTCGGGGCGCTGAGCTACGTCCACGATCGCCCAGATTTCCAACGCCAGACCGGCGACGGCGAGGAGAAAGAAGAAGATCCCGATGACGATGAAGAGGGCGATGAGCGACGCGAGCACGATCGTGAAGCTAGCCGGTGGGTCTGTTTCGGGACAGCTGGGTCGGTGAGCCCCAACCTAGATTGTCCGAAAAACCCTTGTTTGTCTGGCTATTTCTATAGTTGAGTTAAGAAGTTAGAAAAAACTTGACAAGTCACCTATCAACTTTGATATTCTTGTTTCAGCAGATCCAGCGGGTCGGAAGGACCGAGCTCGGTGGAGACGAACAAGGAGTCACATATGGCTAAGGCAGTCGGAATCGACCTCGGAACCACCAACTCAGTGGTGAGCGTGTTGGAGGCGGGCGAGCCCGTCGTTATCCCCAATGCGGAGGGCGGGCGCACGACGCCGTCGGTCGTCGGATTTTCCAAGACCGGTGAGGTACTGGTCGGTGAAGTGGCCAAGCGTCAAGCGATCACGAACCCGGACCGCACCATTCGCTCAGTGAAGCGCCACATGGGTACCAACTGGAACATCGACATTGACGGCACGAAGTACACGGCGCAGGAGATCTCCGCGCGCATTCTCCAGAAGTTGAAGCGTGACGCCGAGGCCTACTTGGGCGACACCGTCACCCAAGCGGTCATTACGGTGCCGGCCTACTTCGACGACGCGCAGCGCACCGCGACCAAGGAAGCCGGCCAGATTGCCGGACTCGAAGTTCTCCGCATCGTGAACGAGCCGACGGCCGCCGCCCTCGCCTACGGACTCGACAAGGGTTCCGCCGAGCAGACGGTGCTCGTCTTCGACCTCGGTGGTGGCACCTTTGACGTCTCGGTGCTCGAGATCGCTGACGGCGTCTTCGAAGTGAAGTCGACCGCCGGAGACACGCACCTCGGTGGTGACGACTGGGACGACGCCGTCATGAACTGGCTGGTCAAGACCTTCAAGGACACTGAGGGTGTCGACCTGTCGCAGGACAAGATGGCCGTCCAGCGCCTGAAGGAAGCCGCCGAAAAGGCCAAGATCGAGCTGTCTTCCGTCCAGGAAACCACGGTCAACTTGCCCTTCATTACCGCGACGGCCGACGGCCCGAAGCACCTCGACCTCAAGCTCACGCGCGCCAAATTCAACGAATTGACCGCGGACTTGGTCGAGCGTTGCAAGAAGCCCTTCGACCAGGCGATCAAGGACGCGGGCATGACCCTGGACAAGATTGACCACGTCATCTTGGTGGGTGGCTCCACTCGTATCCCGGCCGTGCAGGAATTGGTCCAGCGCGTCACCGGTAAGGAGCCCAACAAGGGTGTGAACCCGGACGAAGTCGTGGCCGTGGGTGCCGCGGTGCAGGCCGGTGTGTTGAAGGGTGAGGTCAAGGACATCCTTCTGCTCGACGTGACCCCGTTGTCGCTCGGTATCGAGACCAAGGGTGGCGTCATGACCAAGCTCATCGAGCGCAACACGACCATTCCGACGAAGAAGAGCCAGATCTTTACGACGGCGGACGACAACCAGCCGTCGGTAGAGGTGCACGTCCTCCAGGGCGAGCGCGAGATGGCGTCGTACAACAAGACCCTCGGCAAGTTCCAGCTGGTGGGTATCCCGCCCGCGCCGCGTGGTGTGCCGCAGATCGAAGTCGCCTTCGACATCGACGCCAACGGCATCGTCCACGTGTCCGCCAAGGACATCGCGACGGGTACTACGCAGTCAATGACGATCACCGGTGGCTCCTCGTTGTCCAAGGACGAGATTGACCGCATGGTGCGCGACGCGGAGTCGCACGCCGAGGACGACCGTCAGCGTCGCGAGGAAGCCGAAGTGCGTAACAACGCCGACGGTCTCGTCTACTCGACCGAGAAGTTGCTGAAGGATCAGGCCGAGGCGTTCCAGGGCACCGAGAAAGAGGACGTCGAAGCTGCGCTCGCCTCGCTCAAGACGACGCTCGAAGGTACGGACCTGGAGCCGATCAAGGACGCCACCGAGAAGTTGCTGACCGTAAGCCAGAGCTTCTCCCAGCGCCTCTACGAGCAGGCGGCCGCGCAGAACGCGTCGGCCCCGGCCGGTGACGCGGGTGCGACCAACGACGACGACATTGTTGACGCCGAGATTGTGGACGAGCAGTGAGCGACGAGTTCTCCCCCGAACTGCCCGAGGAGCCCGGCGAGTCCGAGGTTGTCCTCGAGGCGGAGGAAGTTCTCCTGAGCGAGGCCGAACGTCAGCGCGACGAGTACCTCGACGCGCTGCAACGGCTGCAGGCGGACTTTGAGAATTACCGCAAGCGCGTGGCGCGCACGGCCGAGGAAACCGCCGGCCGTGCCGCCGCGGACGTCATCAGCAAGTTGCTCCCCGTCATCGACGCTCTCGATCTGGCGCAGGCGCACTTTGGTGCTGCGGCGACCGAGGAGTTGGAGAGTCTCGAGGCGAAGGCGTTGGTGCAGGCGCGCAGCTTGCTCATCGACACTTTGGCCAAAGAGGGTCTCGTGCGCGTGGACCGCGCGGGGGATGTCTTTGACCCCCAGGTGCACGACGCCGTCGCGCACGTCGAAGGGGACAGCGACGGACTGCAGATCGTGGACGATGTTCTGCGGGCCGGGTATCTCTGGAAGGGCGCCGTGTTGCGTCCCGCCATGGTGAGAGTGAAGGGGTAAATGGCCGAGCGCGAGTGGTTCGATAAGGACTACTACAAGGTTCTGGGTGTCTCCGCCACTGCGACGGAGAAGGAGATCACGCGCGCCTACCGCAAGTTGGCGAAGGAGCATCACCCCGACACCAACCCCGGGTCCGAAGAACGCTTCAAGGAGATCACCGCGGCCAATGACGTCCTCGGTGATCCCGCCAAGCGCAAGGAGTACGACGAGGTTCGCCGGCTCGGTCCGGCGGCGTCGGGCTTTGGGTTTAATGGTGGCGGAGCTCCCGGCGGCACGACATTTCGCACCGAGGGTTTTGGTGACTTCGGTGACCTCTTGGGTGGGTTGTTCGGTGGACGTCGTCAGCGCGCGCAGCGCGGTAACGACATTGAAACCGCGCTCAACTTGAACTTCACGGACGCCGTCGCCGGTGTCACGGCCGCGGTCTCGATCCCGACCGATGATCCGTGTCGCACCTGCGGTGGCAGTGGTGCGGCCCCCGGGGCGGGCTTTGCGACCTGCGAGAGATGCCAGGGTCGCGGAGTCCTCAATGACGACCAGGGCCCCTTCTCACTCTCGAGTGTCTGTCCCAATTGTCAGGGACGAGGGGGCAAGGTCGTCACGCCGTGCGGTGACTGTCACGGCACCGGTCGCGCGCTCTCGAGTCGCAAGGTCAATGTGCGCATTCCCGCGGGTGTCGAGGACGGACAACGTATCCGTCTAAAGGGCAAGGGAGCGCCGGGCCAGAACGGCGGACCCGCCGGTGACCTCTTCGTCGATATTCGGGTCGCGCCCCTCGCCAACTTCGGCCGGCGCGGACGTCACGTGACGACCACCGTGTCGATCTCGGTGGTCCACGCCATGCTCGGCACGAACGTCGACGTCCCCACGCTCGGTGATCCGGTGACGCTCAAGATTCCCGCCGGGACGCAGCCGGGAACCACCATGCGCGTGCGCGGCCGTGGCGTGCCGGCCTCGGGCAAGCACGCCGAGGGCGACCTGCTCGTCACGGTGAACGTGACCGTGCCCAAGAAATTGAACAAGGAACAAAAGGCGGCGACCGAGAAATTGGCCGCGGCCCTGCACGAGGATGTAAGTGGTGAGTAATCAGCCGGACATTCGGGCGGTCTACGTCATCTCGGTGGCCGCGCAATTGGCGGGCGTGCACCCGCAGACCTTGCGTAATTACGAACGCACGGGACTACTGGATCCCTCGCGCACGAGCGGCGGGTCGCGTCGGTTCTCCGAGGCGGACCTCGCGCGACTGCGGCGGATTCAGGAACTAACCAACGAGGGCGTGAACTTAGAGGGCGTCAAGCGCATCTTGGCCCTCGAGGCGCGCCTCGAAGCCGCTGAGCGCAAGCTCGCCGAGGTCGGCGGTGAGATTCGTCAACACGTCGAGGCGACGCATCGTCAGTACCGCCGTGATCTCGTGCCGGTGAAGAACACCGTCGCCATCTTCGTCGACGCACAGCGTCGATCAACGAGGTAACACCACAAGGAGGTTGTCATCATGGCCCTCGATCCGCAACGTTGGACCGTCAAGACCCGCGAGGCCTTTCAGGCCGCGACCAGTCAAGCCACGGCCGCGGGAAATCCGTACGTCACGCCCGAGCACTTGCTGCTCGCGCTTCTCAATCAGGCCGACGGCGTCGCACGACCGCTGCTGTCGGCCGCCGGTCTCGATCCCATTGCCATCGCCGCGAACCTGAATGAATCGGTCGCGAACCAACCCCGCTCGGTGGGGGGAAGTCAGCCGGGACTCTCGCGCGAGGCACGCGAAGGGCTCGAAGCGGCCGACGCTCTGCGGAGTGATCTCGGCGATGAGTATCTCTCGGCCGATCACGTGATTGTGGCCTGGGCCGAGCTTCTCGGGACCACGCGCGAGGCCTTGCTGGGGGCACTTCGCTCCATTCGTGGGTCGGCGCGGATCACGTCGGAAAATCCCGAGGAGACGTTTCAGTCCCTCGAGAAATACGGTCGTGATCTCACGGTGCTCGCCCGCATGGGGAAACTCGACCCGGTCATTGGCCGTGACGAGGAGATCCGTCGCGTCATCCAAGTTCTGGCTCGACGAACGAAGAACAACCCCGTTCTCATTGGAGAGCCGGGCGTTGGTAAGACCGCGATCGTTGAGGGTCTGGCGTTGCGCATCGTCGAAGGCGACGTGCCGGAGTCACTGCGCGACCGACGACTCATCGCGCTCGATCTCGGCTCCATGGTGGCCGGAGCTAAGTACCGCGGCGAGTTCGAAGAGCGACTCAAGGCGGTCCTCAAGGAAATTCAGGACGCTAATGGTGAGGTGATCACCTTCATTGACGAACTGCACACCATCGTGGGCGCCGGCGCGGCCGAGGGAGCCATGGATGCGGGCAACATGATCAAGCCCTTGCTCGCTCGCGGCGAGTTGCGGCTTATTGGCGCAACGACGCTCGATGAGTATCGCCAGTACATCGAAAAGGACGCCGCCCTCGAACGTCGTTTCCAGCAAGTCTTCGTGGGCGAGCCCTCGGTGGAAGACACCGTGGCGATCCTGCGCGGTTTGAAGGAGCGTTACGAGGTGCACCACGGCGTGCGCATCCAGGACTCCGCGCTCGTGGCGGCGGCCACGTTGTCGCACCGGTACGTCCCGAATCGCTTCCTTCCCGACAAGGCCATTGACCTCATTGACGAGGCGGCTTCGCGATTGCGCATCGAAATCGACTCGGTGCCGACCGAACTCGACGTTGTGCTGCGTCGCATTCGGCAGTTGGAAATTGAGCACCTAGCCCTCGAGCGCGAAACGGACGAGGCGAGCGTGGAGCGTCTCGCGAAACTCGACGAGGAACTCGCCGAGCAACGTGAGACCTCCGACGCCCTCGCCGCTCGTTGGCAGAGCGAGAAGCAAGTCATTGACCGAATTCGCGCGGCCAAACAGAGCTTTGAGGACAAGAAGGCCGAGGCCGAGCGTCTCGAGCGTGACGGCGATCTCGCCGGGGCCTCCGCTATTCGTTACGGCGTGCTGCCGAGCATCGAAGGTGACGTTCTCACCGCGACCAACGAACTGGCAACCTTGCAGTCCCACGGTGCGTTCCTCAAAGAGGAGGTCGACGCCGAGGACATTGCCGACATCGTCAGTCGTTGGACCGGCGTGCCGGTGAGCAAGATGCTCGAGGGGGAAGTTGACAAGTTGGTGCGGATGGAGGAATTACTCCACTCGCGCGTCGTTGGTCAGGATGAGGCCGTGGTGGCTGTGGCGAACGCGGTGCGCCGCTCGCGCGCCGGACTCTCGGATCCGCAACGCCCCATTGGGTCCTTCTTGTTCTTGGGCCCCACGGGTGTTGGTAAGACGGAACTAGCCCGGGCGCTGGCGGAGTTCCTCTTCGACGACGATCGCGCGATGGTGCGACTCGACATGAGCGAGTACATGGAGAAGTTCGCCGTGAGCCGTCTCATTGGGGCACCCCCGGGATACGTGGGCTACGAAGAGGGTGGACAGCTCACCGAAGCCATCCGACGTCGTCCCTACGCCGTGGTGCTATTGGACGAGATCGAAAAGGCTCACCCCGACGTCTACAACCTGCTCCTCCAGGTACTCGACGACGGGCGGTTGACCGATGGTCAGGGCCGTACGGTTGATTTCACCAACGTGGTGTTCATCATGACGAGCAATCTGGCGGGCGATCCGCTCGATTTCTTCCGACCCGAGTTCATCAATCGTGTCGATGACATCATTCGCTTCCGGCCACTCGAGGAGAAGGATCTCGAGATCATCGTCGGCATCCAATTGGGTCGACTGCGCCGTCGTTTGGCGGAACGGCGCATGGTGCTGCACGTGACCGAGAGTGCGTCGAAGTTCCTCGCGCACGAGGGATTCGAGCCCGCCTACGGCGCCCGACCCCTCAAGCGCGTGATTCAACGACGGCTCGAGGACCCCATTGCACTCGCGGTGCTGCAGGGTCGTTACCGCGACGGTGACACGATCACCGTTGACATCACCAACGGGGAGCTAGTCCTTCGTTAGTTCATTGTGGAGCATCAACCGTGCTTGTTGTCTACGAAGTGGGTTCGATCGGCTCGCCGAATCGAGCGACGTAATGCCATAGTTTCTTCAGGACATCGGGATCTTCGTTCGACCTAGCCGCAATGTTTCCGAGAACAGCAGCGTCGAGATAGCCGTCCACAGCCAACCGCACACCAGCTTCGACAATTCCCGTTCCACGGAAATTGGGGTGTTCGAGCAAGGTGGGCACGTTCAAGCGACGTCCTTCGTGCCATTCGACGGCTATGCCGAGCAGACTCGCTTCTTCCTCGACCAGCGAGTTACGAAAACTGGGATCGAGAACAATCGCTTCCGCGTCGCGAGCAATTTCGATGACTCCGTGCACGTGGGCCTCGACGTAGTCATCGAGATACCCACCCTTCGTTGCCTCAATGTCATCATTCCTCTCCAGCGCGTCGAAGTCCGCAATCATGTCCCACAAGTCGAATGCCACGGCGGTCGCTACAACGTTGGGTTCCAAAACGGAATCGGGGAAACAGAAGCTGCTGCGATCGAGGACGTGTTCGCGCATCCGCAGATGAGCGGATCCGAAGCGAGGTGCAGCTCCTTCAAGTCGGTTCCGGAGGTTGAGTCCACCGTATTTAGGTCGTTCTTCGGGCGTCGCTGTGTCGTAGGCGCCACCGAAGAGGCGTTGTTCCCATTGCCAGCGTGCTCCGCCGGGATGCGAACTGAGCGAGCCATTGCTCGCCTTTGTTTCAAATTGCGATCGGTACACTCCGTCTGTAACCAACGAGGAAATGACGGTGCCGTCTCGATACGTCCGGTCCGGGTGAAAGTTGAGAGTCACGCGTAACGATCGATCCAGTGGGGCCCCGGAAGAATGCGCCGCGACGTGCTGAAGTGCCCGTTCGTGTGCAGGGAGTAAAGCCGATGACACGACGCACATCGTTTCACAGATGTCGTGCGACTCTGCCTCTCAACGTCTTCCCGTCAGCCGAAGGCATTCGGTTCGCTGGGGTAGGATAAGTCGTCAAGGTGGCCGACTCGAAGGAGCCCAGTGCCTGCAACCGTAGTAGTCGGAACCCAATGGGGCGACGAAGGCAAGGGGAAGCTCACCGACCTCCTCGCCAAGGAAATGGACGTCGTCGTTCGCTACCAGGGGGGTCACAACGCGGGACACCGCATCGTGGTCGACGGCGAAGCCTTCGCCCTCCAGCTCATTCCGAGCGGCATCCTCTATCCCGCCGTCACCCCGGTGATCGGGAATGGTGTCGTGGTCGACCCGGGTGTTCTCCTCGGTGAAATGGACACCCTCGAGGCCAAGGGCGTCGACACGTCGGCGTTGATGGTCTCGGGTAACGCGCACCTGATCATGCCGTATCACCAGGAGTTGGACCGGGTCACCGAGCGCTTCTTGGGCAAGAACGCCCTCGGCACCACCAAGCGCGGGATTGGTCCGGCGTACGCCGATAAGGCCACGCGCGTCGGTCTTCGCGTCCAGGACCTGCTCGACGAGAAGATCTTCCGACAGAAGTTGGACGTCGCGCTGATGGAGAAGAACGCGGTTCTCGCCAAGGTGTACAACCGTCTACCGCTGGATGCCAAAGAGATCTCCGCGCGCTACCTCGACGAGTACCGACCGCGAATTGCGCCGATGATCGCCGACACCGTGACCTACCTCCACGACGCGTTGGCCGCGGGACGCAACATTCTCTTAGAGGGCGCGCAAGCGACGTTCCTTGACCTTGATCACGGTACCTACCCGTTCGTGACGTCCTCGAACCCGGTGGCGAGCGGTGCGTGCACCGGTTCGGGACTGGGACCGCGCGATCTGTCGCGCATCGTCGGTATCGCCAAGGCCTACGTCACTCGCGTGGGCGCAGGTCCGTTCCCGACCGAAGTTGACGGCGACCTCGCCGAGTTGTTGGTAGAGCGCGGACACGAATTCGGCACCAATACCGGGCGCCGTCGTCGAGTGGGTTGGTTCGACGCCGTCATGGCGCGTCAGGCCGTGCGGCTCAACTCCCTCACCGAGATAGCGCTCACGAAGCTCGACATTCTCGACACACTCGATTCGATCCTGGTGTGCGTGGGATACGAGGCCGACGGAGTGCGCTACGACTACCCGCCCTATCACCAGTCCGTCTTCCACGCGGCTACGCCGATCTACGAAGAACTACCGGGTTGGAAGACGGATCTCAGCGCCTTTACGACCTACGACCAGTTGCCGAAGGAGGCCCGCGACTACGTGGCCTTCCTCGCTGACACCATCGGCGTGGAGATCTCCGTCGTGGGTGTCGGACCCGGTCGAGAGCAATTCGTTCGACCATCGTGATGCGCTGTGTCGTCGTGGGTGCCGGCGCGCGCGAGCACGCGCTGGCCTGGGGACTTGCGCACAGCGCCCAGGTAACCGTCACGCCGGGCAACGACGGGATGCGAGCGGCCGGCTTGTTCTGCACGTCGGCGAGCCCGCTCGATCTCACGGCCGATCTCTTCGTAATCGGACCCGAAACACCACTGGTCGCCGGACTGGCCGACCGCCTACGCGCCCAGGGGAAGATCGTCTTTGGACCCAACGAAGACGGTGCGCGACTTGAGGGCTCCAAGGCCTACATGAAGGAACTCCTGGCGGCCGCCAATGTTCCGACCGCCGACTTCGGCACTTTTGATAATCCCGACGAGGCCATTGCGCTTCTCCGTCGATTTTCTCCGCCCTACGTCATCAAGACCGACGGACTCGCCGCGGGCAAGGGTGTTCTCGTCACCACCTCACTCGCCGAGGCCGAGGCGGACGTGCGCGCCAAGCTCTCCGGTGACGCCTTCGGCGACGCCGGTTCACGTGTCGTGATTGAAGAGGGTCTCGCGGGCGAGGAGTGTTCGCTCCTTGTTCTCTGTGACGGTGAACGAGCCGTCCCGCTCGTGCCGGCGCAGGACTTCAAGCGCGCGGGCGACGGTGACCGCGGACCGAACACCGGCGGCATGGGCGCGCTCGCACCACTTTCCGTCATGACGCCCGCGCTCGTGAACCAGGTGATGCACGACATCGTGGAACCCACGATGCGCGAACTACGTCGTCAGGGCATTGAGTATCGCGGCGTCCTCTACGCCGGGATCATGCTCACGTCATCGGGTCCCAAGCTTCTCGAATACAACGTGCGGTTCGGGGACCCGGAGACCGAGGTCATCGTGCCGCTGTTCGCCGATGATCTCAGCGAGATCCTCTTCGCCGCGGCGAACGGCACGCTCACCGAGCCCCCGCGCTTTAGTACGCAGGCGGCCGTGACGGTGGTGCTCGCCGCGGAGGGTTACCCGACGTCCCCCCGATACGGGGAGATCATCAGTGGTCTGGGTGAGGACGGACAATTACGTGATCCCGTCGACGGCGTCACGGTGTTCCACGCCGGTACGCGACGTAACGAGCAGGGCGACTTCGTCACCGCCGGTGGTCGTGTGCTCACCATCACCGCGGTCGCCGACTCGGTGGAGTCCGCGCGCGATCAGGCGTATCGCGCGGCGACAACCGTGACATTCCCCGGTCGCGTCATGCGCACCGACATCGCCCGAAGCGTCGTATAGGAGAACCATGATTTCGAGATACGCACCCAAAGACGTCGCGGCTCTGTTCAGCGACGTGGCGCGCTTCGACACCATGCTCGAGGTGGAGCTCCTCGCCGCCGAGGGCCTCGCGCACATTGGGGTCATCCCGAGTGACGACGCGCGAATCCTGCGCGCGCGACGTCCGATCATCGATGAGGAATTCGTCGCGGCCGTCGACGAACGTGAACTCGACACCAATCACGACACCGCCGCCTTCGTCGACATCGTCCAGTCCCGCATCGGTATGCCCGAGGGGGCGTGGATCCACTACGGACTCACCTCCTCGGACGTCGTGGACACTGCGCTGTGCACGACACTCACCAAAGCGGCCGATATCGCTATCGAAGAAGTGCGCGCCTTGCGCGACGCGCTGACGCGACGTGCGGCCGAGACGATCGATTGGCCGATCACGGGCCGTACGCACGGCATGCACGCCGAGCCCACGACCTACGGCGCGAAGTTCGCGCTCTTCGCGCTGCAGGCCAATCGAGATTTAGAGCGCATGACCAAGGCGCGCGCCGCGATCGCGGTCGGAAAACTTTCGGGCGCCGTGGGAACCTTTTCGAACATTGATCCGGCCGTGGAGGACTACGTCTGCGAGCACCTCGGTCTAACCCCGGTGCCCGCCACCCAGGTCATCGCCCGCGATCGCCACGCCGAACTTCTTTACGCGTGTGCCGCCGTTGGCACGACGATGGAACAAGTGGCGTTGGAGATTCGACATCTCGCGCGCACCGAGGTCGGGGAAGCCGAAGAGCCCTTCGGCAAGGGTCAAAAGGGTTCGTCCGCAATGCCGCACAAGAGAAATCCCGTACTTTCGGAACGCTTGTGTGGTCTCGCGCGAGTGCTGCGCGGCTACCTCGTGGCGGGTCTCGAGGACGTGGCCCTCTGGCACGAACGCGACATCTCGCACTCGAGCGTGGAACGAGTGGTCCTGCCGGACGCTCTGCAACTCACCGTCTACATGTTGCGCAAGGCGACGGGTCTCATCGACGGGTTGGTTCTACATCCGCAGCGTGCTCTCGAGAACCTCGAGGTGCACTCCCTCGGTCTCGTCTACAGCCAGTCGGTCCTGCTGGCCCTGGTGGAGTCGGGACTCTCCCGCGACGACGCCTACCGCATCGTGCAAGCCGCGGCTCGTCGCGCGATTGAAACACGAACGCCGTTTCGCTCCGTCATTGATGATGACGAACAGGTCACTCTCAGTTCCGAACAATTGGATGTCGCTTGTGACGTCCACCGCATGCTCGTTCACCGCGCACGATTCTTGGAGGCCTTGACATGGTGGCAACCGGCGTGAATTCGTTGAACCTCTCTCCCATCTACCAGGGCAAGGTTCGTGACCTCTACGCGGTGGGCGAGGACCATCTCCTCATGGTGGCGTCGGATCGCTTGAGCGCCTTTGACGTCGTGATGGCCGAACCGATCCCGAACAAGGGTCGCGTACTGACGGCCCTCACCAATTACTGGGTGCACGAACTCGGTGACGGCGTACCGACGTCGCTCGTGAGTTGTGATCCCGTCGAGATTGACACGTATGTTCCCGGATTCCTCGGTGAGCTCGATTGGCACGGCCGCACCATGTTGGTGCGCCGCGCTCAGATGCTGCCTATTGAGTGCATCGTGCGCGGCCGACTCGCCGGATCGGCGTACGCCGAGTACTCACGCAGTGGCACGGTGCACCACATGGCCGCGCCCACCGGCATGCGACTTACGGACGCATTCGACCAGCCGATGTTCACGCCATCCACCAAGGCCGACGAGGGCCACGACGTCAATATTGATCTCGACGCCGCGGCCGAGATCGTCGGGGCTGAGGCGTTGCGCGACGCTGCGACATTGTGCGTCGACCTCTTCACGCGCGCGTCTCACCTCTTGGCACAAGCGGGCTTGATTCTCGCGGACACCAAGTTCGAACTCGGGTACGTGGACGGACAACTGGTGCTGTGCGACGAGGTGATCACTCCCGACTCCTCACGACTGTGGCCCGCCGATCAGGTGGTCGCTGGCGAGACACCGCCGGCCTACGACAAGCAACCCTTCCGCGATTGGCTGACCGAACAGGGCTGGGACAAGACGCCGCCTCCGCCCCCGCTGCCCGATGAGATCGTGTCGATCACGGCCGCGCGCTACGTCGCGGCGTACGAAACCGTGACCGGACGTTCCTTGCGTGACTGGTACGGTCGAGGGCAATGATCTACTCCGTTCTCGTTGAGGTGTCCCTCCGTCCCGGTATTGCGGATCCGGAAGGCGCGACCATCGAGCGCGCCCTGCCGGCGCTCGGATTTACCGGAGTGAGCGACGTCCGTGCCGGTAAGGCCTTTCGATTCTCCATCGAGGCCGCGAATGAAGACGAGGCCGTGCGCCACGCTCAGGGTCTGGCCGATCGGTTGTTGTCGAATCCCGTGATTGAACACAGCGTGGTTCGAGTGGAGGACGCTCGGTGACCTCAGCCGCCGAGCGTGAGCGTCATCTGACTGCGGACGACCAACGTTTGATCGAGCGCTACCACGCGGGGGTCGGACTCGTCGATGACGCGCTTCTCGGCATCACCGAGGACGAATGGGACCGTCGCGTCGGAACCGAATGGTCGGCGCGCATGGTCGTCCACCATCTCGCGGACTCCGAGACGAACTCGTACTTGCGGGCCCGACGACTCCTCGCCGAATCGAATCCGAGCATCCAGGGCTACGACGAGGGCCTGTGGGCGGCGACGCCCGCGCTCGGCTACGAGGAACTACCCGTCGCTCCATCGCTGTCAGTGTTTCGTGCGGTGCGCGAGGCGACGTCGGTTCTCTTGGACCGCGTCAGCGCTCCGGATATGGAACGACCTGGCGTGCACACCGAGTCGGGGCCGTACAGTTTTCGCGACTGGCTGCGCATCTACGCTGAACACGCCGAGGAGCACGCGGCGCAGATCACTCGCGCACGTCGCGGTATCGCGGCTGATTCTGGAGGAGAGTAGGACATGACGACGCGCGTAGGAGTGGTGGTCTTTCCCGGGTCCAACTGTGAATACGACGCGGCTCTCGCCGTCGAATCTCTAGGTGCCACCTCGACTTTCGTGTGGCACTCGACAACGCACATCTCGGACGTTGACGCGATCATTTTGCCCGGCGGATTCGCGCACGGTGACTACCTGCGCCCGGGAGCGATCGCTAGGTTCTCGCCGGTCATGGAAGCCGTCGCGGCCTTCGCCGCCGATGGGGGACCTGTACTCGGCATCTGCAATGGATT
This sequence comes from uncultured Actinomycetes bacterium, assembly GCA_903871335.1. Classification (GTDB taxonomy): domain Bacteria; phylum Actinomycetota; class Acidimicrobiia; order Acidimicrobiales; family RAAP-2; genus RAAP-2. The sequence goes on from CAIQGE010000032.1 coordinate 32,718, forward strand.
CCAGGTTCTTACGGAGGCCGGGCTTCTACCCGGGGCTCTGCAGAAGAACCGTGGACTGACGTTTCTCTGTGAGCCCACCACCGTCGTCGTGAGCTCCACTCGCTCGGTCCTGACCAGGGGTGCGAGCGTGGGTCAAGAACTCAGCGTTCCGATCAATCACTTCTCCGGCGCCTACACGTGCGATGACGCGACGCACGACATGTTGGTCGCTCGCGATCAGATCGTGCTGCGCTACCGGGACAACCCGAACGGGTCCCGCGACGACATCGCTGGGGTGAGTAACGAGGCCGGCAATGTGGTGGGACTCATGCCTCACCCCGAGCGCGCCACGTCGGCGCTGCTCGGGAGTGAGGACGGACGAGTGTTGCTCGCCGGGTTTCTTGGCGTTCCCGCTCTGGCTTAAGAACGAGCGCGGGTGATGCCCGCCTTCTTCAAGATCTCGGCCGGCACGCCGAGGCTACGGAAGGCGTTGTAGCCAATGCCCGTGCGCTTGGCGTAGGACTTCGCGATCTTCACGAATTCCTTCTCGACGCCACCAATGTCCACCCGGGCCGACAGACGTTCCCGCTCAATCTCGAGGTCGAAGCGCATCTGCGTGAGTTCCAAGCGTCGAATCGCTGACGCGGTCTCCATTTCGCGGTCGAGCTTGGTGATCTGCATGTTGATGGATTCCGGCGTGCGCTTGCGACCGCGCTTGCCTTTACCCGCGGACAATGCCTCGAGGTATTTCGACACGATGCGCGATTCGGTGCGTCCCTGAGCGAGTTTGGCTTTGTGATCGGCGGTCATCGTGCGCTTCGGGGTCTTGGTCGGCGCCGACTTGGCCGTTGATGACTTCTTTGTTGCAGTAGGCATTTCGAGCTCCATAGATAAAAAGTAATGACACTTTATTGTAGTGATTCTTCGCTGAGCTGTGGCATCGGGGTCGTAAATACTTCATAAAGGAGAACGTCGTACGAGATGTTCGCTTCGGACATATTGGTGCTGATGAGAGGAGATTTGTGTCTCTGGTCTCCGGCGGCGACCCTTAAATTCACTGGTACGTATATCCCAAATATGCGGAATCCCTATTCCCTGATCCCACAATCGCTACCGTTGAATCGTGCATCCTCAACCCCGATCCGTCGCCAAGATCTTGCTGGTACTCGCCGTCATCATGGTGGTCTTTTGGACCCTCTGGTACACGCAACGGTCGGTGGTAGCGAGCGAAACACTCCCGTCCTACTACGACTTTGAAAACGCCTTCCCCCTCGCCGATGGTCTGCTCACCTTGTCGCTACTGGCGAGTTCGTGGGCGCTGTGGCGCGGCCGTCCGACGTCCGTGTTGTTCGGATTACTCGGCGCTGGCGGTGGTTTCTATTTGTTCGGGATGGACGTTCTCTACGACATCGAACACGGAATTTGGGGCAAGGGTGCGGGCGGTCTTATCGAGCTCGCCATCAACGTCATCACCATCGTCGCGTCAATCTTCTTCGCACGCTGGTTGTGGATGAACCGAAGAACGCTCGACCCACCGAGCAATCATCTCTCGACACCACAACGGTAGTTTGGAGGGGTGACCGACGCCCCCGAGCCCCTGCACCGCGCCCTTGGACTGACCGACAGCGAGCTCGACGATATTCGCGCCGTTCTCGGTCGCGATCCCAACCACCTCGAACTGGCGCTCTACGGAGTGATGTGGAGCGAGCACTGCTCGTACAAGTCCTCACGTATCCACTTGAAGCGTCTACCCACCGAGGGACCCGGGGTACTCGTCGGCCCGGGTGAAAACGCGGGCGTCATGGACGCCGGTGACGGCATTGCGGTCGCTATTCGTATCGAGTCCCACAATCACCCTTCCGCCATTGAGCCCTACCAGGGTGCGGCGACGGGAGTGGGCGGGATTCTGCGTGACGTGTTCACCATGGGCGCGCGTCCTCTCGCGGTCATGGACCCCCTTTTCTTCGGTGAGCTCACGGACGCTCGTCAGCGTTGGTTGCTCGAGGGAGTGGTGTCCGGCATCTCGGGTTACGGCAACTCGGTGGGCGTGCCGACGATTGGCGGAGAACTCACCTTCGACGACTGCTACGCGTCGAATCCTCTCGTCAACGTGCTCTGCACCGGTGCACTGCCCGTTGAGCGTTTGGTTCTCGGCATCGCCTCGGGCGTCGGGAACCTCGCAGTCTTGCTCGGGTCCTCGACGGGTCGTGACGGCATTGGTGGCGTCTCGGTGCTCGCGTCGGCGGGCTTTTCCGGCGAGGACGGCGCCGCGTCTCTCGATGACGCGAAGCGTCCCAGCGTGCAGGTCGGCGACCCCTACGAAGAAAAGCGTTTGATTGAGGCCTGCTTGGAACTCCTCGACCGCGGACTGGTGGTCGGGATTCAGGACCTCGGTGGCGCGGGACTGGTGTGCGCCACCAGTGAAACCGCCGCCCGTGGTGGCGTCGGGATGGACGTGGACGTCACCGCCGTCCCGCTACGCGAACGAGGCATGCAGCCCTACGAGATCATGACCTCGGAGAGTCAGGAACGCATGCTGGCGATCGTGACCCCGGAGGGGTGGCCCGCGGTGGCCGCTCTGTGCGCGAAGTGGGAAGTCCGCGCGACCGTCGTGGGGCGCGTCGTCGAACCCGGCATCGGACCTGACGGCTCGCCCGTCGCGTACTTGCGCATCCGCGAGGGCTTCGACGGTCCGATTCTCGCCGAGGTGCCCGCCAAGTCGTTGGCGGATGACGCGCCGCTCTATGACCGACCGCGACGACGACCGCTCGATTTTGATGAGATCGCCAACGACGACCCGACCGAAACGGAGCCCCGCGGAACCTGCACCGACGACTTGCTCGCCATGCTGATTGATCCGGCCTGGGTGTATCGCCAGTACGACTCTCAGCTCTTCCTCAACACGGTCGTCGGCCCGGGCCGCGACGCCGCCCTGCTGCGACTCGCGGGACCCGGTCTGCCCGCGTCGAAGCGCGGGATCGCGCTGTCGACGGATTCGAATCCTCGTTGGTGCGCGCTCAACCCGCGTTCGGGCACGGCTGCCACTCTCGCCGAGGGCGTCGCGAACCTGGCGTGCGTGGGGGCGACGGCCATTGCGGTCGTGAACTGTCTCAACTTCGGGAATCCCGAACACCCCGAGGTGATGTGGCAATTATCGGAGTCCATTGACGGCATGGGCGAGGCGTGTCGCGCCCTCGGGCTCCCCGTCATTGGCGGCAACGTGAGTTTGTACAACGAGAGCGGCGGCCGGGACATTGACCCGACGCCGGTTCTCGGTCTCCTTGGTCTCGTGGAGACCTTGATCGCGCTACCCCCCGGTTGGAACTACCGCGAGGGTGACACCATCGTGTTGCTCGGTGCTCGCCAGTCCACCGAGGGCCATCCCTACCCACTGGGCGGGACTCGTTGGGCCACCCTGCGAGGACGACACGGTGGACGTCTCGGCACTTTCTCCTTCGAACAGTTCGCCCGCACCGCGGGACTCGTCACTCGACTCGTCGCTGATGCGTGCGCTGGTGAGGCACCCTCGCTCTCGGCCGTTCACGACGTCTCGCGCGGGGGTATTGGCGTGGCGCTCGCCGAGATGGCCTGTGTCGCCAACTTCGGGGTGCGGGCGCACTCGATTGCCTCGCATCAAGAACTCTTCACCGAGCTGCCGGGTCGATTCCTGGTCGCCACGTCACGTCCCGAGGAGTTGCTCGCGGCCGCCGCCGAGGCGGACGTGCCCGCCGTGGTCCTCGGTGTGGCGAGTGGCACGGAATTCGCGATTGATTCTCTGGTCGCCGTTCCCCTCTCGCGACTCCAGTCGCAACGGACGGGTTCGCTGCGCGCGTCACTTGACGCAGCGGGTTAGCCGCGCGCGGCGTACAGGGCGGTGACGACCTCGTTCGGCACGTGGAGATCGCCACTACGGCCGCGACCCAAGAGGACGTCCGTCTTGTAGGCGCCGTGGTAGTCGGATCCTCCGGTCGGGATCATGCCGGCGTTCTTGGTTAGATGGACCATCTGTTGACGGGTCCTCTCGTCACAACCGCCGTAATACGCCTCCACACCCTGCACGCCCCGGTCCCGCAGTGACGCGAGCACGCCCGGCATCACTGTCGCGATCTCCGTTTCGTCGCCGACGGTGGTGTAGTTGACGAGGGGGTGAGCGATCGAGAAGACGACGCCGTAGGGAAGCCCGGCGCCGATGAATTCTTCCATGCTCTTTTCCGTCTTCGGGATGTACGCCTTGCCGCCATTACCGAGCCACTCAGTAAAGATGCGGCCCCAACTGTCGTCGTTGCGCTCGCCGACGATCTCGGGGTGGAGTTCGAACATCGCGCGTGCGAAGTGCGGTCGTCCGACGGAATCAGCGTTGTCGGTCATCGAGACGAGATAGTCGAGCGACAGTCGCGTGAAACCGAGCGACACCAGAAGATCCACGAGGGCGAGGTTGCGTCGTTCACGGTCATCGCGTAACTCGCGCAGTTGTTCCTGGAAGGAGTGCGACTCATCAGTGGGGATGAAGTACGCGAGCATGTGAACGTTGATGGGTGCGGGCTCGCCGGTGCTCGAGGGTCGGGTGAAGGAATGGTCCTTCAGAGATACCTCCACCCCGGCAATGAGATCCAGCCCGAACTCGGCGCACGCCGCGGACATTTCCTCGTGACTGGCCGAGGTGTCGTGGTCGGTGAGGGCAATGGTCGTGATCCCGAGACGGGCCGCGTTCTGCGCGAGTTGGTAGGGCGTGTCGGACCCGTCGGAGAACGACGAGTGGGTGTGGAGATCGATCACGACCAAAGCGTAGGCCGAGGCCGCGAGGCGCGTGGTGTGTGAAAGGCTGGCGGGGTGCGGCGGGCCTCTAATCTCTTAGGCGTGGGGCGTTCATGAAAGAAGCGTGCGGTGTCGTTGGCATCGTGGCGCCGAATCGCGCCGTGGCTCATCTGTGCATCGATTCCCTCTACGCGCTCCAACACCGCGGTCAAGAGTCCGCGGGTGTCGCGACCTTTGACGGCGAGAGCATCCGTTTGGTGAAAGACAACGGGCTCGTGAGCTCGGTGTTTACGGAACACAATGTCCTCATGCTCGGCGGTGAGGCCGGCATCGGCCACACGCGCTACGCCACCAGTGGCATCGCGAATTGGACGGCCGCCCAACCGGTCTGTCGTTCAACGGACCACTACGGATTCGCCCTCGGTCACAACGGAAATCTGACCAACACCGAAGTTCTCGCCGACAAGGCCGGCATCTTGCCCGGCATGATGCTGTCCGACTCCGACCTCATCGCCGAGTTGCTCTCGCATCGCCTCGACGCGGGTGACGAGATGGTGGAGGCTCTCTCGCACGTGCTGCCGACCTTGGACGGGGCTTATTCCCTCGTCGTGCTCGACGGCACCACGATCTACGGGGTCCGCGACCCGAACGGTTTTCGTCCACTCTGTCTCGGTCGTTTGGGCACCGAGGACGCCCCGGAGGGTTGGGTTCTCGCCTCCGAATCGCCCGCGCTGGACGTCATAGGGGCGTCCTTCGTGCGCGAACTCCTGCCCGGCGAGCTCGTCGCGATCTCTCCGAGTGGGGTGACGTCTCGCCAATTGCTGCCCCCGACGAGCGACCGCGAGAAACTCTGCATTTTCGAATTCGTGTACTTCGCGCGTCCGGATTCCTACCTCATGGGACATCAGGTGCACACCGCTCGTCGTCGCATGGGTGAGCGTCTCGCTAGTCAATCCCGCGTAGAAGCGGACCTCGTGATGGGTGTGCCCGACTCGGGCGTGCCCGCGGCCGAGGGATTCGCCGCGGCGTCCGGCATCCCCTTCGGCTACGGACTGGTCAAGAATCGCTACATCGGTCGTTCATTCATCGCACCCGATCAGCGCGCTCGCGCCAACGCGGTGCGCCGCAAGCTCAATCCATTGCGAGAGAACATCGCCGGCAAGCGACTCGTGGTCGTCGATGACTCCATCGTTCGTGGCACGACGACGCGCGCACTGGTCGCGATGTTGCGTGACGCGGGCGCGGCCGAAGTGCACCTGCGTATTTCGTCGCCACCCCTCATGTGGCCCTGCTACTACGGCATCGATCTGCCCACGCGCGATGACTTGTTGGCCGCCAACTACTCGGTGCCCGAGATTCGTGAGTTCTTGGGATGCGACTCCCTCGAATTCATCTCGTTGGAAAATTTGCGAGCCGCGATTCAGCTCAACGGCGAATGCTGCGACGCGTGCCTGACCGGTAACTATCCGTCCGCCACACCCGTCACCATCGGGTTGTGGGGAGACCGGCGGTGAGTCGTCTACTCGAGACTCCGACGGGTGGCCTCACCTACGCGTCGTCCGGCGTGTCGATCGAGGCCGGCGACGACGCGGTCGAACGTATCAAGGATGTGGTGGCCACGACCACGCGGCCCGAGGTGCTCGGCGGCATTGGCGGGTTCGGCGGTCTCTTCGCGCTCGACACGTCGGCCTACCGCGAACCGGTCCTCGTCGCCTCGGCCGATGGCGTGGGGACCAAATTGGAAGTCGCGCGACTGCTGGATCGCTACGACACGATCGGTATTGATCTCGTGGCCATGCTCGTCGACGACCTCGCGTGCGTGGGGGCGGAGCCTCTGTTCCTTCTGGATTACGTGGCCGTCGGCAGTCTGGATCCCGCGCGACTGGCTTCGGTGGTCGCGGGTGTTGCCGAAGGGTGTCGCCAGGCCGGTGCCGCTTTGCTCGGCGGCGAGACCGCCGAGCACGGTGGCGTGATGCGACCCGAAGATCTGGACCTCGCTGGCTTCACGGTCGGTGTCGTTGAACGGGGCAGTGAACTTGGAGCCCACCGCGTACGCGTCGGCGACACGCTCATTGGATTTGGTTCCCCGGGCCTGCGGTCCAACGGTTACTCGCTCGCTCGTCGAGCGCTCGTGGATGACCCACGTCGTCTGGACCAGCCCGCCTACGAGGGTGCGTCGCGGACTCTAGGTGAGGAACTGCTTCTGCCGTCGGTGATCTACGTGCCGGCGGTGCTGGCGCTGCGCCGCGAACTCGGTGGCGCGATTCACGCGGCCGCGCACATCACCGGCGGGGGCATTGTCGGCAACGTGGTGCGCGTTCTACCCACCGGCGTGGACGCCGTAATCGATATGACCTCATTCGTCACCCCGGAGATCTTCTTTGAGATTCAGCGTCGGGGTGCGGTGAGTTCGGAGGAGATGGTGCGCGTCTTCAATTGCGGTCTCGGCATGGTCCTGTCCGTGGACCACGATGCGGCGGACGCCGCCGTGCGTGTCGCGCGTGACGCCGGCGTGGAGGCGACGATCATCGGTGAGGTGACCTCCGGTTCGGGCAGTGTGGTGTTGCGATGAGTGACGCCCGCACTCGCGTTCGCGAACACCTGCTCGACTACTCGGTGCGGCGCGGTGACTTCGTCTTAAAGAGTGGACGACGTTCGTCGTGGTTCATTGATTCCAAGCAAACCATCTGTGCCCCCGAGGTCATGGTCGACGTGGCTCAGTGTGTCCTGGAACTCGTCCCCGCGGAGGCGACCGCCATCGGTGGACTGACGATGGGTGCCGACGGCGTGTCGTTCATCGCCGCCGGCGTGGCCGCGACCCAGGGCCGTTGGCTGCGAGCCTTCAGCGTGCGCAAGGAAGTCAAGGACCACGGCGCGGGTGGTCGCATTGCGGGTGCCCTACAGCCCGGCGATCGCGTGATGATCACCGAAGACACCGTCACGCGCGGCACGTCACTCCTCGAAGCTGCCCACGTCGTCCAGGAGTTCGGGTGCGAGGTCGTGGGGCTCCTGGCGGTCGTTGACCGCGGGGGCACGTGTACGGACATGGCCGCGGCGGAGGGATTGCGCTTCTCCGCGGTTTTCAGCGCGCCCGACCTCGGCTTTTCCTACGAAGGCACCTAGGCCAGATTTTCGGCGAGCGCCGTGAGCACGCGGTGGCGCCACGCACGCAGGTCCGCGTAGTGGTCGGCACCCGTACGTCCGAGTCGCACGAGAACCGCGTCGAGCGCCGGGACGACCGAGATCATCTGACCGTCGTATCCGCTGGCCCAGTAGGTTCCGAATTCGTCGCCCGTCACCCACCACTGCCAGGAATAGAACGTGCCGGCTTCCTCGTCGGCACTGAGGGGAACTTGCGCGGTGTCGGTCCAGGACTGGGAGACCAGACGATGTCCGTCCCACTCGCCACCACGTAAGTACAAGAGGCCAAACTTCGCGAAGTCCCGCGCGGTGGCGTGAACGTAGCTCGAACCCACGAAAACGCCGGTGGCGTCGTAGGTCGCGTACGCACTCGTCATGCCCACAGGGTCGAGCAGGCTGCGGTGGAAATAGGCGTCGAAGTCCGCGCCGTAACCGACTTCCTCGGCGACGATGCGCGAGATGATGTTGGTGGTGCCACTTGAGTAGTTGAACACGGTGTCCGGCACGTGCTGGAGGGGTCGCGCCGCGGTGTAGCCGGCGACGTCGTCTTTACCGGCGCCGAAGAGCATGTCGATGACGTGGCTCACGCCGTCGTCAACGTAGTCCTCCACGTAGTCGAGACCGTCACGCATGGCGAGTAGATCACGCAGTCGAATCTCGTGTCGCGGGTCACTGGGGTCAGCCCACTCGGGTACATTTGCCCGTGCGTCGGGGTCGAGCCGTCCCTGGTCCACGAGGGTGCCGACCAGAAAATGCGTCATGGACTTGGCCATGGACCACGAGATGAGGGGACTCGTTTCGTCGATCGGCTCCGCTGGTCGGTCGAAGTACTCCTTCGCGCCAAAGTAACGCTCGGCGATGACGCGACCCCCGTGGATCACCACGACGGCGTTGGTGGTCGCTAGTTCGTCGAGGTCAAAGGCCTCGGACACGACGGCGTCCACCGCCGGAATCGCTGGTCCCGTCGGCCATGACGTTGTCGGCCAGGCAACACCGTCGGGCTGTGGTCGGTAGGCGGGTAGCACGTTCGGGATCTCAGGCACGATCTTCCTCTCGGTAGTGGTGATGAAGAACACTGGTGATGACGTCTCGTCGCTGGAGGGCGAGGGAGACCGCGACGAACCAGCCCACCACCCACACCACGAGGGACCAGAGAATGGCGCACACGAGTGCCCACCAGCGCAGCAGTCCCCAGTGATACAGCGCGAAGTAGAAAGCAATGAAGGCCGGGAGGGAGACCACCGGTCCAATCACGAACATGGTGCCGAAGTAGGCGAGTCCGCGCTTGACCTCCGTGCGCCAACGAGCGGGTCCACCCTTTAAGACACTGAGTCCTTCGGGCTGTCGCGCGTAGAGCACGGAGACAATGTCACCCACGCCCAACCAACTGCCGAGCACGCACGCGACCGCGACCACCGCACAGATGAACACGTCCCACCGATGCAAATATCCGCACGCGATCGCTGAGCCCAACGCCCCGAAGGGAAAGAGCCACACGGCGAGCGCCAGATTCTCGGCGAACAAGGTGCGCCGCACATTCTGGGAGAGGTGAATGGCCTTTGCGGCGCGATCACTCGGCGTGATGAGCAAATTGGAGGCGAAGTCACTCATGACCCAGGCCACCATCACCGCGCCGTAATACGGTGCGGTCCAGGTTGCTTGGCCCCCGATCCAGAACCACCCGAGGAGCAGGACGCCGCAGATCGCGACGTCGACGACGATGCGGGAGAGAACTTCCCTGTCGCGGTAGTGGTGCAGGGAGCGACGAGTGGCGCGCCACAACAACTCCCACTCGTTCTTCACGTCGACCACGAGTTCACGATACGACGCGGTGACCCTCCCGTAGAGTTGGGCCGTGCGCACCGCTGACGTTGTTCTCGTTCTCGCGGTCTTCGGCGCGTCCTTGGTCGAAATGGTGGAGGCCCTCACCTTGGTGCTCGCCGCTGGCATGACGCGTTCGTGGCGCAGCGCCCTCGAGGGCACCGTTGCCGCTCTGGGCGTTCTTACGGTCCTCGTCGTGCTCGTTGGCATTCCCCTCATCCACTACGTGCCCATCGACGCGCTGCGCGTGATTGTCGGGACCCTGCTGCTCGTACTCGGCATGTCGTGGTTGCGCAAGGCCTGGCTGCGCGGCAGCGGGCTGAAGGCCTTGCACGACGAGGACGCTATTTTCGCCGAAACCGTCGAGGAACTAAAAGTGCAGCCCGCCGCCCAGGGACCCCGCGACGGCGTCGCGTTCGCACTTGCCTTTAAGGGTGTTTTCTTGGAGGGCACCGAGGTGGTTCTCATCGTGATCTCCCTCGGCGCCAGTTCCCATCGTCTGGGTCTCGCCGCCGCCGCCGCACTCGCCGCCGTGGTGCTCGTCACGATCGCGGGGATTATCGTCTCGCGTCAGCTCTCCTCGGTGCCCGAGAATCTCATTAAGACGATGGTCGGCGTCATGCTCTGCTCGTTCGGACTCTTCTGGATTGGAGAAGGTGCCGGTCTGCACTGGCCGGGAGCGGACCTCGCCATTCTCGTGCTCGCCGCGGTCTTCGCGCTCGCGACTGTGGTGGCTACTCGCGTGCTGCGACGCGCGACGGTGGCAGCGTGAAAAAGGCGTTGCGCGCATTCGGCGCCTTCTGGTGGGACTTTCTCGTCGGCGACACCCCCGAGTTCTTCGTGGCGGCCCTCGTGGTGGTGGCTCTCGCCTTTCTGCTGCACACCCACCGAGTCCTCGGCGCGATCGTGCTGCCCGTATTCGTGTTGGTGGTGGTCGCGCTGAGCGCGGTGCGCGTGCGACGTCGTCGCTAGTGGCGTGAGGCCATGGCGCGAAGGAAGAATGCGAGATTGGCGGGGCGCTCCGCGAGTCGTCGGGTGAGGTACCCGTACCATTCGTTGCCGTAAGGGACGTACACGCGTACGGCGTAGCCGCAGCGCGCCAGCAACGTTTGTTCGTCCGGCCGCACGCCGTAGAGCATCTGAAATTCGAAAGGGCGCGGGTGGCGAAGATCGAGTTGTCGCGTGTAGTTGATCAACACGGGATCATGCGTGGCGACGAGGGGTGTTCCCGGCGAATCCCACAACGCGTCGAGGGCTTGCCGATAGGACACGTCGATGGCGGCACGCGTGCCGTGGGCGACCGTGTCGTCCTCGGCGTACGCGCCCTTGCAGAGTCGCACCCGCGCTCCCTCGGCGCCGAGTTCACGGGCGTCGCTGACGGTGCGACGGAGCATGGCCTGCAGGACGGCCGCCACGCTCGGCGTCTCCTCGCGCAAGGTCCGCACGACCGCCAGGGTGGCGTCGGTCAGCGCACTCGACTCCATGTCGATGGTGACGCTCACGCCGTGGGTCGCCGCGGTCCGCACGATGCGGCGCGCTCGTTCGACGGCACCTGCTTCGTCGTGGGCGAGGCCGAGCGCGGTCAACTTCACGGAGACGTCGGGGTGAGGTGTGTCGGCGAGGAGCGGGATGAGTGATTCGTAGGCACTGACCGTCACCTCGGCGCCCACGTCGTCGTGGACGTCTTCACCGAGGTAATCAATCGTGCAGAGCAGACCGCTGTTGCGCAGGACGTGCGCCACGCGCATCGCGTCGTCCTCGTTATCCCCACCCACGAAACGCTCGACGACGGTGCGCGTGGGAGGTAGAGCCTCGATCAGAGAACGCACCCGTGACGACCGTGCCGCGACGAGGAGGCCTGAACGCACCGGGTTCACGAGGCGGCGGGTCCCTGGTGCACGTAGCGGTGGGTGGTGGGTGGCACGAAGGTCTCTTTGATCGTGCGCGGCGAGACCCACCGCTCGAGATTGAGTATGGAACCAGCTTTATCGTTGGTGCCCGAGGCCCGTCCCCCACCGAAGGGCTGTTGACCGACGACGGCGCCGGTGGGCTTGTCGTTGACGTAGAAATTGCCGGCGCTGAATCGCAGCGCGCTCGTGGCTTCGGTAATCGCACGACGATCTGTCGCGAAGATCGCTCCGGTGAGGGCGTAGGGCGAGGTCGTGTCCACGAGGGCCAACGTGTCGGTGAAGTCGCGGTCGTCGTAGGTGTGCACGGCGAGCACCGGTCCGAAGAATTCGGTCGTGAAGATCTCGTGCCGGGGGTTATTCGAGGTCACGACGGTGGGTCGCACGAAGAAACCCTCACGATCATCGACCGTGCCGCCGGCGAGGATGGTGACCTCGGGATCCCGCCGAAGTCGCTCGAAGAGTTCGGCCAGGCGGTTGAACGCGCGACGGTCAATGACCGCTCCTCCGAAATTGCTGAAGTCGGTGACGTCCCCGTAGGTGAGGGCTGCGGCCTCGTCGGCCACGTTGCTGAGGACTGTTCTCGCGAGTGAGCTCGGTACGTAGGCGCGCGACGCCGCCGAGCACTTCTGCCCCTGGTAGTCGAAGGCGCCGCGCAGCAGAGCGGTGACGAGAGAGGGGACGTCGGCACTGGCGTGGGCGATCACGAAGTCCTTGCCGCCGGTTTCACCGACGAGTCGGGGGTAGGAGACGTAGTGCTCGAGGTTCGTCGCGATGCCGCGCCACAGCGAACGGAACGTCGCGGTGGAACCAGTGAAGTGCACGCCAGCGAGCGCGGGGTGTACGAGGGCGACACGCGAGACGGATTCCCCGAAGCCGGTGACCATATTGATGACGCCAGGCGGGAGTCCGGCCTCCTCGAGAAGTTCCATGGTGAGCGAGGCTGCGAATTGCTGCGTCGGGCTCGGCTTCCAGACCACGGTGTTGCCCATGAGGGCCGGCGCCGTTGGAAGATTGGCCCCGATGGCGGTGAAATTGAACGGGGTGATGGCGAGGACGAATCCTTCGAGCGGACGATGGTCGAGTTCATTGCGCACGCCGGCGGGGGAGATGCGCGGCTGGCGGGTGTAGAGCTCGTAGGCGTCGGCAACGTTGAAGCGCCAGAAGTCCGCCAACTCGCACGCCGCATCGATCTCGGCCTGGAAAGCCGTCTTCGACTGACCGAGCATGGTGGCGGCGTTCATTCGCGGACGCCACGGTCCACTCAGCAGTTCCGCCGCACGAAGGAAAATGGCCGCCCGGTCGCGGAACGGCGTGGCTCGCCACTGCGCCGCCGCCCGGAGCGCACTCGTTACGGCGAGAGCGACGTCCTCGTCGGTGGCCTCGTGGGTAATACCTAGTACGCGTTCGTGGGCGTGCGGTTCACTGACCTGAATGGGAGCGCCGCTCGCGAGCCGGTGGACGCCGGCGACGACTTGGGGAAATTCTCGGGGTCCCGCCGAACGGACATCCGACAAGTGGCGAAGGAGCGATTCACGCTCTGTCGAGCCGGGTGCGTACTCGCGCACGGACTCGTTGACCGGAGATGGCGGTACTGAAATACCTTCCAAGGCGTCCACGCTGACACTCCCGTTATAACTGTGGTGGTCGAGACCGGCGTCGATCCGGTGACCTCACGCTTTTCAGGCGCGCGCTCTACCAACTGAGCTACTCGACCTCCTCAGCGTCATTTCTGACACCGAGCGGACCTGACGGGATTTGAACCCGCGACCTCCGCCTTGACAGGGCGGCGTGCACTCCGAGCTGCACCACAGGTCCGTGTGACGCGCTAACGAGAGTGGTGTCCCGTCGGCGCGACGAATAACTCTACACCGAAGCGGAGGGGTGGTCGGTGGGCCGGGTCCGCAAACGCGATTGATACCGTCGTAGTCGTGCAGTACCCCGCCCGGAACCACCGCGAGTCGAGGCTGTGGGGCTGCGGCGGTCGGCGTTGCTGGTAATCAATTCGATCACCGTGGGCGTCACGCTCCTCGTTCTGTTCGCCGGACTGCTGCACGCCGCCTGGAACGCGATTGCCAAGAGCTTCCCCGACCAGTGGTTGAGTTTCACGCTGCTCAATATCGGCACCTTCGTGGTCAGCGCGGTCGGTCTTCCGCTCACGGGACTGCCCCGTATGGCCTGTTATCGCTACATCGCGCTGTCCGTTCTCTGCCACATCCTCTACCAACTAGCTCTCATGGCGGCCTACCGACGCGGTGCCCTCTCCCTCTCCTACCCGGTCGCCCGTGGTGTGGCGCCGTTGCTCGCGACGGTAGGGGGCATCGTGTTCGCGAATGAGCGACTCGGGGCTGCGACGTTGGTGGGTGTCGCGATCATCGTCGGGGGCATCGTGTCGCTGTCGCTGCTGCATCGCGAAGAGGCGACCCGCGGCGCGGTGGTCTGGGCACTTCTCACCGGCGTGACGATCGCGGCCTACACGCTGGTCGACGGACTGGGTGTGCGCGCGAGCGGTAGTCCCGCCCGGTACGCGTTCGTTCTGTTCATTGTCCAGTCGGCCGTCTTCCTCGTCGGCGCCTTTGCTCGGCCTACGCCAATGCAACGTCCCGATCGGTCGCACGTCGCTCTCGGTGTGGGCGGTGGGGTGATCTCGATGGCGGCCTACGGCATTGTCCTGTGGGCGCAGGCCCGGGCGCCGATTGGTGTCGTGAGCGCCCTGCGCGAGACCGGGGTGGTCTGGGCCGCGATCTTCGGCGTGGTGTTCTTCAAAGAACGCGGAGGTTGGCGAGTCTTCGCCGCCGCCATTGTTGTTGTGGGCGGCGTGAGCGTCCTCGCGGTGGCGTAGCGCAACAAAAACAAAACCCCCGGGCTCAAGCTTGAGCCCGGGGGTTTTGTGGACTTCGACTAGAGACGCGAGTTGTAGTTCGAAATCGCGGTGTTCGCCTGACTCTGAGCGATACCCAGTTCCAGCGAGGAGTCAGGGTAGGGCGAGGCGAGCAGGTTCTCGAGACCCGTGGTCAGGGCCGTCGAGACGCTGTCGTAGGCACCGATTTCCGGTCCGGCGGTGATGTAGTTCGCCGATCCCTTGGAGATCACGTTGTAGCCCACCGCGTAGTACGGGTAGCTCGCGCCCAACTGCTTCTTCCACGATGCGACCGAGTCACTGCGGATCGGCAGGTAACCGGTGTGCGCGGCCCAGGTCGCCATCGAGCTGGCGCTCGTCAGGTACTGGGTGAACACGTAGGACGCGGCTTCCTGAGCGGCGGTGGAGTTCGAGGTCGAGATGAACAGACCATTTCCACCCGTCGGCTCCGCACCAGCGGCCTTGCCGGTCAGTGTCGGCAGCGGTGCCACACCCAACTTCACCGTCGGGAACAGGCCGAGCTCGGACTGGATCGAAGCGAGAGCGGCGGTCGTGGAGAACGTGATGGCGGCCTTGCCGTAGGCGTTGGTGCTGCCGGCGAGGGCGAGCAAGTTGCCGTAGGCAATGTTGAAGTTCGGCGAGCTCGCGAGGTTGACCTCAGCGCCCGACTTCGCCATGCCCTGCAATGCCGTCCAGTAGTTCTGAGCAGTCGTGTTGTTGAAGCTCACTGACGTAACGCGACCGGTGTGTCCATTGTTGTTGTTCGCGAACAGCGAGTTACTCATGCCCATCCAGGTCATCAACAGCCACGGGTCTTCCGGAAGCGCCACACCCTGCGTGAACGGCTTGGACGTCGTCCCCTTGTAGGTCACCGACGTGTTCTGCAGGATCTTCTGGTCGGCGGCCATCTGGGCCAGCGTGGTCGGCGCCGCCTTGATCTTCGCCGCGGTCAACGCGTTCTGGTTGTAGTACATGACCGGGATCGAAGCGGAGAACGGCATGCCCTCGAGCGTGTTACCCACGGAGTACGAGTTGATCGCCTGCTTCAGGAACGCCTTCGTGGTCGCCTTGGCGGCCGTCAAGCACGCGGAGATCGGCAGGATGGTGCCAGTGTCGTACGCGCTTTGGGTGTTGTACTGGTCGAACATCACGACCTGCGGAGCGGTCTTGTTCTTGATCGCGGCCTGGTACTGGGTCCAGGTGTCGGTGTAGCCACCGGTCTGGTTGATGTCGTTCACGTGGATCTTGCCGGCGTAGGCCTGGTTGAAAGCAGCGACGAGGCTCGTCAGCGCACCTTCGTTACCCGCGTTGGTCAGGCCCTTGGACATCGACTCCCAGAAGTTGATGTTGATGACCGACGACGGCTTGGCCGCTAGTGACGGTGTGCATGTGGGGGTGGTGGCCGAGGAGGCAGCAATGCCTACCGTGCTCACCGCGGCGAGTGAAGACGCTACCAACGCGCCGCTCACCAACAATTTGATTTTTAGGGTTCTCATATCCCTAACTTTAGGCACATCGAGTGTGTCCGTACTACGGCACCAAACGAATTTCAGGTGACTATTTGACGGCACCCGCGGTCAGACTTCGCACCAAGTGCTTCTGGAAGAAAATAAGGATCACCAGAAGGGGAAAAACAGCGATGGCGGATGCGGCGATCTGGACATTGGCTGAGTCCACGCCGCCGCCAATGGACTTAATTCCTATCTGGAGAGTGCGAATCGACACGTTGTTGTCCGTGAGGATGAGGGGCCACAGGTACTGGTTCCACGCCCCGAGGAAGGAAAACACGGCCAAGGCGGCAATTCCCGGCCGGGCGAGGGGGACGGCGACTCGGCGGAGGAACTGCATATTGGAGTATCCGTCGATAACGGCCGCTTCTCGCATCTCCTTGGGGATCTGCATGAACGCCTGGCGCAGCAGGAAAATACCAGTGCCGGTCGCGAGAAAGGGAATCACGAGCCCCACCGTGCTGCCGAAGAGGTGGAGGCTCGAGACAGTCTGCACGTTGGTGACGAGGGTGACCTCGAAGGGGATCATGAGCGTACTGATCATGATGACGAACAACGTCCGCTTGAAGGGGAAGTCCAAGAACGCGAAGGCGAACGCCGCGAGGATGGAGGTCACGAGCTGCGCCATCACGATGATGCTCGTCTGCAAGATGGAGTTGAACAAATAGTGGCTCACCCCTCCGACGCGCCACGCCACGGCGAAATTGTTCCAGTGAGGGTGGAACGTGAACAGCGTCGGCGGGGTCGTGGCGATCTGGGAATTCGACAACACGGCGTCGAGGAACACTATGTACAGCGGGAAGACGATGATGATCGCGAACACCGTCAGGACCGCGTACCGCACGACCTTATTGACCCGCGCGCGACGAACATGCTTACTGGCCATAGTGCACTCGCTTTTCCACCAGGCGGAATTGAACGAGTGTGACGATCAAGGTGATCACGAAGAGCACGAAGGCGTAACAGGCGGCGCTGCCAGGATTGTTGTACTGCACGAATTGGTTGTAGATCGCGTAGATCAAGACGTTCGTGTGCGTGTACGGAGCTCCGTAGGGGCCGATGGTCACGTCGATGACGCCGAGACTCTGCAACGAAAAGATCACTCCGACGACGGAGGCGAAGAAGATCGAAGGTGACAGCAACGGCATCGTTACTCGCCAGGTCTTGGTCCACGAGCTCGCTCCGTCCATGGAGGCGGCCTCGAGGACTTCTTCGGGTAGGGACTGCATGCCGGCAATCATGATGATGAAGGAAAGTCCGACGAACTGCCACGACGAAATGAGCGCCACGGCGGGCAGGGCCAACGTCGGGCTTTCCAAAATGTTGGGCGAAAAGTGAATCCCCAACCACGGAAGGAAGCCGTCGGCGGGATTGAGCAGAACCCCGAAGACCGCACCGGCGACGGCGGCGGAACTCACGATGGTCGACGAGAACGCCGTTCGAAAGAAGGCGATGCCTCGGAGCTTCTGGTGGGCCAAGACGGCGAGGAAGATGCCGCCGAGAACGCCGAGCGGCACGGAGCACACTACGAAGATTGCCGTGGAACGCAGGGAGTCCAGAAACGAGGAACTCGAGATGGTGTCCCAGAATTGCGTGAGACCAACGAACTTGGCCGGATTGTTGATATTGATCGACGGGACGTAGAGGATCTCGTAGAAGTTTTTGAAGAAGGGGTAGAACGAAAAGACCGCGAAGAAAATCGTGGCTGGCAACACGAGAGCGAGTCCGAGGGCACTCTCGCGCCGCTTGTAACTTCCGCCGCGAACGTGATCGCTCTTCGTGGGCAGCGCGAGACGGCTGTCACGTTGCTTTTTGGGAGATGCCGGAGCGTCCGGCGTCGTGATGCTCACGCCGACTCGCTCGTCTCGTTGGTGGCAACCGTCTCGGCGACTGCGCTGTCCTGCGGCAGCAGGTCGTAGAGCCTCTCGCCGGTGATGGCGTCGAAGTAGTGAATCTTCTCGGCCTTCGCTCGCAGGTAGATCGTGTCGCCCGTGACGGGTCGTTGGCTATCGGGTGAGCACTTCACCGTCACGCGCTCACCCTGCTGAGTGTCACTGATGATCTGGACTTCGGATCCGAGGTCCTCAACGAGTACGACCGTGCACGGGAGGCCATCGGGAGACAACACAAGATCCTCGGCCCGGATGCCGATGTTGATGGCCGTCGCGTCGGGGTGTTCTGTCGTCGCGATCGGTGCGCCTCCCGCCAGGACGGAACCACCGGAGAGAGACGCCGCGACGATGTTCATTCCGGGCGATCCCAGGAATCGGGCGACGAAAGTATTGGCGGGCTTGTTGTAGAGATCGGCCGGCTTGCCAATCTGCTGCAGCTTCCCTTCGTTCATGACCGCGATGCGGTGCCCCATCGTCATGGCCTCGACCTGGTCGTGGGTGACGTAGAGAATCGTCGCCTTCAGACGTTGCTGGAGCGCGACGATGTCGGCGCGCATCTGGAGTCGCAACTTGGCGTCGAGGTTCGACAACGGTTCGTCCATGAGAAAAAGGCGGGGCTGGCGCACGAGGGCGCGGGCCAGGGCCACGCGCTGACGTTGTCCACCGGAGAGTTGGCCGGGCTTTCTGTCCGCAAGTTCGCTCAAGACCAGTAGTTCGAGGGCGACGTTGACCTTTTCGTCACGCTCGGCCTTGCTCAACTTCTGCTGGCGCAAAGGGAACTCGACGTTCTTGCGCACGCTGAGGTGCGGGTAGAGCGCGTAGCTCTGGAACACCATGGCGATGTCGCGGTAGCGCGGCGGGACGTCATTGACGACCTCACCGTCGATGGAGATCTCGCCGTCAGACACCGACTCCAACCCCGCCACCATGCGAAGGGCAGTTGTCTTTCCGCACCCGGATGGTCCGAGCAGGATGAGAAATTCACCATCCTCGATCCGCAAACTGAGCGCGTCGACGGCTGTCGTGTCGTTGAAGCGCTTACTAACTGAAGAAAGTTGTACCTGGCTCACGGACGCTCCTTAGGGGTGAATGGTAATAGGACGCGACCCATCGCTCGTGATGGGACATACGTCCGTGTGCCCCACGTGATCGCAAGGTGACATGCCATCGTGTGCCACGATGATTTCTTCACCCTCCTGGAAGGGGTGCACAAAGGGGGACAGGTCATGGCCATCTCGAATCGCGTCACGGAACTACTCGGAGTGGACGTGCCCATCGTGCAAGCCCCGATGGGATGGATTGCCCGCCGCGCGTTAGCGAGCGCGGTGTCGAACGCCGGAGCGATGGGCATCATCGAGACGTCCTCCGGCGAGCTCGACAATGTCAAGGCCGAGATCGGCGCCATGCGCGAACTCACCGACCGGCCCTTCGGCGTCAATATCGCCCAAGCGTTCGTGCGCGATCCGCACATTGTCGACTTCGTCGTCGAGCAGGGTGTCCGGTTCGTCACCACCTCGGCCGGCGACCCGACCAAGTACACCGGAGCCTTGAAGGCTGCGGGGCTCACGGTCTTTCACGTCGTGCCAACTCTGAAGGCCGCCTTGAAGGCCGTCGACGCCGGAGTTGACGGACTGGTCGTCGAGGGCGGCGAGGGCGGCGGATTTAAGAATCCTCGGGACGTTGCCACGATGGTGCTCCTACCCCTTGTGTGTTCCAAAGTGGACGTACCCGTGATCGCGGCCGGTGGCATCACCGACGGCGTCACGATGGCTGCCGCTTTCGCCCTCGGTGCGGAAGGCGTCCAGATGGGCACTCGCATGGTGGCCGCTGCGGAGTCACCGGTTCACGAAAATTGGAAGAACGCCATCGTGGGGGCAGCGGAAACCGACACCGTCTTTCTCAATCGCTTCGCGTCCCCGGCGCTCCGGGCCCTGCGCACGGAGCGCACGTCGCGTCTCGAGCACGACGACGTGGTGTCCATGATGGAGTTCGGCACCGTGCGCGATCTGTACTTCGGTGGTGACCTGGAGGCCTCGATTGCTCTCGGCGGTCAGGTGATGGGTCGGATTGAATCTGTCGCCTCCGTGGCCACCATCATCGAGGAGACCATGCGCGAGTTCGAGGCGTGCGTCAACTCCCTCCACTCGCGCTATGGCACCCCTCCTTCGTGAGCTCCACTGACGTCGTTCTTCTGCCGTCGCTCGGACGGGGGGCGAGAGATTTCGAGAATCTCGGTCGTTCGCTCGCGGTGGCCGGTTACACCGCCTGGGCGTACGATCCACCGCCGACGATGCCGCCGCGCATTTCACTCGTCGATCTCGCAAATGGCGTGCTCGACTGGGCGACGTCGTGTGACGTGTCCACCTTTCATGTGGGTGGACACGCCTTCGGGAATCGACTCGCACGAATGGTGACGGCGATTGCTCCTGAACGAGTGATCACTCTCACGTTGTTGGCGGCGGGCGGATACGTACCTATGGACGCAGATATCCTCGCCTCGTTGCTCGGCGTCTTCGCTGACGACGCGAGTCCGGAGGAGCATCTTCGACGGGTGCGACACCAATTCTTTGCGCCCGGGAACGATCCCAGCGTGTGGGAGCACGGATGGAACGCCACCATGGCGAGCTACCAACGTGAAGCGCTCGAGCGAGTGGACGCGTCGCTCTGGTGGGATGCGGTCGCTCCGCGTGTTCTTGTCGTTCAGGGACTTGATGACGTCGTGGCCGTTCCCGAAAATGGTCGACGATACGTGGAAGATCATTCAGAAGTCGCCCGGCTCGTGGAGATTGAACACGCGGGGCACGCTGTGGTGGTGGAGCAACCCGCAGCAGTCGCCACGGCCGTCATCACGTTCCTGCGCGACGTCTCCTAACGTCGCGCAATCTCTACCGAGACCCCACTGATCAGGGGCAATCCGCCGTGCAGCGGTGAGGTGGCGAGACCATGTTTCGTCGCCCGTCCACAGACCTGGTGCCGCCTCAGGTTTATTGTGCTTGCAGGGGCTCAGTGCCCGACGTCAAGGAAGGTCCGTCATGCGGAAGATTCTGTCCACCTGTCTGATCGGTGCGTCCCTCGTGGTCGCCCCCGTGATCAGTTCCGCTAGTGCGGGTGCGGTCACGCTGCACCCGATCGACGCGCTGCAATTCGATTCACCCGTGGGCAACGCGTCGGTGCACTCGGTGATTCTTCCGAACGGGAAGTTGGTCGTTGACAACAGCCGCGATGGTTCGATTGTCGAGATGAACGCCGACGGCACCGATCAACAGTCGTGGGTGAGTGGGCTGTCGGGACTCGGTGGCATGAGTGAGTTCGTCGACGCGAACGTCGCGGGTGGCGGATACGTCTACGTGGCGCACGCCGGCAACGGTTCAAGCACCATTGGGGGCATCTACCGATTCAATTTCGATGGTTCGAACATCACGAATCTCACGAGTTCGTATCTGACTGACCCGCAAGACGTTGCCGTTGACGCGGGCGGCAACGTGTTCGTCGCCGACCTCGGTTCGGCGAACGTGAATTCGGCCGTGTGGGAGGTCACCTTCGACGGTCTCCACAACGTCAATTCTGTGACGGCGGTAGCGGGTGGGCAGTTTGACAAAGGCGCATCCTTGGACGCCATTGCCTATGACCCCACCTCCGGTGACCTGTTCGTGGGTGACCAGTGGAATAGCGCCATCTTTCAGGTGAGTTTTTCGACGCCGGGGGATGGTTTAACGGCCACAGCGAGCTATTGGGGTTTTGCGTACGTGCCTCTCGCGCTCGCGGTGAACGGCACGTCACTCGTCGTCGCGGACCTCAAATACCCACTGGACTTTCCGCAAATCGAGTCCACGCCCATTACGTCGGGCAGTTACTCGCAGGTCGCGACGCTCGGAATCGGTGCGTTCACCGGCATCACCGCGACCCCATCGGGAGTGACGGGAGTTCCGGCCGGAACTCTCTTCGTCGGCAAGCAAGTGGAGGTCACTGACCCCACGAACTTCTCTCAATTGACAGGCCAGGGGGAACTGGAGCGAATCGATCCCGCGGGCAACTCGTACCTGATTGCGTCGGCTTCACCTCCCGGCGCCGCGCGCTTCAGCGGCGTCGCCTATGACGGTTACAACAGCAAACTGTTGGTGATCGACGAACAGTTGGGTGTGATCTACCAAATGAATACGGATGGCTCCAACGCCCAAGCACTCATCACCGGGTGGTCGTCCTCTGGTACTGACTACGCCGAACGTCTGGCGGTGGACCCCGCGACGGGGAACATCTACGTCGGCTCCGGCAACGGGACGGTCACGGAGTTTCCTCCCACCGGGGGTAGTCAATCATCGGGCACGGTCCTCACGGATGCCACGGTGCCCGCGTCGGTGACGGCGCTCACGGTCTCCGATGGGAATCTGTTGCTCGGTAACTACCAAGGAATCTGGTCGGCACCGCTCGGTACGACCAACTTCGTGAGCTGGGCCAGCCCGGGAGCGGTGATGGCGCTCGACCACGGACCCGACGGGCGGGTGTACGCCGCCATTTACGGCGGCGGCGTCGTGTCGTACCAGTACGACGGTTCGGGAGCGCAGACGTACTCGCTACCAGCCAACAGCACCCCGCAATCCATCGCCACCGATGGCAACGGCCGCGTCTTCGTCGTCGACTCCACGCACGGTCTTGACGAACTCTCAACCTCGTCGGGCGCGTCGCAAGTCCTCGATAACACCATTCAGTGGGTGGGAGTCGCCGATGAACCCTCGGGCCAGGTGGTCACCACCACGTCAACGGCCGTCAACAACTTGGCCATCCCGAACGCGCCAGCTCTCACGTCGATGAGTGCGCACGTAGGTTCGGAAGGTTCCTCGTTTGGCCTGGTGATCAATGGCACGGACTTCACGGGTGCGTCCAACGTGGAGTGGGTGCAGAACGGTTCGGTCGTCTCGTCCAGCATTCCCTCGGCCGTATCCGCCAACCAGCTCACCGTTTTCGTGCCGAGTTACCTGAACCCGGGCAATTACGACGTGATCGTCCTGACCCCGGGTGGAGCCAGCAGTGTGGTCGCCAGCGACCAGTACACCGAGAATCCTGGACCACCATCGGTCGTGACGGTGGCCGCTAGCTCGGGTCTCACGTCCGGCGGGGTGTCGGTCAACGTCTACGGTCAATTCTTTACGGGTGCGTCGGCGGTCTCCTTCGGTACGCAGGCCGCAACCAACTTTGTGGTCCACAGTGCGGGCTTCCTGTCAGCCACCGTTCCGCCGGCGTTGGTCACCGGAACGGTGGATGTTCGGGTGACGACACCGTACGGAACGTCGGTCATCACTTCGTACGACCACTACACCTACAACGGTCCCCTCGTCACGTCGCTCTCGCCCGTCAGTGGTGCGACGGCGGGAGGTAAGCCCCTCGTGATCAACGGGAAGAACTTCACGGGTGCGAAATCAGTGACCGTAGGTTCGACCGTGATCAAGGCGAATGCCTTCGTCAACCAGAGCGCGACGAAGATCACGGTGAAGGCTCCCGCGCACGCGGCGGGCACCGTCCAGGTGCTCGTGACGACGGCCACCGGAACCTCGCCCACGTACGCAGTCGGCGGGACGCCGAACCTGTACTCGTACGAAGGCACACCCACGGTGACAGGTCTGAGTCCGGGGGCCATTACGCACGCGACGAAGACGTCAGTGGTCATCACGGGTACGGGACTCCTGGGGGCCACGAAGGTGGTCGTGGGATCGGCTGTAGCGACAATCACGGCGAATCCGTCGACGACATCGCTCACCGTGACCACGAGTGCACTGGCGAAGGGGACCTACTACGTGCAGGTCACGACCGCGTCGGGAACATCCGCCAAGGTCGCCGCCGCCAAATTGACCGTGAACTAGTTCGCTACAAGCGTTCGAGATCGCCACGACCTGGGGTCGCCGAGATGCGACCCCAGGTCGTGTGGTCGTCGGGCTGGATACGGTGGTCGCGTGCATATTGAAAATTTCACGATCGTTGTTGCCGACTACGACGAAGCGCTTGCGTTCTACGTGGACCTGCTCGGATTTGAGTTGATGGAAGATTCCCCGAGTGTGTCGAGTAGTGGCCAGCCCAAGCGCTGGGTCGTGATTCGACCTCCCGGAGCTGCGACGGGAATCGTTCTCGCCAAAGCGGACGGCGAGCGTCAAGAGTCGGCGATCGGG
Organism: uncultured Actinomycetes bacterium; assembly: GCA_903871335.1. Classification (GTDB taxonomy): domain Bacteria; phylum Actinomycetota; class Acidimicrobiia; order Acidimicrobiales; family RAAP-2; genus RAAP-2. The sequence continues at coordinate 56,739 of CAIQGE010000032.1, forward strand.
AATCAGACTGGCGGCCGCGTCGGATTCTTCTTGCGAGTGGACGATTTCGATAGCACCCTGCGGCGATTTGCGGACGCGGGCGTGACTTTCCTATCTGAGCCTCGTCGTGAACCGTACGGCGACGTCGTCATCATTCGCGATGTCGCGGGTAATAGCTGGGACATCCTCGGACCCCGGTACACGGAGCAGTAAGAAGTACTCCGTCCCGTGTTGCACCGAAACCTGGACGTCACAATGATTGGAGTCTCATGAGTTCCCTATTCGATCCCGTGGCTTTCACGCACGGACCAGCGATGAAGAACCGTTTCATGCTCGCGCCGCTGACGAACCTGCAAAGTCACGTCGACGGAACCCTCAGTGAGGACGAGTACCACTGGCTGACGATGCGAGCGCTCGGGGGCTTTGGACTCACGATGACGTGCGCGTCACACGTCCAAGCGCAGGGCCAAGGTTTCCCGGGGCAACTGGGCTGCTTCAGCGACGATCATCTGCCGGGTCTCACGCGTTTGGCGAGTGGCATCAAGGAACACGGCTCGCTCGCGATCGTGCAACTTCACCACGCGGGTCGGCGGTCACCGGTGGAATTGATTCACACAACGCCCGTCTGTCCTTCCGATGACGAATCCACCGGAGCGCGTGCGCTCACAACCGCAGAAGTCGAACAGCTCGTGGAAGACTTCGTCGCCGCGGCGGTCCGCTGTGAGCGAGCGGGCTTCGACGGCGTCGAACTCCATGGGGCGCACGACTACGTGATCTGTGAATTCTTGAGTTCGCAGATCAATGTTCGCACCGACAAATACGGCGGCTCGGTCGAGAACCGTGCTCGACTCCTGCTCGAGATTCTCGACGGAGTCCGCGCCGAGTGTCGCGAAGACTTCAACGTGTCCGTGCGCCTCAGCCCGGAACTGTTCTCGCTGCACACCCCGGACATCGTGGCGACTTTCAAGCTCGTGGTCGCGACCGGGCAGGTGGACTTCATCGACATGTCTCTGTGGAACGTCTTCAATATCGCCTCGGACCCCGCCTACGGTGGCGTCACATTGCTCGAACTTTTCGCGGGGCTGGAGCGGGGCAACACGCGACTGGCGGTCGCCGGGAAGCTCTACGACAGTGACGCCTTCAACGCGTGCCTCGAGGCGGGCGTGGACATGGTTGCCCTCGGACGCGCCGCCATCACCAACCACAACATTCCTGAACTGATGCGCGATCACGGCCACTTCGCCATGCGCGCCTTGCCGGTTCCTCGCGCGACGCTGCGCGAGGAAGGCCTCAGCGACACGTTCGTCGAGTACATGAGCTCGTGGCGCGGTTTTGTGGAAGAAGCAGTTTCCTGACGGAACTCTTCGCACGAGCGTTAGCGAACGGTGTTCGGGAACGTGGCTACTGTCGGATGGTGGATGAAACCCCGAATTGCCCCGAATGTGCCGGAACTCAGACCTACGCCATGGGAAGTCTCGTCGTCTGCCCCGGGTGTGGGCACGAGTGGGTACCGGAAGAGTCCCGTGACGCGGTGAGTGATGACGTCATTCGTGACGCCGTGGGCAATGTGCTCGCCGATGGGGACACGGTGACCATCATCAAGGACATGAAGGTCAAGGGCAGCTCCAACATCCTGAAGGTCGGAACCAAGGTTCGCAACATTCGTTTGACCCCGGGTCCGGGTGGGCACGATGTTGAGGCGAAGGTGGACGGTTTTGGCCCGCTGTACTTGAAATCCAGCATCATGAAGAAGGCGTGAGACGCGTTCGTTCGATCTCGCGTGCCTCAACTCGGGGAGCTGCGCGACCTCCACGGCTGTTCCACCACACACCACGCCATGCCGCCGCTGAAGAGTGTTGCCACCATGACCCAACCGAGAGCGGTTGTACCTAGCCCGACGTACTTGAGTCCCGATGCGAAAATCACGAACGTGATAGCGGGTCGAATGTATTTCTCCGGTGCCCGAGAGGAGAGAAACGAACCCACGATGACGGCGGGCACGGAACCGATGATGATGGACAAGGTGACGGCGAACTCCACGTGCCCGAAGGCGAGGGCGCCCAAGGCGGCCGCCGCCGTCAGGGGAACCGCCTGGGTGAGGTCAGTTCCGACGAGTTGATTCGCCCCCATCAGTGGGTAGAGGAACAGCAGCATCACGATCATGAGGGATCCCGATCCGACGGACGTGAGGCCGACAATGAGTCCCCCCACCATGCCGATCAGCATCGTGGGCAAGGGACGCACCACCACGTCGTGCACCACGATCTCGCGTGGAGCCCCCGACCGGTGATCGAGGACGTAGCGAATCACCATGGCGCCCGCACCCACGAGCAGCGCGATACCGAGAAGCACCTCCACGTGCTTTTGCGACGACGACGAGCCCCCCAAGCGGTGAAGGATGTAGGCACCGATGAAGGCCATTGGTACGGAACCAAGAACCATCCATCCGACGAGCCGGAAGTTCACCGTTTTCTTCGAAATGTGAACGGCGGCGCCAAAGGGACGCATGAAGACGGCCGCGACGAGGTCACTGGAGATCGCTGTTGACGGCTTCACGCCGAACAGCAAGATCAACATGGGCGTCATGAGCGCACCCCCGCCCGCACCCGTGAGTCCGACGAGAAAACCAACGACGGCACTACCGACGACGACGTAAGGATTGACGTGCACGGTCATCATTCTGCCTGACCTCGTCCGTCGAGGAGGTCGAGAGTTCTAGGGCGTTCCGGCCACCCACACGTAGGGGATCGCGGCGACTCCGGGGGTTGGCACGAAAGTGGTGGGAAACGAAGGGGGCGTCGTGAAGAACGCGTTCGCGACACCACCGAGAAGTGGCCCTCCACCGAGCGGTGCGCCGATGACCGAGTTGAGTAGTCCGATACCCGTGACGCTCGGCATCACGTCGGCGACGACCCCGATGGCGAGGTAGAGGACGCCGGACGTGCTCGGGGTATACGACGTCGCCGCACCGGCGGCCGTTCGAGCAATCGCTCCGCCGTAGGTTGTTCGCGGGCTAATCGTCGAGCCCAGATCATTCGTGGTTGCGAGCAGGTGAAAGTTTTGATCGAGCAGGGCTAACCAATGGTTGGTGACGTTGGTGGCCCCAGAAGCTCCCGCGTACCAGCCGAGGTATCGGATCGGCACGCCCGCACTTATGGTCAGCGCCGCGATGAGTGGCTGCCCTGACGTCATGGTCACTGACGTCTCGTCGTTGATGAGAATCCGAGGAAACGACTGTCCGAGGCACACACTGTTGACGTCGGGTGCTGAGGCGCCGAGGTAGGTCGTACCCAAATCCGCCGAGGGGGTGACGTGACCTTCGTAGGCACCCTCAAAATTGAGGGTGCCGTAATTCTGAACGAGGCCCGTTGAGTACGTGACCAGATCGACGTAACCAACGGCCGAGAAGGTGGCCGCGGTTCCCACGAAGAGCGAACAGGTTCGAACGGGGAGAGTGGATCCGCCGCCTTCCATATTCCATTGCAGTGAACTACGTCGGAGATTGGATGAGTCGGTGCTCGTGCCGGTCGACCAGCCCGTCGATCCGGTGCCCGGCCACCCAATCACGCAGCCCGCGGGCACGACTTCGATGGTGCCGCCCGTGTAATCCACCGAGGGCGCGAATCGGTAGGTCGCAATGCTGGACATGCCCAAGGGATTCGGGCCGCGCACCATGACGGCCTGTGGATTGTGCCCTGCGGCGTCCTTCAGGATCACGATTTCACCGTCGGCCACCGCGCTCGTCGACGCACTCCTGAGCGACAGCACCGTCGCGGCTGTCGCGGCTGTCGCGGGAGCGGGAGCGGACGCGATGGTGCCCACGACGACGCTCGCGCTGCTGCCGTTGTTGCCCTGCCAGTTGAGGTGGGACCCGTAGAGCTGGGCCGCGACGGAACCGCTGCCGCGCACCACGACCCCGCGCTGTCGGACGCGACTACATTCAATGACAAAGCGAATCATCCGCGTATAACCAAAGGAATTGGTTCCGGTGGCCGCGTCGAATTCGATGCCGACGTAGCAATTGTGCACGCCGGCGTTCGGACCGAAGACGGTCTGTTCCGTCCAGCGAGCGACACCATTGGTGTCGGTGGAGTTCGTGAGTTGCCACCCTCGGGCACCCGGCCGGCCCACGAAGGGCCACGTGCTGTCCGGTGTCGCGGCGGCGTTATGAACGAGTCCGTCGTAGTAAGCGCCGACAGCGTTCGAGTGACGTACGCCGACGCCCCCCGACGTCAGTCCGGTGCAGTCCATCACGGAAAAGACCACGGGGGACATCGGTGGTGTGATGGGTTGGGCCCAATAGGCCGGATCCGACATCTGGGTGTTGATCGCGACGCCGGAACCAAAAGGC
>CAIQGE010000033.1 GCA_903871335.1 uncultured Actinomycetes bacterium
AGTCCGCGGTTCTTCGCCGAGAGCAACAGCTCGCGCCAACTCTGGGTCGACTCGCGCACCCCGTCCTCGAGTGAGATCAGGTGCTTGTGACCGTCACTGTCTACGCCCATCAGCACCAGCACGCAGATCTTGTCGTGGTCCCCGCGCAGGTTCTGGTAGATGCCGTCGGCGTAGAGGTAGGTAAAGGTGGTGCCCGACAGATCACGGGACTTCCACTCGTCGAACTAGCTGGTCCAGGCCTTCTTGAGTCCCAGCAGCACCGCCGGGGTCACCTTTTTCGCCCCCTCGCCGAGCACGACTTCAAGTACACCAGCGATGTCGGCCTCGCTCACGCCTCGTAAGTAGGCGTAGCAAGCCCAGGCGTCAATGGACGCCGAGCGTCGCAGGTATCTCGGGATCATCGTCGACGCGAAGTTCACGTTGTGGCCGTCACGCGACCTAATCCTCGGCACCGAAACGGCCACGTCACCAACGGCCGTGGTCACCAGGCGCTCGGGCAAATGTCCGTTGCGCACCACGTGGGCGCCGCCTTGACGAAGTTCGGCGAGAACGCACTCGACTTCCACCTCCAGAGCACTCTGGATCAGGGTTCTCGCGTGAACTCTCAGCAGTTCGGTGATTGGATCGGCCACCTCGCGCGACGTACTCAGGTCCGCGGCGAAGTTGGGCGTTACGATTGTCATGGGTCAGTTCTCCTTGTTGGTTGAATTCGCAAAAGACATTCAACAAGGGATCTGACCCATCTCACTTCACGAGGCGAAACTCCTCAAATTCGGCCAGCCACAACTTTTCCGCATAGCCCGAAGGAATTAGGTTTCCTTGTGAAGCGTTGTGACGGATTGCGCCAAGTGCACAACCTCCAGTCGGAGACTGTGCAGGTCGCCCCTTCGACACCAGGGATCCTCGACGAAGTCAACCCGAGAGTTCCGTGGGCTAAATTGAGTCGTGTCTCGCACCAACCCTGGACCATCTTCAGATCCCGACGTCGTCAAGCAGCTGAGGTCGTTCAATTCCTGGAACATGCACTGGTCCGACCAGGACCTTCGGGAAGTTGCGCGGGTCCTTGAACCCCGAGAAATACCCCTTGCTCTTGCCAATATTTCGTGGCTGAAGTTGCCTCACGAGCGCTTACGAGTGAATGATCCCGCTAGGGGATTCTTCGAACCGCGACACATTCCAATTCTGATCGCAAGCGATCGTCGGCTAATCGCCATTCTGCTCAGCAAGACGCCGGGGCTATCCAGGAATCCAAAAGACGTCGCTATATGGTCAGTGCCGAGATCCGATATCGCCGAGATCAATATGCGTTGGGGATTTAGGACTCGAATTCGGATGAACTACGGAACTGAGGTCACGGCGATTTGCAGCCCCTGGTTTCTACTTGGGGGACTGCTCTCGGTTCGCCGTCTCTTTGCACTTCTGAAGATTTAGTCAGGCAGCCTTCACTGCCTAGTAGCAAACTTGTTGGCTCACCCCTCCGAAGCGAACCCAAACTCTGTATTCGGGCTAAGCGAGAACTCTTGAATCGTGAGTTGGTCGTGATAGCAGTTGGATAGCAGTTGTCCTGAGTGCTCATGAATTTCATGACCGTCGTGAAAGTTAAAAGACCAGTGTTTCCAATGATTTTGATTTGCAAGATTCCCGTGAAAGTACCCTTACGGTGCCTGGGGGTCAAGAGGTCCCGGGTTCAAATCCCGGCAGCCCGACCATTATTTCTCTACCGGGTGCTGGATGCAGCACGCCGTACCTCGATCTTGGGTCTTTTGACCCGAATGAGGGGTAGCGAGCGGCAGCAAGATGGCTCCATGAAGCGTAATTTCGAACGTCCCGTGGTGCACCTGTCGGCCCTCCTATTACTGGCGGGATTAATCCTCGCCTCGTGTGGCGGATCAACAACTTCCACGACCACGACGACGACGGTTCCGGTTCTGCACTTCCAACCACACGACGCGGTCTGGCCCTACTTCAATGACGGTGTCCGCTACATCACTCCGCGAGCGGCGGCCCTGAATTTTGCGCAGACGTACGTCGGCATGAGTTCGCCCACGACGGGAACGTTCACGCCCGTTGGTGCCACCGCGGGAACAGTCGCGGTGAGGCCCTCTGTCGGCGGACCGGTGACATTAGTAGGGGTCTACGAAGACGTGAACAGTAAGACGTGGTGGGTTTCAGGATCCACGACCGCGAACATTCGCGTGAGCGACCCCCAACCTGGCTCTCTCGTTCACTCGCCGCTCCACACGGCAGGTACGAGCACGGCCTTTGAGGCGGTCGTCAACGTGCACGTTCGGGCCGACGGACTGTCGACACCGCTCGTGTCGTCTGTCGTGATGGGTGGTTCCAATGGCGTCATGGGGAACTTCACGAAGGATTTCGCTTTTGACACGACGACCTCGTCAGATGGTGCGGTCATCTTCTCGGTACGTTCCGCCAAGGACGGCTCGGTAATCGAAGCCACCGTCGTGCGACTGCATTGGTAGCGCTCGCCACCAGTAACTAGTTCTGCGACTGACCTCGAATGAGGGCGACCTCACTCGACGATGGTGGCGCAGTCCGCAAAGGAGCATTGCAGAACATCCACGCCTGTGATTGCAGTTCCAACGCGCGTCGCCACGCGTCCGGTGAGACGGTGCCCGATCTTTCGATAACGCCCCTCAGGGACCAAAAGAGAGTCACCAAGTCTTCGTAGACCACGTCGCTTCGAACGGCACCGGCGCGCTGAGCTCTTTCGAGGACCTCACGTCCGAGATGGTCAATTTCCTCGCGCAGTTCGTCATCGGCGTCGCCCCACAGTCGTGGCAAGCAACCGAGGTGCAAGCGGTAGATCTCCCCCACGTCAAACAACAGCGCCAGGAAACCATCACCGGCATCATTCGCGTCCAGCGCCGATCGCTGCGCGTCTCGAATGTCGCTCAGGACTTCGTGCACCACCGACGCAATGAGATCCTCTTTCGTCGGAAATCTCCGGTAGATCGTTCCCACGCCGACACCCGCGCGTTGAGCGATCACTTCCATGCCCGCGTCCAAACCCTCCTGGTCGAAAGTTGAACGCGCGGCGTCGAGAATGCGACTTCGGTTCTCGGCGGCGTCGCGGCGAAGGGCTCGTGCGCTCACGATCAATCCTCGACCAAAGTACCGCCAGGGACAATGGCGAGTTCTGCGTGTAGGTGATGTTCACTCATGTCGTCCTCTGTCGCGGTCGGAATCAAGATCGCCGCAATAACGGCGACGATAGTCACGACCGCCAAGAACAAGAACCCGTGCGTGTAACCCGACTCGGCGGGATAGGACGGTTGATGAGCGTCCGTGGTGGGGAGAAGTTGGGAGGTCACGATGCTGCCCATGATGGCCGCTCCCACCGCACCTCCGATTGTTCGAATATTCGCGTTCATGCCGCTCGCCACTCCGGTTTGCGCGGGAGGCACGGCCTGCACGATGAGATTCGACATGGCCGAAAACGCAATGCCCAAACCCACTCCCAGCAGCGCACTGACGGCGTAGATCTGCCACGGGTGGCTGTGAGCAACAGCCAACACGATGTAGCCCAGCGCCGACATGATGGAACCGATAATCACAGCGTTCTTGGAACCAATGCGCGCGGCGATCCGACCCGACAAGAGCCCGAAGAAGAACATCATGACGGTCATGGGTAACAAGAAAAGGCCTGAGCGGATGATGCTGGCGCCGAATCCGTATCCGTAGCTCGCGGGCGTTTGGAGGAAGGCGGGCAGAAAGGCCATCGCGGAATACATGCCCACACCAAAGAGGAAACCCACAAGATTGTTGGTCCACACGGCGGGCACCCGCATCATAGCGAGATCAATTAGCGGCTCCGACGCTCGTGATTCACTGAGAATCCATAAGACGAACACGACCACCGTCAGTGCGAACAACCCAATGATGCGCGCCGAACCCCATCCCCAACTCGACGCCTCGCTGACGGCCACGAGGAGTGTGACCAACCAACCGGACAGCAGGAGCGCCGACACCCAACTGACTCGTCCGGGCGTACGAACGGGTGATTCGGGAACGAAGAAGTAGGTCGCCACCGCCGCGAAGATGGTGACAATCATCGGTAGGAAAAACAACCAGTGGTACCCGAGTGAACTGACAATGGGTCCCGCAATAATTGTGCCGAGACCACCTCCAACCGCCGTCATGGCCGCGATCGTGCCAATCGCCGTGGGAACCTTCGCACGTGGAAACTCATCGCGAATGATGCCGAATGACAAGGGCAACGTTCCACCACCAATTCCCTGAACCGCCCGTCCGATAATGAGGACGCCGAGAGAATGGGCCAGGCCCGCGATGAGTGAACCAGCCGAGAGCGCCACCAAAGTAGCGACGAGCACCCGTTCCTTGCCAATCATGTCACCCACTCGACCCATGATCGGTGTGAACACTGAAGCAGAGAGCAGGTAGGCCGTGACCACCCACGTGATCTGGGTGGTATGGAGATCGTGTCCGATGGTGGACAACGCAGGGATCACGAGAGACTGGAGCAGCGCGTACGCGGAGACGCCCGTCACGAGAACGGCAAACGTCACCTGGTAATGAGCTCGCTCGATTGTCTTCGTCATCAATGTCCTCACCCGTCACTAACCGGAATCACTATTCCGAGAGTATAAGTGGAACGTCTTCTCCTCTTACGGCATTTCGACTGGGAAAACGTGGGGTTCTACGCGCGGGAACTTCGCAGGGCCTCTAGGCGCTGTTGGACCTGCGGCCACTCATCTCGGATCACGGAATACATGGCTGAATCGCGGGGTTGATCTCGCTCACCTTCGACGAGCGAACTTTGCCACGAACGCAAGATGCCTTCGAAGCGGGCGCCCACTCGCTCGATCGCTGCGCGCGAACGAAGGTTTCGAGCGTCGGTCTTGAGGTCAACGCGAACGACTCCCCAGTGATCAAAGGCCCACGACATCAGCAAAAGCTTGGCCTCTGTATTCACTCCCGTTCGTTGTGCACGAGGAGCCAACCACGTGCCCCCAATTTCAATGGCGTCGGGCACGGCTCTTTCGAAGTAGAACCGCGGCGTCAGGTACCGCGTCGCTCCCAGCAGAGACGCATCATTGCGGTCACGGATAACAAAGTTGACGGTGCGTCCGAGACTTTCTTCCTCCAGAAGATCTTTCACGATTCGGTGGGCGTGATCCACATCGCGCGGTACCGTCGTGAACCCAAATGTGCCACGATCGTCGCCCGCGGCCTCGGCTAAATCGACACCGTGGTGAGCTTCGAGGGGTTCCAATGCGACCTGGTTCCCGATCAACGTGGTGACGCCATAGCGAAGTGCGTACCGAGCTGACGTCATGGGAGGATTCTAGAAGGGCCTTCAGTACACGGTCAGTGGTGCGTTTAGCCTTGACGGCATGTCGACCGGTCCCGTGGATTCTCTCCCGCCCGTCGACGAGCCAGAGCGCGCGTCATTCGTTCGTCGATCGATCTCGGATCTCTCGGGCGCGATCGTGGTGGTCCTCGGCGTTATCGCCGGCAATATGTCGTACTGGTCGGGGCGAGTGACCGCCAATCCACTCGCCACGGTGTCGGCTATTTCCCACGTCGTTCAATGGGGACCTCATCGTGGAACACCGACCATTGACGCCAATGTGGGACTAAGTTCCCAGGCGCTCGGACACCTCGCGGCCGAGTCTCTCCTGCACGGCAACGTGCCGTGGTGGAATTTCTATGAAGGCTTCGGCGCACCTCTTGTTGGAGAAATGCAGTCCGCGGCGTTGTTTCCCTTGACTCCTCTACTGGCCCTGTCCAATGGTCAACTCATCTTTCACGTGATCCTGGAAATGATCGCCGGTCTCGCCACATTTGCGTTGATTCGCGTGATGGGATTGTCCGTAGTTCCCGCCGTTGCGGCGGGCGTGGCGTTCTCTCTCAACGGAACGTTCGCGTGGATTGCCAACGCCGTCGTCAATCCAATCTGCTTCTTGCCTGTCTGCCTGTTAGGAGTGGAGTTAGCCCGCCGGTCCGTGACACGTTCACGCGTCGGTGGGTGGGTCATTCTGGCTTTCGGTATTGGAATGTCCATCGCGGCGGGTTTCCCTGAGGTGGCATTTTTCGATGGACTCCTCGTGGTGGTGTGGGTTGGCGCTCGCGCCCTTCGAATGTCGCGAGACAACGCGATTCGTCTTCTTCGGAAAATTGCCTACGGAATTCTTGCGGGCGTGGCGCTGGGCGCACCGATTTTGGTCGCGTTCTTTGACTACCTGCGCGTGGGCGGCGTGGGGCCACACGGGATGGGGGGGTTCTCGCACGCGTCGCTGTCCCCGATCGCTCGTCCGCTCACGTTGCTGCCCTACGCCTATGACGTTCCATGGAATCACGCGTCCACCGTCGCTGTTCGAGCAGCGGTGGGAGGGGTCGGAGGATTCGTGGGCGTGGCCTGCCTCTTCCTCGCCGTTATGTCCGTAATGGGAACACGGCAGCGAACGCTCCGATGGGCACTGTGGGCGTGGATAGTCGTGGCTATGGGCGCGTCGTGGGGATGGCTGGGTCTTCATGACCTTTTGAACCTCATTCCGGGTGTGGCCCAAATGTCTCTGAACCGCTACATCCCGGCCTCCTACGAGATGGCCCTGGTGGTGCTGGCTGCGTTCGGTCTTGACGATCTCGTACGGGGTGACCGACGTCCCTTCCGCGTAGTCGTGGCGGGCATGGGGTCGGGAGCGTTGTTGTTGTGGGCCACTCTTTCTGCGTCACCCACGCGCCACGCCATTGGTGCTACGTCTGGCTTGTCTGCCTTTGACGTGTGGTGGAGTTTTGGGGTTCTGGGTGCGTGTGTGGCGTGCGTCCTGCTGCTGAGGGCTCGCGTCGCGACCATCGCGATTCTTCTGGTGATCGTGGCCGATTCGCTCGTAGGTTTCGTGCCGCCGACCACATACGGTGTCCATTCGTACGTGGTCGACTGGCCCGCTCAACACTTTCTGCAGACGCATCTTGGTGAGGAGCGGTTCTATTCGATGTACTCCGAAGTACCCAACTACGGTTCGTATTTCGCGACTGCGCAGCTCGATCTCTACGATTTTCCCGCACCGCGCCCATTTCTGGCCTACGTTCCCGCCAAATTGGATGCCAACGCGAGCGGATATACGTTCTTTGGCTGGCTTCGAGTCGACCCGAAAGGTCCCTCCGCGCTCCAAGAGTTCGCGCGCAACATCTCTCACTACGAACAAGTCGGCGTCAAGTATCTCGTGATGGGAACAACTCGGGTGCCTCGCAATGTCTTCTCGTCCCTCGGCGTTCGAACGGCATTTCGCGGAAAAGTCCTCACCATCAGTGAATTGCCCAACGTACGATCATTCTTTTCAGCATCCGCCGGATGCCGCGTCTCGTCGTCCTCGTTCAACGTCGCCACCGTGGAGTGCCATCACCCCGGGACGGTGTACCGCCTCGAAGAAACCATGCCCGGGTGGACAGCGACGAGTAATGGTCAAAATGTCCCCGTGTCGACGTGGCACATCGCGTTCCAGCAAGTGCACGTTCCTCGTGGTCGTAGCGTTCTTCACTTTTCATTTGTGCCGCCCCATGAGACGCCGGCACTGCTCGCGTGCGTCACTGCGCTTCTTGCAATGGTGTGCGGCGGCGTATTTGCGCCATTGTGGAATCGTCGCCCACGTCGTGTGGACTCCGCCACAGACGACGACAAGGACGAACTAGGAAGTCATACCCCCGAGACCGACGAGGCCTCGGGCTAACTCGATTTCTCCCATGTGGCGAAGTCCGTGTTGATAGATCCAACACTCAAATCCGTCAAGAACCGTGATGCCCTCGGGACCCGCGCAGCGGGCGGAGTACGTGCTGGCAACCAGGGGTGGGAACGGTCGAGCAATCAGCACCCGGGTGAATTCACCGGGGTCGATGCTGGCGAGATAGCCCTCCGTGCGATCAAAGACTGATCGTTGGTAGTCCTTAAAGGCTTGGTAGTTGCCGATCCGTTGAGATTCCATCTCATCCACGGTCAACTCTTTGCCGTGGTTGTTGATCGACATCTGCACGCGCTCTTGCCAATCATCGCTCCACAATGGCGCCTCCCCGGAGATGAGCATGAACGACGCGTCGTGCATATTCGTGTAATGAAACAAAGAAAACGCAATGGGCAGAACGCCGGAGCGCTCGAAGTGATTGACGTGCTCAATTTCCATTGATTCCACAGCCTGGTAGTACAGCGAGTGCATGGTCGCCATCCGACGTTGGAGGGAATCTAGAAGCAGCTCACTCGACACAATGTCACCGGTCCTTTACGCGAGAGAATCTGTCAGTGATTGTGTCACAAGTTGAAACTACGCGAGTGCTGCAGGGTCGGCGGCGAATTCGAGCGTGAGCCAGATGTCGTAGTCAAGGTCAGCGAAACGGGCGAGAAGGGCTCGTCGGACATCATCGGACTGTCGCACTCGCCAGTCGGGTGAGACGATGAAGTCCACCTCGGCGTAGAGCTTTCGGCCCACCTTGGTCAGGCGGATTGCCGGCTGTGGCAGTGAGAATTCCACGCGCACATCGTCGACGGCCATGAGCACGGGAGCGCGAATCTCCGGGTCGGGACTACCCTCGACCAGTTCGACAAAGGTGCCGCGAATCATCTTCACCGGGGGTCCTATGAACATGGCGCACGCGAGAATGACGAGAGCGGGGTCGATATAGAGGGCGACCGCGGACCACGAGGTGCCCTTGATGATGGCGGCGCCGATGAATCCGACGAGCATGCCGAGGCCCAAGAGGCCACCGGCGAACCACTGTGTCGCTTCCGCGCCCACCAGCTCGCTGCCTTCATTCCAGCGTCGTAACAGCCACGCGACGAAAAGCGGCACGACCACGCCCACAGCAGCGTAAAAGACGCCCCATCCGGCGGGCGCCGGCGATCCTCCGTGGACAATGGTGAGGATGGCGTCAAACGTGGCGTACGCACACGTCGCGAGGAGCGCCACGCCCTCGACACCAATAATGAGAGGCGTGAGAGCCTCTCGTCCGAAGGGGTATCTCGACGTGGGACCGGCCTCGACCACTCTCGAAATGCGCAGCGCCAGCCACGACAGACCAATTCCCAAGAAGGTGTAGAACCCGTCGAACAGGATGATCTGCGAATTCGTGATCACGCCAATGGTGATACCGAGTACCGCCAACAGGAATGCAAACAGCATGGACAGTCGCAACGCCTGTCGTTCACGACGTCCTTCTGTTTGCCACTCAATCTCGGTCGAGGTCATCGAGCTTTCCACCCGTCGCGGTGATGAAACGGCTGAGAGCGACGTTGCCGACGAGCAACGAATCGGCGAAATTCCATGATCAATCGAGGCGGCGCAAGGAGCCCTTGTAACGCTTCGCGTTCTCAACGTAGATGGCCGCTCCCCCGTTAATCATCGCGGGATTCGATGCGTTTTCTTTGATGGTGGCGGGCACTCCAACGGCGAGAGCATTCTCTGGTACCACGCCGTTGTTCGTGACCACGCAGCCCGCCGCCACCGTCGCCCCGGAGTGAACGTGCGCGTGGTGCAGCACGACCGATCCGCTCCCCACGAGCGCCCGATCGTGAATGACGCAACCTTCGAGGTGAGCAATGTGCCCGATCACGCAGTCGCTACCTACCACCGTTGGAAACTCAGCGACTGCGTGCACCACGGCGCCATCTTGAATGGAGGTCCTCTCCCCCACCACGATGGTTCCGTAGTCACCCCGCAGAACTGCACCCGGCCAAATAGAGGACAACGCACCGATGCGCACGTCACCAATCACAACGGCGTCGGGATGCACGTAGGCGTCGGGATGAATGGTGGGGACTCGGTCGTCCAGCGCGTAAATCGGCATCATTCTCCTTTGTGGGTGTGCGACTCAGCGAAACCTATCGCGTGAGTTCAGTGTGTGAGCCACACGATGAGTTGATAGAGACGGAATACGAGGTAGATCGCGGTCGCGACGAAAAAGAACTTCCATCGCCACGGCATCGGCCCCGCTTCCTCGGGCACGAGATCTGCCCCGCAGATACTGCAGACGTCGGCCTCCTCTGCACGTTCGCAGTGGTCGCACCAGTTGGTCATCAGTCCACTCGTACTCGAATTCGCAATGGTGTGGTGCCGAGATCAAATCGTTCCCGTAGCGATCGTTCCACGTAGCGCAAATACGTGGAGGAAATCTTGCCGGAGGCAAAGAGGGTGAACGTGGGAGGTTCGACAGCGCCTTGCACGGCGTAGCGAATTCGACCCGTCGGGGCGGGGTGCTTCACCTGGAGGTCGCGAATGGCCCGATTGAGCGTGCCCGTAGAGATTCGCTTCACGTAATCGGCGGCGGCGATGTTGAGCGCCGGAAGGATTCGGTGCATTCCCTTACCCGACAGGGCCGTCGTCTTGATCACGGGGGCATCACCGAGGAAGGCCAATTTGTCGGCCACGCCGGCGAGCACGATGGGTCGCTCCTCGGTCTCGACGAGCTCCCACTTGTTCAAGATGATGATGGAAGGACAACCGGCGGCCGAGATACGTTCCGCGAGACGTTGGTCCTGCCCCGTCGCGCCCGCCGTGGCGTCAATGACGAGAAGGGCAATGTCGGCACGATCCAGCGCCTGCAGGCTCCGCAGGACGGAATACGTCTCGAGGCCCGCCTCCGTACGTGCACGTTTGCGCATGCCGGCAGTATCAATGAAGCGGATCAGACCCTCGGGGGTGTCGACAACGGTGTCCACGGCGTCGCGCGTGGTGCCCGGCATGTCGTGAACCACCGCTCGTTCCTCGCCGATGAGTTGATTGAAGAGCGTCGATTTCCCAACATTGGGTCGACCGACGATGGCGACGTTGAGTGCGCCGTCGTCAATATCCTCACCCGTGACGACTTCATCCTCTTCCGTACTGATGAGATCGACAATTCGATCGAGAAGGTCTCCCGAACCTCGACCGTGAAGGGCGGAGACGGGGAAAGGCTCGCCCGCGCCAAGTGAGAAGAATTCCCAGATGGCCGACATGTGTTGTTCGTCGTCAACTTTGTTCGCCACGAGCAGGACCGGCTTGCCCTTGCGAAGGACCCAACGAGCCGCTTCCATATCTTCGTCCATGACGCCGACATTCGTATCGACGACCAGGAGGATCAGGGTCGCTTCGTCCAAAGCGAGATCGGCTTGTCGCGACACCTTGTCTTCGAGTTCGTCACCGACAGCGAGCCAGCCCCCGGTGTCAATCAAGTCAAAGGCGATGCCCCGCCATTCGACTTCCACGGTCTTGCGGTCACGGGTGACGCCTCGTTGTTCTTCCACGACCGTGACCCGGCGCCCCACGAGTCGATTAACCAGAGAACTCTTGCCCACATTGGGTCTTCCGACGATGACTACCTTGGGCTTCACGACGCTCCCGTCACGTTTTGCATGATTTCATCCAACGCTCGGCGAAGGGCCACGCCCGATGTTGGGACGACGGCAATATGCGCGTCGACATCCTCTAACCGTAGGCCGTCCAGAAAGAGGTCTTCGGACAAGCACAGATCAGGCAGCAAATACAGGCGGTCACGTCCACCTTCCGCCGTTGCCCGCCGCACGTCGGAACCGGTCAATAAGCCCGCCACTTTGATGTTGCCACCGAAGTATCGGTTGGACACGGACATGACGTCGACACCCTCGTAACCGTGCTCACGGAGGAGACGTTCGAGAAGGGGTGCCGCATACTCGCCGGTCAGAATCGTGGGTCGACCGCCAAAGGACACCGCCTGGTTGAGACGGTACCTCTCCGCTCGGTAGCCCCACGCTGGCGCGCCGTCGACGGACTGGAAAAATCCGGATCCGAGTGTTTCCATGTCGTGAGTGGTCGCGAAACTCTCTTCGAATGCGGCCACGAGGCCCACGCCATTTTCGGCCTGATCCAAGGACTCGAGTTCGCCCGCCGTGGGTGGTGCCAACCCCGCGAGCAGGTAAAACTCGTCGCTCGCGTGAATGAGACGACGCCCGAATAAGTCGACGCATAGTTCTGCGTAGTGACTGACAAGTTCCACGGTGGCGGCAGCTTCTTCGGGGAGGTGGGCGCGCATGGTGGGCTCTTGGGAAAAATCACTCAACCCCAAGGGAACAACGCTCACGGTGGCCAATTCGGGATACAACGTCACGACGTCGTCGAGAGTGCGGACGAGATAGTCACCGTCGTTAACCCCGGGACACACAACGACCTGCCCGTGCACCTCAACCCCGGCGTCCAGTAAGGCCCGTAGCCATCGCAAACTGCTCGCGCCCCGGGGATTGCGCAACATCTCCGCGCGCAGAACGGGGTCGGTGGTGTGAATGGACACGTAGAGGGGGGACAAGTTTTCGTCGATGACGCGTTCAAGATCGAATTCGGTAAAACGCGTGAGGGTCGTGTAGTTGCCGTACAGGAATGACAGACGAAAGTCGTCGTCCTTCACGTACAAGCTTCGCCGCATCCCTTTCGGCAGTTGATAGATAAAGCAAAACGAGCAGTGGTTGTCGCAAGTACGAATACGGTCAAATACGGCCGATTCGATTGAAAGGCCTAGTCGCTCGCCGATCTCTTTGTCCACGTTGAAGCGGCGCTGGAGTTCTTCACCGGGGCGCTGGACCATGACGTCGAGTTCATCGCCGTCAATCAACTGCTGGTACTCAATAATGTCCGTTGGTGCGCGTCCGTTGATGCTGAGGATCTCGTCGTGGGTTCTGATTCCTGCTCGGTGCGCCGGGGAATCCTCGACCACGTTGCTTACGACGGCACCAGACACCCCCTCACACTACGAGGAAAGAGGGCCTTTTCCGGCGGTGATCGTTAGGATGCCCTTCGTGGTAGTCGATCGTGTCCTCCTGGCTTCCCCTCGCGGCTTTTGTGCCGGCGTCGAGAAGGCCATCAAGGCCCTCGACTGGATGACGAAGATTTTTGAGCCTCCCGTCTACTGCTATCACGAAATTGTTCATAATCAGTACGTCGTTGATCACTTCCGGCGGCTGGGTGTGATTTTCGTTGATGATGTACGCACTGTGCCACCCGGTTCTCCCGTGATGTTGAGCGCCCACGGATCTCCTCCTGAGGTGGTGGACGCGGCTCGTGAATCAGGCGGCACCGTCATTGACGCCGTGTGTCCACTCGTAACCAAGGTCCACCACGAGCTCAAAGTTCGCGCTCGCAAGGGTTTTACCGTGCTGTACGTGGGTCACGAAGGACACGAGGAAGCCGTGGGCACCATGGCCGTTGCGCCGGAGTCAGTCCACTTGATCCAGAGCGTCGAGGACATCGACCGGCTGCGCGATGACGTGCGACCGAAGGCTTTGTTGTCCCAGACGACCCTGTCGCTCGACGAGTGGCAGGAACTTCGTGAGCACGCCGAAGCCACATTCCCTGACTTATGGATGCCGAATCGGTCTGATCTTTGTTTCGCGACCACCAACCGTCAGGCGGCACTGCGAGCGATCGCCGCTCACGCGGACGCGGTGATCGTCATTGGATCGGCGAATTCGTCGAACACGGTCGCACTGGCGAAGGTCGCGGAGGCGACGGGTTGCCCGAGAGTGTTGCGCGTCAATGCGGCCAGCGAGCTACCCGATGACCTGAGTGGGATCGTGGCCGTGACTGCTGGAGCTTCGGCGCCGGAGTCCTTGGTCAACGAAGTGCTCGAATTCCTGCAACCTCGTGATGGTGTCGACATCGATCCCGTGACGGTGGAGGACGAGTATTTTCCTCCTCCGCCGGAACTTCGCGAGACTCTGCGGGCTCTCAGTCTTCTGCTTGACGTCGCGTTGGGAGCCCCGTTGGTGTCAGACGAAGTGGCCTCCTCGGACCGACTTCATAGTGCAGCCACCGTTCTTGAGTCACCCTGACGCTGTTTCGTAAAGAAAACGTCATAATTTTCACCCTCGAAACGACCCTTTTCTCCCTGATGAGGGCCTAACTGGCCAGTAACTTTGGTCAAGAACTTTTACCGGAACGCCCACCTAGGCCTCGACGAGCGGCGCTCGCGAGAACCGGTTGGTCGAGGAGGACCGCATTCATGGCCGTAGATCTCGAAAAGCGACGTTTGGCAGGCTTGCGCAAGTACGCCATCGCCCAAGCCACCCAGCGTTTTACCGTCGATTACCCTGGTTTTCGACCCGAAGAGATCGTGGTCCTCTTTTGCGCCTACGAAGAAGAGGGCAATATTGGACACGTTCTGTCCAAGATGCCATCTTCCATTGACGGACGGCCGTACACGACGCTGGTCGTCGTCGATGGCGGCGATGACGCCACCGCGGAGATCAGTCGTTCCTACGACGACGTCAAGGTCATTGAATTCCCAACCAATCTCGGACACGGCGTGGCCCTCCAGGTTGGTTACCGATACTGCGTCGATAACGGCGTGAAGTACATCGTCACCATTGACTCCGACGGACAGAACGACCCCGTCGAGATTCCTCAGATCTTGGCTCCATTGCTGCGCGACGAGACGGACTTCGTCGTCGCCTCTCGTGAACTCGGTATCGACAACACGTCCGACCGTTTCCGCAAGACCGGTGTCAAGTTCTTTTCGTTCATCATGAATCGCATGACGGGCTCCGACTTGACGGACACGTCGAATGGTTACCGCGCTCTACGAGTGTCGATGATGGCGGACGTCATTGACCGTCTCGAACAAGAGCAGTACCAAACCGCCGAGCTTCTGATTACGTGCTTGAAGCGCGGATGGCGCGTCGGTGAAGTGCCGACGAATTGGTACCCTCGCCACTCGGGAACGACGAAGAAGGGCAAAAACTGGCTCTTCGGCTACCGCTACACCCGTGTCGTCTTTAAGACGTGGTGGCGCGAGCGCTAATTCTTCATCGCTTGTTGGTAGACCGCTTCGAGGTTGGCTCGTAATTCTTCGGTTGACGCGGCAATTTGTGAGCGGGTGACGCGCGTTTCGCTCTGAGGCGGCGAAATCGGTGAACCAATAACTATTGAGACCTTGACCGGACGCGGAAATTTGGCCCCTCGAGGCATCGCTCGTTCCGTGTGACCAATTCCCACCGGCACTACCGGAGCATTCGTACGCGACGCGATGAACATGGCGCCATCGTGAAGGTCAACGACGGCGTCACCTTCCTGACGTGTTCCTTCGGGGAACAGAACGAGTGCTTCGCCTTTTTCGAGGACTTGTTGTGCGAAATTCAATGATTCCCGGTCCGCCGTGCCCCGCTTCACGGGAAAGGCGCCCATGGTACTGATCAGTTGCTTGAGGACGGGAACGCCCCAGAGCGAATCCTTGGCCATAAAGAACGTCTTGCGGTCGGTCATAAAAATGGTGAAGGCGAAGTCGACGTTGGAGCGATGGATGGGCGCGATCAACACCGGTCCTGAACTCGGGATGTTCTCTTTTCCGACCACCGTCGGGCGAAACATGATCCACCACAGCCCGCGTAGAAGTCCACGAAAGAACTTCCAGCCCAGTGTTTGTTCCGTTCTTAGTTCGATGTGTGAGATTTCAGACATTCAACGATCTCCTTCACGACGTCCTCCACGCTACGACCCGTAGTGTCAATAACAATGGCATCTTCCGCCTGGCGTAGCGGGGAGACGACGCGACTGGCGTCCGCCGCATCTCGTCGGGCAATGGAATCTTCGCCCTCCTCATTGCGTCGACGAGCTCTTTCTTCGAGCGAGGCCGTCAAGAAGACCTTCAGTCGTGCGTCGGGAAAAACGACGGTCGTGATGTCGCGACCTTCGACGACCGTGCCCTCCGGCTGGCGCTCTGCCCATTCCCGTTGGCGATCGACCAGCGCTTCACGAACCTTGCGGGTCGCGGCCACGACCGACACTCCGACATTCGTCGCGGCCGAGCGGATTTCCTCCTCGATGTCGTCACCGTTGATTGCGACTCGGGGCAATGTCTCGATCTCCACAGTGCGCGCCAATAATCCCATCGCATCGCCATCAGATAGATCGACACCGTATCGATACGCGGCGACGGTGACCGCCCGGTACATCGCCCCGGTATCGAGAAAACTCCAACCCAATTCGGTCGCGACTGCTTTAGCGACCGTGGACTTTCCCGAACCCGCGGGACCGTCGATGGCGACGACATTGGCACTCATCGCAGCGATGCTACGACGTCAAAGAAGTCCGGAAAGCTCGACGAGACCGTCTCGGCCCCCTCAATAGATCCTCCCCTACCCACCACGGCCGCCACGGTGGCTGACATCACCATCCGGTGATCCAAAGCGGCCCGATACGAGAAGGGCTGGAACAACGCGGCGCTTCCGACCCCGTGAATGATGAGATCGTCGCCATCAATCTCCGCAGATGCACCCAGGGCGGACACGAGATCGACGCTGCCCTGCAGGCGGTCGGACTCCTTGATGCGGAGTTCACCCACGTCCACAAATCGTGTAACCCCCGATGCCGCGGCCGCCGCGACCGCGAGAACGGGAACTTCGTCGACGGAAGGAATCTCCTCCGAGGAAACGACGACACCCTGGAGCACGGAGGAACGCGCCACGAGACAGACGCCGTGTGCGCTGGGTCGGAGGTCAATATCCGCACCCATTCGTTGAAGTACTGACACAAACCCCAACCGCTCCGCACCCGGGTAGAGGTCGTCGACGGTAACGTCCGCGTCAGCGTGCAGGGCGGCCAGCACCGCGAAGAAGGCGGACTGTGACGGGTCGCCGGGCACCCACCAATCGTGGGGCTGTGGTCGAGAACCCTGGAGTCGAACGACACGACCCTTGCCCACGTCCTGCGACTCCACCGTGACGCCCGCATCACGCAGCATTTCTTCCGTATTGGCCCGAGTCCGTAGCGACTCATGCACGATCGTGGTTCCCGACGCCGAGAGGCCCGCGAGGAGCACCGCCGATTTCACTTGAGCACTGGGAACGGGGACCGAATATTCGATGGCGTGTCGAGCACCACCCGGGACTTCGATCGTGAGGGGTGGTGTGCACCGTTCGCCGTGCCCGCGAAGAAATAGTCCCATCTCCCTCAACGGTTCGGCCACTCGATCCATTGGTCGCGCACTCAACGAGTCGTCACCAACCAGCACGTGAGTCCCCGGCACGGAGGCGAGAAAACCTGCGAGTAATCGCATGGTGGTTCCCGAGTTACCGCAATCAAGACGAGTCGTCGACGGGTGGAGCCCACCGTCGGGTCCGACGACAACAACAACATCCCCTCGATCCTCGACGAGTGCACCGAGGGCGGTCATGATCTTCCTGGTCGCCGACACGTCCTCTCCGTTGGACAGCCCGTGAATGGTGGACTCTCCACTGGCCAACGCGGCGATCATGAGGGTCCGATGCGAAATGGACTTATCCCCCGGTGTGCTGACCACGCCGCGGAGTCGAGGGGCCGGGGAGATGGTTACGATCACGACTTGAGATCCCTCGACACGCGGTATCCACTCGACTCGAGCGCGGACACGAATCGTTCCACGAGCGACTCTTCGATCGCCATCAAGATGACACCCGGTTGTCCTTCCACGCTGTGCGAAATTTCGATGTCAAAAATATTGACGTTGAGATCGCTCGCCGTCATTGTGACATCAGCGAGGACACCGGGTCGGTCGGGCACCGGAACCCGAATGAACGCGAGGTCCGCCGAAGCGATGCTCCGCCCCGGTAGCTCTCGACGGGCGTGCGACGCCGTTCGTAGGTCATCCATAAGCCCTTCACGGTCCTGCTGCGAAATGAGCACCTCAAGGTGCTCCAGGCGTGCTCGCAGGGCCCGTAGTCCCGTTGTGACGGCCGCGGAATTCTGAAACAAGACATCGGGCCAGATGACCGGATCACCCGCGGACACTCGCGTCATGTCGCGAAAACCGCCCGCGGCCAGCTGCAACAATGCCCCGTCACTTTCGGCGACGACGGACGCTTCATTCATAAGAGCGCCCGCTACTAAGTGAGGTACGTGGCTCGCCATAGCGACCAAACGGTCGTGAGTGTCGTGGTCGAGGGCCACCACATTGGCATCGAGATCGCGCAAAATACTGTGCAATCGGCTGTAGTCCTCGGGTCGGGTCGTCCCAGTAGGCGTTAACACCCACGTACAACCGTTGAACAGATCCGCGCGTGAACCGTCAAGGCCTCGTTGTTCTGATCCAGCCATGGGGTGACCGCCAATGAATCGCAGATCGTCAATCGCGTCCACGATGGAACCTTTGATGCCGGCAACATCAGTCACGAGCAGTCGAGGCGAGTTCGACGTTGCCAAGATATTCAACGCTTGATCAACAACGACGCCCGCGGGAACGGCGATCACGACGAGCTCGGTGTCATCGCTCATGTCCGTACCCGTGATGATGTCCTGTGCAATCGCTCGGGTGACGGTGTCGACATTCGCGTCGCTGCCGCTGACTCGCCATCCTCGCGCATTCAAGGCGAGGGCGAGAGAGCCGCCGATCAGTCCCAGACCGACGACGTGGGCGTGCCGTTCACTCGGGGAGGTCATCGCGAAGGCCCTGCGCGCCGTGCAGATACGTGTGGCGAATCTTCTGGCGTTCAATCGCTGCGTACGCGTGCACCATCACGCGTA
This sequence comes from uncultured Actinomycetes bacterium, assembly GCA_903871335.1. GTDB lineage: Bacteria > Actinomycetota > Acidimicrobiia > Acidimicrobiales > RAAP-2 > RAAP-2. Next base: position 18,468 of record CAIQGE010000033.1, read on the forward strand.
CGCAGCGAGCGGTGGCGCCAACGACGTTGATTTCGGTAGCGCACATCAAAGGTATGTCACCGAATCCAATTTCACGAGCGGCGGCCGCCGGAAACATGGACGTGAGGTCGGGGGTGGCGGTAAAGAAGACACTGATGATGTCGTCGTGTTCAAGTTCGTTACGTCGTTGAAGTTCGGTGAGCAATTCCTGCACCCGCACCGTGATCGCTTCCGTAGTGTCGGCTTCCACGGTCGTGGCGCCACGAATTGCTCGTACTCGCTCTTCCGTCATGGATGCATCGTACTGTCCGAGAAGTCGATGACACCGACGGTATCCATCAGCTTGCGAATCTCCGCTAGAGACAACTGCCGTGACGAACCCGGCGGCAACGTGGCATCGTGAATGGGTCCAATGCGCGTGCGCACGAGACGAATAACCTCGTGGCCAATAGCGGCGCACATGCGACGAACCTGACGATTACGTCCTTCGTGAATCACGATACGAAGAACGCCGTCGCTCACACGAGACACGGTGGCCGGGGCGGTCATACCGTCTTCCAACTCGATACCTTCTCGTAAACGACGAATGGCTCCGGGGCTGGGATCTCCCTGCACACGTACGAGATATTCCTTGTCGACGCCGCTCGACGGGTGGGTGAGCAAGTGAGCCATGCGTCCGTCGTTGGTGAGAAGCAACAGTCCCTCGGTGTTCATATCCAGGCGTCCGACAGGGAAAATCCTCGCGTGAGAGGTCACTAGGTCAAGGACCGTGGGGCGACCTTGTGGGTCATCAGCCGTTGTCACGACTCCCGCGGGCTTGTTCAGCAGGTAGTACACGTTGTTCGGTGCCGTCGGAGCGAGAATCCCATCGACGCAGATCACGCACACATCGGGGTCGACTCGATTACCCAGGATCGCGACGCGCCCGTCGATCGTGACTCGTCCGGCCTCAATAAGGATCTCGCACGCGCGTCGGGATCCGTACCCGGCACGGGCCAAAGTCTTCTGGAGTCGTTCTCCGTCTTCGTACTGGTCCAATTAGGACTCTCCGTCAGAAGTGACGCTGGCGAGCATCTCATCAGCGAGTGCGTTTGCCACATCGACGGGGGGCAGAAAGGACTCAATCGGTGGCAGATCGGACAAGGCGGCGAGACCGAGTCGGTCGAGGAACAATTCCGTTGTTCCGTACAAGATGGCCTGACCCGGGCCATCGGCGCGACCCTGCTCTTCGATATAGCCACGCTGCTCGAGGAGACGCACGACGCCATCCACGTTCACGCCGCGCAGCGCGGAAATTTGGGCGCGGGAAACGGGTTGGCGATAGGCGATGATCGCCAAGGTCTCGAGTGCCGCCGCGGAAAGACGGTGCGAGACGTCACGATTGGCAAACTTGGTCACCCATTCGGCAACGTCCGGCGCGCTCTGCATGCACCAGCCACTCGCCAGCTCGCTAAAGACGAAGCCACGACGCTCGGCTACGTATTCGTCACGCAAAGCGCGCAACGTCGTAGTCACGGTCGTCTCGTCCGTCTCGAGAACATCGGCCAACTCCGCGGCCGATATTGGCTCGAGGGCAATGGAAAGCATGGCCTCCAACTTCTGTTCGAGTGAGAAATCATCCCTCATAGACATCCACCATTCCAATTTCGAGCGACCGGTCGAGGCTCACCCATTCAATCTCGAGATCCCCAAACGTGGAGCCTTGCCCTAGATCGACGTGGCCGAGCTTGCACAATTCGAGCAGCGCGAGGAAGTGCACGATGATCTCGATGCGCGTTTCGAGACCCAAGGTGAGTTCTCGGAACGAGAGTTTGCCGAGTGACGGCAATCTTTGGGCCAGCGTCACAACTGTCTCGGCTACCGTCACCGCATCCACGGTGACGTGGTGCAGTCGTACGACGGGCACGGGCTTCTCTTCGATTCCCTTGAGATACGCCTCGGCTAAGTGTCCCGGCGTAACGCCCGCGAGGAGGTCCGGGGGCGTTACGACGAAATCGGAACTGATACCCGCTAGGCGTGGGAACGAGCGACTCGCTCGCTCGAAGAGTGACACGAAAGAGTCGGCGAGCGCGGCGTACGTGCGCAACTCGAGAAGTCGGGCCAGGAGAACGTCGCGCTCCTCCCAACCAATGAATTCCTCGTCCATGTCGGAGCTCTCACGACCGGGCAGGAGACGCTGACTCTTCAACTCCAGAAGAATCGCGGCGATCAACAAGAATTCAGACAAATCTTCGATCGCGACCGTCTCGGGCGCCTCACGAACGACCGCCACGAAGGCATCCACGATGGGTGCCAGGGGAACGTCCAGCACATCGACATCGTGCGAACTAATTAGCTGCAACAGCAGTTCGATTGGCCCGCTGAATGCCGGCGTCGTCACGACGTAGGTCACGCAGGGCACTCTACTCAACGAATGCGAGAGGCCCTGCGCCTACGATGTAATGATGCGGGTGCTTTCAGGGATTCAACCATCGGGAACCATACATTTGGGTAATTACCTTGGCGCCATCCGCAATTGGGTGGCTGAGCAGCACGAGGACGCCTACTACTGCGTCGTCGACTTGCATTCATTGACCTTGCCCATTGAGCCGAGTGAACTGCGCGAGAACACCCTCGAGTGCGCCGCTTCATTGTTGGCGTCGGGCATTGATCCCGAGCGCTGCACATTCTTCCTGCAATCTCACGTCCCCTACCATCCCCAGTTGGCCTGGCTGTTGGAATGTGTCGCCACCATGGGCGAACTGAACCGGATGACCCAGTACAAGGAGAAGTCCGAGAAGAGCCAAGGGAAAGTTGGGCTGTTCACGTATCCGGTTCTCATGGCGGCCGACATCTTGTTGTACGACGCCGTCAGCGTGCCGGTGGGAGATGATCAACGTCAACACATCGAATTGGCGCGCAATCTGGCGGAACGCTTTAACACTCGATACGGCCCCACGTTCGTGGTCCCCGAGGGAGCTATTCCCACCGCCGGCGCGCGCGTCATGGACTTACAGCAGCCGGAACGCAAGATGAGTAAATCGGTATCCAGTCCCCTGGGAACTATCAGCCTTCTCGACGGCGCCGATGACGTGGTGAAAAAGGTCAAGAAGGCAGTCACCGACACCGATGGTGACGTCCGCTACGACCGGGTCGCCAAGCCGGGCATTTCCAACTTGCTCGAGATTCTGGCCGCACTCACCAACAGCACCCCCCAGGGAATTGCCGAACACTTCGAGCGTTACGGTGACCTCAAAATGGCGGTGGCCGAAGCGATCACTAACACCTTTCGACCAGTCCAGGAACGCTACGAGACCTACATGGCGGATCCGGCGGAGTTGCGCCGCGTGATGTCTATAGGTGCCGACCGGGCCAGCCTCGTGGCGGCCGAGACGTATCGTCGTGCCGCCGCCGCTGTCGGACTGATCAACTGACGAACGTCGTCCTAATTACGGAGCGCAGTACTGCTCAAACCCCGCCAGACGGAGCCATTCATTCACCAGAGGTTGGAAGGGGCTCCACTTGGTGATGTAGACGATGGCAACGAAACCAATGACGACGAAGGGCAGCATCTGTCCCCGAAGGCGAAAATAGGTTCCCAAGTGCTTGGACGGCACGAGCCGTTCAATGAGCGCGGAGCCGTCGAGCGGTGGGATCGGGAGCAGATTCAGCGCCGCGAGTGAAATATTGACAATGCCCAGGTACGCGAAGAAATTCAACAATTGGCTGGAGCTGCACGGGTTGCTGTGCAGTATCCAGCGACACGCTCCCCACGCCACCGCCGACAAGATGATGTTCGTCGCCGGACCCGCCAGGGAGACGTACACACTCTGATTACGAGGTTTCCGGAGGTTACGGGTATTGACCGGCACCGGCTTCGCGTACCCGAAAGCGGGCAAGTTCGCCGCGATCAGGAGGAGAGGCATGAGGATGGTGCCAAATAGATCGACGTGCTTCGCCGGATTAAGAGATAGTCGACCAGCCCGACGAGCGGTGTGGTCACCAAAGAAGTCAGCAACCCAACCGTGAGCAACTTCGTGAAGAATGATCGAGGGAATGATCGCCAGGATGACGAGAACTATTTGCGACACCTGCACGCCTCTTGTCTATCAGTCTTATCCGTGCGCGCGAGGATGAGCGGCCTCATAGGAGGATCTCAGAACTGACGTGGATACTGAGGTGTACAGCTGCGTCGTGGCGATCGAGACGTGGCCGAGAAGTTCCTGCACCACTCGAATGTCGGCCCCGTGCTCGAGCATGTGCGTTGCGCAACTGTGCCGAAACACGTGTGCACTAACCATCTCACGGGAAACGCCAGCCGCGAGTGCACGTTGGCGAATAATGAGATCGACCCCTTGACGGGTCAAAGGTCCACCACGTGCATTGAGAAAGAGGAACGAACGTGATGACGGACTCACCAGAGAGGGTCGTCCGTCCGAGGATAGATACACTCGCAGAGCGTCAACCAATACACCACCGAGAGGAACCAGTCGTTGCTTGGAACCTTTCCCCGTCACGCGGATGAGCTCTTCGTCAAAGTCGATGTCCTGGAGTTGTACGCCAACGGCCTCGCTCACCCGGCAGCCTGTGCCGTAGAGCAACTCGAGGAGAGCCTGATCCCGTCGCGCCAAAGCGGGATCTTCGTCCGACCGCCGCGCTTCAAGAACGCGGACCATGAGATCCTCGGAAATGGGTTTCGGTAGTGTTCGACGCCGTCGAGTCACCGCGACCGCGCTGGCTGGGTTGATCGCGATCTCTCCTTCGTCGTACAAGAAGGCGAGGAGGCCGCGAATGGCCGCCAACGCCCGATTCACGCTCGCCGGTGACAGATGACTGGCGCGAAGGCTGCTGAGGTACTCCTCCAGCTGTGACGTCGAGAGCACGTCGAATGTCACGCCGGCCGTCGTGAGCCAATCACCAAAAGCGGCGAGGTCGCGTCCGTACGCCTCAATCGTGGCGGGGCTACGACCCTTCTCGATCACGAGCCACCGCAAATATTCTCGCCGTCGGGCTACATCATCCACTCGAGATTGTCCCTAAATGCCACAGGAGGGCGAGACAGGTCGACGACTCAAGAACTTCGGGACCGAACAAGAGAGCGCGAGCGTCGTTGGGTGTCATCCACACAATTTCGGCCGTCGACTCCTCGGGACCATCGGGTTCGCGCGGTGAGAACGTGAATTCGCGAGCGATGTAGAGCACGGTTGTTTGACTCGTCCAGCCCGCTGAATTCATGTACTCACACACGAACTCCCACTGCTCGGCAACGAGGCCCATTTCTTCGGCCAGTTCGCGCTGAGCTGTCGCTAACGGTTCCTCACCGTCAACGTCGCGCGTGCCTGCGGGAATCTCCCAGAGAATCCGGTCGAAGGACGCTCGATATTGCCGCAAAAAGCCAATGCAGCCATCGTCACGGATGGGCAGCACTGCGACCGCGCCGGCGTGCACCACAATGTCCCGGTCGAACTGAAAACCAACGCCCTCGACGAAACGACGCTCGACCCGAAATACCACGCTCTCGAGCAGGGGTTCTCGACGCGTGACGTGGAAGGGGTGACTCAAGAGAAAGTAGGTACTTCGTCAGGAGCAAATATGTGCGGCTCTCGTCCTTCGGCGCGCTGTGCCGCCCCACCGACGAGTCCGTCAAAGAGGGGGTGGGGACGATCGGGTCGCGACTTGAATTCCGGGTGGGCCTGGGTACCTACGAAAAAAGGGTGTGTCGGATCCTCAACGAATTCGACCAGACGTCCGTCGGGAGATGCACCCGAGCACTGCAAGCCAGCCTTCTCGAACTGCTCGCGATACCGAGCGTTGAATTCGTAGCGGTGACGGTGTCGTTCACTCACCACAGTGGCGTTATACAAACGTGCCACCACCGAACCTTCGGTCAACATCGCCGGATAGGCCCCGAGACGCATGGTGCCGCCCATGTCAGTCACCTCGACCTGTTCGGCCATCAGCGCGATCACCGGAGCGCTTGATGATGAATTGAATTCCGTCGAGTTCGCGTCGCTCAGTCCGAGGACATGACGGGCGTATTCAATCACCATCACCTGCATGCCGAGACAAATGCCGAGGTACGGAATCCCGTTCTCCCTCGCGATCTTGGCGGTGGCGACCATGCCTTCAATGCCCCGCTCACCAAAGCCACCGGGCACCACAATGCCGTCCAGTTGGCGCAATACGTCAGCGCCGATTTGGTCCGGCACCATTTCCGCGTCAATCCACTCGATCTGCGTCTTTGCTCCATGAGCAAATCCGGCGTGACGAATGGACTCGGCGACCGAGAGATACGCGTCCGGCATAGCGACGTACTTGCCAACCACGCCAATGCGCAGTGTTCGATTCGTCGAGTGCACTCCCTTGACCACGCTGCGCCAAATCGACAGGTCGATCGGGTGTTCCTCGATATCAATATCCAAGGTGTCGCACACGATGCGGTCCAAACCCTCTTCGTGCAAGGTGATGGGGATGTCGTAGATGCTGGGAGCATCTACGGCCGAGATAACGGCATTGGCGGGCACGTCGCACAGCAACGAGATCTTCCGCTTGAGGCCCTCGGAGATGGGTTGATCCGAACGACACACAATGACGTCGGGCTGAATTCCTCGTGAGCGCAGTTCGGTGACCGAGTGTTGCGTGGGCTTGGTCTTCTGTTCGCCCGACGGCGCAAGATACGGCACGAGGGTGAGGTGGACGTAGCACACGTTCCCACGCCCGGCGTCGCGCCGATACTGACGAATCGCTTCGATGAAAGGCACGATCTCGATGTCACCGACGGTGCCGCCGATCTCCACGATCACGACGTCTGCCCCGAGCGAACCAAGTCGACGAATCCGGTCCTTGATTTCATCAGTCACGTGCGGAATTACCTGAACGGTTTTCCCCAAGTAGTCACCGCGACGTTCCTTGGCGATCACGTTGGAGTAGATCGAGCCGGTGGTCGTGTTCGACATCTTGGTCAAGGACTCGTCGATGAACCGCTCATAGTGTCCGAGGTCGAGGTCGGTCTCTCCCCCGTCGTCGGTCACGAATACTTCACCGTGCTCTCCGGGATTCATGGTTCCTGGATCAACGTTGATGTACGGATCCAGTTTGCACATGGTCACACGAAGTCCACGCGACTTTAAGAGACGGCCCAGCGAAGATGCTGTAAGGCCCTTTCCGAGCGAACTCGAAACGCCACCCGTTACGAACACAAACTTGGTCATTGGCCACCCGCGATATCCACGGGATCACATCGTACTGCACGGCGCGGGCTGTGGGGGGATGACTACAAGCCGCTTAATAAACGGGCCGCGAGAGCACGGGACTCAGCACCCGCACTGTCACCCGCCAACATGCGCGCAATTTCACTCACGCGCGCGTCGCCGCGGACTTCGTCAACGGTGGTGGTGGTCTTGCCGTCCGTGACGGCCTTGCGAACGACAAAATGACGATCCGCCCGAGCAGCTACGGACGCAAGGTGGGTCACGACGATGACCTGCTGCTGACGAGAAAGTTCGTGGAGACAGTCACCGATTTGCTGCGCGACCGAACCACCGATTCCCGCGTCAACTTCGTCGAACACCGCAACGACATCATCGGGCACGCTGACCAGCGACAGTGCGAGTAGGACCCTCGACAGCTCTCCCCCACTGGCAATTGCCCGCAGGGGTCCCCCGGGACGACCTGGTCCCGGTGAGAACTCGAAATCGATCTCGCTGCCGTCGCGGCCGTCTACCGAGATAGCAAGGTCGGCGCCGTTTAAGGCCACTCGAGGAAATTGTTCGGTCACGGCAGCAGCGAGCGACAGGGCGCTAGCTTCTCGTTGTCGTCGGAACTCCTGCGCGAGAAGAGATTCCTCCCGACGCAGTTCCGTGAGTTCTTCGTCGAGCTCCGCCACGCTGCCGGCGAGCGCGAGCGCGTCCATGATTTCACGTTCCAGACGATCGCGAGCGGCAAAGACGTCCTCCAGCGCGCCGCCGTGCCTTCGTGAGAGCGCTTGTAGGACCGACACGCGTTCGTTGAGACGTTCCATCTCTTCCGGATCCGCCTCGAACTGCGCCGCCGCGGCTGACATCTCACGAACGACCTCACGCGCTTCCAGGACGAGCGAGAGGAGGCGATCTCGGTACAAGGCCAACTCGCCATCGGTGGGAAGGCTGTGGGCGCTAGCCGCCACGCGCTGCAACGCCGCGTGGTCCCCGTCCCCGTCAAGGGATTCAATCGCGTCGTTTACCACACCGAGATTGTCCAAAATGCTGCTCAGGCCTTGGAGACGCTCCAGACTGTCTCGCAGCTCGTCGGGTGATGTGGGGGCCACTCGGTCGATTTCGGCGAGTTGGAAACGACGAAAATCAAGGTCCTGCTCCCACTTCACGGGATCCGTACCACGAAGGTCACGCTCTCTTTCGAGGTCACTCATTCGTCGTCGAATATCGCGCAGAGGTTCATCATCAATGCCACCGTGTCGATCGACGAGTCGCACTAATTCGCTGCGCGCACGCAAACGCAGCGAATCGTGTTGACCGTGAATGACGAGGAGCGAGTCACCGCGATGGCGCAACTCTTCCGAACTCGTCGCCCTTCCGTCGACCGAGGAACGCAGTCGTCCTCCGGCCACCTGTTCCCGCGCGAGGGCCACCTCGCCCTCCGCCGTACGAAAAACCGTCGCGACACGGAGCGAGTCGTCGCTACGCGAACCACGCGTGTCGCCCGAGCCGAGACACAGAGACAATGCTCCAACCAAGAGGGTCTTGCCGGCTCCCGTCTCACCCGTCAAGGCGTTGAATCCAGGACCAAACTCGATGGCACCGTGATCAATAGGACCCAGCCCCGACGCCTCGAGCGCAATGAGTTCAACCTTAGGCATGTCCCTCACGGAGGCTCTGTCGAAGTCGCGCACCCAGACCCAACTGTTCGCTGACCGCGACCTTGACGCCACGAGGGTCACACGTGACAATCACGTCGTCACCCGCTGACAGCGTCCCCACGCTCGTGCCATCACAGACAATGACGCCGTCGCGATCAATGGCGCGCAGTCGAATCGTTTGGTGGGCGCCGACCACGATGGACCGATCAATGGTGAAGTGTGGCGCAATGGGCGTGAGAACAAGCACGTTGAGCTCGGGCGAGAGCACCGGTCCCCCCGCGGAGAAGTTGTACCCCGTTGACCCGGTCGCCGTAGCCACCATCACCCCATCAGCGGAGTACGTAAGGAATTCGTCGTCCTCGATGTAACTCGTCACGCGAACCATCCGTCCCACTTGGGACCTTTCGACCACGACTTCGTTGAGGCAGAACTCATCAACGTTGCCGTTGGGAGTCGTCACACGAAGTCCCACACGAGTCTCAATGGCGAGTTCCCCTCGCAGTGCTCTACGAATCTCTTGGTACAGGAGGCTCGGGGGAACCGACAGGAGAAATCCCACTCGACCGAGATTGACACCCAAAATCTCGGCGTCCACACCATGGGCCAGTCGGGCGGCTCGAAGGAAAGTCCCGTCACCCCCCAAACTCACCACCAAGGTGTCAGAATTTGGCTGTTCGACGTGATCATCGAGATCCGCCAAGGTTCGACGGACCGAAATGCCCTCTGCGGATAAGTCAGCCGTGACAGCGTCGGCGAGCGCCAGGGCGTCTTCTCGTGATTGATATGTAACGAGCAGCACGTCGCGCATCGCGGCACCTCCTGCGACATCGTACCGACACCACGTTGCCCTCGAGCGACCTGATGCAGCGACCGAACACCTCGGCAGTGAAAGCTGTGACACGACCACGCTCGCGCCTCGTAGATTCTCTGACATGACTACCGACACCAATTCGACCATCACCGTCTACGGAGCCAACTGGTGTCCGGATTGTCGGCGAGCTAAACAATTCCTGACCACTCATCGCATTGCGTTCCACTGGGTTGACCTCGAAACGCAGCCCGAAGCGGTTAGCGAAGTGGAACGCCGCAACGATGGCAAGAGGATTATCCCGACGATCGTGTTTCCAGACGGGAGTTTCGTAACGGAGCCGTCAAACGACGAACTCGCGGACAAGCTCAATCTTCCGAGAGTGGCCGCGATGACCACGTACGACGTGGTGATTGTCGGTGGCGGACCCACCGGACTGACGACCGCGATCTACGCCGCCCGAGAAAATCAGTCCGTGCTCATCGTGGAGCGATCTGCTCCGGGTGGTCAAGCTGGCGTGACGGAGCGTTTTGACAACTACCCCGGTTTCCCCGAGGGAGTGGGCGGAGCTGAACTTGCCGAACGTATGACACGACAGGCCGAACGTTACGGCGTCGAAATCTTGCAAGCGGTAGGCGTCACGGGGATTGAGCGCGACGAACCACTCGTACGCGTGAATCTCTCGACGGGAGAACACGTTCTCGCGGGCGCGGTACTCATCGCCAGTGGTTCTACCTACCGTCGCACCGGAGCGGAGGGCGAGGCGGACCTGATCGGTGCCGGCGTGCACTTCTGCGCCACGTGTGACGGCCCCTTCTACCGCGGCGCTTCTGATCTTTCGGTCATTGGAGGCGGTAATAGTGGCCTCGAGGAAGGGCTCTTCTTGACGCAGTTCGCCGAGCACGTCACCGTGATTCAGGCACTTCCAACCCTCACGGCGAGCAAGCTGTTGCAGGAAAAGGTCCTGGCGCATCCCAAGATGTCGGTCCTACTGAATGCCAAGGTCAACTCCTTTAACGCAGACGATTCAGGAAAACTGCGATCACTTTCCATTGACGTTGACGGCGCAATTCACGAGCACTCCACCAACGGGGCCTTCGTCTTCATTGGTCTTGATCCCAACACGGATTTCCTGGCACAGGCGTTGGCTGTTGATGAAAGAGGATTCCTCACCACCGACCACTCATTCATGACCAGCGTGGCGGGTGTGTTTGCCGCCGGTGACGTGCGCTCAGGCTCTACGAAGCAATTAGCGTCGGCCGTCGGCGAAGGAGCCGCCGCGGCTATTCAGATCCGCTATTACTTGGACGCACTCGAATCCGGAAATTGAGTTCGTGAGCCTCGCAGCTCTTCGCAGGTGCCCCTATTAGCTGTGGCGCAGACGATGTGCAACATCGAACTCGACGGGTTTTCCTGGTGTGGACGTCATGTCTGCCCGTCGCGATCAGTGGTGTCAAGCTCGCTCGGGCTTTTGCAACCGCACCACACGGTTCGGAGTTCTCCATTCCTTTTGCCATTGGGCGAACAAGCGCACCGTAGGCAGATCCAGCGCCGTGACGTAGTACTCGAGGTACTCCATCGAGTCCACGACTTCGAAGATCTCCACACTCAGAAAGTTGTCGGAGTGTCGATTGCCTATCGCGTGCAAATCGTTGGAAAGCCCGGCGTAGGGTTGGGAGATCTCCCGTTGCTGCGCTGGTGAGGCTTGATGGACGGCGCTCCATTCATGAACGTCCCACCACCACATGTAGAAGAGGACCCAAATGTCACCGACGACGTCACTCTTCGACCTATTTCGCCGACTGACGGATTCGGGACGGAATTCATCCGCGCGCGGCTCGAGATCAGGAAACCAGCGGATCACCGCATCCAGCGCTTTGTTCCATTCATCGCCAATAATCATTGCTAGGTCCCCGAGCCTCCGCGCTCATCGTCGCCGGGAAGCGAGAAATAGACGGTGATGCTGGGCCAGGGACCTTCGGCCGTGATCTCTGTTTCCATGACGAGGTGCTGAACCTCGATGCCGCTAAATTCATCAAGAGTGTCGGCAACTCTTCGCAGAAGGGCACTGACACTCGCCTGGTCATCACCTGCGGGATTGGCCTGAGAGAAGTGTCGAATGAACCAGGACTGAGGCACTGAAGAAGTATGACCGATGTTCGGCCTGCCGACGCATACCTCAGCAATGATTCTCTACTTCACTCCAACACAGTGCGTTCCATCCATCACCCCGAATAATGAGGGTTGCGTTCAGGTCTAGGTCACTGGCATCGCTACGGCCACGCGATCCACGCTGTCCTGACATGAACGGTTCTGGGAGATGCGTAACCGAGACCAGACTTCTCTAAGGAAGCAGCGAGGAGAGTCCAAGTGGGCTTAGCGCGGTTCGGCGAACCGAAGAGCGAGAGACCCGAATTCACACACGCGAACTCCTGCGGGAGGCCTTCGAAGGTGTCAACGGCACCTTCAATCCGGTAGCAGTCCTGACCTCCCGCCAGCTGAACTCCGAAAGGGTGATCGAGCACGGGCTTTGCGGCACTCACGGGCACCAACGTCACTCCAGGTGCACGCAGAACTTCTACGTCATGACTCCATGGGTACGAGCGACACATGACCTGCTGTGATTGTCCGTGTCCGTTGTTGATGGCCCAACACGGATCAAAGACGCGATTTCCCCCAAAGCATCGGTACGCCGGAACGTCGACCATCAGCGATCCAAAGTCACACGTGCCCGAAATCGAGGAAACGACGTGTAATCCCGACAACGGAATGCCCTGAGCGGTAACCGGAGACACCAAAACGACGCGCGTGAATGATGTTTGCTGCGACGCTTTGGCGCTGACGATAAAGGCGTTCAGCGCGAAAATGAGAAGTCCCAGAACGAGTGCCATCGTGATCATCAGCCAGACCCGGTGATATCCACCCTTAAAGACCGTCATCGACAGGACTATAGGGCTTTCGTGAATTCTGAGAGGAATGTAGCCCGTAGCCCTTTTCGCCTCGTTGGTGTCGAAGGCGGGACTTGAACCCGCACGCTCCTAAGAGCACCAGCCCCTCAAGCTGGCGCGTCTGCCTATTCCGCCACTTCGACGTGGGGTTCCATATTAGCCCGAACTTACGAAGTCGCAGAACCGTTCGCAACAGTGAGCCACGTGGGAATTTGATCGACGAAACCCACGAGCGATGACGTGAGTAGAACTCCTCCTACGTCATTCGTCGACGTCATGAAGACCGGTGGTGTGAACAGAGGCCGCTGCCACGCCTGCGTGTTGATGTACTGGTCGATGAGTTCATAGTTGGTCACGGCATCGAGAGGGTTGTACGTGTCCTCAGCGGCCGCGTACCACTGGTCAATCTGGGTGGAGCGCCACCCGGTGTCATAGCCGTCGAAGTAGTCAGTACCCGTCCACGACCGCACCACTTGTCCGGGCGGCCCACTCGCCACGATCGTGAAGATCCCCGCGTCCGCGTGACCCTTCTTTAAGTCCCCCGCCGCCATCTGATCCGTCCCGGCGTACGCCACGTGCACCCGCACGCCAGCTACGCGCCATTGTTGGGCTACGTTCTGCGCGGCAACGTCGTTCACCACGCCAGGTCCCACGACCAGCGACACGCTGAGCCGAGACCCAGCGGGCGTGAACCACTTTCCGTGTCGCAGTACGTACCCCGCGGACCTGAGCACATCATTTGCACACTCGGTGCAGTCCTGCGACGTGCTGGTCGGAGTGGTCGTCAGAGGTGATTGGGACGACTGTTGAAAGGGACCAAGCCCAACCGGCGACTGACGGTACGGGCTGTTTTGCGGGAACACGGAACTTCCACCGAGAGAGGGAATGTAGGTCACTGCCCCCCACTCATGATTGATCAAGGACTGTCGATCGAGGGCCCAGCCCAGGAATTGGCGCACCGCCAGACTGCTCGTGGTGGGTCGCGTGGCCGAAAAGCCGAGTGACACGATTTGGTCCGAAGGACCCAAACGCCCCACCGTGTTGGGTCGAGACGACACGTCGGTGAGGAAGGCTGCGCTCACGTGGTTACGAAAGTCGACCGCGGAGGTCGAGGGCAGTGACGCTAGGGAAGAGCGAAGAATGACGTAGGTAAATCCCGGCGCCGGACCCGTCCACCGGGGATTCGCGACCAACGTCATGGCGTTACGGGAGACCGACAACACCTCGTAAGGTCCGAGGCTAGGTCGGTCCACGAAACTGGCGAAAGAACAGCGCAGCGGTACCCCACGGAAATCGATGTCGCGAAACAGCGTGTTCCAATCAGCAAAGGGTGTCTTGAAAATCGCGGTGACCGTTGACTTGTCCGCACTCTCCGTAAAACTCGCAATGTCGCGGTACCCGTCGGTTCGCGCGGAGGGAATGCTGCGGACCTTCGCGAACCACGCTTCCAGGTCGTCCGCCGTAAATGGTTGGCCGTTGCTCCACGCGAAGCCTGGATTCACGGTGTACTGAACGGTCTGCGGCGTGAGGGACGTCAATTCGGCTTGGCCGATCGGTCCACTCGCGCCGACGGGAATTCCCGCGACGTTCGAGACGAATGCGGAAGGTCGAATGAGGTCGAGCACCGCTCGCGTGAGTGCGCTCGTAGACGTGTCGTAGTACCCGCAACCGGTGAAGTTTCCCGGCACCGAGACAGTCACCGTGGTCGGTGGAGCCAATGTGGTCGAGGTCGTTGTGGGCGTCGACGACGCGGGAGTCGCCGCCAGAAGCAGCGAGCCAGTCACCAGGGCGCCAACGAGCGCCGTTGCTCTACTGGAGGCGGAGATCAAGTGTCAGCGTGGCGAACGCGAACACCAGTGCCACCGCAACGGTAATTCGGTCAAGGTTTTGCTCAACCACCGTCGAACCCTGCGCCATGGATCCCAAGGATCCACCCGCAAGGTCCGAGATTCCGCCACCGCGACCGGAGTGCATGAGAATGAGAAAAATCAGCGCGATGGCGCTAATGATCTCAACAATGATGATTAGCCACGTAAGCACGGCCAAAACCTCCGATTCAACGGCTCCTACCGTAGCAGTCGCTAGCGGTCGAGACGATCTCCACGAATTGCTCGGCGACCAAACTGGCCCCACCCACTAGGAAACCATTGACATTTCCACCAGAGGCCAACTCGTGCGCATTCTCCGGTTTCACCGACCCGCCGTAGAGAATCGGAGTGGTGGCTCGCGCCGTTTCGGGCAGGGCCTCACGAATCACGGCGGCCATTCGGGCCACTTGTTCCACGCTGGCGGTTTCGCCCGTACCGATGGCCCACACCGGTTCATAGGCGAGCGCGAAGTTCTGTTGTCCAATAGTCGCGGTCGCGATCGCGACTTGCTCTGCGACGAATTCCTCGTGCTGCTCCGCGGAGCGAACCTCAGCGCTCTCCCCCACGCAGATCACCGGACGCAGTCCCCCGCGGAGGACCGTCAGCGCCGTGGCGGCCACGACCTCATCGGTCATCGCGAAGAAGGCTCGACGTTCGGAGTGGCCGACGAGGATGGACGTCACGCCGAGCCGCTTATACATCGACACACTGATCTCGCCGGTGTAGGCACCGCGATCAAATTCCGATACGTGCTGGCCGGCCAACAAGAGCGGCAGGCGGTCGGCTTCGACCACGGAAGACACGGACCGCAAATCAATGGCCGGTGGAGCGAGGACCACATCGACGTGATCGTGGGGATTGGCGCGCAGGAGAACGCCGATTTGCTGGGTGAGGTGGATGCCCTCGACGTGGTCGAGGTTCATCTTCCAGTTTCCAATGACCTCACTACGAATCACGTCAGGCCTTCTTGTTCCACGAGCAGGCTAGGAGCGCGTCGAGACCGGGCAGTGTGCCCAGTTCGAGCAGTTCCAAGGAAGCGCCACCGCCGGTGGATACGAACGTGACGTGGTCCTCGAGACCAAACTTCGCCACCGCCGATGCCGAATCGCCGCCACCGATGATGGAGATGGCCTCGCTGCCAGCGACCGCCTGCGCCACGGCGCGGGTTCCTTCCTCGAGACGAGGGTCCTCAAAGACACCCATGGGACCGTTCCACAAGACCGTCCCGGCGTTGGCGATGATCTCGCTGAAGTGATCAACCGACGCGGGACCGATGTCGAGTCCCATGAAACCCTCCGGCACGTCATTGCCGAAGAGGGACGTCTCCACGTCGCCACCGGATCCGAACGAGCTTCCCGTCGGAAGCCCGAGAGCGTCGACAGGTAGAACCACGCGTCCTGTCGCCAGCAGTTCGCGACAGGCATCCAACTTCGACTCATCAACGAGCGAATTCCCAATGGTGTGACCGAGCGCTCGCCAGAAGGAAAAGGCCATGCCACCGCCGATGATCACCGTGTCTGCCTTGTCCACCAGCATTTCGGTGATGCGCAACTTGTCGGCCACTTTGGCGCCGCCCACAATGGCGACGAACGGCCGTGACGGGGCGTCAAAGACGCCGAGCAACGTAGAGACCTCTTTCGCCAGATTGGGACCCGCGGCGCTCGGAACGTACTGGGGAGGACCCACGATCGACGCGTGGGCTCGGTGGGAGACACCGAAGGCCTCATTGACGTAGTAATCGAAGCCCTTGATCAGGAGGCGACCAAATTCCTCGTCATTGGCCTCTTCGCCCGCCTCAAAGCGCAGGTTCTCCATGAGCTCGACGCCGGGACACAATTCCTCCAAACGGCGCCGCACTGGGGCGACGGAGTATTTCTCCACGACGTGACCGTCAGGGCGACCCAGGTGGGTGCACGCCACGACGTTCGCGCCACGCGCGATCAACTCTTTGAAGAGAGGGACGGCCGCTCGAATACGAAAGTCGTCCACGACCTCCCACTGACCGTTCACGTCCTTGAGCGGCGTGTTGAAGTCCACGCGAACGAGAACGTTGGCGCCCTCGAGCGAGCCCCACTGGTCGATCGTGGGCAGCGACAGGCTCAAGAGCGGCTCCCCATGATGCCGGCCAGGTCCACGAGACGGTTGGAGTAGCCCCACTCGTTGTCGTACCAGCCAAAGATCTTGACGAGACTCTGCGAATCATTGATCTTCTGCACCATCGTCATCTGCGAGTCAAAGGTGCACGACGCGGGTTGTCCGACAATGTCACTGGAAACAATCAAGTCCTCGGTGTACACCAACACACCCTTGAGTGGTCCGGCCGCAGCCTTGGCGAAAGCGGCGTTGACCTCCTCGACGGTGGTCGTTCCCACAATGGCCGTGAAATCCGTGATTGAACCGTCCGGAATGGGTACTCGCAGTGACGTGCCGTCCAATCGACCCTTCATCGCGGAGAGCACCAGACCGGTCGCGCGCGCCGCACCCGTTGACGACGGCACGATGTTGACCGCCGCCGCTCGGGCTCGCCGGAGATCCTTGTGAGGTAGGTCGAGAAGATTCTGGTCATTCGTATACGCGTGCACCGTCGTCATAAGGCCCGTCTCCACGCCGAAGGCGTCGTCGAGCACCTTTACCATCGGCACGAAGCAGTTCGTGGTGCACGAGGCGTTCGAGACCACGAAGTGGCTCGCCGGGTCGAACGTGTCGTCATTGACACCGACGACGAAGGTGGCGTCCACATCGGTGGCGGGCGCGGACACGATGACGCGCGTGGCCCCGGCGTCGAGGTGGGCCGCCGCACTGGCGCGGTCCGTAAAGCGGCCCGTTGACTCAATGACGACGTCAACGCCGAGCTCCCCCCACGGGAGATGTGCCGGCTCGCGTTCGGCGAGCACGCGAATGGATCGTCCGTCGATGGTCAAGGCGTCCGCGGTGTGCGACACCTCGGCGGCCAGGCGACCTTGCGTCGAGTCGTACTTCAGCAAATGCGCGTTTGTTTCCACTGACGTGAGGTCATTGATGGCGACAACCTCGATGTCAGTACCGAGCGACGCACGAAGAAAACCTCGTCCGATTCGACCAAAACCGTTGATACCGACCCGAACTGTCATGACTACCCCTCTAACTAGAGCCGGTTAATCATGCCACCAAATCAGCCAGACACCGTGCCAATTTGACGGCGTCGTGAACCTTGCCATTCGGGCCCGTGATATCGGCTTCGGTGACCGGGAAATCGATGTCGCCGCGTACTAAAGACGACCGAGGGTCCACGACCACCTGATCGACCACGACGCCGTGGCGCACCAGTGCGTTTACGTGATCCGCAATCGAATAACCCTGGGTCTCGGGGCTTTGTTCGTGGAGATTGGCGACGAAGACTCGTCGAGCGGAACAGTGAGCCAGAGAGTCAGATATTCCGGGCACGACGCACGCCGCCAACACTGAGGTGTAAAGAGAACCCGGCCCAATGACCACGAGATCAGCCGCCGCAATCGCCTTTCGAGCCGCGTCGGGTGCTCCGACGTGCGAGGGCTCGGTGCTGAGGGACTGGATCGACGCGGACGCCGCCACCTCGGTTTGACCCTCAGTTCGTCCCTCGTTGGTTCTCGCGACCAGCACCACGCCCTCCGCGGAAGCGGGAATCACCTCGCCGGTGATCGCGAGCACTGTCGCGACCGCGCGTACCGATCCTTCAAGATCTCCGGTCGCGTCAATGAGACCCGCCAACAAGAGATTCCCGAAGGCGTGTCCGGCCAGGTCACCGGAAGCGAATCGATGCTCCAGGTGAGGCGTGAGGGGGCCCGCCGGGTCCGCTAACGCCGCGAGGCATTTGCGGATGTCGCCCACCGCCGCCATGTCGAGGTCTTCGCGAAGACGGCCGGATGACCCACCATTGTCGGCAACCGAGACGATGCCGATCACGTCATCGGTGATACGCCGCAGAGCGCGCAGGCTGACGGCGGTCCCGTGGCCTCCGCCAATGGCCACTGCCCTCATCGGTCGACGTCCCGATGAAACACCGCCGTGCGGAAGGGCAATCTCCGGCCGATTTCTTCGGTAATGGCCACTGATCGGTGGCGCCCTCCCGTGCAGCCGATGGCGATGGAAAGATAGGACTTGCCCTCTTTCGCGAAGGCGGGAATCTGCCAAGTCAGCAGATGCACTACGTCGTCGAGAAAACGTTGGGCATCGGCTTGCTCGAGAACGTAGATGGAGACCGACTCATCGAGTCCCGAGAAGGGTCGGAGGGCTTCGACCCAATGGGGGTTGGGCAAGAAACGGCAATCAAACACGAGATCTACGTCGCGAGGTATTCCGTTCGAATACCCGAACGAGATGAGCGAAATGCGCATCCCGCTGTCACCCTCCGCTAACAAGAACACTTCGGCAATGCGGTGGCGCAATTGGTTCGAGTTCAACACACCCGTGTCAATGACCAAGTCAGCGCTATCGCGAATCGTTTGGAATTGCGCGCGCTCCCCCGCAATAGCGTCCGCGAGAGAGGGCGCCGGGAACGGGTGTCGGCGCCGATTGCCCTCGAACCGGCGAATGAGCACCTCGTCGGGCGCATCGAGAAACAAGAGCTTGGCGTCCATCTGCTGTGTTTGAAGATCGTGCAGGACCGCGAGAAGGTGATCCGGCTGCACACGACCGCTACGTCCGACGACGAAGGCGACACCGACAAACTCAGGAGAACCGGAGGCGGCGAGATCGCTCACTCGCGTGATCAGGTCAAGGGGTAGGTTGTCAATGACGAACCAACCCAGGTCTTCCAGCGCGGCCGACACGGTGGATCGACCCGCTCCCGACATACCGGCGACTAACAGAATTTCATTCATCACCCGCACCGCCCTTCGTGAGACGCACACTCGGAACGCCGTGCAAGTGATCGTAGAGCGTGCGCGCCACATTCTCCGGCAGACCCGGCGTCAGTCGCAGCTCGTCCCACGTGGCTGCTCGCACCGCGGCCAAGGAGCCGAAGTGTGTGGTGAGCGCGTCGCGGCGAGAAGGACCGAGTCCGGGAATTCCTTCGAGAGCCTCGCGAACCATCGACTTGCCACGCTTCGATCGATGGAACGTAATCGCGAAGCGGTGAGCCTCATCCCGCAATCTCTGAACCAGGTAGAGCGACTCGGATCCCCGCTCGAGGGCGATCGGGAGTGACGATCCCGGGCGATAGAGCAATTCTTCGCGTTTGGCGAGGGCCACGAGTTCGACCTGACCGGCCACGCCGGCATCTTCGCACGCCAGTTGGGCCGCCCCCAATTGTGGAAGGCCACCATCAATAATTAGAAGATCGGCGTCACGAAACTTTTCGCCACCCTCAGCGTCGCCCCAATGCGACAAGCGGCGAGCCACGACTTCACGCATCGCTCCGGCGTCGTCGTTGCCGAGGACGGATCGAACATTGAACCGGCGGTATTCGGATTTCTTGGGCAATCCGTCTTCAAAGACCACCATGGATCCGACGTAGTTCGTTCCCTGGAGATGCGACATGTCGAAGCACTCGATGCGGTAGGGCGGGCGCGAGAGCCCGAGCGCGCTCCCTAGCTCTTGTAATGCTCGCGACCGCGTGTTGTGGTCGTGTTCGCGCCGCAGTGAGTCGGTGCGCAGTACTTCAGTGCCGTCGTCGCGCACCATCTCCATGAGATGTCGGCGTCGCCCTCGCTGCGGGGCCACGACGTTGACGGGTCCCCCTCGTAGGTGAGCAAGGAAGGACGCAGTGAGGTCGTCACCCTCGACTCCATCGGGAACGAGGATGGTCCGCGGTATCAATGTCCCGTCGGCGTAGACCT
The DNA here is from genome assembly GCA_903871335.1 of uncultured Actinomycetes bacterium. GTDB lineage: Bacteria > Actinomycetota > Acidimicrobiia > Acidimicrobiales > RAAP-2 > RAAP-2. The sequence continues at coordinate 38,699 of CAIQGE010000033.1, forward strand.
CAGCAAAGGCTCGTTGGAGGATCATGGACGGCGTCTCATCAAATGCCAAGTCGAGCAGCAGGGCGTTGCGTCCGACCACCCGACCACCGCGCACACGGAACATCGTGACGGCCGCCCTAGTGCCGGCGATCGACACCGCGAAACAGTCCAACTCACTTCGGTCATCGAGGACCACCCGCTGCCCTTCGGCCGCTCGATCGAGCGCCACGAGACCATCGCGCGCGCGTGCTGCGTCCTCATAGCGCTGCGTCGCGGCGGCGTCGTCCATGCGCGAACGGAGGCGAGTCCTCAGTTCCACGACGTCGCCCTCGAAGAAACGTTCGAATCCCTCTTCGATCTCGCCGTAGGCCTCAGGCGTGACGGCACCAATACAAGGACCCGCGCACTTACCAAGGTCAAAGAGCAGGCAGGGCCGCGATTGCCGTTCGTGTAGTCGAAACTTGGCGTTCGAACACGTTCGTAACGGATAGGCCGAGAGCACTTCGTCCAATGTTCGTCGCAGGGCACCCACGTGGGCGAAGGGGCCGAAGTACCGCACACCTTTGACGTGTTTGCCCCGGGTGATCGTCGGCTGCGCCCACGGCGTTCGGCGATCCAGGGCAAGGAACGGAAAACTCTTGTCGTCCTTAAGCCGCATGTTGTAGCGCGGCTGATGGGTCTTGATGAGTTCATTTTCCAGAATGAGCGCATCAACTTCTGAGTTCGTCACGATCCACTCGAGGCTGGACGCTTCGCTCATGAGGGTGCGCGTCTTGGTATCCAACGCGTCGGGACGCTGGAAGTAGTTGCTCAAACGCTGCGCCAACGAGCGGGCTTTACCGACGTATATGACAACACCGCGATCATTGCGGTAGATGTAGCAACCGCTCTCGTGCGGAATCCCGGACGGTCGTTCGAGCATCACTTCCGCCGTCGGGACCGCTTCACTCCGAGAACATCAGCCAGTACATCGCCCGTCGGTGTTCCCGTCGTCGCGACGTGCTCCGGTGTTCCCTCCGCTACCACGAGTCCGCCTCGACGTCCACCTTCGGGACCCATGTCGACTAACCAGTCCGCCGTCTTGATGACGTCCAAGTTGTGCTCAATGACGAGGACCGTATTTCCCTGATCCACGAGTCGATGCAAGACTTCCAAGAGTCGCCGCACATCTTCAAAGTGGAGACCCGTCGTTGGCTCATCCAGGACGTACAGCGTGTGACCAGTGGGTCGTCGCGCGAGTTCGGTTGCGAGTTTGACCCGCTGCGCCTCACCTCCTGACAAGGTCGGGGCGGGTTGTCCGAGTCGGACGTATCCGAGTCCGACATCATCCAGCGACTGGATGTGTCGCAAGATCGACGGCTGGCGTTCGAAGAACTCGAGGGCTTCGCTGACGGGCATGTTCAACACGTCCGCGATCGACTTACCCCGATAGAGCACCTCGAGAGTCTCTCGGTTGTATCGGGATCCCTGACACGTCTCACAATTGACGTACACGTCGGGCAGAAAGTGCATTTCGATCTTGAGCGTGCCGTCACCCGAACAGGCTTCGCAACGACCACCCTTCACGTTGAACGAGAAACGACCTTGCTGGTACCCACGAATCTTGGCTTCCTGGGTTTCCGCAAACAGCTTTCGGATCTTGTCGAAGACACCCGTATACGTCGCTGGATTGGAACGAGGGGTGCGGCCAATCGGCTGTTGGTCGACGGCGACCACCTTGTCGACTTCCTTGACACCGTCAATGCGGTCATGCTCGGCGGGCACCACCTTGGCGCCGTAGAGCGAACGCTGCAGACTCGCGAGGAGGATGCCGTTGATCAATGATGACTTTCCCGAGCCGGACACTCCCGTGACGGCGATAAATCCTCCCAAAGGAATGGTGACGTCAATTCCTCGCAAGTTATTAGCCCGGGCGTTGCGAATCACGAGTTGTTCCCCCGGCAGCGCGCGACGGGTCGCGGGAACCTCGATGCGTCGCCGTCCAGAAAGGTACGCGCCGGTAATGGACTCCTCATTCACGAGGAGTGACGCGAAATCACCCGCGTGGACAACGTGTCCGCCGTGTTCTCCCGCACCGGGTCCGATGTCAACGATGTAGTCCGCTTCGCGAACCGTTTCTTCATCATGCTCCACCACGATGACGGAGTTACCGAGGTCACGGAGTCGTTCGAGAGTCCCGATCAACCGTCGATTGTCTCGTTGGTGCAGACCAATGGAAGGTTCGTCCAGGACGTACAAGACACCCACCAAATGGCTACCGATCTGACTGGCCAACCGAATACGTTGCGCCTCACCACCCGACAAGGTCGCTGACGCTCGTGACAAAGTGAGATAGTCGAGACCGACGTCGAGCAGGAACGACAGCCGTTCGACGATTTCTTTGATCACCTGTACCGCAATCTTGGTATCGCGAGCGTTCAATTTCAATGAACCGAAGAAAGCAACCGCCTCGTCAATGGTGTCGTTACACACGTCCGCGATCGACCGTCCATCCACCTTGACCGCGAGGACTTCGGGTTTCAGTCGCTGACCACCGCAGGAGTGGCACTCCACCTCGCGCATGTACTGTTCGGCCTGTTCCCGTGTCCAGTCGCCCTCCGCCTCGCTGCGCTTGCGTTCGAGCCAGGTCACGATGCCGCCATAACTGGCGTCGTAGGTCCGAACCTTTCCGTAACGATTGCGATACTTCACCGGAACTGTTTGTTCACCCACGCCGTAGAGGACGAGCTTGCGATCCTTCGCCTTGAGCTTGTTCCACGGTGTGTCGATGGAGAATCCGCCAAGGTCGCACACGCCCTTGATCATTCGCTCGAAATACTTGAACCGCAGACCTCCCCACGGCGCAAGAGCACCGTCAGCCAAGGAAAGAGATTCATCCGGTACGACCAAGAGAGGATCCACTTCGAATCGCGTACCGAGGCCCGTGCAGGTGGCGCAGGCCCCGTACGGTGAGTTGAACGAGAAGTCGCGTGGCGCCAATTCCGTAAAACTGATGCCGCACTTGGAGCACGCCAGTAGTTCACTGAACTGTTCGACGCGATCCTCCTCGACCCAGAGGATGCCCACGACTCCCTTGGTCAATTTCAACGCCGCTTCGACAGATTCCGTGAGACGTTGACGAGATGCTCCTCGTCCGGTCAAGCGGTCCACCACTACTTCGATGACGTGTGTCTCGTACCGCTCGAGCTTGATCTGTTCACGATCAGCGAGTTCGTGCACCGTACCGTCCACCCTCACGCGAGAAAAACCTTGTCCCGCCAATTCGTCCAACAGGGTCGAATACTCACCCTTGCGACCCTCCACCACCGGAGCGAGGACCATAAAACGCCCCGCCGAACCCTTGGTCAAGATGAGATCAACAATTTGCTGCGGCGTCTGGCGCGAAACGGGATCACCGCACTTGGGGCAGTGCGGAACTCCGACCCGAGCGAACAACAAGCGCAGGTAGTCGTACACCTCCGTTATGGTCCCGACCGTTGATCGGGGATTTCGAGAGGCCGTCTTTTGATCGATAGAAATGGCGGGCGACAATCCTTCGATGAAGTCGACATCGGGCTTGTCCATCTGGCCGAGGAACTGTCGGGCGTACGCCGAGAGGCTCTCGACGTACCGACGTTGGCCTTCGGCGTAGATGGTGTCGAAGGCCAACGAGGACTTTCCCGAGCCGGAAAGACCGGTGAAGACAACGAGCTGATCACGCGGAATTTCCACGGAGACGTTCTTCAGATTGTGCGCACGTGCGCCCTGCACCCGGATTGTGGAAGCCATTGTCGGAGACTACTGTCCGTCTCCGACAACGACGCTGGCCGCGTCGTCACTCCTTTGTACGTGCAACTCGTGCAGCAGGTCGCGAAGTGCGGCGGCCTCTTCGAACCGAAGTTCTCGTGCCGCTAACAACATCTCCTTTTCCACTCTCGATATTTCGGCGTCGAGATCATCCAAAATGGCGTCAGAGACGGCGTCGCCCGCAGCGACCGTAACTCCAACCCGAGGCGCCGGTGCTCGTAGTCGATTCAAGATATCGGCAACGTTCTTCGTCACGGTGATGGGGCTGATCCCGTGCTCCAGGTTGTACGCCTCTTGCATCGTGCGTCGGCGCTCAGTCGTGCTGATCGCCTCGCGCATCGAATCCGTGATGCGGTCGGCGTACAAAATGGCCTCTCCATTGGCATTTCGAGCGGCACGGCCAATGGTTTGGACGAGGGCGCTGCGAGATCGCAGAAAACCCTCCTTGTCGGCGTCCAAGATGGCCACCAGTGATACCTCGGGCAAGTCCAACCCTTCGCGCAAGAGATTGATGCCGACCAGTACGTCAAATTCACCTAGTCGCAACGACCGTAGGATTTCAATCCGTTCAATCGTGTCGATGTCGCTGTGCAGGTATCGCACCCGAATGTTGTGTTTGGCCAAGTAATCAGTGAGGTCTTCGGCCATGCGCTTGGTCAAGGTGGTCACGAGGACGCGTTCTCCGCGAGCAATGACGACCTTGATGCGCTCACGGAGATCATCGATTTGGTTCCTGGTCGGCACAATCGTGACCACCGGATCCAGCAAACCGGTCGGTCGAATCACCTGCGGCACAATCTGATCCGAGTGTTCCAACTCGTACGGTCCAGGTGTCGCCGATACGAACACCATCTGCGGCACGAGGTCAATGAATTCCTCGAAGTTGAGTGGTCGATTATCGAGAGCGCTCGGCAACCGGAACCCGTGCTCGACCAAGGTCTCCTTTCGAGCCTTGTCACCAGCGAACTGTCCCCTCACCTGTGGCAGGGCGACGTGAGATTCGTCGACCACCACCAGGAAATCTGGAGGGAAATAGTCGAGCAAAGTAAAAGGACGCTCCCCTCGCCCGCGACCGTCGAGGTGGGCCGAGTAGTTCTCAATTCCCGCACAGTTGCCGGTCTGCTCGATCATCTCGATGTCGTGTTCGGTGCGGGAACGAAGTCGTTGGGCCTCAAGAAGCTTGCCTTGCGACTCGAAGAGTCGTAGTTGTTCTCCCAATTCGGCTTCGATGGTTTGCACCGCACGCTCGAGCGTGTCATTGCCCGTGGCGTAGTGGGATGCCGCGAAAATCGTCACTTCACCGACGTCACCTTTTTCTTCTTGGGTCATCGGATTGAAGAACGAAATACGCTCAATCTCGTCACCGAAGAACGAAATACGCAACGCCTCGTTGTCGTACGCCGGCTGTAATTCGAGGGTGTCGCCCCGCACGCGAAATGTTCCACGGGTAACGAGAAGATCATTTCGGGAATACTGCATTTCCACGAGACGGCCGAGCAACGCACGTTGATCGACGACATCTCCGACATTCAGCGCCAACATGCGTTGGGCGTATTCAATCGGCGATCCGAGACCGTAGATGCACGACACCGATGCCACGACCACCGTGTCACGACGAGTCAGGAGCGCTGACGTCGCCGCGTGCCGCAGGCGGTCGATCTCTTCGTTGATGGAGCTGTCTTTTTCGATATACGTGTCTGAGGACGGTACATATGCCTCAGGTTGGTAGTAGTCGTAGTACGAGACAAAGAACTCAACACGATTGTTCGGCAACATGTCTCTCAACTCGGACGCCAACTGCGCCGCGAGTGACTTATTGGGCTCGAGAATCAACGTGGGCCGCTGGACGCGTTCGATCATCCACGCGATCGTGGCGGTCTTGCCCGAGCCCGTGATGCCCTCGAGAGTTTGGTAGCGCAAGCCGTTCTGTACGCCATCAGCCAGCCGCGTGATCGCGACGGGTTGATCACCTTGTGGAGAAAAGGGAGTTTCGACGACGAAATCAGTCACGTAGGAACCCGCGTTCGTTCAAGAGGACGTCGACGGTCGCGCGCAGTTCATCCAGGGAACCTTCGTTCACGAGTGTGACATCGCACAGTTTTCGTCGTTGGTCGTTGCTGGGTTGGTTAGCGATCCGAGCCAGCGCATCGTCGCGTCGAAGTGACCGCTGGTTGACGAGACGCTCCACCGCGACATCGGGATCGGCAAGAACGCACCAGACTTCGTCGAGTTGGAAGATGACGCGATGTTCGAGCCGAAACAAGGGTAAGGCCACGACGACGAAGTCGTCGTCGTTGACGGCCGCGATCTGGTTCACCATCGACAAACCGATCGCGGTATGGGTGATGGCGTTCAGGCGTCGGAGAGCCGAACGGTCCCGAAAGACGATGTCCGCCACGAATTCTCGGTCCAAGACTCCGTCAGCCCTTAAGATCGCGTCGCCAAAAGCGTCACGTAGTTGGTGCCACGCGGGTTGACCGGGTTCGACCACCTCACGGGCAACCACGTCAGCGTCGATGATCACGGCACCCTTCTCGCCCAGGTAGTCGGTCACCGCCGTCTTGCCCGAGCCAATTCCACCCATTACCGCGATGCGAAACATGCAGCCACCGTAGTCACCCCGTCTCCTCACTCCTACGACGCTTCTGTAGATTGACTCCGTGGATCACGCGCCCAGCGATGCCAAGAGGAAACGCGTACGTGTCCCACGCCTGCACCTCGACACGCTCATTCTCGCGGTGGTGGCGTACGTCCCATTACTGCTGACGAAGCGGGGATTGCTCGCTGACGACACCAAGGTCTACCTGTATCTAGACCCGCGACACTTGCTCGCCACCGCTGCGTCGATGTGGAACGCCGACGTGGGCTTTGGGACGGTGACCCACCAGAACATCGGGTACTTGTTCCCCATGGGTCCGTATTTCTTGCTCACGAAGGCCGCCGGACTACCCGTATGGGTCAGCCAAAGGTTCTGGATGGGTTCATTGTTGTTCTTCGCGGCACTCGGGGCACGCCGGTGCGCGGAAGAATTGGGACTCTCCCGTCGAGCGGGTTGGGTCGTCGCCATCCCGTACATGTTGACCCCATTCTTGATCGTCGACATCGCGCGGACATCCGCTCTGCTCATGCCGTGGGCGGGTCTCGGGTGGATGATGATCTTCACGATTCGTGCGGCGCACCGCAACGATTGGCGCAACCCCGCGCTGTTCGCCGTGGTCGTCGCCCTCACCGGGGGCGTCAATGCCACTTCGATTCTGACGGTAGGTCTGGCGCCACTGGCGTGGCTGGTCTTCGCCGGCGCCACTCACGAGATCCACTGGCGACGAGCCATGGTCGTCGCGGCGCGCATTGGTTCGTTGTCCCTCCTTGTCTCGTTGTGGTGGCTCGCGGGTCTGTGGGCCGAAGGCAAATACGGCATCAACATCCTGAAATTCACCGAGTCATTCGCCACCGTCACGACCACCTCCACGTCGTCAGAGGTCTTCAGGGGACTGGGCTACTGGTACTTCTACGGTTCTGACGGACTTCAACCGTGGACCGTCGGCAGCTACGCATACATGAGCGGCCAGCTCGTGCCATTGGCCAGTTTCCTGGTGCCGATGGCGGGATTTGTCGCCGCCCTCTTGCTTCGCTGGCGCTACCGACTCTTCGCGGTGCTGATCACCTTCGTGGGACTGGTGGCCGCCGTCGCCTCCTACCCACTCGCCGCCCCGACACCTCTTGGAATTGTGCTGAAGTACTTGGCCAACCACACCACGGTTGGTTTGGCGATGCGCTCGACAAATCGCGTCCTCCCGCTTCTCGTCCTCGGCCTCGCCCTACTCACGGGAGCGCTGTACGACGCACTCCGTGAACGGCTGCCCCGTCTGACGGCTGCCGGTGCGGGGGTCTTTGGTCTCGTCTGCGTCGTCGCGCTGGCACCCCTCTTTGAGTTGCACGCCATTCCGGCGAACTTGACTCTCCCTAGTAACGCGCCGACGTACGTGCAGCAAGCAGCGGCTGATTTGAACAAAGGTTCATCGACCAGCACAGTGCTCGGCTTGCCCGGATTGGACTTTGCCTACTACCGCTACGGGACCTATAACGACTCCATTTGGCCCGCGCTTCTTCATCGTCCCTGGGTCAGCTCTCAGGTGCAACTCGTCGGTCAACCCGCCAGCGTCAATCTGATTCGAGCCCTCGACAGCACGTTGCAAGACGGAACGGCAAATCCCGCCTCCATCGCGCCCATCGCCCGCCTCTTCGGTGCGAGTGACGTTCTCGTTCAAATGGACGGCGAGTACGAGCGGTATTCGACGCCGTTACCGCCGTACCTCGCACATCTGTTTGCCACGAACACGTCGGGCATGTCGTTGTCGTCTACCTACGGCCCCACCACGTCGTTTGGCGCACTTAATGGCCCCTACATCAACGAACAGGTCGCAGCCTTGCCTTTTGGTACGCAATGGCCTCAGTCGTTACAGATCTACCGCGTTGAAGGTGCCCGCCCGCTCGTGAGGTCCGAATCCCAGACCTCACCCCTCATCGTCGCCGGCGACGGTTCGGGACTCGTATCAATGTCCAATTTGGGCATGCTGTCCAACAACGACACCATCATCTACGACGCCGCGGAGAACGGATCGACCATCAAGAAGGACGCGGCTCAGCCCGGAGCGTGGCTCGTCCTTACCGACACGAACGCCAAGCGTCAAGACACGTTTGGAACCCTGAATTCCACGAACGGCTACGTGTTGGCCGCTAACGAAGATCCGTCGACGAACGAGCAGGAACAGACGGTTCCCATTTTCCCCCAACAAAGTTCCCGGGCACAGACGGTGGCGGTGATGACGGGTGTCAGCGGTGTCACCGCCTCGAGCTACGGCAACCCGATTACGAACAATCCCGAATATCAACCGTCGCAGGCACTTGACGGTTCAACCTCAACGTCATGGCAGGCCGCGGCCTTCTCACCGGCCATTGGCACGTGGTGGCAGGTCACGGGCCTCAAGAAGACGTCGATCTCTTCTCTCCACATCGTGCAGGCGCAATCCGTCACCCTTAATCGGTGGATCACCAAGATCGGCATTTCTATTGACGGCGGGCCGCAGATTGTGCGTTCGTTGTCGGTCGCGTCTCGCAGCGTCGGCGGCGAATCCCTCTCGATACCAGCCACAGTGGGTCGCACGGTACGCCTCACGGTCCTCGGCGTGACGGGGGACGACAAGAGTCTGCCCAGCGCCAGCGCTATTGGATTCGCGGAAGTGGGCATCAATGGTTTCGGCCCGGCGACACGAGGGCTCCTTTTGCCGACGTCTCTTCTCGAAAAGGCGGGTAGTGCAGCAGCCACCGACACACTCAGCATTGTCGTCTCTCGGTTGCGCGCGTCGCCGTATCCACCACGCCTTGACCCAGAGAGCGGCCTGATTCGCTATTTCACGCTTCCCTACGCGCGTTCGTTTACGGGTGCGGGCACGATCACGCTCAATCCCAATGCTCGCGACCAGATCATCAACAGCATTCTTGGTCGTTCGCCAGGATCGGGGACGAGTGTGATCGCGACCGATAGTTCGTCGCACATCACCGGATCCCTCATCAATCAGTCGTGGAACGCATTCGACGGTACGACCGGAACCGCGTGGGAGCCGCGATTTCACACCGGTGTGGGTGAGTGGGTCGAGGAGAAGTTGAACCACCCGGTACGACTGTCAACGTTTACTTTGTCGTTGGTCAATGACGGCTACCACATGTTGCCCACGGAAATGTCCGTCAGCAATGGCTCAACGTCCGAGAACTTCGCCGTGCCCGTCACGATGGCTCCCCGCACCGGCACCTTGAACACCGTGCAGAGTTTCACGATCACCGTGCCCGCCATGACGGGGTCGGCTTTCCGATTCACCACGAAGAAGTACCAATTCACTACCGTGATCGATCGGGTCTCAGGAGGCATCAACTTCCCTCCGATCGGTATCGCCAACATTGCGGTACCGGGGGTGCACCCGGGCGTGACGCCCGCCAGTTTCTCGACGGGATGTCGCAGCGACTTGCTCCGCATTGACGGAACGCCGATACCCGTTCAAATTCGTGGCGCTACCGCGAGCGCCCTGGCTGGTGACAGCCTGAGTTTCCACACCTGCGGCACGACTCCCATTTCTCTCAGCGTGGGAACACACAGTCTCACGAGCGCCATCGGGCCTGCGACCGGACTTAACGTGAACGATGTCCAGTTGGTTTCACCCGGTACCAACGTGGGTCCCACCTCCACCACGACCGACCTGCACGGCGGTTGGTACGGGCGCACTGTGGTGCGAGCCACCGTTTCCCCCGCCGACGCCCATCGGTGGGTCGTGCTGGGACAATCATTCGGACCCGGGTGGCACGCCGTCCTCAATGGTCACGATCTCGGTAGTCCCACCCTGGTGGACGGAGCGTCCATGGGGTGGCGCATGCCGGCCAACGTGACGCACAACGAGAGCATCGCATTCATCTGGGAACCGCAGAACACGGTCCTGTACGCGCTCATCTTGTCGGGAATCGGACTCCTGGTCGTCGCCTTCATGGCCATTTTTGATGTTCCCCGGCGACGCCGACTGACTAGTCGTGAACAGGACGCGGAACATGTTGACAGTGCTCCAATATTCGGAGGATTCGTCGGCACCTTGTCGGCCCCGCCCGTCGTTCTCTACACGACAGCCGTCGTCGCCGCCCTCTGCGTTTCCCTGTGGCTCTTACCTTTCACCGTCGTTGCCGCATTCTTGTGGACCAAGAGGGGCGAGGTGGGCCGAGTGCTCGGTGCCGTGGCACTGGGAGCGCTAGTCATCGGGGTCGGCGTATCGATATCCGCGACTCTGGGCCCGTGGCCTCGCGACATCAATTGGCCCTCCCACGTGGATTACTCCAACAGTTTCGTGTGGGTGGCCTTTGCGTTCTGGCTGCTCGCGATCATTGGTTCCTTGACCTCACGGCCCCCTGATTCTCGCCCCGCACGTCCACGTACCCCGCGAGCACCCCGGACGCCCAAAGAAAAGGTCGTGGAGAAAATGGCAGTTCCCGCACCGGAGGAACTCACTTCGGCGACCCGTCGCCGTTCGTGGCGACGACCGTGGTCGGCCGCTCCCGTTGCCGCCGTCGCGGCAACCGCCAGCGTTACCGAATCGCGACGCCGAGGTCTCAACGTCGCGGACGGGCCGCCTCCGCCCGTTCCCGAAGGCGAAGAACCGCCTCCCATGATGATTCCGTCGTCCGGCCTACGGCGGACGTATTTCCTCCTGCGTTCGGCAATCGCGCTGCGCCACGAACCCGACGAGCTCCAGGCACTCAACGCGCAGGACTCCATCAACCAGGTTGTCGGAAAGACCGCCATCTTCAACCGTGATGTTCTCGACATCTCGGACGCGGCCCAATCGAATGCCGAGAGTCTGACGCAGCGAGGCGCGCGAGTCACCACCATGCGTCGAGAAGTGCCCACTTCTCGACGTGCGTTTTCGACGCCAGCCAGTGACGTGGAGTTCGTCGAGCATATCGAATTCACACCACTGCATATTCCGGCGCCCGACAACACATTTGACTTGGTCTTCGCCACGAACATCTTTAGTTGCGTGGCGGAGCCCGGCGTGTTGCTCGAGGAACTGGTGCGCGTGACACGACACGGCGGCACGATTTACATTCAAAATCTCATGTGGTATTCGATCTGGGGCGGCCGAGAGATGAGTCCGTGGCACGTGGTGTCGGGTGATTACGCACGACGCCGATACGTGAAGCACAAGGGCCACGAGCCCCTTTACCGTTACGGCGTCAATTTCTTCAAAATCCGACCGCACCAGATGATGCATCTCGTACGGGCGCGCCGTGACCTCGTCGTCTACTCCATGGGGCCACGCTTCCTGCCCACTTCCTGGCGCTGGCTCCTGCGGGTACCCCTGCTACGTGACGCGGTCGTGCAGGACCTCGTCATCGTGGTCGAACGCCGTTAACGCGCTCGGTCGTTCAAGAGGCGGAAGAGCGAGAGCGCGACTTCGTCCCACGAGAACGTCGCGGCGTACCGCAGAGCGCCCGCCTGCAGACGAATGAGCTCCTCAGGGTCCTTGAGGGCCGCCACGAGCGCGTCGGCGAGCGATTCCTCCTCGGGCACCAGTACTCCACTTTCCCCCGGGAGAACGGCATCACGGTGGCCGGCAATATCGAGGACCACCGCCGGTGTTCCGCACGCCGCCGCTTCCGTGATCGTCATCCCCCAACCTTCACGTAGAGAGTTGGACGTGAGGATCCACGCGGACCGGTAGAGATCACGTAGTTCCTCGTCCGAAATACGCCCCGGCAATGAGATCCACTCTTCGCCACCGACCGCAGCAATGGTGGCTTCCAGATCCGAGCGCAGGTACCCCTCCCCCGCAATAACCAAGCGCGCGTTCGGAACCTGGGCGTGCACGTCGGCAAAGGTGCGAATCAACTCATCGAATCTCTTGACGGGGGCTAGACGACCCACCGCGACCACGAGGGGCGTATCAGAGCGTGTCCCACCTGGCGAAAAGAACGAAGAAATACCGACGGGCACCACCGCCACGTTCTTTAGCCCCAGAATGTCGCGGATCTCTTCCGCGCTGGAGGTGGACAAGGTGCTGATGCTGGACCGGCGATAAAAGAACGGCGCGATCCGATGTTCGAGCAGCCAACCAACGCGCGAGAGCGGTCCCGGGACAGAAATTTTCCACATGGCACCGTGTACGTGGTGGATGAGCGTCAGGCGCGGACCTCGAAACCACAGAGGGCCAAAGAAAGGTATGCCGTTCCAGATCTCGACGACAGCGTCGTAGTTCTGTCGGTCGTGACGGAAGCCGCGCATGATTGCCTGAGGAAACACCTGATAACGGCCGCCAGCGCGTTCCACGAAATATCCGTGGCGCCGAATGCGGGACGTTCGTCCCGCGACAGCCGAGGTTCGTGCATCCACGACGAGACCGACGGCGGCCCATCGACGCAGGACTTCGTCCGCGTGCAACTCACTGCCACCCGCCTCCGGATCTTCGAGATCCCGCCACGCCAGAACGCGAATCTTCTTAAGAGGAGACGACGCCGCAAGGGCGCGCAACTCGGCGACGGGATCACGCGTCACGCTCGGGCCTCCTCCCGCAACCGAGCGCGTAGACGGTAGACCGCAGCGACGAAAAGACCGACGACGACCAGACATTGCACTTCGAGGTCCCGCTGCGCGGTCGCACGCCACGCTCCATGCGCTCCCACGATCCACACAAAGCCAATCCCAACACACACGGTGAGCCACAGGGTGGGCCAGCGGGCTCCGTCACCCAGGAGGAACGTCACCAAAACTGTTGATACCGATAGCACCACCATCGCCAACACCAGAGTCATCAGAGCATTCGAGGCATGGCTGTAGCGGACACCGAAAACGTCGATGAGCAACGTATCGGGAATCAGCGCGGAGACGACCAGCAACAACGAGGCGGGTAGCGACAAGATCACACCAACCACCCCTAACTGTTTGAGGACGTCACCACCTTTTCGGTTGGCCAGCGCCGCTTCGGGCAGGAGGAAACTGCTCAAGATGGTCGCGGCGTAGACCAACGTCTTGGCGATCTGCGAGATGGCGGTATAGGAGCCGCCACCGTGTGGGTTCGCGTGGCCGATGGTGAAGACGTCGATGAATTGCAAGACCGCCATCAGGCCGAGTGTCCAGAACGCGACCAGCAGCTCCACGCTCACTCCCGTATGCGTCAGGGTCAGCGACGTATCTACGGGATCCTTGGAGGTCGTGAGACGCGCGGCGTGCCAACGAGTGATCAGTTCGGCGGTCAGTAGCCCCAAGCCGTAACCCGCCACACCTTGAGTCGTTCCCGCCAAGATGAAAACTGTCCGCGCCACTCCTTCCACCACGAAGTTCAAGGCGAGATCGTTGTATCTCTGCCGCGACTGAAGCAGGGCGCGGTCCACCGACACCACGGCATAGACAATGCCCGCGAGAATGACCAGCCACACATCGATCCACGCTCGATGACCCAACCAGCTCGCCACCACGACCGACAAGGGAATAGTGAGCAAAGCACCTAGTGCGGCCGCTCGCACAATTCTCTGACGAAGTCGCGCCTCCCACCGACGCGTAAGACCTTCTTCTCCGCGCACGATGTAATACGTCGCCCGACGCACAACGGCCACGCTGAGAGCGGAGCCGGGCAGGGCGACGACGAAGAAGACACCCACCATCTGGGAGTACGCGCTGTACGTATTCGGCGCTAGGAGCCTCGCGATGAAGAAAGTGACGCCGAGATTGAGAAGGTTGGCGAATCCTCCCGCTAACGCGACGACGAGGGCGTTAGAGAGAAGTCGACGCCACGCGGATGACGTCTCACTGGCGGTGGTGGTCATTTCCGAATGCTCAGGCGGACGGGCTCCGCTTCGGGAGCACGGGCGCGTCACGCCCGGTGCCTTCACGACCTGACGTGGACGAGGACGTCTCGTGGTATTCCTCTTCCACGTTGACCGCCCAGATGTCGTTGTGAGCGCCGTAGATGTTCTCCACGGTGAGCATCGCGGTAAACATCGAGTGATCCTGGTTGTTGTACTTGTGCATCCCGTTACGACCGATCAAGTGCACGTTCGGCAGGTCCGCGGCCAGATAGTCGCTGATGGCCTTGACATTCTCTTTGTACGTACTGTCGTAGTAGGGGTACGCCTTGGGCATACGGAACACGTACCCCAGTTCAATCGCCTCAGGATTCTTCACGAGCCCCAAGAAACCCAGTTCCTTCTTGCCCATCTCGATGAGGTCTTCGTCCTTCGCGTTCCACAGCTCGTCGCCTTCGAATACGAAGTATTCAAGACCGAGGCATGTCCGTCCTTCTTTCACCATGAACGGCGACCACGAACCAAAGTTTTGGATACGCCCGACTTTGACTTCGGACGCGTGAATGTAGATCCAGTTGTCGGGAAATGCCTGATCCTCAGGAATAACCAGAGCCACCGTCAAGAAGTCGCGGTAGTGCAAATCGTGTCCCGCGGCGATCACCTTGTTCGGAGCGGCCGGTTCAAAGGCGTCCACCAACTGCGCCATGGGCATCGTGGAAATGACGTGAGAAGCCGCCTGGTGCGTGACCGCACCGTCGGGGCCCTGCACATCAACGCCGACAGCCCGACCATTTTCGTGTCGGATACCCACCACTCGATGACGAAGCTCCACGCGGCCGCCCTTTTCGCGGATCAAGTCCGTGCATCTCTCCCACATCATTCCGGGGCCGTACTTGGGATACTGGAATTCTTCGATCAAACTCGTGATATCTGTTTGATTGCGCTTCGGCATGAGTGCGTTCGAGATCGCGTTGCCCAAGGACAGACCCTTCACCCGCTGAGCCGCCCAGTCCGCCGGCATCTGGTGCACCGGCACGCCCCACACTTTTTCGGTGTACGTCTTGAAGAACCGTCGGTACAGTCGCCAGCCGAATCGCGCGACGAGCCAACCCTCGTAGTTGGTCTGGTCCTTGGGCGGGTGGACCTTGGCCCACCCGTAGCTCCCCACGCTGCGGACGGCCTCAATGAAACCAAGGTTCTTGAGCGCGTTCGCGGGCTTCAGCGGGTAGTCGTAGTACTTGCCGTCGTAGAAAATGCGTGACATTCGAGGTCGAAGGAGAAAGTCCTCGTCCGGCAAGATTTCGTGCCAGAAGGCCTCAACTTCCGGCACCTTGGTGAAGAAACGGTGACCCCCGATATCAAAGCGCCAACCCTCTCGCTCGACGGTGCGACTGATGCCGCCCACGACACCATCGGCCTCATAGACGACCACGGTGCCACCACGCCGCAGCACCTCGTATGCGGCGGTCAGTCCCGCCGGTCCTGCTCCGATAATGACAACGGGGTTTTGCTCAACCATGCACGAAACCTTAGTCAAGGCTTACGTGAACGTTTTCGGCACTAACGGACGAGTTGCTGCAATTCCATGGATTGGTAATAACCGCTGAGCCCCAACGGCACGAGAGTCACCAGGTGGCGCTGGGTGGAGCGCGCCAAGGCTTCGGTAAAGTCAAAACACGTCCGCTTCAGCCCGTAATTCGGGGCCCACACCACGTAGACCGGGGTGCTCGCGGTGATGGAGTTCGCTTCACGAGCCGCATTCTGAACGGGAGTCTGGGCATTGTACGCATCGAGGTAGTCGTACCAATTCACAATCGACGGATCCTCAAAGCGCGGATAGCCGATGTAGGTCAAGTCCTTGGGTGCATATCGCAGGAGGGACGGACCGAGTTGATCGGGGCAGACGTACACCAAGGAACCCGCTGGTGCGGCCTTCAGGGCCTCACCAATCACGCCACCCTGACTGCGTTGCACGTTGACACCCCACTTGTCGGTCCAGAGCGCAGCACCGGACAACAATCCCAACACCACGATGATGCGCAATGGTGTTTCGAAATTTCGGATGCCCCGTGCCGCCAACATCGAGATCGGAATAGCGACCACCGCGGCGTAGCGCGGAACGTATGCCGAACCGGACACGTGCGAGGCAACCAAACCAAAGGCCATGGTGACCATGACAATGAACGTCAGGGTTCGGGCGTCCGACGCCCCCGTGTAATCCAGCAGCAGTGTTCGTTCTGAGCGTTTCATCGCCAGACCGAAAACCCCGTACAACACGAGCCCGACAAATACGAGCATCGTGACTTCATTGTGCAAGGACGCGACGACCATGTGAACGCTTTGGTTGACGGTGAAACCGTTGAACCAGGTGAAGATTTGGTAGATGCCAGGACCAGGCGCCCAAGGCGTACCCGTGTGGAGGCGCTGAGAATTGAAGATCGGCACCCAGGGCAGGAATGCGACAAACGCCAGCGCGGGAGCGAGAACCAGCATCCAGTCTCGACGACCGGCCTCTCGACGATGGACAAACCATCTGATCAACCCAAAAAGCCCGAAGACACCCACGAAGTAGATGGCCCAATAGTGCGTGTACAGCATCGTCGCACCGACAACAGCCAAAGTGACCGTGGTCGACCACCGGGGCTGATTGAGGTGGTGTCGCAAAACCAACAACAGAATGCAGCTCTCCAGCATCACCAACGAGTACATGCGAGTTTCGGTCGCGAAGTACACCGTGTACGGCAGCACCGCTACCACGGCTAATGCCAGCCACGCGGTGGTCTTCTCGAACCACGCGCGAGCCGCGAAAAAGACCACCACCAGTGTCAGAACCGATACGAGACCGGAGAATCCGCGGACGTCAAAATCACTCGTTCCAACAACTTTCATCCACCCGTGTAGGAGAAAGTAATAGAGCGGTGGCGCTCCGTCATTCTTGAGGTACCCGACAATTTGGCTGAAGGAATGCTGAGCAATATTGACGCCCTGCGCCTCATCGAGCCACAACTTGGACGTCGTGCGAAATCGGAAGAAGATTCCCGCGACCACATCGAGGGCAATGAGAACCGGAAGACCGATCGTGGCCAGTCGGTCCAGTTGTTTCCAATTCGATCGTGCCATCGAGCCACTCTAGAACTCCGGAGATTGCTCATTTCTCCATCTGGCGATTCGCTATCCTTCACTCAGCGCTTAGGGGGAAGGCACGTGGGAAAGTACTTACTACGACGATTGATATTTCTCGTCTGGATCCTCATTGCGGTGTCGATCATTTGTTTCATGATCATTCACTTGTTGCCGGGGAGTCCTTCAGAGGCCATTCTGGGAACAGGCTGGACTCCGCAAGGTGCCGCACTGCTCAATAAGCAGTTGGGGCTTGACCAACCTCTGATTATGCAGTACCTCACGTGGCTCGGCCATGTGCTGACCTTGAATTTCGGTCAGGATTACATCACGCAAACGTCGATTGCGTCCACCCTGAAGGTCGCTCTGCCGCCGACGATTGAGCTGGTTGTTCTTTCTCAGCTCATCTCACTCGGTCTGGCGATACCGGTGGCGACCTTCGCAGCTCTACGACCCAACAAACTGTTCGACAAGCTCGCCAATCTCGGTTCCTTTGGGTTGCTCTCGGTGCCGACCTACGTCATCATCACGTTGCTCTATATCCCGATCACTCAGTGGTTGAACGTTCCCAACTCCGGTACCGCGTCCTACGTACCGATGAGTCAAGGATTGCTCACCAACCTCGAGAGCCTGTTGATTCCCATCGTGGCTCTCAGTATCGGCAGCTTCGTTGTGTATTTCCGGGTTTTCCGTGCCGACCTGATCTCGACGCTCCAGGAGGAGTACATCACAATGGCACGGTCGAAGGGAATCTCACGGCGACGAATCCTCTTTCGCCACGCCTATCGCCCCTCGTCGGTTGCTCTGATTAGCACCATCGGCGTCAACATGGCCGGGCTAGTGACAGGCACCTTTATCGCCGAACAAGTTGCTGCCGTTCCGGGTATCGGCTCCAGTTTGGTGGGTGCGATCTTCCAGCCCGATTACCAATTACTGCAGGCCATCGTGCTCGTCACGGCGACCATCGTGATTGTGGTCAATTTCGGACTCGACCTTCTGACCGGCTACATCGACCCAAGGATTTCCCGTGACTGATTACCCGCCACAGAATTCCATTCATCCGTCGCCGTTTGCGCAATCTCCGCCGGCGTTCCCTCGTGAGGATCACAGCATTCACGAGCCAGCGATGCCGCTCGAGACGATTGATGACACCGAACACGGTTTCGACAAGGAAAAGCGACAGAGTCTCGGTTGGTTCTTCTGGTGCTGCGTGGTGTACTTCGCACTCAATGTGTTCGTGGCGCTTTTCGCCAACCATCTTCACCTGACGGACCCGTATTTGACCACTGCGACAAACCCGAATCTTCCGGTCAATGGCGGGCCTACCAGCGCTAACTGGTTCGGAACGGATGAACTAGGACGCGACATCTTTAGCCGAGTTCTGTACGGCGCGCGCGTGTCGCTCTCCATCGGTTTCGGAGCCATCACGATTGGCTTCCTCATCGGAGGCACATTGGGCGTCTACGCGGCGTTCCGACGCAAGAAGATCGACGCAGTCCTCAGCGTCAGCATGTACACGATCCTGGCGTTCCCCGCGATCATCTTCCTTTTGGCCTTCACCGCCATTTGGAAGCCGATCTCGCTCAACAAGATCATCATTTTGCTCGGCATCGCCTCGATTCCGGCGGTGTATCGAGTCATCCGCGGCAGCACGTTGGCCGCCGGATCTCGCGAATTCGTCATGGCCGCCAAGGTGCAAGGCGCAAGCGACTTTCGCATCATCTTCAAGGAAATTCTGCCGAATATTCTGCCAACGGCAATTTCGTTCTACATGATTGGTGTCGCCACGCTCATCATTCTGGAGGGTGCCCTCGCGGTACTCGGCACATCGGTGCCACCCCCGACGCCCTCATGGGGAAACATGATTAATGAAGGTATTTCGTATATCAACTCGCCGAATACCGGAGTGGGCCCCTGGCTCGTCCTCTTCCCCGGATTGGCATTCTGCCTCTTGCTCCTCTCGATCAACTACATCGGTGACAAGTTGCGTGAGCACTTCGACGTGACGGAAGGCAAGCTGTGAGCGATCCCCAGACCCCCAACAACCAGATTCCCGAAGAGAACGCCGGAATGGCGGCACGAGGTTCGAACAAGATCACCTTCCTCCCCCCGGACGCTCCCCTGCTCCGTGTGGACAACGTTTCAACGACGTTCCACACACCGAGAGGCGACGTTCGCGCAGTTTCCAACATCTCATTTGAAGTGCGGTCCAACGAGGTCGTTGGCATCGTGGGTGAGTCGGGTTCAGGTAAGACCGTGCTCTCGCGCACCTTGATGGGCCTACAGCCACGTCACGGTGTCACGGTTGACGGGAGCATCACCTTTGCCAAGAGGTACGTCGCGGAACGCGGAGACGCCATCGACGGTCAGGTCCCCGAGAATCCACTCGTCGGCTTCGAAGTGGCGCGTGCCAAGGAATCCGATCTACGTACCGTCTGGGGTGTCGAGGTCGCCATGGTCTTTCAAGATCCCATGACGTCACTCAATCCCGTGCAGCGCGTCGGCAACCAAATTTCTGAGGGCCTACGAGTTCGCCAAGGAATGTCGAAGGCAGACGCGAAGAAGCGCGCCATTGAATTACTGACGCAAGTGGGAATTCCCTCACCCGAAGAGCGCTATCGGGCATACCCCAATCAATTGTCGGGTGGTATGCGCCAACGCGTCATGATCGCCATCGCGTTGGCGTGCAATCCCCGCCTGTTGCTGGCGGACGAACCAACGACCGGCCTCGACGTCACGATTCAAGCGCAGATTCTGAACCTCCTTGAAGACCTCCAGCGCCGATATCACATGTCCGTATTGCTGGTCACGCACGACCTCGGTGTGGTGGCCACTCGTACGGACCGGATTGTCGTCATGTACGGCGGCCGAGTCGTGGAATGTGGCAATACTCGCGACGTCTTCTATGGGCACCGTATGCCGTACACGGAGGCGCTACTCAAGTCCACACCGAAGATTTCGAACTCGAGTCACTCGCGTCTGCAAACCATTCCTGGTCGACCTCCGGACATCTTGAATCTCCCGCCCGGCTGTTCTTTTGCCCCACGTTGTTCGTACGCCACGGAGAAGTGTCACCAGGAACGACCCGAGCTCGAGGCGACCGAGAACGAAGGCCACTTCTTCGCGTGTTGGAATCCCCTGCCCGCTCGAAAGACCCCTCCGGCTACTCGCAGCGATGCATCAGAAATAGGAGTCGACAGTGTCCGAGACTAATTCTGACAAGAAGGTTCTTCTCGAGGTCCGTGACCTGCGAGTGGAATTCCGCAAGGGTAAGAGAGTGGTCAGTGCCGTCGCGGGACTGGACTTTGATATCTACGAGGGTGAGACGCTGGGTCTCGTCGGCGAATCAGGTTGCGGTAAATCAACTACCGGCCGCGCGCTGATGCTGATCGAGCAGCCGACCGCCGGCACTGTGAAATTGGGTGACGTCGAAATCACCAAGTTGAAGGGTCGCGCTCTTCGCGCCGCGCGACGACAGATGCAGATGATCTTCCAGGACCCGATCAGCTCGCTGAATCCGCGTCGTCGTGTCAAGGACATTGTCGCCGAGCCCATCGACTGCTGGCGGGCCGCCAAGGGTGAAGAACGCGAGAAGATCATCTTCGACCTGTTGACCAAGGTGGGAATCGACCCGCGTGTCTACGGAAACCGTTACGCCCGTCAATTCTCCGGTGGCCAATGCCAGCGAATTTCGATCGCGCGCTCACTCGCGATGAAGCCGCAGATGTTGATCTGTGACGAAATGGTCTCTGCGCTCGACGTATCCATTCAGGCGCAGATCTTGAACCTGCTGGAGGATCTGAAGGAAGAGTACGGATTGACGTTGCTCTTCATTGCCCACGACCTGGCGGTGGTCAAGAACGTCAGCGACCGTGTGGCGGTGATGTACCTCGGGAAGTTCTGTGAAATTGGACCCTCTGACGTCATGTACGCCGAGCCCGCTCACCCCTACACGAAGTTCCTGCTCAGTGCTGCCCTCGAGGCAGACCCCGACAGTCCCCGGCACGACCAAGTATTGGAAGGTGAGCCGCCCAGCCCGCTGGACCCCCCGAGTGGTTGCCGTTTCCGCACTCGGTGCCCGAACGCCACTGAATTATGCGCGTCCACAGTGCCGGAAATGCAGACGCTGAGCGATGGGCATCAGGTCGCGTGCCACTTCCCCCTTGTCCCCGTTCGCCGCTCAGCGGCCCCCGCGGGAGCGGACGCGTAAGTATCACGTATCGTCCAACAAAAAACCCCCGATGGACGCGAATCCATCGGGGGTTTTTTGTATCGCGGAACTATTCGGCGGGAGTTTCCGACTCGTCGACCACTTCGGTGCCGGCTTCTTCGCTCACCGTCTCGACTTCACCTTCGGGCTTCGCCGTGACTTCGGTTGCGTACTCGGCCCACGCGGCCTGCGCTTCGGTCTCCGGTGTGAACTCGCTGTAGTCGTACGTACCGATGTAGTTACCCTCGGCGTCGTAGGCGTGTGAGCCGAACGCCTCGCGGTACTCGGCCGACACTTCACCACCGTCGGCGGCCTGCTTGATCGAGAGACTGATACGGCGACGAGCTGTGTCCAGTTCAATGATCTTGACCCAGAGCTCTTCGCCCGGGGTGACGACCTGGTCGGGTGACTCGACGTGGTGCGCAGCCATTTCGGAAATGTGCACCAGACCCTCGATGCCGTCACCAACCTGGACGAACGCTCCGAAGGGAACCATCTTGGTGATACGACCGTAGACGAGCTGGTCGACACTGTGCGTATCGGCAAACTCTTGCCAAGGGTCACTCTGCGTGGCCTTGAGGGACAGGCTGATGCGCTCCTTCGAGAAGTCAACGTCCAAGACCTCCACGTCGACCTCGTCACCGACCGTGACGACCTGCGACGGGTGGTCGATGTGCTTCCAACTGAGTTCTGAGACGTGAATAAGTCCGTCCATGCCACCCAGGTCCACGAATGCACCGAAGTTGACCACCGAGGAGATAACGCCACGACGGCGCTCGCCAGCCTTGAGGTTGTTGAGGAAATCGCCTCGCTGTTCCTTCTGGGTCTCTTCGAGCCACGCACGACGCGACAGAACGACGTTGTTGCGGTTGCGGTCGAGCTCGATGATCTTGGCTTCGACGGTCTTGCCAATGTACGGCTGCAACTCGCGCACACGGCGCAGCTCAACGAGCGACGCCGGAAGGAATCCGCGCAGACCGATGTCCACGATGAGACCACCCTTGACAACCTCGATGACGACACCCTTGACCACTTCGTCCTTGGTCTTGAGTTCTTCGATATTCGCCCACGCCTTTTCGTACTGCGCACGCTTCTTGGAGAGGACGAGACGTCCCTCCTTGTCTTCCTTGGCGAGAACCAATGCTTCGATCTTCTCGCCCATCTCAACAATGTCGGCGGGATTCACGTCATTGCGAATGGAGAGTTCCTTCGAGGGAATGACACCCTCGGACTTGAAGCCAATGTCAAGCAGGACTTCGTCCCGATCAATCTTGACGACCGTACCGACGACCAAGTCGCCGTCTTCAAACTCGAGAACCGAGTCGCCGACCACCGTGGCGAGGTCCGTGCCGACCATGTTGTCTTCGGTGATGACACGGGGAACGTAGTTGCCTTCGGCATCGAAGGTGCCCATCGGCTGGTCGGAAAGCAGTGACTGCGACATGTAAATCCTTTACGGCGCGACCGCACCGGGATCATCTAGGGGATACGAAGTGGGTTTCCGGTGCAAACCCGGTTTCTGAGCCTAGCAGGCGGCCTTTAGCCCTTGGCGAGAGCCCAATTCTCGCCCCAATGAATCGACACATCGAGCGGTACCGACAAGGTTGCAGCGTGTTCGAGGGCCTCACGAACCAAACTCTCGACTCTCGAGACCTCCGACGGAGGTGCTTCGACCAGAACTTCATCATGTACCTGCAACACCAATCGAGCTGCCAGGTTGTTCGAACGGAGCACGTCATCCAAACGCACGAGTGCCAACTTGAAAATATCTGCGGCGAGACCTTGGATTCCGGCGTTCATTGCCTGTCGCTCCGCGGCTTGACGCTGCGGGCCAGACGCCGTCGCGAGGTCGGGAAAAGGACGAATGCGACCCAGCTCCGTTCGTGAGTAGCCCTGCTGGCGAACGTGCTTCACGGTGTCGTCCATGTAGGCCCTCAGGGCAGGGAATCCCGAAAAGTACTGATCAATGATGTCCTTCGCCGCGCCCACGCTGATGCCCAGTCGCTGAGAGAGGCCAAAGGCTTCCATGCCGTAGGCGAGGCCGTAGGACACCGCCTTGGCCGTCTCACGTTGATCATGAGTGACCTTGTCAGGGGTCGTGCCAAAAACCACGGCGGCGATTGAACGATGGACGTCTTCGGCTTCCTCGAAAGCGCGCAAGAGTCCAGGGTCCTGGGATAGATGGGCGATGACGCGAAGTTCAATCTGGTTGTAGTCCGCGACCAATAGCGACCAACCTGGCTGAGGCCCAAAGGCGTGCCGGAGTCGGCGTCCTTCGGTGCCTCGCACCGGGATGTTGTGCAGGTTGGGTCGATCCGACGACAAGCGACCCGTACGCGCCACAATCTGATGGAACGTGGCGTGGATCCGAGAGTCCGACTCGATCGTGTCGATCAGTGGTTGACCGTAGGTGCCCCGAAGTTTGTCGATCTCGCGGAAGCGGAGAATCAAAGGAATGATTTCGTGTTCATTCGCGATGGCTTCGAGGCTTCCGGCATCGGTAGAAAAGCCCGACTTGATCTTCTTCGTGGGTGTCAGCTGGAGTTCCTCGAACAGCACCTTTTGCAGCTGCTGGGGAGAGTTGACCTTAAATGCGTGTCCCGCCATTTCCTGGATCTGTTCGTCCAGCCGCGCCACTTCGTCTCGAAACTCCGCCGCAATTGTTTCGAGCAACTCACGATTGACGTAGATGCCGCGAGATTCCATACGCCCGAGCACGACGAGCAACGGCAATTCGATGTGCTCATAGACGTAGTTCAATTCCCACGCCGCAATCTCGGTGCGAAGGACTTCGTTCAGCCTCCGAATGAGGCCCACGCGCAGCACGAGATCGTCGTCCTCAAGGGCGTCGAACAGCGTGCTCGGTTGGTTCGTCAGTTCCGTACCGAGGTAACGGCGAAGCGAAGTCGCGAGCGAGTAATCGCCACTCACCGCATCCAAGAGGAACGCCATGAGTGCGCCGTCGTCGGCCGGCACAATCCAGCCGGCCCCTTCGTCGGGCGCCGTGCGGACCAACCACTTGAGGTCATAGCCCGACACCGCCACGCCCGAAGCCGCAAATTGCCAGAACGCCGACAGGTCGCCCAACCACACTCGTGCGCTATCCGACACGGCAATACGTGTCTGCGTGAATGCCACCGTCACGCCGGAGGATGCGTCCAATTCATCCAGCGAGGCGGCACGTAGCAGGGTTGTGGTGCCCACGGGGGTTGCCGTCGGTGCTGCCTCTTCGGGTTCTGCGGATACGCCGAGAAGACCATCTTTGAGGAGTCGTTCATAACGTCCTCGCATCTGATTCATTTCGTACCGGTCGAAGAACGCCAGCATCTCCCCTCGGTGCCATCCACCTAGATGCACGGAGGCGGCGTCGAAGTCGAGTGGTACATCGCGGCGCAGCGTCATCATCGCCTGGTTGTTGCGAGCCAGCGCTTCGTTGGCGGCCAAGTTTTCTCTCAACTTGGGAGTGAGCTCCTCCAGATGAGCGAACAAGGCGTCGAAGTCGGGATACGTGGTTAGCAATTTTGCCGCGGTCTTCTCCCCCACGCCCGGTACACCCGGCAGATTGTCCGACGGATCTCCCCGAAGGGCGGCGAGAAGTTGGTATCGCTGTGGTTCGACGCCGCATCGTTCGATAATCCCGGCCTCGTCGTAGAGCGAGTAGTCAGTCACACCGCGGCGGTTGTACAGAACTCGGATGTACGGGTCTTCGACCAATTGGAACGAGTCACGATCCCCCGTCACGACGACGGTGGGAATGGAGTGATCTCGACCCCACGTCGCCAGTGTCGCCAGCACGTCGTCCGCCTCAAATCCGGGGACACCAAGGACCGGGATCGCCAGCGCACCACAGAATTCCCTGATGAGGTCGAACTGATGGGGCAGATCCTCCGGCGTTTCGGCACGGCCGCCCTTGTAGTTGTCGGTCATCTCGTCCCGGAATGTTCCGCCCGGCAAGTCAAAAGCCACCACCACCGCTCGTGGTTCGTGCGACTTGATCATCGACGCCAACATGGAAGCGAATCCGTGTAGAGCGTTGGTCGTCAGACCCGACGACGTCACAATGTCGGTCGAGAGGGCGAAATAGGCCCTGAAGGCGAGTGACATGCCGTCCAATAGGAGCAGCGGATGCTCCTGCGCGGACTCAGTCAATGGCGTCGCCTCGCAGAATCTGCTGTGCAATATCGCGCATTCGGCTTCGTGACCTCATCGCCGTCTGTTGAATCAGCTCGAAGGCGGCGGGTTCATCGATTCCACGGTCGGCCATCAACCGCTCCTTGGCGTGTTGGACTATCTCCCGCGTCTCGATCTTGTCGTCAGCGTTGCGCGCTTCCACCGGTTCCGGAGCGGCGGGCTGAGCCTGATTGAGCAAGGCAGCGAGCTTCGGTAGCAGCTCCGCACTACGGAAAGGCTTGACGAGGTACGCCACCACGCCCGCATCTCGAGCGGCTTCAATGAGATCGCGTTGGCTAAAAGCAGTCAAGAGGACAACGGTGGTGCGTAGATCCTGCACCTTGTTCGCAACTTCAATCCCGTCAAGACCCGGCATTTTGATGTCCAACAGGGCCAGATCGGGTTCCAACTGCCGAATCATCTCGAGGGCTTCGTCTCCGCGAGATGCCTCTCCCACGACGTCGTAACCGGCGCTCTCCAGAATTTCCTTGAGGTCCAGACGAATGATCGACTCGTCGTCGGCAATGAATACAGTCGCGCTCACGACACCTCCTTGGGGGTCCATTCTCGCAGTAATTCGTCTCGCTCCCGTACCACTTCGTCGATCTCGGCGCGCAGACGTCCTTGCTCGCGTACGGCGAGATCGTAATGACGTCGAATTTCACCAAACTCGTGGTCGCTTTGGGGGGTTTCGGACATAAGTGACCGCAGTCGCGCGTCGTCGTACTGTTCCGTCCACACCGCCAACTGCTCTTCCAACACCACTAAGGATGATCTCAGGGACGTGAGTCGATGTTGAATTTCACGTAACCGTCGCTCAATACGCTGGCTACTCATGGGTGAATCCTAACTGTCGCTCCGTAATCGGTCTCCCGCACGGTCGCCACTGACAATTTTGGAGAACAGCTACTTCTCGAGTTACAGATACTCAGATTCCCTATATTTCCACGCGTGTCGCGTACTCCAACGCACTCCCCGATGACGGAATCCAACCCAGTCCACCCTCTAGCGGCGCACCGACAGCATCCCGATACTGCACCAAACCGACGTCCGACGCTTCCACATCAAAACTCGCGGCGACGCAGCGGTGAGCGTGCCGCGCGAGAGGTGATTCGAAGAAACCTCCCACGTAGGTCGATAGACCGAGACTCGCCGCTTCGCTCAGGAGTGCTCGGGCATTCGCGAGACCGCCGACGCGGGGAGGTTTGACGCAGACGAGAGACGCCGCGCCGTAGCGAGCGACACGCCGCACATCAAGTACCGAGCGCACGCCCTCATCCATGCTCACGCGGATGGGAACAGCGAGGGCCAACTCCGCATGCCTGGTCAAGTCACCCGGCGCGAAAGGTTGCTCCAGCGCGGACCACTCAAGTCGATCAGCGACCGCGCTCCACTGCTCGACGACCTGGGTTACGTCGATGGCACTCGCGTTGTAGTCGAGAAGAACTGGTCGACGCCACGACGCCATCCATTCGGCCACCGCCGATAGATCGACGGATGGATCAACTTTCGCGCGAACGCGTTGGGCGGTCGCGGGTGGCTGCCACGACCGATCCGGGGAGATCAAACTAGTCGTCGCCATCTCGTCAACCCGAGCGACGTCAACCTCCCAAAAGGTGGCGAGATCCTCCCCACGAGAGCGCAGGTCGTGATCGAGCACGGCCATCTCCAGAGCAGCAAAGGCCCAGATGCTCGACGCGCGCGATGCCGCCATTCGCGCCACGCGCGACCACTCGGGGAGCGAAGACTCTCGCTCCACGAGCTCACGAAATCGTGGTCCGACGGTGTCGACGAGTTCTCGCCATACTTGGTCACCCGACGGATCGTCCAAGATCGTTTCGGGTAGCGCACTGACCTCGCCCCATCCCACGATGCCGTCGTGCTCAAGAGACACAAAGACGTGCTGCGGACCTCGGTGGTCCTGATTGGATGCCCGAACGGATGTGAGCAAACTCCCACGGATTCGCCACAAAGTCAGCCTCACGCGTAGGGACCCTACCGCGACTGCTACCGTTTCTCCGCAGCCCGGATGGCGGAATGGCAGACGCGGAGGCCTCAAAAGCCTCTACTCGCAAGGGTGTGTGGGTTCGAGTCCCACTCCGGGCACGCTGTTACGTTGGACGACGTGAGTACCACCATCACGTCCCACACCCTCGTCGTCTTTCCCGGTCAAGGTTCTGTAGCCGTCGCGTCAGGCGATGGATGGCGCCATCGACCCGAATGGTGGATCGTCGAGAATGTGAGTTCTTTGACGGGCGTCGACGTGGCCCATCTCCTCCTGACTGCACCCAACGAGGAAGTCATCCGCACCGATAACGCGCAATTGGCGACGTTCACCCTTTCGCTCATGGGGTGGCACGCGTGGCGTGATCACGAAGAACCTCCCGCGGCGTTCGCTGGTCATAGTTTGGGAGAGTTCTCCGCCCTCGTTGCCGCTGGAGTACTCAGTTTGGAAGACGGAGCGCGCCTCGTCGCTGCTCGGGGACGCGCCATGGCGCAGGCCGCACTGGCGCAACCCGGCACCATGGTGGCACTCATGGGACCCGACGAGACGGCGATGGCGGCGCTCGAAAATGAGGCTCATCTCTATATCGCCAATGTGAACGGTCCCGGCCAGATTGTCGTCAGCGGAACAGTGGACGCCGTCGCGGACCTTCTCGAGCGACACAAGGAACTCGGTTGGCGTCGGGCCAGTGCTCTCAACGTTGGTGGTGCCTTCCACTCACCGCTGATGGCCTCGGCCCAGGCGAGTGTGGACGCTGCCCTCGACGACGTCACCTTTGGCGACACGAGTGCTCTCGTCGGGGCCAACGTGGATGGTCATTGGTACGGCGGCGGAGCGGCGTGGCGCGAACGGCTCTCGTCACAACTCACCTCGACAGTGCACTTCGACAGGATGATTCAGGCCGCGCCAGAGCACTTGGAGCGGGTAGTCGAAATGCCACCTTCGGGGACCCTGACGGGACTCATCAAACGGATTCGCACCTTTTCACAATTGGAAGGCTTCTCTCCCACGTCCGGGGCCACCGCATGAACGAATCCCCATTGGTCATCGTCACCGGAGCGAGTCGGGGCATCGGTCGCGCCTGCGCTGAATCTTTCCGCGACGCGGGAGCCCGCGTGGCGTGCCTTTCTCGGTCGGGTGAAAGTCCCGATGACGTGCTCCTGTCGATGTCGGTCGACGTGAGCGATGGGGCGGCAGTGACGGCCGCACTCAAGTCGATAGTGGCCGATCACGGCGCCGTCGACACCGTCGTGGTGAACGCCGGCGTGACCAATGACGGTCTCGCGGTGAGAATGAGCGACGAACAGTGGCATTCGGTTATTTCAGTCAACCTCGACGGAGCGTTCTTTACCGCTCGCGGGGCACTTTCGTCCATGATTCGAGCGCGACGTGGCTCCGTGATCTTTATCGGCTCGGTCAGTCCTTTTCTCGGAGTCGCCGGCCAGGCGAACTACGCCGCCGCCAAGGCAGGACTGGTGGGCCTGGCTCGCTCGCTCGCTCGCGAGGTGGCGAGTCGGGGTATCACCGTCAACGTCGTCACCCCCGGCTTCGTTGACACCGACATGACGGCCGCCCTGGGCGACACGGCCGAGGCTCTTCCCACAATGATTCCCCTCGGACGAACAGGGCAACCCTCCGACATTGCGAGTGTCGTGGCCTTTCTCGCGAGCGACGCTGCTCGTTACATCACGGGAGCCGTGATTCCCGTGGACGGCGGACTCGCGATGGGCCTGTAGGCGCTCTCCAATCTTCGAAGAGCGATACGATCGCCTGCGAGGAAAGGAACTTCCATGGACCGCAACGAGGCACTCGCCAAATTCAATGACAACGCCGTTGAGGTGCTCGCGGTAACAGTCGACCAGTTGACGCCCGAGGCGACTTTCGGTGATGATCTCGGCGCTGACAGTTTGGACTTGGTCGAGCTGGTCATGGCGCTCGAGGAGACCTTCGACATCGAAGTCGACGAGGAAGAACTCAAGGACATCCGCACCGTCGGACAGGCGTTCGAGCTGATCTACGCGAAGATCTAAGTGCGCATCGGCCTACTTCCGCAAGGCCCGGTACGGGGCCGGCGCGTGGTCGTCACGGGAATTGGCGCCGTGTCCTGCGCCGGAAGCGGCGCTGACGCACTGTGGAATGCCCTCAACCTAGGAACGCCTCCCGCCTCCCGACGTGTTCCCTCCGTCGAGACCAGTCACCTCGGCGGACCAAAAGAATTGCGTCGACTCGATCCGTTCGCTCTCTACGCGTTGCTCGCAGCCGACGAAGCGTGGCGTCAGAGTGGACTACCCGACACATGTGCTGACGGGGCCTCCATCATCGCCACCGGCATTGGCGGACTGCAAACGGTTCTCGAGCAAACCGACGTCATGCGCGAGAAGGGACCGCAGCGCGTCTCTCCCTTCATGGTGCCCATGATGATGCCCAACGCCGGGGCCGCCGCGGTGTCGATGCGATTTGGTCTACGAGGACCATGCGAGACCATCACCACGGCGTGCGCCGCGGGCACCCACGCCGTGGGTTACGGGGCGCGATTGGTAGCGAGCGGGCGCTGCTCGGTGGCCGTGGTCGGAGGCGCCGAAGCAGTCATCACGCCTATTTCCGAAGCGGGCTTCGCCAATATGACCGCACTGTCGAAGTCGGGACATTCGCGGCCCTTTGACACGAATCGCGACGGCTTCGTCATGGGTGAAGGTGCCGGCGTCCTGGTTCTCGAAGATTTTGATCACGCCCGCGCCCGAGGAGCCACTATCTACGGTGAAGTCGCTGGAGCCGCCTCCACCGCGGACGCTCACCACATCACGGCGCCCGACCCCGAGGGACGCGGTGCACTGTCGTGCATGGAGTTGGCACTGGCCGACGCCGAGCTCGATCCGGCACAGATTGACCACATCAACGCCCACGGTACGTCGACCCCCTTGAATGATCTCGCCGAATCAATTGCTATCCGGACCGTCTTCGGCGACCGTTCTATTCCGGTCACCTCCGTGAAGGGCTACCTCGGGCATTCCCTCGCCGCGGCGGGCGCTCTCGAAGCGGTCGTGAGTGTTCTGACTTTGCGAGACCAGAGCATTCCACCAACCACTGGCACCACCGAGATTGACCCCGCTATTGATCTAGATGTCGTGCTCGCGCGGCCTCGCCCGACCAACGTGCGGTCGGTGCTCTCAAACTCTTTTGGATTCGGTGGTCACAACGGCAGCGTCATTTTCACGCAGCATCAATAGCGCGTCGCAGTTCACCGACGAAAGCCTCCACGCCCGCAGCTCCTTCGCCACCGAGCAGCCGCTGGACAAGCGCGGTGCCCACGATGACGCCGTCGGCAAAACCCGCCGCGGTCTCCGCTTGTTTCGGCGTGGTGATGCCAATACCGACATAGACAGGCTTGTCGCCGCTGAGGCGAACGCGCTGCACAACGTCGGCCGCGTGCCCTCCATCGCTCGCCGCTCCCGTTACCGCCATGCGCGCCGACGCGTACACGAATCCTTGCGACAAAGAGTTCACGCGTTCCACGCGTTCGAGTGGTGTCGAAGGCGCCACCATCAGAACGCACGCCACGTCCTGGTCGTTGCAGGCGCTCTGCCAGGAACCAAGTTCTTCGATAGGAAGATCCGGCACGATCGTCCCCGAGATACCAGCGGCGCGCAATGCACCGGCGGAACGCTCGAGACCGAGGTGGTGGAAAAGGTTGTAGTACGTCATGGCCACCAACGGCACGCCGACGTCAAGGGTGCTCAATTCATCCAAGATCGAAAGCAGCGTTGTGCCCCGCCGCAGGGCGATGTCGGCGGCTTCTTGAATCACAACCCCGTCCATCATCGGGTCCGAAAATGGAATACCAATCTCCACCGCGTCGGCGCCCGCGTGCACGGCGGCGCGAACGTGATCAGGCCAGTCGTCGGAGAGTCCCGCGACGAAGTAGGGGACCAGAGCCTTGCGACCCCCGTCACGCACGCTACGCAGTTCAACATCCAAACTCGTCATGACTGACTCCGGAGGATGTCGAGAACCTGGGCGACGTCCTTGTCACCACGACCCGACAAATTGACGAGAACAGTCGAACCCGACGGAATCAGTTTTCCCGCTTCGCGAAATACCCACGCTAGGGCGTGAGCGGTCTCGAGCGCGGGAATAATCCCTTCAAGTCGTGACAACAGTTGGAGCGCATCGAGCACCTCGTCATCGCTGGCGGAGTAATACTCCGCTCGCGCGATGTCGGCCAAAAACGCGTGCTCGGGGCCAATGCCGGGATAGTCGAGTCCCGCTGAGATGGAATGGGCCTCTTCAATCTGACCCACGTCCGACTGAATCAGCATGGAACGCATGCCGTGTAAGACCCCGGGCGAACCAATACCGATGGCTGATCCCCCGGCCGCCTCAACACCGATGAGTCGCGCCGTGGAATTGGCGAATCCCGCGAAAAGTCCGGCAGCGTTCGAGCCACCACCCACGCACGCCACCACCATGTCCGGAGTTCCCACTCCGCGTTCGTCCAATTGTGAGGCCGCTTCACGACCCAGGATGCTCTGGAATTCGCGAACCATCCACGGAAACGGGTGCGGGCCCATCACGCTGCCTAAGCAGTAGTGCGTCGTGTCCACGCAGGTCACCCACTCGCGCATCGCCTCGTTCACCGCGTCTTTGAGAGTCTTCGAACCCGACGTGACCGGACGAACCGTTGCTCCCAGCAATTCCATCCGAAACACGTTCAGTGCTTGGCGTTGCGTGTCGAGTTCGCCCATGTAGACCGTGCACTCGAGACCCAACTTCGCCGCCGCCGTTGCCGAGGCAACACCGTGCTGCCCAGCTCCCGTCTCGGCAATGATCCG
The DNA here is from genome assembly GCA_903871335.1 of uncultured Actinomycetes bacterium. Taxonomy (GTDB): domain Bacteria; phylum Actinomycetota; class Acidimicrobiia; order Acidimicrobiales; family RAAP-2; genus RAAP-2. Next base: position 71,133 of record CAIQGE010000033.1, read on the forward strand.
CGACTTGCCCATCCGCTTCGTGAGAAGTGCTTGACCGATCACGTTGTTGATCTTGTGTGAGCCCGTGTGGGCGAGGTCTTCTCGCTTGAGAAAGAGCTCAATGCCGAGATTCTGGGACAAACGGTCGCAATACGTGACGGGAGTGGGGCGGCCGCCAAATTCTCGGAGCAAATCGTGGTACTCGTCGAGGAAGGTGGGGTCAGCCCACGCGTCACGGAAGGCTTCTTCTAATTCCAAACACGCGGGCATGAGTGCCTCGGGCACGAAACGTCCACCGAAGCTGCCGAAGTGACCCAGTGCGTCGGGATCATTCATGTACGTCGTCACTACCGACTCCAATCAAAGGGGCGATCGTCGATCTCCCCATCTCGTTGTTCGTATCCCCATCGCGCGTTGGTAATGAAATCAGCCACCAACCCCGGGTCCTTCACACCGGGTGCCATCTCGACCCCGCTCGACACGTCGACGCCCGCCACGGGCCGTCTCCTTACCAATTCGGCGACGTTGTGGACGTTCAAACCGCCCGCGGCGATCACGGGAGTGCGAAAGACGCGATGGTCGAACACGCGCCACGAATGTTCCAGTCCACTTCCGGGGTTATCCCCATCGAGCAATAAGTAGTCGAGGTCGGCGTGATCAATGGTGTCGAGTCGCTCCGATGATGCCGGCAGGGCCCTGATGACCGTCCTAACCCGTTCGGCAACGAAACGAACCTGTTCGAGGGTTTCATTCCCGTGTAATTGCACGGCGCTCAGTCCAATATGGTTCGCGATTTCCGCCACTCGCTCGGGCTGCTCATTTCGGAATACGCCGACGGTAATCACGTCACTGGGCAGCCGACGAACAATGTCGTGCACGTCCGCGGGCGACACCTGGCGCGGTGATGGGGCGAAGATGAATCCCACGGCGCTCGCTCCGAACCCGACGGACATGAGCGCGTCCTCTTCAGTCGTAATGCCGCAGATCTTGACGAAGAATCGGTCCAGAGTCAGTCTCACGCGTGACGCTCCCCTAGTGGATGACCAACGAACGACGCGACTTCGGCCGCTGGATCATTAGAAGTCACGAAATTCTCTCCGACGAGCACGGCATCGAAGCCACTCGCCGCGGCGCGGCGTACGGCGTCGCGCGACGAGAATCCTGACTCGGCGACGACCACGACGCCCGCCGGGATTGACGACAACACCCTCTCGGCGCGTTCGGTGTCGACGGCGAAGGTACGCAAATCTCTCTGGTTGATGCCGATGAAGGTAGCGCCGAGATCGAGTGCTCGCTGGGCTTCGGCTTCGTCGTGCACTTCGACCAAGGCGTCCAGACCACATCGTGCGGCCACGGCGAGGAGCTCACTCAATTCATCGTCCGTTAGGGCCGCCACGATCAGCAGGACAGCGCTCGCCCGCGCCTCGGCGGCGTCGAGGACGTCATTGGGCGACACCGTGAAATCCTTGCGCAAGAGCGGCAGGTCAACGTGGGCGGCGACGCGTCGCAGATCATCGAGGGAACCTCCAAAATGGGGCTCGTCCGTCAGTACCGACAGTCCAGCCGCTCCCCCGCGTGCGTACTCTTCCGCGATGACTGCGGCGTCTAAACCCTCTGCTAACCAACCCTTCGAGGGAGAACGCCGCTTGACCTCGGCGATGACCGCCAGACCCCTGGGTCGATGCTCCAGGATGTTGGCGCGCAGAGATGCCCTTTCGTGTATCACTGGGACTCGCTCCCTCCACACACGATCGTCAGCGGCCACGCGGGCTCGGTGAAACGCCATGATGTCGTCGAGATAGGTGGCCGACATGGCGACAGCGTACCGCCCCGCCTCACGGGTTCAACCTCCGACAACACCCGTCACGGTCTCGTTCCTTGGTGCGACGGGATCAACGTCGTGCGGCCTCGTGGTGGGCTGACCATCAACGATCTCTCGACGGCTCAACGTGAATGGCGCCTCGTACGCCGGCGCAGTGTGAGATTCGTTAGACGAATTCGATGACGGCCGTCTCGGAGCCGTCCTGTACCTGCAGGGTGCGGTGGGCAATGCCCAAACACTCGACGCCGGATGCGTGAACTCGCCAACTCGACACACCGGACGGTCCGTCCGGACCAACGGACCGCAGAATGCCGTCGATCGCTTCAACGCTAACCCCGACCGCGTGCACCAAGCGCCACGGCATCGAGGCCCCGCGAGCATCCATTCGACCGACAATTTCTTGGCCAGTAAAGCAACCTTTGGTAAACGACACCGTTCGAGCGACGAAGGCCTCGCCAAAGGCGTGCGGTAGCAGTTCGCGTTCGAACTCGTGGGGTCCAGGAAAACGAGTGAGCCATCGTTCATCGTCGCTCATGGGTGCGTCGACCACGTCACTTCCCGTCGAAACCTGGCACTTCGTCCGCAACAAAAAGCGCTGTAGTCGTTGGTGTGTCGCCTCTCGCAAGGACTGAGGAACAATCAACTCGGCACCGGTGTTTGTTGGCGTCACCACGATCGTCGTGATGACGCGACCATCCGGCTCGAGGACAGCGCTCCACACGGGAGACTTCACCGCGGTCACGTCTTGGGTGATTTGACCGTTGAGAAAGGCCCACGTCTCAGGACCTTCAACGAGCAAGGAGCTCCAGGGCACGTCGATATCGCTCACTGCGCGCCGCCCACGGCGCGCAAGACAGCTTCCGCTTTCGCGAGGCATTCCTCATCCTCGGTGATCGGATCGGAGTCCCACACAATTCCGGCACCCGTTTGCACGGAACCGCGACCGCTCGCATCAACCACCAGAGTTCGAATCAAGATGGCCGCGTCGAAATTTCCGCTGGTGTCGAAGTAGCCCACCGCACCGCCGTAGAGACCCCGTGACTGAGGCTCCATGTCAGTGATGAGCTGCATGGCGCGCACTTTGGGGGCACCCGACAGTGTGCCGGCGGGGAAGGTGGCTCGCAGGACATCCACCGCGTCAACGCCATCGCGAACCTCGCCGGACACCTGACTGGTCAAGTGCATGATGTGACTGTACGTCTCCACCGTCATGAGTTCTTCGACGACGACCGAGCCATATTTGGATACCCGCCCGACATCGTTGCGCCCCAAGTCCACGAGCATCACGTGCTCAGCCACTTCTTTGGGATCTTCAATCAGCGAGGCCGCTCGTACACGGTTGGTCTCGTCGTTATCGCTTCGGGGGCGCGAACCGGCAATGGGACGGGTCGTCACGCGGCCATCGCGCACGCGAACGAGGGCTTCCGGAGACGATCCAGCCACGGTGACCTCATCAAACTGCAAGTAGTACAAGTAGGCCGAAGGATTCATCTGACGTAGGACCCGGTAGACAGCAAAAGGGTCCTCCACGTTTCCCACGTCGTAGCGCTGCGACAACACAATCTGGAAGATCTCGCCCTCCGCGATGAGTTCACGAGCTTCTGCCACCATGTTGCGATACGTCTCCGACGACACCGTTCGGGTGTACGGCGCGACCGGCAGTTCGTGTCGAGAACGCGCCGGGCGGAGGAACTCCTCCGTCGGGGTCGCCAGATCATCAACCATCGATTGCAAAGCCTGTTCAACGTCGGCAATCGTTCCCGGCACACGAGCGTCAACGTTTACCACCAGGGTCAGGGTCTGTCGCCAGTGATCGAAGACCACCAACTCTCCAATGAAGACCAACGCCGCGTCGGGCTGCTCGCTGTCGGACGTCTTTCGTTCGGGCAACTTCTCGAGGTCGCGCACGGTTTCCCAGCCAAAGAGACCCACGATGCCCGAGCGCAAAGGGATGACCGTGTCGTCAACGCCAACCATCGGTGCCACGCGAAGCGAGCCGAGAGTGGTCTCGACCGTCGACAGCGAGTTCTCACGAGCGAAGTCCGAAAGCACGCCGGTTGCTCGCTGCGTGTGGGGACCAGTGACGTAAACGCCTAAAGGTCGGCGACCCAGAAACGAGAATCGACCAAAGCGTTGACCATCCTCCACTGATTCCAACAAGAATCCTTCGGTCGCCCCCACAAAACGTTGGAAGGCACCAACGGGTGTCAACGAATCCGCGTGAATCTCAACTCCGATGGGCACGATGTCGAAGTTCTTGCGACGTTCCTCGAATTCTTCGGCCCACAGCTCTAACGAACCGCGCAGCGACAACCTCGTCATAGGTACAGTCCCGTACCCGGCGTCTCATCCTCGCGCGCCATGGCGTGTAGGTCGCGCTCGCGCAACAGCACGTATTCTTCGCCGTTCACTTCGACTTCGTAACGATCGTCAGCGCTAAAGAGAACTCGATGACCCGCCGACACTGCCCGCACGTGGGGACCCACCGAAACAACGGTGGCCCACGTCAGACGCTTGGACAACTGCGCCGTTGCCGGAATCAAAATGCCCGCTCGGCTGCGGCGCTCACCGTCCGCGTCGTCAACACGCACGAGCACGCGGTCGAAAAGAACCGTCACGTGTTCAATGCTCGGAGGGGCTTCGGTCATTCCAACAAAGTAGTCGTCGTCCCCCGAGGAACCTTCCGTTGGCCCATAATGCTCAGGTGAACTACCAGGGTGAACTCAACACGATTACCTCCACGCTCGACGACCTGTCAGCCCGCATTTCGGTCCTCGTGGACCACGCCGATGACTCCCTGTCCGGCGAGGTGTACACCGAGCTGGTGGCCGCCGAACGCACCATCGGCGCGTTGTTGCGTCGCCTGAATCGCGTAGCGCGAAAGGTCGACTGAACCCCCCGATAGGGTTTCTGACTAATGGCCCTTCCCTGGACGCATACTGCGCGACTCACCGCCAGTCAGCGACTCGACGTCTTGACGCTCCTTGATCGCCGGGAGGTGGAGCTCGGTCGCGAGTCTCTCGACGAGTCGCGACGACGCACCGTCGTTCACGGATGGCCCGGTGAGCACTGGTTGCACTACGACAATGGTGTCCTATGTGACTACGCGCTGGCGTCCGTCAGCGGCAGCGTCACGGTGGAAATGGCGGGCGGCGACATTGATGTCGACCTCCTCAGGACGCTGCTGCGCACCAGTGAGCGTGTTGACTGGTGGACCCGTGACGGACGAGGGACCAATGCTGGTGGCGAGGTCGTGCGGACTCTCCACCTCATGGAAGTTCCGTTGCCCGTTCCAGTCGCGCCGCTGCCGTCCGGAGTGGGCGTGCGGACTTTTGACCCCGAGCAGGACGCGGAAGCGTGGCTCGAACAGAACAATCGGGCATTCGCCGATCACCCCGAACAGGGTGCGTGGCATCTCAGTCATCTGACGATGCGAGTGAAAGAACCATGGTTCGACCCTTCTGGGTTCTTGCTGTTCGAAGAAGACGGCGTCATTGTCGCCTCGTGTTGGACGAAGGTGCACGAACTTTCTCCGGACCGCTTCGGCGAGATTTACGTCATCTCGGTTCATCCTGAACACCAGCATCGTGGCCTGGGCCGCGTGGCGGTTACTCAAGGTCTCCACACGCTGCGACACAAAGGCGTTACTCGCGGTGCGTTATTCGTCGATGATTCGAACGTGAGCGCCCTTGCTCTCTACGAGTCGTTGGGTTTCCGAGCAACGCGCCGTGACCACTTGGTGCGGTTCACTCGCTAACTATTTAGCGCCGACCGCGTGGCCGACGAACCACGTCACCGCCGCAGCCATCGAGGTGATCACGAGTTGACGAAGACCGGTTCGCCACACGCCCTTGTCAGTGAACCAACCAATCAGACCTCCGAGCGCAAAGCTCGCCACCGCACTCAGGCCGATGGACCACCACAATTCATTACCCGACGATGTCAACAGCCAGGGCAACAACGGAATCAGGGCGCCAATGGCGAAGGCCACCAGGGAAAACAACGCCGCTCGCATCGGGTTCCCAATAGCGCTCGGGTCGATACCCAATTCCTCGCGCGTGTGGGCGCGCAGGGCGAGTTCCGGATCGCGCATCATCCCGTCGGCCAGTTGCGCGGCCAACTCGGGCTCAATCGACCGAGCGATAAAAATCTGTTCTAGTTCTGCCCGCTCGGCCGCCGGGAATTGCTCAATGGCTCGACGTTCCACGTCAATTTCGCGTTCGAACAGTTCACGCTGGGCACGCATCGACAAGTATTCGCCGCTGGCCATGGAAAACGCGCCCGCCACGAGGCCAGCGAGACCCGCGAGCCGCACAACGGAATGACCAGGATGGGCACCGGCAAAGCCCAAAATCAAAGAGACGTTGGTGACTAATCCGTCGGACGCGCCAAAGATCGCCGCTCGGGCCCATCCGTCGTTGATTTGACGATGCCGCTCCGGATGGGGGGAATCGATCACGTCTCCCATGGTACCCATCAGGCCGTAGAGTTCGTGAAGGAGAAATTGGTCTTAGGAGGAAACATGGCAACCACGGTCGAAAGCATGGAAGCATTCCAAAAGTTGATCGGCGAGCACCTCGGGTACAGCGAGTACATCACCGTGACCCAGGAGCAGGTCAACCTCTTCGCGGACGCCACCGGCGACCACCAGTGGATCCACGTGGATCCCGAGCGCGCCAAGGCAGGTCCCTTCGGCGGCCCCATCGCACACGGCTACCTCACCTTGTCCCTCATTCCGGTCCTACTCGGACAGGTCGTCCGCGTCGAAGGCGTGACGATGGGTGTGAATTACGGTGCGAACAAGGTGCGTTTCCCCTCCCCCGTGCCGGTGGGTTCCCAGATTCGCGCCGGCGCCGCCGTCGCGTCCGTGGAAGAGGTTTCGGGCGGCATTCAGGTCGCTCTCGACGTCACCATTGAGGTGAAAGACGCACCGAAGCCCTCCTGCGTGGCCCAGATCGTCTTTCGCTACTACCGCTAAAGGTGACCGACACCTCCCTCCCCCAAGGCGAGGAGAAGACTCGACGCGTTCGAGAGATGTTCGACGCCATCGCGCCGCGATACGAGTTTGTCAACCACCTCATGACCTTTGGTTTGGACCGACGCTGGCGACGCCGTGCGGTGCGAGACCTGCGTCTACCGGCGAACAGCCTCGTCCTTGATATCGCGACGGGCACCGGCGACTTCATTCGCGAGAACCGTAGCCAGGGCCTGCGTGTCGTGGGAACCGACCTCAGTTTCGGCATGCTGAGCGCCGGCAATGAGTCGGCACCCCTCGTTCAAGCGGACGCCGCGTCGCTCCCGTTTACCTCGGGCAGTTTTGACGGCGTCACCTGCGGGTACGCGCTGCGGAATTTCACTGATCTCCAAGCCTGCTTCAACGAAATGGGTCGAGTGGTACGGGCGGGCGGGCGACTCTCCATCCTCGAAGTCGCCGAACCTACCGGTGGACTCTGGAAGCTCGGGTTTCGTTTCTGGTTTCGCGGCATGGTTCCGTTGATCGGATCCATCTTTTCCGACCGCGAGGCGTATCAGTACCTGCCGAAATCGACCGCGTACCTTCCTGACGCCCCGACTTTGCGACGCATGCTGCAGGACGCGGGATTCTCCGCCGTTAATCACCGTTTGATTCTCGGAGGGCTGAGCCAGCAGATTCTTGCGACGAGGTCGGCGTGAGGTTCCAACGCTGGCGACTCGACGCAGTCGACGACACGGCGCTACGCGCAGCGGGTGCACGAGAGGGCTGGATTCTTGAATCCGCCGAGTCCTTGCGAGTGGGCTTCGGTGCGGTGGTCGCGAATTTCTCGCTGAGCGAGGGACTGGACGGCTCGCTGGCCGCCATTCAAGGACTCTCATCCGAGACCGTGACCGGACCGCCCGCACCCAGTGGCACCGGACCGGTGGCGTTCGTGACCGTTCCTTTTTCTCGGACCGAAGAAGTACGGTGCTGGCTTCCCGAACACCAGGTGATCCGGACCAGCGTCGGTAGTTGGTGGCTGACCTCCACGGCGTCGTCACCCGAAGAGGCCCTCGAATCTCTCCACCACGTGCCGGCCGCCGACGTGCGTGCGAACACCGTGATCGATCGCACATATCAGCCCACCCCGGACGGATACGCTCGCGCCGTGGCGAGTGCCGTCGATGAGATGCGGCACAGCGATATCGAAAAGGTCGTTCTGGCCCGCCGCGTTGCGGGGCAGACCGAACGACCCATTGATCCAGCCGCTGTTGCCGAACGCCTCCACGAGCGCGAGCCGGCGTGCACGCTGTACGGAATGCCGAGTCTGCGGGGAGGCCGCTTCATCGGTGCGAGTCCCGAACTTCTTGTCTCGTGCATCGACGGCGCCGTCACCTGCCACCCTCTCGCCGGCACCGTGGCTCTGCCCGAAGGCGAAGATTCCGTCGACTACGCGAAGTGGCTGATGGGGTCCGCCAAGAACCTCTTCGAGCACCGCGTGATGGTCGACGATATCGTCGACCGCCTCTCGCAATCGTGCGAGGACGTTCGCGCCGACGCCCAACCTTCAATCGTGGCGTTGCGCTCCGTGGCGCATCTCGGTACCTGGATTCAAGGCAAAGTGTCCGCCGCACCCTCCCCATCAACGACCCTCGAGCTATTGCGCCTCCTGCACCCGACGGCCGCTGTTGGTGGCATTCCCGCCGACCGCGCTCGCGACGTCATCTCTCGCCTCGAGCCCGAACCCCGCGGCTTGTACGCGGGAGCCGTCGGGTGGCTTGACACCGAGGGGAACGGCGAATTCTGGGTCGCCATTCGAGGTCTTGTCTTGAACGGCGACCACTTCTCGGCGTGGGCCGGCGCGGGCATCGTCGCCGAGTCGGACCCGATTGCGGAACGCGAAGAGACGCGCGACAAGCTCGCGTCGATCTTGGTGGGACTCGGCGCTACGGCGCTGTCGTCGTAAGGTGTCGCGGCGAGCGTCCGACGAGACGCTGCAGCCCCCACTTGGTGACGAGCAGCAGAGCTTCCACCACGATTGAGGACGACATCTTCGATTCGCCCTCGGTGCGGTCGGTGAACGAGATCGGTGTTTCCGTGATCGACGCACCACCGAGACGCGCTCGATACGTCATCTCAATTTGAAATCCGTAACCGTCGGCGGTCACCGTTTCGTAGTGGATCTTTTCCAGTGCACTTCGCCGATACACGCGGTACCCCGCGGTCGCATCGGCCACATTGAGTCGCAGCATCATCGACGCGTACCGATTACCGCCCTTGCTCAGAAGTAGACGACTGGTTGACCACGTCGGAATGGCGCCGCCCGCGACATAACGAGAGCCAATGACGACTTCGTAGTTTTCAGCGTGATGCAGGAGGGTGGGAAGAGATCTGGGGTCGTGCGAGAAATCGCAATCGATCTCGACCAGGGCGTCATAGTCGCGGTCCAGGCCCCACTTAAAGCCGTCACGATACGCGCTGCCGAGTCCGCCTTTTCCCGCTCGACGGAGAACCGTGATTTGACCTAACTCCTCGCCCACCTTGTCGGCGGCGTCCGCTGTTCCATCCGGAGATCCGTCGTCAACGACCAAAATGTCGGCGCGCGGCACATTGAAGCGCAGGGCTTCCAGCATGCGGGCGATGTTCTCGATTTCGTTGTACGTCGGAAGAACGACCAATACCCGCATTGGAGAAGTCTACAAGTGGGTGTTAATAGGACCGTAAGGTCATCCACAAGGGAGATATGAAGTTATGTAACGCTGTTGCCACCCTATGACGACCCCCGACGAGACTGCGCCCAAGTCACGCCGCATCCCCAAGATGCCGCGACAGGTTCGGCTCCTCGTCAGCGTGGGCGTGCTGATCTTCATTTTTGAGTACTTGGTCATACCCCAGTTCGCCTCGGCACGAAAGTCGTGGCACCTGCTGGAACAGGTAAATCCGATCCTCATCGTTCTCGCCGTGTTCTGTGAGGTGGCCGCCATCGTCGCCTACGCCGAACTCACGCGAACCGTATTCACCCCCCACTCGCCCCGTCTCGGCGACATCTTGAGGGTGAATATGTCCACCCTCGCGCTGAGTCACGTGGTTCCCGGCGGCACAGCTCCGGCCGGCGCCCTCGCCTACCGGATGTACAACGAGTTGGGAGTTCCGACCGCCACCAACGCCTTTGGGCTCGCGGCCCAGGGCAGTGGTTCTGCGGTGGTGCTCAACATCATGTTCTGGATTTCTCTTGTTATTTCGATCCCCCTACGTGGCTTCAACCCGGCCTACGGTTTCGCCGCCCTCGCCGGAGTGTTCTTGCTCCTCGCGTTCTTCGGCACCGTCGCGCTCATCCTGCGTGGCCAGCGCCATGCGGATTCGTGGATCCGCACCGCCGCCGCACGTCTTCCGTGGCTGACGCCGGACCGAGTCTCGTCACTGCTGGCCACGGTGGCTGAGCGCATCAAGATTCTCACGTCGAATCCCAAGACCCTCCGCGCGTCCCTCGAGTGGGCGGCGGGTAATTGGCTACTCGACGCCGCGTGCTTATGGGTATTCCTGTGGGCATTTGGACATCCGATTTCCCCCATCGACTTGATGGTCGCATACGGTCTCGCTAATATTCTCGCGGCCATCCCGCTCACGCCCGGTGGTCTCGGAGTGGTCGAAGCTGTTCTCGTGCCCACGCTCGTGGGCTTCGGCGTGCCCAGCAAACAGGCCCTCGTGGCGGTGCTCTGCTACCGGTTCTTGAATTTCTGGCTTCCGATTCCTATCGGCGGTGCGTCGTATCTTTCGATGGAAGTTCGCGCGTCCAAGCGTCGTCAGACACCGAGAGATCTCGAGCGCTGAAGAATTCGTTTCTTAAGTTCGGACTGCACCGATAGGTGATTAATGGACGCCACTCGTCGCCACCGTCGATCTGTTCCAAGGGCCCAGGAATAGCAATCGTCCTCGAAGGTCAATTCCACCGCCTCGAACAGAGTGGAGCGCAACTTGGCGCTATTAATAGGCACCAGAACTTCGACTCGGCGGTCGAGGTTGCGTTCCATCAAGTCAGCAGAACCAATGAGGACCGTGGTCGAAGGGTCGTCCCAGGCGCCAAAAATAAACACTCGCGAGTGCTCCAAGAACTCTCCGACTACCGAGTGGACGGAAATGTTCTCCGACAGACCCTCGATGCCCGGGCGCAGGCAGCACAAGGTGCGGACGGCGAGTCGAATCCGAACACCCGCCTGGCTGGCGCGATAGAGCGCATCGATGATGCTCGGGTCGGTCAGACCGTTCACCTTGATGTCCACTCGTCCTGCGGCACCGAGAGCCGCTTGGGCGTCAATGTTCTCAATGATGCGCAGCCGCGTTGAAACTGGACTCACCACCAACTTGCGATACGAACCTTGTTTCGCGAATCCGGTCAAGAAGTTGAACAGATCGCCGACGTCACGGGTGATGTCCTCGTCGCAGGTCAACAGGCCGAGATCCTCATACACGCGCGCCGTCTTCGAGTTGTAGTTACCGGTACCGATGTGGACGTACCGTCGTAGCGAATCAGCCTCGTGACGAATAACAAGGGCGGTCTTCGAGTGCGTCTTCAGACCCACGATGCCGTATACGACGTGGACGCCCGCGTCTTCGAGTGCTTTGGCCCATGAAATATTCGCAGCCTCGTCGAACCTCGCTTTGATCTCCACCAGGGCCGCCACCTGCTTGCCGCGCTCGGCCGCGCGGATCAGAGAAGCAACGATTGGTGAATCACCGCTCGTTCGGTACAACGTTTGCTTGATGGCCACCACATTGGGATCGTCCGCCGCCTGCGAAATGAAAGCTTCCACCGAGTCCGAGAATGATTCGTAGGGGTGGTGCAACAAGATGTCGCCCTCGCGGATAGCGGCGAACACGTCGTTCACCCCTTCGTCTCCGACGAGGCGAGGCGGGGTCACCGGGCTCCACGAATCAACCTTCAGGTCGGGGCGATCAAGGCCGTACAGAAACCACAAATCACCAAGGCCGAGCGGCGCGTCGGTTTCGTACACCTTCGAATCTTCGAGTTCCAGTTGGTCCAAGAGCAGCGCCAACAAATCCGGAGCCATGCCGGGAGCGATCTCGATGCGAAGAGCGCGACCAAAACGTCGTCGGCGAAGTTCCAATTCGAGGGCCACCATGAGGTCATCGGCCTCATCTTCTTCCAAGGCGAGGTCTGCGTTGCGCGTCACTCGGAACAGATCGGCGTGTCCTACGGACATCCCCGGGAAAAGTCGATCGAGGTGCGCCACGATCACGTCTTCGAGCAGGCAGTATCTGCCGTCGTCTCCCAATTGAGTGAAACGCGGCAACGATGAGGGAACCTTGACGCGCGCAATGCGCTCCTCTCCGCTTTCTTCATCACGCACTTGGACCGCAATGTTCAGCGAGAGGTTCGAGATCATGGGGAATGGATGTCCTGGATCAACCGAGAGCGGCGTCAGAACTGGAAAGACATCGTCATCGAAATACTTCGCCAGCCGCTCTCGCTCGTCGTCACTCGTCGCGTCGTAGCGCACAACGTCCACACCCGCATTACGAAGTTCCGGGAGAAGACCATCGAGAACCACTCGATCCTGTCGGTCGATCAAACTCAGTACCCGTTCCCGGATAGCTCGCAGTTGCTGGCGAGGCCGTTGACCATCCAAGCTCGGGGTACCCACGCCGGCGGCCACCTTGTCTTCCAAACTCACCACACGGACTTGAAAGAATTCGTCGATCATTTCCGCGAAAATCGCGACAAACTTGCAGCGATCCAGGAGGGGGACCGCGGGTTCTTCGGCAAGATCCAAGAGTCGTGAACCGAATTCCAAACGAGAGAGCTCACGATTGGAGAATCGTTCCGGACCGAAACTCTCCACCGATGTCATGACTGTCACTGATTCCCTCTCGCTACGGGCACTGTCGCGATAATCCTAAACGGCACGACTACGCTTGGTCCGTGGCTCGAGAGCGTACGGCGGCGCCGGAACCATTGGGCGGACACCAGCGAGCACCGTACCGTTCCGTTGAACTCGGACTTCTGATTCTGTCCGCACTGGTCGTCTCTAGCCTCTACGTGCTCGCCTCCTTGGGCGGCAAGGGCAAATTCCCGCCCCAGGTATGGGGCTTCATCGGCATCGTCGTCGGCTTGTCCCTGGCGCTTCACGTCGCCATTTCGTGGCTCGCCCCTCGGTCATCACAAATCCTTCTCCCACTCGTCACGCTGCTCAACGGACTCGGGTATATCGAGATTGCGAGATGGAATCCCGCCCGAGCGGGATATCAGACCATCTGGGTATTTGTCAGTGCCGTGGCCGTCGTTGCCGTACTTCTCTTCGTCCGCCGTATTCGCGATCTGGACCGCTACCGCTACATCATGTTGTTTGCCGCGATCTTGCTGATGCTCGCTCCCCTCATCCCGCACGTCGGCGAGAACCTGGGCGGCGCTCGTTTGTGGGTGAAAGTCGGACCGTTCAGCTTTCAGCCCATTGAGATTGCCAAGATCCTGCTGGGCATCTTTTTTGCGTCCTACTTCGCTGCCAATAAAGAAATGCTGTCGATTGGCACGAGCAACGTGGGCCGCCGCCGTCTCGTGAGTTTGCGGACCCTGTTCCCCGTCGTTGTTGCGTGGGGCATTTCCATCATGGTCCTCGGAGCCGAAAACGACATTGGTTTCGCCATGTTGATCTTCGCGCTCTTTATCTCCATGATTTGGGTCTCCACCGGACGTCTCAGCTACGTCGGGGCGGGTGTCGGAATGTTCGCGATTGGTGGCTACCTCGGAGCCAAGTTGTTCTACCAAGTCAACCAACGCATCGGCATTTGGCTGGATCCGTGGAACACCTACAACTACGCCCACGGCGGGCAGCAATTGGCATACGGGTGGTTTGGTATCGCGGCGGGCGGAATGACGGGCACGGGAGTCGGACTCGGCCAGTCCGGGGCCACGCCAGCGCTCACCACCGACATGATTTTTTCTGCCTTGGCTGAGGAAATGGGCTTCGTGGGTATCACGGTGATCACGAGCTCGTTCATTCTTTTCGTCGCCGAGGGCTTTCGGATCGCCCAACGAGCTCACTCCGATTTCGCTCGACTCACGGCCACGGCGCTCTCGCTGATCATCGGATTTCAAGCGTTCTTCATTATGGCTGGCGTGCTTCGTATCCTGCCTTTTACCGGCATCACGTTGCCGTTCATGGCTTTCGGTGGAAGTTCGCTGGTGGCGAATTACGTCATCGTGGCGCTCCTTCTCCGCATTTCTGACGAAAATCACGTCGGACTCGCGGGTGGTGAAGTGCACGCCGTCAGCTTTGACTAGCGACAAACTCCAATACGTTGACGTCGCACAAAATGGGCGCAGGCACCGGTTGACGGAGGGCCAGAATGATGCCGTCGGTTGGACGACAATCGAGAATCGCTCGACCTCGCGGTGTCATGAAGTCCATCTCCGCGTGGAAGACACCACTCGCGTAGTCGGTGATGCGTACGGCCACGAGTTCGCCCTGGAGCTCCTGCTGCAGCGAGACAAAGAGTTCGTGAGTGGTTGGTCGAGCACCGGTAATACCCGCCAAAGCGGAACCAATCGCCTGGGCTTCAGGTAGCCCGATCGGAAAACTGAGGGGACGAAACGGCTCGGCTTGCTCTTGCAGATTGACCACGGGATTGGGTGCCGGCAAGGTGAACACCACGTTCACCACGTCCATCACACTGAACGAAGGGTAGGTCTCGCCGTCAACGTTCTCGATCGATGCGCTCTCGTCACTCATGATTCGAAAAGCCTAATTCGACCTTCGTCGGGACACCGAAAGGACCACGCCACCACACAGGAAGAACACCAGTGCCGAAGATCCTCCGTAACTAATGAGGGGTAGCGGAATTCCCGTCACCGGCATGATGCCGAGAGTCATTCCGATGTTCTGAAAACAACTGAACGAGAAGAAGACGAAAATGCCCACGCACAACAACCGCCCTAAGGGCTCTTTGGCGTCGCGAGCGACCACGTACATACGCCACGCCACGAATCCCAAGAGCAGAACGACGCCAACAGTCCCCACGAGACCAAATTGTTCACCAATGGCCGTGAAGATGAAGTCCGTCCGCTGTTCGGGCACGTAACCAAGGTTTGTCTGAAGTCCGTTGAACATGCCGGCACCAAAGAGCCCACCTGCACCGATGGCACTCTTGGCGTTCGCCACGTCATAAATCAGGTTCTGCAAATTCTTGTCGCTCGAGTTCTGGTGCAGGAACGACACCAAGCGAAGAATCTGATACCGGTGGATGGCCCCGATATAGACAAATGCCACCATCACCAGTGCGCCGATCACCGAGATAAGAACCATGAATCTCGGCGGCACGCCCGCCACGATCATGATCGTGGCTCCCGTCAGAGTCATGATGATCGCGGTGCCCATGTCCGGCTGAACGAAGATGAGCAGCAGCGGGATCCCCATCATGATCAACATGCGCCGAACGTCAAAGCTGCTGAGACCCTCCGGGCGACGCCCGCAATAGGTCGACATCGCCAAAATCGCGGCGAGAACGGCGAATTCACTCGGCTGAATCTGAATGGGACCAAAGACGTACCAGCGCGTGGCACCCAACTGCGATGACCCGAGGACGAACACGCCCATCAGGCTCAAGATGGTTCCAACGTACAAGAACGTCGTGGCCATTTCGAAACGTTTGTAGTCAAGTCGCGATATTCCCAGCATCAGCGCCACGCCCAACAGGACAAAGACGGCTTGGCGTTCGAGGTAGTAATGAGGGTTATAGCCCGCGTTCGCCAGCGCGTTACGGGTTGCTGAGTAAATCGCGGTGAGACCAGTGGCGCCGAGCGCGATCATCCCCACGAGCAGGGGTCGGTCCACCGTCTCCACTCGTTCAGTCATTGGCAGCAGCGACATCGTTCTCACGGCGACACCGCCGCAAAGAGAATTGATGACGGAACAACAGCGTCGAACCACCACGAGAATTGATGACGAGCCTGGTGCACCAACATGGGTAGTCCGTTTTGGACACGAAAACCTTGGCCCCGACGTCGCTTCAACCACGGCGTTTCAGCAGGCGCGTAAACGATGTCGACCGCGACGGCCCCGTCAGCGGCCGTGATGCCGTCGAACTCAGGCCGATCCTCTCCTTCTCGGTGAGGAATCGTATTGACCACGAGATCCACCGCGAGATTCGGCTCAGTCACGACACGTGCATTCTCGTAAGGATTGACAGCCCTCGCACCAGTCTCACGATTGCGCGCAACCACTAACACGTCCGCACCCGCGAGGCACAGCGCGTCAATGATGGACTTCGCCGAACCGCCCGAGCCCAACACGACAACCTTTTTGCCGTCGACGGCGACGTTCATCTCGAGCGTGACCGCGTCAAGGAAGCCCACTCCGTCAGTGGATCGACCTCGGATGGTCCCACCGTCCAATCGCAGCGAATTCACGGCACCGATTCTCCGCGCTACGTCGTCAATCTCATCACATCGCGCGAGCAAGGTTTCCTTCAAGGGCATAGTCACCGAGAGCGCGTCGTGGCTGTGGGCGACTGTCGTAAATGGTTCGCCCGCGGAGTCCAGCTCAATCAACTCGGCCGTGCCCTCGAGTCCCAGGTACGAAAGTGCGGCGCGTTGTAACACCGGGGACAGGGAATGAGAGATGGGCGAACCCACGACACCTACTCGCCACATCAGAGAATGCCTCGAGACGCGGCGAGTCGCTCGTTCGCCAGCTGCTCCGCGAAGGTATTCGAAAACGCCATCGTCCCGTCTTGAGAGATCAGCGTGAAGTACAACCATTGTCCCGGCGGTGGTGACGTAATGGCATCCATAGCGAAACTAGAGACGGCACAAATCGGAGTCGGCGTGAGACCCTTGTAGAGATACGTGTTGTAGCGCGTATCAATCCGCAACATTGCAGTCGTCACTCGTCCGCCATCTTGACCCAGGGCGTACAGGACCGTTGAGTCCATGCGTAACAGCATGTCTTTGTCCAAGCGGTTCAGGATCACCCTGGCAGTTTTCGGCATGTTGACCGGGTAGTAGCCCTCTTTTTCAACGATGGAGGCCGCGATGATCTGTGCGTAGGGGCTGAGCCCGTGCGCGACGACGCCCGGCCGTATGCCGGCTGCCGCCGCCTGCCCGACAAACCGGGCTTCCATAGCGGCCACCAGTTCGCTCGGGGTCTCGCCGGGTTTGATGATGTAGTACCCCGTACCGAGGAGGCCCTCCATCGGATTCTCGTAGGGATTCGACGAGGACCACACCGGCCGCACTTCTTCCCCTTGGAACCAAGGGTTGCTCGGTGACACGTACGCCGCCGAGGTGGCGCGCACGAACGAGTCAGCGAAAGTGCTACCTGCGGCTTGGGCAATCTGACCCTGCAGTTCGTGAAGCGTGAGTCCCGCCGTGAGATCGATGGCTTCGGCATTGGGAGAGCCATTGAAGACAGATCGCACGGAATCGAAACTCGAGTTCTGCGGAATTTGGAAGAAGCCGGGTGTGAGAATCGGTGCTCCGAAGACCATCGTGTCGAGACGAAACGCCAAGGGTGAGCCAATGACCTTGTCGGCGGACAACTGGTTCGCGAGTTGACTGACGCTCTCGCCCGCACTGACGCGAACAACGACCATGGGTCCTTGACCCGTGAAGGGGTAGGCGTTGGAGATTAGCCACGCGCCCCCCAGCACAATGACGATCCCAGCCAACGCCACGACACGACGCCAGGGCTTACGCATGAGACGCGTCAATGAAGTGTTGCAGCATGACGACCGCCGCCGCGCTGTCGATAAGTGCCCGTTGCTCCCTGTCCTTCACGCCCGACTGGTGCAGTTGCCGGCGTGCCGACACAGTCGTGAGTCGCTCATCCCATCGCACGACTTCCACGGGATCCACGCTACTGGCGAGATCACGCGCAAAATTGTCGGACAACCGCGTGGACTCAGTCTCCGTGCCGCCCATGGAGATGGGGCGACCCACCACCACCAGTGTGACGCCCTCGTCGGCGACCAGTGACGACAAAGTCGCGATCGTCACATCATCGACGGGTACGCACGCTCGGGCCATGGCGAGCGTTCGCCGTGAATCGGAAATGGCGACACCGACCCGACGCGTGCCGGGGTCGAGTCCGAGCACCCGACTCACGTTCAACCCAACGTCGCGCGTGCGGCTTCGAGCGCCGTCGTAATGCCCGCCGCATCGCGACCACCGGCGAGCGCCAACGTAGGTGATCCGCCACCGCCGCCTTGCACGTGCCGAGCCAAGTCCTTCACGAGGGCCACCGCGTCCTTCTCGCCGTCCGTGGCGACGACCAGGGCCACCTTGTCCCCGTCTCGTCCCGCCAGCACCACGACGGGACGGCCGCGACGCTGCAGATCTTGGGCCAGTGTTCGAAGTTGGTCGCCGGCGTAACCATCGACCTGCGCCACAAGTGCACCGGGCGGATTGGTGTCGAGCTCCGCGGCGATCGTCGCCAATTGGGCTTGGCGTAAGGACGAGATGGTCTTTTCTAACTCGCGCTGACGTTCAAGAACGCGATCGAGAGAAGGAACGATGTCGTCAGTGGACGTCTTGAGAAGCGAACTCACCTGAGAGAGCAACACCTCCATCTCGCGACTCCTCGCCAGTGCGCCAAATCCAGTGACGGCCTCGATACGTCGCGTCCCCGAACCGATGCTGGCTTCGCTAACAATTTGCAACTGTCCAATTTCCCCGAGGCGGTGTACGTGGGTGCCGCCACAAAACTCCAACGAATGACTTCCCGCGCGTACCACTCGAACGCGATCGCCGTACTTGTCGCCAAAGAAGGCAATAGCGCCCATGGATTCGGCTTCTTGTCGGGTGGCGTTGACCGTATCGACGTCCTCGTCGCCCACGACGTCGTCGTTCACCAGGGTGATGATGGCACCTCGCTCTTCAGTGGCGAGTCCGTCGCCGTGAGAAAAGTCGAAACGTAAGCGGTCCGGCGCGACGAGCGAACCTTGCTGACGAACGTGATCGCCCAGCACGTTGCGTAAGGCAGCGTGCAGCAAGTGTGTTGCGGTGTGGTTCCGCCGGATGGCTTCGCGACGATCCGCATCAATAGTCGCTACGGCCGTTTGACCGGCGACAATCTCGCCGTGCAGCACACCGCGGTGGACAATCAGCCCGCCGGCAACGTTCTGCGTGTCCTGCACCTCGAGACGCCCAGATTCCGTGACGATGGTCCCCGTATCCCCGACCTGACCACCCGACTCGGCGTAGAAGGGCGTCGCGTCGAGAAAAACCTCGCTCGCACCGTCCTCGGTCGCCAACACCCCAACGACAGTCGCTTCGAGGGAATACCGTGATCGCTCACGACCCACGAATTCGCTGGGGCCCGCAGCATCCAAGACCGCACGATACGCACCATCGTCCGCCCGCACGACATTCTTCGCGGCGTTACGAGCTCGCTCACGCTGTTCGCGCATCGCGTCGTCAAATCCGGCCCGATCAACTCGCAGGCCTTGCTCCTCAGCTATCTCCGAGGTCAATTCGAAGGGGAATCCGTGCGTGTCGTGCAGTCGAAACACCACGTCACCCGGCAAGAGATCATTGTTGCGCGAGCGCACGTCCGTGGCGGCCTCCGTCAACAGGCTCATACCCGTCTTCAGCGTTCGCGAGAAGCCCGCTTCTTCGCGTTCGAGCACCGCTTCGATCAATTCGCGATCCTTCACCAGCACCGGGTACGCGTCGCCCATCTTTTCGATCGTTGCGGCAACCAGTTCGCCGGTCAGGGAGCGCGTCGAACCCGCTCGACGCGCCGCCAAGATGGCGCGTCGAATAATGCGCCGAAGCACGTACCCGCGTCCCTCATTCGACGGCAGCACCCCGTCGGCCACCAGCATTGTCATCGCGCGTCCGTGTTCGGCGATTCGGCGAATGGCGATGTCCGTGGCGTCGTCGTGGCCGAGTGATCGCCCCACGGCGCTCTGCGCCGCATCGAGCAGGGGAACAAAAAGATCAGTCGCAAACACCGACTCAGCCCCGTTCAGAATCGCCAGTACTCGCTCGAAACCTGATCCGGTATCGATGTTCTTGCGCGGTAATTCAGCCATGGTGCCGTCGGCGCTGCGATTGAACTGCATAAAGACCAGATTCCAGAACTCCACGAATCGATCATCACCACCGAAAGCCGGACCACCATCGGCCCCGAACTCCGGACCCTTGTCGTAGAAGATCTCCGAGCTAGGGCCGCACGGCCCCGTGTCCCCCATGCCCCAGAAATTGTCCTCGTCCAAACGCTGAATGCGATCCGGACGCATGGAGGTCAATTCCGGCCACAACCGGGCGGCGTCATCGTCGCTGGTGTGAACCGTGACCCACAGGCGGTCGGGATCCATACCAAAACCTTCGGTGATCAGGCTCCAGGCGTACTCAATGGCGCCAGCCTTGAAATAGTCACCAAACGAGAAATTGCCCAACATTTCGAAAAAAGTCAGGTGACGTTGCGTCGTACCAATGATGTCGATGTCAGGAACACGGAAGCACTTTTGAATCGACGCCGCGCGAGAAAACGGGGCCGTCTCATCTCCCACGAAGTAGGGCTTAAAGGGCACCATGCCGGCAACCGTGAACAACAAAGTGGGGTCATTGGCGATCAACGACGCCGACGGCACGATGGTGTGCTGGCGCGATGCGAAATGATCGAGGAAAATCGAACGAAGTTGGGCGGCTTCCACGGATCTACTCTACCGGCGACCCTTGATTCCCTTGGGGGCTCTCGGCTCGTCGCTCGCGCCAGACGTGCGCCATGACGGCTTCACGACCGTGATCAGTGGGCTCGTAGTAGGGCAAGCCCGTGGCGTCGTCGGGAAGATATTGCTGCTCCACCCACCCCGAGGGATAGTCGTGAGGGTACTGATACCCAACACCGTGACCGAGTGCCGAGGCCGAGGCGTAGTGCGCGTCACGCACGGGAGCGGGCACGTGAAGTGATGTTCCGTTCCGCAGGGCTTCGCTCGCGCGACCGAGGGCGATCGTGACGCTGTTGGACTTCTCCATCAAGCACAGCGCGATCGTCGCGTGCGCGAGCGTCAGGCGCCCTTCCGGAAGGCCCACGAATTCCACCGCGCGAGCGGCGCTCTCGGCGAGCACCAGTCCCATGGGGTCAGCCAGCCCGATGTCTTCGCTGGCCAGAATCACGAGTCGTCGGGCGATGAAACGCGCCGACTCTCCAGCGTCCAACAGTGCGTTCAGCCACAAGATTGCCGCGTCCGGATCGGAGCCCCGCACCGATTTGATGAACGCGCTGATCTGGTCGTAGTGAGAATCCGCCGACTGATGATGCACTCGCCCGTCGCGAGCCGCCGCGACGTCGGCCACGCTCACTACTCGAGGTTCTCTCGTGCCCACCAGAGCGAATGCCACATCCAACGTCGTCAGTGCCGAGCGACCATCGCCGTCGGCTGTTGCGACGAGCGCATGCATAGCGTCGGGCTCAACCGACCCCCCTCGGGCGGTCGCGCCGCGCTCCAACAAGGTCCGAATCGCCTCGTCGGCGAGCGGTCGTACGCGCCACTGTGTCGTTCTCGAAATGAGGGCCGCATTGACTTCGAAGTAGGGATTCTCCGTCGTGGCGCCAATGAGAACAATCTCACCGGACTCCGTAACGGGCAGCAACAAGTCCTGTTGTGACTTGTTGAAACGGTGGACCTCGTCAATAAACAAAACGGTTCGCACACCACGCTCGCCAAGACGCGACTGTGCGCGAGCGATCACGTCGCGCAGATCCTTCACACCACTCGACACGGCGGAGATTGTCTCCACGGCAAATCCAGCGGTCTCGGACAGGATGCGAGCCAGCGTCGTCTTACCGGTGCCGGCCGGTCCCCAGAAGATCATGGACCGAAGTTGTCCGGACTCGGCCATCTTCCGTAGCGGACCGTCGGGGCCCACCAGATGGTCCTGACCCACCACGTCGTCGATCGTCCGCGGCCTAATCAATTCAGCCAGCGGAGCCACCTGGGCCAAACGCGAGGCGGCGGCTTCGTCAAAGAGTGACGTAGCTCACGCCCCCTTCACGGGCTTGAGGTGGAGTTCCTTGAGCTGCTTATCGGGGATGGATTTTGGTGCGCCGGTCATCAGGTCCGCTCCCGACTGCGTCTTCGGGAAGGCGATGACTTCACGGATGTTCTCTTCGCCCGCAAAGATGGCCACGAGGCGGTCGATGCCGAAGGCAAACCCCGCGTGCGGTGGCGCCCCGTACTTAAAGGCACCCAACAAGAATCCGAAACGATTCTCCGCCTCCTCGGGCGTGATGCCGAGAGTGGCGAAGACCTGGGACTGAATATCGGCGCGATGGATACGAACGGATCCACTCCCGAGCTCCCAGCCGTTCAGCACGAGGTCGTAGGCCTGCGATCGCACGGCCAACGGATCGGTGGCCATCAGTTCAATGTCGTCCGGATGTGGCATCGTGAACGGGTGGTGTGCCGCCACGGGGTTTCCGTCGTCATCCAGACCTTCGTACATTGGAAATTCGGTGACCCACACGTAACGGTGGGGTCCTTGACTCACCGGCGGCGAACCCAATTCCACTCGCAGAGCGCCGAGAACCTTGCACGCGAGGAGGTAGTCATCAGCGACAATCAAGACCAAATCGCCCGGCTGCGCGTCATCGACTCGTCGAATCGCGTCTCGTTCGTGATCGGACAAGAAACGGTCCAGGGGTGAGTCCACGCCGTCGGCGGTAATGCGGAACCACGCGAGACCCTTGGCGCCCAGACCCTTGGCTCGATCCGTCAAAGCGTCGAGACGGCTGCGCGTAAATTCGGCGCCCTGAGGCACACGCATGGCCTTGATGGTTGGTGCGCTGAACGCCTTGACCTCGGTGCCGACGAACACATCCGACAAATCCTGCAGGGTCATACCGAAACGCAAGTCCGGCTTATCGACACCGTAGCGATTCATCGCTTCGGCCCAGGTCATCGTGTCGATCGTGGACGGTCGCTCCCCCGTCGCTACTTCGGCGGCGTCGAGAACAGCCTGCGACACGAACTCCAGAATGTCGATTTGGCTCACGAAACTCGCCTCTAAGTCGAGCTGCGTGAACTCAAATTGGCGATCGGCGCGAAGATCCTCGTCCCGCATGCAACGGGCGATTTGGTAGTAGCGATCAAAACCACCCACCATCAAGAGCTGCTTGGCGATCTGCGGGCTCTGGGGGAGGACGTAGAACTCGCCGTGATGCAGGCGGGACGGGACGACAAACTCACGTGAACCCTCGGGCGTGGGCGCCCACAACAATGGCGTTTCAACTTCACAGAAACCTTGGCGATCCATTGCTGCGCGTAAGGCCGCATTGACTTTGGCACGAAGCCGGAGGTTCTTCTGCATCTGCTCACGCCGCAGGTCCAAATACCGGTGACGGAGTCGCACCTGCTCGTCAATGTCGACACGATCGTCCAGCTGGAATGGCGGCGCTTCCGCGGTGGCGAGGATCTCCACCATGCACTCGGTTAACTCCACTTCGCCGGTCGTCAACTTGTCGTTGACCGTGCCCTCGGGACGGCGCGATACGGTTCCCGTCACGCGCACGACGTACTCGTTGCGCACGTCCACCGTGCCGTCAACGACCGCTTGGATGACCCCGGATCGGTCGCGAATATCGATGAACGCGAGGTGTTCGCCGTGTTCACGACGTTTCGCTACCCAGCCGCAGACGGCGAGCCGTTGTCCCACGTGCGCCACCGACACCGATGCACACAGTGAGTCGCGAAGGCTCGTGGCTTCGTAATTGGTCGACATAGTCACTTCGCCTTGTTCGTGTAGTCCTGAACCGACGCCACGACGTCGGCGAGCGTCACGGACTGCTGACGATCGGCAACGTCGCTGTTGCGCAGGTCCCTTATCGTAACCGTGCCGGACTCGCGCTCTGAAGGTCCCACCAGCAGTGCCACGGCGGCACCGGAACGATCAGCCCGCTTCATCTGGGACTTCATGGAACGTTGGTCGTACGAACGGTCGACCGAGAGGCCCGCGGCCCGCAAGCGTTCCACCAGTTCCAGGGCCACGGCTCCCCCCGTGGTGTCGACCACGAAAGCATCCAGTCCCTTGGACGTGAGCACCACCTTTTCGGCCTCCAGCGCCAATAGGAGTCGCTCGATACCGCTGCCAAATCCAATACCACTCGTGGGTTCGCCTCCCAATTGTTCGGCCAACTTGTCGTAACGCCCACCGCCACCAACGGCATTTTGAGCGCTACCGAGCGCTTCGGCCACGAACTCAAAGGTCGTTCTCGTGTAGTAGTCGAAGCCCCGCACCAATCGTGGATTCGCGAGCCACGGGATCCCGATGGTGTCCAGTCCGGAGGTCACTGTCGCGAAGTGCTCACGACAGTCCTCACAGAGGAAGTCCACCAACATCGGTCCGGCGTCGGTCACCGCGACGCACGGTTCTTTCTTGCAGTCCAGTACACGCAGAGGATTACGCGACCACCCGTCGCGGTGCTCGTCGCACAACGATCCGCTGTGTTCGCTGAGGTGCGCGGAGAGCTGGGTGAGATACATCGCTCGGCACTCGGCGTGTCCCATGGAATTGATGTGCAAGCGAACCTGGCGAAGACCGAGGTGCTCATAGAAACGCCACGCGAGCGCGATGACCTCGACGTCGAGGTAGGGATCGTCCGTGCCGAGCGCTTCAACACCCAACTGATGGTGCTGGCGATAGCGACCGGCCTGGGGTCGTTCGTAACGGAACGCGGGCGTGATGTACCAGACCTTCCACGGGGTGGTCGGGTGGTGCTGGACGAACGCGCGAACGATGGACGCCGTACCCTCAGGTCGAAGGGCGTAGGTCCGCCCACCACGATCCTCGAAGACGTACATCTCCTTGCGCGCGACGTCGCTGTCTTCACCAATCCCGCGGTTAAAGACACCCACGTCCTCGAAGAGCGGCGTCAGCGCGAGACCGAATCCGTACCGTTGGGCCCACGTGGCAAAGGTCGCCACCAACGTCGCGAAGTGCTCGGACTCACCGGGCAGAATGTCGCGCGTGCCAATGGGTGCATTGATGGGGGTGGGGTCACTCACGATGATGTCTTTCGGCCGGGTAATTGTCGGAACGCGTCAAAGACTCCGTCGACACCCTTAATCGCAACCAGCAGGCTCGCGAGGTGGGCGGGGTCGGCCAATTCAACGTCAAAGGTCATGCGCACAATACGGTCGCTGGATGTCGCCGAGTGCGAGGACACGATGTTCAAGTGATATTCCGCGACGACGCGCGAGACGTCAAAGAGGAGTCGTGATCGATCGAACGCCATGATCTCGAGCGTGGCGCGGTAGACCCCACGACTCGATCCATCCCACTCGACGTCAATGATTCGGTCCCCAAGTCGACCCGCGAGGGCCACAGCGTTCGAGCAGTCTGTTCGGTGCACCGACACGCCTCGGCCCTGCGTCACAAAACCCATGATCTGATCACCCGGCACCGGTGAACAGCACCGCGCCAGGTGCACCATCACGTCATCCAGACCTTCGACGTACACGCTCGCCGTTCGGCTAGTAGCGCGTCCCGCTCGTGGAGCCTTCGTCACGGTGGTCGGCAATTGCTCGGCCTCACCACCTCGCATTTCACGTTCCAGACGTTGGACGATCGACACGGCCGAGATCTGGCCTCCACCGATCGCCATCAACAAACTGTCGACATCGTCCATGTTGAGCGCCTTGGCCACCGACGCCAGAGCCGAGGAACTCATGGACGTGTGGATAGGCATACCTTCACGACGAAGTGTCTTGGTGAGGTCTTCTCGACCCATCTCGATGGCGTCCTCACGTCGTTCACGTTGGAACCACTGGCGAATCTTGGACTTTGCCCGGGACGACACCGCGATGGTGAGCCAGTCGCGCGACGGACTGGCGGACTCGGCCTTGTTGGTCACGATTTCCACGACGTCCGCCGAATTGAGCACGGTATCCAACGGCACGAGGCGACCATTGACCTTGGCCCCTACGCACCGATGTCCCACTTCCGTGTGAATCGCGTAGGCGAAATCAATCGGCGTCGCGCCAGAGACGAGCGGGATCACCCGACCCTTCGGCGTAAACACGTACACCTCGTCTTGCCCGAGGTCGAGCTTGAGAGCCTCCAGAAAGGCAATCGGGTCGTGCTCTTCTTCATCGACGTCGGCAATCCGCTGCATCCAGGCAATCTCCGAGGGTGACGCCTTCTCTTTGTATCCCCAGTGCGCCGCAATACCGAACTCCGCCCGTCGGTGCATCTCCTGCGTGCGCACCTGCACTTCGACGCTCTTGCCGCGGGGGCCAATGACCGTGGTGTGAAGTGATTGGTAGAGATTGAATTTCGGAGAGTTGATGTAGTCCTTAAATCGGCCCTGCACCGGAGGCCAGAGTGCGTGAATCGCTCCCAGGACCGCCCAACAGTCCCGTTCTTCTTCCACGATGACGCGAAGTCCCACGAGGTCGAAGATCTCATCGAACTCTTTCCCGTTGACCACCATCTTTTCGTAGATACTCCACAAGTGCTTCGGGCGTCCTCGCACGTCAGCCGTGATCCCCATCGCGAGAACTTTTTCGCGCAACATTTCCATCACCTGAGCTACGTATTCCTCGCGCTCGGGCGCGCGAGAGGCGACCATCTGTTCAATTTCCGCGTAACGCTTTGGGTGCAACGTCGCAAAACACAGATCCTCGAGCTGCCACTTGACCTGTTGCACACCGAGGCGGTGAGCGAGCGGCGCGTAGACGTCCAAGGTCTCCTGAGCAATCGCACGCTGCTTCGCGATCGGCATGACCGAGATCGTGCGCATGTTGTGCAGGCGGTCAGCCAACTTGATGAGCAGAACGCGCCAGTCCTGAGCCATGGCGATGAACATCTTGCGAATGGTGGCGGCCTGTTGCGCTTCTTTCGAGTCGAATTCAAGGCGGTCCAATTTCGTCACGCCATCGACGACCCGAGCGATATTGTCGCCAAATTCAGAAGCGATGAACGCCACGGTCATTCCCGTGTCTTCGACTGCGTCGTGCAACAGGGCGCCCGCAATCGTCGCCTCGTCGAGACCTAAATCAGCGACAATCTGGGCTACGGCAATGGGGTGTGTGACGTACGGCTCGCCGGTTCGACGCAGCTGTTGATCGTGCGCTTCAATTGCCGCCAGCCCCGCTCGCTGCACCAAATCGACGTCGCCCTCGGGGTGATGTTGACGGAACGTGGCGGTCAGCGGGGCGAGCAGGGACGCGAGTGCGTTCCCGTCGGATCCACGGGCCACGAGGCTGACCATCTCGTCAGCCTACCGGCCGCTACTTGCGCTTTTGCTTCCGAGGCTTGGCTTCGATGGCCTTGACGTTCGCCGCCGCGTTCACGCGTGCCCTCGTCGCCGTCACTCGATCGGACGACAACGACGCCGCGGCCGCCGGTGTGATCACCGCTCGCGCCTCGCGAGACTCGATCTTCTTGCGCAGATCACGGAAGCGGGGCTCACGCTCTTTCAAGATGGCCAAAATGGGCGCCGCGATGAAAAGTGACGAGTAGGCACCACTCAAGAGACCGACGAACAGGGCGAGACCATAGTCCTGCAGGGTTGTTGCACCGAGAAGTTCGGCGCCGACCAACAGGACCGACAGCACGGGCAGAATCGCCACCAGTGAGGTGTTGATCGAACGCGCCAACGTCTGATTCATCGACAAGTTGACCATGTCGGAATACGTGAGTGTTCCCGAATTCATGATGCCGCGCGAATTATCGCGAACACGGTCGAACACCACGACCGTGTCGTACAGGGAGTAACCGAGAATCGTGAGCACCGCGATGACCGTGTCCGGGGTGACCTGGAACCCAAACAATGAGTACACACCGATCGTCACCAACAGGTCGTGCAGCATCGCGAGGAAAGCGGCGAGCGCCATCTTGGGCTCAAACCGGAAACTGATGTAGATAACGACGGCGACAAAGAACGCGAGGAGCGCCTCGAGTGCCCTATTCGTGATTTGTCCACCCCACGTCGGACCCACGGTTGACACCGAGACCTGATCGACGCTGGTGTTCGCTAATTTCGCGAGCGCCACGGATACTTCGTTGATCGTCTTGTTCTGGTTCGCCTGGGTCATACCGTTGAGGTTGGCCTCCACGTGGATGGTCTTGCCACCCAGGATTGAAACGACGGGATCCTTCAAGCCAGCGTTCACGACCGTGTTGTACGCCTCTTGTTGTGTGACGTTGTGCGCGAGGACTTCCCACGAATCGCCACCCTTGAAGTCGATGCCGAGGTTGAGGCCACGAATGCCGAGGGACAAGATGCCCGCCACGATGATGATCGCGGAAATGGTGAACCACGTCTTGCGACGACCGACGAAGTCAATGTGCGTGAGTCCACGGTTCAGGCGCGCGAAAGCCCCCAAATGCTCCGTCTCCTCCGGCGATTCCGGTTCGAGAACAGTCTGGTCAGTCATTGGAGTCTCCCCCGTCAGTCGCGTACTGGGTGCCCACACCCGCGGCAAGTGACATCGCCGACGAAGGATTGGCTCCCGCGCGTCGACCCAGCAAGGTCACGATCGGACGCGTGAAGTACCACGTAAAGAAGATGTCCATCAGCGTGGACAAACCGAGGAAGAACGCGAAGCCTCGCACCGATCCGACGGCAATCAGGTAGAGCAATCCAGCGGCGAGCAGACTCACGAAGTCCGCCGCCAACACCGTACGCCAGGCCGACTTGAAGCCCCGGTCCACCGAAGTTCGCAGCGTTCGACCAGCCCTCGTTTCATCCTTTAATCGTTCGAAATACACGATGTAGCTGTCGACGGTAATACCAATGGACACAATCAATCCGGTGACACCCGCCAAGTCAAAACTAGGAGCGATCGCCGTGTGAGCGAGCGCGGAGATGATCGCCCACAGCAGAGCGGCCGTCAGAGTCAGACCAAGAACAATCACGAGACCCAGACCTCGGTAATACACGATCGTGTACAACAGGACGAGGGCCAAACCCACGAGGCCGGCGCCGAGACCCGCCACGAGAGCGCTGTGACCGAGGCTCGGGGACACGGTCTGTGTCGTGAGCTGGATGAGCTTCACGGGCAGCGCGCCGTACTGCATGATGTTCGCGAGCGCCTTGGCTTGGGTTTCTGTGAAGTTGCCCGAGATCGTTCCCGATCCACCGAAACTCGTAAAGGACGCCTGGTCGGGTTGGATGATCGGTGCCGACTGCACCACACCGTCGAGCTCGATCGCCACGTAGGTGTGGAAACTCGACTGAGCCAACGCGTCCCACTCTGCGCTCCCCGCGGAGGTGAGCGAGTAATTCACTTCCCACTGACCAATCTGGCTTTGTCCCGCACTCGCGCTCGCGA
The DNA here is from genome assembly GCA_903871335.1 of uncultured Actinomycetes bacterium. Lineage (GTDB taxonomy): Bacteria > Actinomycetota > Acidimicrobiia > Acidimicrobiales > RAAP-2 > RAAP-2. The sequence goes on from CAIQGE010000033.1 coordinate 100,184, forward strand.
TCGCGGTACCGGTGAGGGGTGCCGGGCCGAGGACGTATCGCTGTGTCGGGTTGCCGGCGAGAGGAAGAAGCACACGCTGGGACGCGAGGTCGAGCAGCGGTGGTGTGGACTTGAGGTTCGTAAAGGTCGAGTCAACCGGAGGAACCAAATTCTGGTGGTTGTAGTAGTACATGGCGAACTGGGCCGTCGTGGCCGTTGCCGAGTTGCACGAGGGCAAAGTGGCCACGTACGTCGTTTTGGTGGTCGTCGCTGGAATCGTTGCGAGACATTCGACCGGGCGGAAGAGCAGCTGACCAGTCTGCGAGATCGATTGCAGCACCTGTCGGGCATTCGTCACACCCGGGGCCGATACAACGATGGTGTTGCCCTGAATATTGACCTGAGCACCCGAAACGCCGAATCCATCGATTCGGTTCGTGATGATGTCGGCCGCAGTCTGGAGGTCCGCTTGCGAAACCTTGTGAGCGGGCTTGTAGACAACCGACAGTCCACCGGCCAAGTCAAGTCCCAGCTTGGGCTTCCAGCCCACGAGCAGCGTTGCTGACAACGACGCAATTGAGATGACAATTACGAGGACCAAGCTGATGATCATCGATCGACGAGCATTGGAGCGTACGGCCATTAGTGACCCTCCTCCTGTTCTGAATCCTCGCCGCCTGCGTTGGGGTCATCGGAGATGACATCATCAAAGGGAACCGGCAACTTTTGGGCAATGGCCCGACGAACGAAGTCCATTTCGTGTCCGCTGGACGAGCGCAACGTGATCGTGTCGCCCTCGATCTTGGTGACTTCGCCCACGATACCGCCAATGGTCTGGGCGCGATCTCCCACCTCAACCATGCTGTTGGTGGAACGCTGAGCCTTCGCCTTCTTGCTACGGGGCCGAAGATAAAAGAAGTAGAAAGCACCGAATAGTGCGATGTAGATGAAGATGATGTACGACGCGGAACTTGTCTTGGCCTTGGCGGCCGAGAGAAGCAGCGTCGAAACGGCGTAAATCATTCATTCGTCCTTCGTATGGTCCAAAGAACCCTAGTAGATCAGCCCCCCGACGCTAAAGCAGCCCACCACCAGGAACGGGTAACGACAAGTGTTCGTACGCTCGCTGCGTCGCCACGCGGCCTCGTGGCGTGCGGATAAGCAGACCTTCGCGGATGAGGTACGGCTCGTAGGCCTCTTCAATGGTGGCGGGCTCTTCACCGCAGGCGTGCGCCAACGTCACCAAGCCCACCGGCTGACCTCGAAATTGCTCGCAGAGCAAGCCCAAAATACGACGATCGACCTTGTCGAGGCCCCTCTCGTCGACGCCAAACAGAAGTAGTGCTCGTCGGGCCACGTCGGTTGTGACTACCGAGGTGCCCTCGACCTGGGCTACGTCGCGAACCCGACGCAGCAAACGATTCGCGATCCGCGGTGTTCCACGGCTCCGTCGCGCGACTTCCCGAGCGCCGCCATCATCAAGCTCCACTCCGAGAAGTCCGGCCGACCTACGGACAATTTCCGCCAAATCGTCGTTGTCGTAGAGATCGAGTCGACCGACGAAACCAAAGCGATCTCTCAAAGGAGCCGCGACCAGGCCGGTACGAGTCGTGGCACCGACCAACGTGAACGACGGCAGTTCGAGGCGAACCGAGCGGGCCGACGGGCCACGTCCAATCATCACGTCAAGTCGCCGATCCTCCATTGCCGGATAAAGGACTTCTTCGACCGATCGGTGCAGACGATGGATCTCGTCGATGAAGAGGACCTCCCCCTCTTGTAAGTCGGTCAAAAGGGCCGCAAGGTCACCCGGCCTCGACATCACCGGGCCTGACGTGATCCGAAGAGCCACGCCCATTTCGCTCGCCACAATCGCCGCCAGTGACGTTTTGCCGAGACCCGGCGGACCGGCGAACAACAGGTGATCACTGGGCTGATTTCTTTCGCGCGCCGCCGCCAGCACAATCTTCAGGTGGCCGACGAGTTCGCTCTGCCCGATAAATTCGCCCAACTCTCGTGGCCGGAGAGTCACTTCTTCTCGACGCTCGGTCTCGTCGAGAACCGCTGGAACCACCACGCCCGGCGCCGGGGTCAAGGGACTCTCACGACGACTCATTGCCGACCCAATTGTCGCAGCGCCACGCGAAGCGCCCCCGCATCGTCGCCCGGCAGCTCGACGCCCGCGAGAGCGTCGCGGATTTCCCCCGCGCTGTAGCCCAACTGCCGTAACGCCACCGCCACGTCACCGCTCAAGGATTCCTCCACCTGTCGCTCGGACAGTGTGTCGAGTGACGGCAGTTTTCCGTTGAGTTCCAAGACCAGTCGTGAGGCCGTCTTCTTGCCAATGCCGGGAATCTTGGCCAGAGTCGTGACATCCTCGGCCGCGATCGCTGCAGCCAGTTCCCCCGGCGTCATGGCCGACAATGCGCCCATGGCAGTCGAGGGGCCGACACCGGGCGTTGCGAGGAGAAACGAAAAGGTGTCCTTCTCGTCCGAGGTGAAAAATCCGTAGAGAACGATCGCGTCATCACGGACATTCGTGTGAATAAACAGTTCGACATCGGTTCCGATGGTGAGGGACTCCGTGGTCCGAGAAGGAACATGAACGAGGTAGCCCACGCCCCCCACATCAATGATCAGTTCACCGTTGGGCGACACCGACCGCACGTCGCCGCGCAACCAACCGATCACGACGCCGTCTCCAGACCGAGTCGCTGTTCGGTACGAGCGGTCATCAAGTAGGTAATAGCGAGCCCCAACGCGTCCGCCGCGTCTGCTGGCTCCGGAATGGTCTCGAGCCGACAATGACGAGCCACCATGGACTGCACCTGCGCCTTGTCCGCCGCGCCGTAGCCGGTCACCGCGAGCTTGACCTCCTGGGCCGTGAATTGCCGCACCGGAGCGCCCACGTCACCGGCGAGGCCGATGGCGATCCCGCTGGCTTGAGCGACCGAGATCGCGGTTCGAGCGTTGCGTTGAAAGAAGACCCGCTCCACCACGACGACATCGGGTCGCACGTCCGCCATCAATTCACGAAGGTCGACGAGCAGGCTCGCCAAGCGACGCTCCACGGGCCATTCGGCCGGACTCTCGAGAACACCGGCGCGGAGGGCCGTGAAGGTCTCCACATTCTTAAGGGATCCTTCAATCACTCCAAAGCCACATCGCGTGAGGCCGGGATCGATGCCGAGTACGAACACGTGTTCGATACTAACCGTCCGACGACCCGAGATCAGTCTTCGTAGGCCGCCAATAAGTCGTCAGGAATATCGAAGTTGGCGTACACGTTCTGCACGTCGTCGTGATCGTCGATGGCGTGCATCAAACGCAGAATCTTCTTGGATTCGGCCGCTTCGGTCACGGCAATCACGTTCTGCGGCACGAGCACCAGGTCGGCGCTGATCGCGTGCACGCCAAAAGCCTCCAGCGCGTCGCGTACGGCTCCCACTTCGTGGGGATCTGTGGTGACGATGAAGTTCTCACCATTCGACGACAAGTTCTCGCCGCCGGCTTCCATGACCCATTCGAGCAACTGATCCTCGTCCAGTGTGCCGGGGACTTCGATCGAGCCTTTGCGGTCGAATTGCCAGGACACGGCTCCCGGAGTGGCGATGTCGCCACCGTTTTTCGAAAAGATGTTCTTGATCTCGGCGCTCGTGCGGTTGCGATTGTCGGTCAAGGTTTCCACAATGACGGCCACCCCACCGGACGCGTAGCCCTCGTAGCTCACTGATTCGTAGCGGACGCCTTCCAGCTCGCCCGTACCGCGCTTGATTGCTCGCTCAATCGTGTCGATTGGCACGGAGGCCTCGCGAGCCTTCTGGAACATCGTGCGCAATGAGGCATTGGCGGCGGGGTCGCCACCACCTTCGCGCGCGGCGACTTCCACTTGACGAATGAGTTTCGCGAACTGCTTGGCTCGCGCTTGGTCTTTGGCACCCTTACGGTGCTTTGTGGTTGCCCATTTAGAGTGGCCGGACATCATTCCTCCCGCCCCGTGGGGCGCGATCATCCTACTCAATCAGGTAGAGATCGACCGAACGAACAGGTCGTGGATCGCGTCGGAACTCGTGAGTTCCGGGTGAAAGGAGCACCCCCACGCGCTCCCCTGTCGAACAAAGACGGGGTGTTCCCCATCTCCGTGATCAAGGCTCGCCAACACCTCAACGTCCTCTCCGATGGCATCGATGCGCGGAGCGCGAATGAAGACGCCTGGTACCTCACCTACACCATCAACAGCGAGTGGAACTTCAAAGGAGGCCACCTGTCGTCCGTATCCGTTACGTCGCACCGAGACGTCAAGGGCGCCGAAGCTCCACTGATCACTTCGACCGTCGGCGATGTGTGACGACAGAAGGATGAGACCCGCGCACGTGCCGAAGACCGGCAGGTGCTCGTCCAACTTACGGGCCAGCACGTCGCGCAAGCCCGATGTCGTCAGCAAGTGCGAAATCGCGGTGGACTCGCCACCCGGAATAACCAGCGCGTCGATCTCGTCAAGCTGCTCAACCGTTCGCACGGTCGCCACCTGGGCGTCGACACGCTGCAGGGCCCTCACGTGTTCGCGAACGTCACCTTGAAGGGCGAGGACGCCGACGAGCGGCACTACCAGCCGCGCTCGGCCAAACGCTGCTCCAAAGTGGCCGTCTCGGCACCCTTCATCGCGGCCCCGAGGCCGGTGGAAACCTTGGCGACGATGGCGGCGTCCTGATAGTGCGTGGTCGCCTCGACGATGGCCCGAGCCATGCGCTCGGGATCTTCGCTCTTGAAAATACCCGAGCCCACAAAGACGGACTGCGCACCCAATTGCATGACCAACGACGCGTCAGCCGGTGTCGAAATGCCACCGGCGCAGAACATGGGAACCGGCAGTTCACCGAGGGCGGCCACTTCCTCAACGAGTGGCAGTGGTGCCTGCAAATCTTTGGCGAGAGCAAAGAGTTCGGCAGCATCAGCGGACTGCAATCGGCGAATCTGCTGGTTGATCGTGCGCAAGTGACGGACGGCTTCGACGATGTTCCCGGTGCCTGCTTCACCCTTGGAGCGAATCATGCACGCTCCTTCGCCAATGCGACGTAACGCTTCACCCAGATTCGTGGCTCCGCAGACAAAGGGGACGGTGAATGCCCACTTGTCAATGTGGTTCGTCTCATCGGCCGGCGTGAGAACTTCGGATTCGTCGATGTAGTCAACATCCAGCGATTGCAGAATCTGCGCCTCGGCGAAATGTCCAATGCGGGCTTTCGCCATGACCGGGATGGTCACCGTGGCCTGAATCTCGCGAATCATCTGGGGGTCGCTCATGCGCGCCACGCCACCGTCACGACGGATGTCCGCCGGAACGCGCTCGAGCGCCATCACGGCGACAGCCCCAGAATCCTCAGCGATCTTGGCCTGCTCGGGATTCACCACGTCCATAATCACGCCACCGCGCAACATGTCCGCCAAGCCACGCTTCACGCGGGCCGTGCCGATTACCGAAGAATTTTCACCGTGTGCCATGCCCCCAGCCTACTGGGGCCTCACCACTCGACTAACGCTCGGGAACGCACCGACGCGTCGTCGATGTCCTTCGTGACGTTGGTCGGACGGTCAGCGAACTGATCGAACCAGATCCACCGTGTGAGCGGGTACGCGCTGGAGGAGAAGTAGGACTCATTGCTCACGTGGTGGTGCGCACAGCGCGCCAGTGCCTGGGCGAGTCCGTTCGGGTAGCGGATGGCCGCGGCCGCCACCTCGTCGGCTCGATACGCCAGGCCCTTGCCGGCGAGATTCTGTGATGCGGTCACGTCGAGACCCGCGACGGAGGCCGCGGCCTGTCGCTCGAGGGCGCCCAGTCGCTGACGAGCCATCAAGTGTGCGATGACGCCCTCGAGCTCGATGAGCTCGAATTCGTGCATCAATGCGCTCGTCACCAGGAGATCAAAACCGTCCCCGTTCGCGACGAGCGCGGCGTTGAATCCCTCGTCACTGACGACGAGAGGGCGCACGTCGTTGAGCCCGAAAGTGGCGCCGAGTCGGTCCACGACCGTTGCGAGTCGCTGGACGTCTTTCGCAGTGCCGGCGGGAGTAAAGGACGCGCGCAGGCGTTCCGCGAGGTCCAGTGACGCGTTTTCGAGGCTTCGACACCGCATTTCGAGGAAGCCGTACAGCGCGCCGCCCACGATGAGTGCGACCACCAGTGCGAGTACCGCGACGGCGATCGACACGACGGCACCGAGCACAATCACCGCCACGAACGCTACGAACCCAGCTCCCAGCAAACCCAGTCGCCGGCGTCGCCAGAAATCCACGCGAACTGCCGTGCGATTCTCCTCGCGTTCTTCCGCGGACGGTGCGTACGGACTCTGCCACGTGGGATCGAGCACCGGCTCCACGTGACGCGGAGCGCGATCACGCGACGAATTCCGGCGGGGAGCGCGTCGTTTGGTGGCAGTCACACGCTCAGGCTACCGCGACCGACCGGCCGCCACGTGTGCTTGCGCGTACAAATCCAGGTACTCATCAACCAGCCTCGCCATCGACCACGTCTCGGCGTGGGCGCGCGCCGCGGCGATCGCGGCGTCGTTGGGAACGAGTGCTTCTTCGATGGCGTCGTGCAGTGACGCGGAGTCGCCGGGTGTGAACAACACCGCGTGCCCGGCCGCCGCGTCGCGATATCCGTCGATGTCGGCGACAACCGCCCTTGACTCACTCGCCATGGCCTCGAGTACTACCAGCCCAAAACTCTCGCCACGTAGCGATGGCGCCACACAGACGTCGCTTCGTCGTTGCCACTGGCGCTTGTCGCGTTCGGAGATGGCGCCCACGAATTCCACCGCGCGAGTACTCGCGTCGCTTCGCTCTAACTCCGCTCGCAAGGGTCCGTCGCCAGCAACAATGACGCGCCATGGAACTCCGCTTCGACGCTGGTGCTCGATAGCGGCGCCGACCAATGTCGCCACACCCTTGCGCTCCTCGAGGCGACCCACGTAAAAGATGACCGGCGGCACTCCTCGTTCCTTGGGGAAAGTCCGAAAACGCTCAGTCTCAAACCCGTTGAAGAGAACACGAGCGGAAATTCCCGCGCCGTCACGCACCGTGGTCGCGGCGGACAACGAGACGGCGGCGGCCACGTCGACGCCACGAGCGAGTCGCCGAAGCAATGGTGCGGTGAGTGAATAGGCGGGTCCCCCGCCGCCACGATGAAAGGTCGCGACCGACGGGTACTCGTGCGCCGTGAGCGTGCGGTATCCGAGAACCGGCGCGAACGGCTCGTGGAAGTGCACCACGTCGGGGGCGAAAGAACGCACCGCATCTCGGGCGCGACTCGAGGCGGCCAGCGACAAGGTGAGCGGCGCTCGTGAGCCGTTCGCCGGTACGGACGCGAGTGCGCCGAAGTGCTGCACCGTGGCCGGCGTGTCGTAGTCAGCGTCGTCGGACACATCCGGGGTCACCACCAGAACTGACACACCACGCCGCTCCAGTTCGCGACTCATCGCGAGCACCTGTTCTTGTACACCCCCGAACACGCTCAGGGCGTAGGGCGATATCAGAGCGACGCGGTGAATACTCAACGCGCGGAGGCCTCGAAGCGGCGTTCTAAGACGTGCCACTGTTCGGGGGCACGGCGGATCAGGTGCTCCAGTTCACGGGCCACAAGTTGCGTCACCCGCTGGACGTCCTCACGCATCTTGCCGTGTCGCGTCGTGTCGATGGGCGGGGTGATCACGGCGTGATGTCCTCGAAGAGGACCCGCGTAACACGCCGCCGCCACCAAGGTGGCTCCGGTACGCAGCGACAGGGTGGCGGGACCCGCGGGCATCGTCACCGTCTCTCCGAAGAATTCCACTTCAATACCGTTGCCCTGCAGGTCACGGTCGCAGAGCAATCCCACGACACCTCCCGCTCGCAGTGTCGACAGAAGAACCGTGCCGGCGTTCTCGTCCAACGGTTCAATCTCGATGCCGATGGATTGGCGCTTCTCACGAAACCACGCGAAGAGTTCGGGCGGTTCCAGAGCCTCCGCGACGGCCGTCATCGGCATGCCGATGTGGGCCAGAAATGCTCCGCCCCATTCCCACGAACCTACGTGCGGCAACGCGACCACTACCCCATTGCCCGCCGCGTGCGCCCTCTGCAACCCCTCGAGGCCTTCAGAGATAACGAAGCGACTGGCCATCGCGTTCGTGGACAAGGCGGGCAGTTTCGCGCCCTCGGCCCAGTACTGTCCGTAACTCGCGAAAGCACGATCCACCATTCGCTCGAGCAATTCGTCGGTAACCCTAAGGTCAGCCGTCGAGAGAGCTCGACGAAGATTGTCGCGCAGGTTGTCTCGAGAGCCCGTGGTCAGGCGACCAACATTGGTCGCAATATGGGACGCGGCCCACGAATCAAACCGTTCCGGCAGGATTTCGAGAACGCCACCGAGCCCTTTGAAAAGACCCACGCGTGGCGAGAAACTCGCCACGATCAGGGACGCAGGGACCGACTAAAGCCGCGACCCCGAAAACGTTCGTGCACGTGCCGGCGGCGCGTCGCAACAACCGTGGGCTCGCCGGGAACCTCCGCCTCCGCCGAGGGCAGCGACGGCGTCTGGATCTGACCGGCGGCAATCCACACTCGTCGGAATCGACCCGCGGCGGTCGCGCCCGTGAGGACGAGGAGGGCCCACAGAACGGGAACGAAGAGGACTGGTGCGATCAACGTCACACCGAGAACGATCATTCGCTCCGCGCGTTCCATCAAGCCGCCCTTGGCCGCGAGCCCCAAGCTCTCAGCCTTGGAACGCTCGTAGGAAATCATGAACGTCGTGGTCATGATCGCGAACGGCAGTAACGCCAATTCGCCTCGGTGCTGGGCAATCAAGAAATACGCCACGCCTCCGAGCAGAACCCCGTCGGACAGACGGTCGATGACGGAATCGAAGAAACTCCCTCGCGTGGACGCAGTCTTCGACGCCTTGGCAACGGGACCATCGAGGAGGTCGTGGGCACCCGTGAGGATAAGCAACAGGATCGCGAGGTGGTGATGTCCGGTTCCAATCGCCCACGCGGTGGCACAAGCGAAGACCAGTCCCGACGCCGTGAGCACGTCCGCCGAAAATCCCGCACGGACGAGGGCCTGCCCGACTGGCGCCGTACGGGCGTCAACCGACTGCCGGAACTTTCCGTCAAACATGAACCCTCCGCACGAGCCCCTCGCCCGTTTCGAAGAGTCTACTGAGCATCATCGGGGTTCTTGGGTACGTCCCAGACACTGTGCACTTTGGACCACGTGGAGGCGAGAGATTCCGGTAAAACACGGGTTTCTGCGAGGGACGTCATGAAATTGGTGTCGCCGTGCCATCGCGGCAACGCGTGGGCGTGGAGGTGACCGGGAATTCCGGCGCCCCCGGCACTCCCGAGATTCATGCCAACGTTCATACCGTCGGGTTCATAGGCGCGCGTCAGCGCCGAAGCGGTGGCGCGAACCGTGCGGAACAAATCGTCGGACTCTTCGGTTGTTAGTTCATCGAGACCCGCCACGTGCCGACGGGGAAGAACCAACAAGTGGCCCGAGCCGTAGGGAAAGGCGTTGAGGCAGACAAAGGACCACGGTGTGACGCACAAGACACCAGATTCCACCGAGACGTCCTCACCAGCCAGGCGGCAGAACACGCACGTGCCACCGTCGCCCTTTCGCGCGCGCTCGGTCGCTTCAACGATGTAGGACTCACGCCACGCGGCCGAGAACCGGTCGAGCGGCATTACTCCTCGGGTCGCCCGTGACTCGCGACTTCGTTCGCGAATCGGTGTCGGAAATCATCGAGTGACACGCCACGTTCTGGATCGTTGCTCCCTCGTGCGTTGATGCCGATCGTGCCGGAGGTGACATCGTCGTCACCGACCACCAGCACATAGGGAATCTTCTCCATCTTCGCCTTGCGAATACGGGCACCGAGAGGTTCCGAGGCGGGCTCGACCACCACGCGTGCACCATCGGCGCGCAACAAACTGGCAACCTCGAAGGCGTAGTCGTCGTGGTCGTCGCGCACCGACAAGACACGTACTTGTTCGGGTGACAGCCACGTGGGCAGCGCACCCGCGTAGTGCTCAATCAAGATCGCGATGAACCTTTCGACGGAACCGAAGAGAGCACGATGGATCATGATCGGCCGATGACGCTGGTTATCGGGGCCGATGTAGGTCGCCTCGAATCGCTTGGGCTGTTGGAAGTCCAACTGAATGGTGGACATCTGGTGCGTGCGACCAATTGCGTCGCGGGCCTGCACCGAAATCTTGGGGCCGTAGAACGCACCGCCACCCTCGTCGAGCACCAATTCAAGTCCCGCCGCTCGGGCCACTGACTCCAGCGTGGCTTCCGCTTCGGCCCACTCTTCGTCCGAACCCACCGCCTTGGCGGGAGGACGAGTGGAGAGTTCCAGGTAAAAGTCGTTGAGGCCGAACTCGCGCAAAAGATCGAGGACGAACTCGAGCAGGCTCGTCAACTCGTCGTTCATCTGTTCTCTCGTACAGAAGATGTGCGAGTCGTCCTGGGTCATGCCTCGAACGCGGGTGAGACCGTGGACCACACCCGACTTCTCGTAGCGATACACCGAACCAAACTCAAAGAGTCGCAGCGGCAGCTCACGATAGGAACGCTGGCGAGCCTTGAAGATCAAGACGTGAAACGGGCAGTTCATGGGCTTGAGGTAGTAGCGCTGTCCCTCGTCGAGCTCCATTGGTGGGTACATCCCGTCGGCGAACCACTGGAGGTGGCCGGACGTCTCAAAGAGCTCGGCTTTGGTGATGTGCGGCGAGGTCACGAATTCGTAGCCGCCATCGACGTGCCGTTGTCGGGAGTAATCCTCCATCAGTCGACGGAGCGTCCCTCCCTTGGGGTGAAAGACCGCGAGTCCCGGGCCGATCTCGGTGGGAAAACTAAAGAGATCGAGTTCTTGACCCAGCTTGCGGTGGTCGCGCCGTTCAGCCTCTTCGAGTCGGTAGAGGTGGAGCTCGAGCGCCTCTTTGGAATCCCACGCCGTGCCGTAGATGCGTTGCAATTGTGGACGCTTCTCGTCACCGCGCCAGTAGGCGCCGGCAACTCGCATCAATTTGAAAAAGCCCAGTCGCGACGTCGACGGCACGTGGGGGCCGCGACAAAGGTCCGTGAATGATTCGGAGTTCCGATACGTCGAAACCGCTCCTCCGTCACCGACCTCTCTCAGGTCTTCCTCCGTAGCTGCCGTTCCGACGGCCCGAATGATCTCGGACTTAAAGGGTTGCTCGGCAAAGATCGCGAGACCCTGATCAATGGTGTGCTCTTCGCGGATAAAGGGTTGATCCTCCCGCATGATCGCGCGCATTTCGTCCGCGACGCGCTCCAGATCATCATCGGAGAAGCGCGCACCATTCGGCAGCTCGAAGTCGTAATAGAAACCGTCAGTGATGGTGGGCCCGATGGCGTACTTCGCACCCGGCCACAGTCGCAAAACTGCCTGTGCGAGCACGTGCGCAGTGGAGTGTCGTAATACGTCGAGTCCATCCGCGCTCGCCGCCGTCACGATCTCCACCGTTGCGCCGTTCGGCAGGGCCGTGCTCAGATCGGTGAGTCGCCCGTCCACCTTCACCACGAGCGCAGCCTTGGCGAGTCGAGCGCCAATGGCGGCAGCAAGATCTGCCCCGGTGGCCCCAGAATCCAGTGACTTCGCCGTTCCGTCCGGAAGGGTTACTTCGACCATCGATGACATAACTACCTTTCTGCGTCTACAGCGTAACGCCGAGGAGCGCAGCGGCTGGAGCCACGGAGTAACCCGATTGCGCGGCCATATCAATAGCGTCGAGCGCTCGCGGCGTGTCGAGGTCATCGTCGAGGGCGTCACGAACTTCATCAAGCACGTCATTGGTTCGCGCGACATTCAACGTCGAACGCCACGTCGCCAATCGAGACTGAGCGCTGGCGAGGTCATCCGCGCGCCACTCCCAGTCGTGGCGATAGTGGTGAGACAGCAACGCCACACGAACGGCCGCCGGCTCGCTCTGAGCGGCGAGATCGCTCACGAAGACGAGATTTCCAAGAGACTTTGACATCTTCGTGCCGTCCAATCCGACGAGTCCGACGTGCGTCCAGGTTTTCACGAACGGTGCACCGGTCACTGTTTCGCTTTGGGCGGCCTCGCACTCGTGGTGCGGATAGGCGAGGTCGCGTCCGCCTCCGTGAATGTCCAAAGTCGCGCCGAGGTCTCGTAGCGACAGGGCGCTGCATTCAATGTGCCACCCGGGGCGACCGGCGCCCCAACGAGACTCCCACGCCGGCTCATCCTCGAGCGAAGGTTGCCAGAGCACGAAGTCCAAGGGGTCACGTTTACGCGGATCATCCGGTCGACCCCCGTGGATGGCGGCGAGTTCCATCATCGACGAGCGCGACTCGTGGCTGACCTGGCCAAACCGCGGGAATTTGGCCACTTCGAAGTAGACGTAACCGTCGACGTCGTAGGCCACGCCCCGATCGAAGGTGTCGGCAATCAATTTCAAGATGTCCGGAATCGCACCCGTCGCTCGAGGTTCGGCGTATACGGGCAGGATGTTCAACAGACCCATGTCGTGGTCGAACTTCGCCATCTCTTCGGCTGCGAGATCGAGATAGTGCACTCCTAATTCGCGTGCTTTGCGCAAAATGTCGTCGTCAACATCGGTCACGTTGCGCACGAGGTGAGTGTCGTGGCCCGCATCGCGCAGTCGCCGCTGCATGACGTCAAAGGTGAGGTAGACGAAGGCGTGTCCGAGGTGTGCGGCGTCGTACGGCGTGATACCGCAGGAATACATCGTCACGAGCGGACCCACGTCGAGCGGAAACACGCCTCGACGAGCGGTGTCGTACAGGCGCATCACGAAGGAAGCCCCGCGAGACGAACGTAGGTGTGCGCTTTGTGGCGGATGTTGATGGAAATACACACGGCGGTAAATGATTCCACGGCCCCGGCGAGCGCGAGCGAACCCGCCTCGACGGCGCGCAGGCCCGTCATGGCGTTCGTGATCTCCGCGGTGACTCGTCGCGCCTCGGCGTTATCACCGACGACAACCACGTCCGCCTCAATGCCCGAGTCGAGGTTCTCCATGTCGGCGGCGGGAAGATGGTGGTAGGCGCCCGTCACGTGAGCGTCCGGCACCACCGCTTGCAATTCGGCTGCCATGGACCCCCGCGGAGGGAACAACGGAACGAGTTCCCGACCCTGCTTGACCAGTGCGTTCACCATCGAGATGACCACCTTGCCCGTGAGAGTCGCCTTCACGTCCTTCACCGTGGCGACCGCGGAGTCCCAGGGTGTCGCGACAATGACCACGTCACCAGCGGCCGCCTGTTCGTTAGTGCCGCCCGAAATAACTCCACTGCCTCGCGCGGCAAGACCGCTCGCCGTATCTTCGGCCCGCTGAGCATCACGCGAGCCCAGCACGACGTTGTAACCCGCCGTCGCTAGTCGAACCGCAAGGCCACGCCCCGCCGGTCCAGTTCCTCCAAGGATTCCGATCGTCTGTGTCATCGTTCCAGTTAATCGGAAATCCACAGGTACGCTGACGACCGTGGGAATCCTGAACGGACACCGGATTTTGATCACGGGCATTTTGACCGACGATTCATTGGCTTTCGGTATTGCCCAACGGGCTATCGCCGAAGGCGCCGAGATCATCGTCACCGGCGCGGGTCGGGGCACTTCGCTCACGCGTCGCACCGCGCGAAAGTTGGGCGACGTGGGAGAGATTGTTCCCCTGGACGTCACCAGTGAGAGCGAGATCGCGCAGGCGGTCCAACTCGTCGACGAGCGATTCGGTCGACTGGACGGTCTCGTGCACGCGATTGGTTTCGCCCCCGAAGCGTGCTTGGGACACGGAATGATGTCGGCGTCGTTTCCCGACGTGGCGACCGCCCTGCAGATCTCTACCTATTCGCTGAGCGCACTGGCCGGGGCATTTCGACCGTTACTGCAACGCAGCGACGCGCTCGGCGGTGCGTCGATCGTGGCGCTGGACTTTGACGGAACGCGCGCGTACCCGCTCTACGACTGGATGGGAGTCGCCAAGGCGGCCCTCGAGTCGCTCGGACGTTACCTGGCTAAGGAGCTCGGTCCGGAAAATATTCGTGTCAATCTGCTCGCGGCTGGACCCATTCGAACGATTGCCGCGAAGTCGATTCCCGGCTTTGACCTCTTCGAGGCCACGTGGAAGGAGCGGGCCCCACTGGGGTGGGACGTTCGCGACTCGTCAGCGGTCTCGGACACGGCGGTTGCTCTCTTGTCCCCACTGTTGAGGGCGACAACGGGCTCGATTATCCACGTGGACGGTGGCGCCCACGCGATGGGGTGAGTACCGCGCCATTCAACCGAGGCCCTGACCCTGCTAGGAAAGACGACGTGTCAACGACTTCCGCGCAGCTCTACCGCGCCATCGTGCCGGGTATCCGCCGGCGTCGCGGGCTGAACTCGCGCCGGTATACGGTCGCCATGGTCGTGAGCGACTACGTCGTCTCGTGGCTCAGTTTCGCGATCTCGTTGGTCACGCTGTCCATCTGGTCGCGGAACCCGCAAAATCAACTCCACCTCTTCTGGGACAACGCCCAGCACGGTTTCTGGTTCCCGATAGGCATCGTCCTCGGCTTCGCCATCACCGGCGGATACCGGCTGGCGCGCCGATCACCCACCCAGAGCACCTTTTCGGACATGAAGGATTACGCCATGAGCAGTGCTCTCGGCGCCTTCATTGCCCTGGCCATGTCCTACTGGTCACACCACTTTGGCAAATGGGCGATTCAGGTGTCGACCCAGGCCATCGCCGCCACCGTCGTCGTCATGTTCGCGCTCGCCATCAGTCGAGCGACCCTGCGCCACGAGGTGCTTCGTCGTCGACCTCAACGGGTCGCCGTGGTCGATGACGGGACTACGTATCAGAGGATCGCCACCCACCTCCACTTGCAACATGGCGTCGTCCTCGTCGGGATGATCGACGCGGGCGAAACACCCACCGACCAGTCGTTGGGCAGCATGCTCGACGTCGACGTGTTGATCGAACGCCATCAACTGGACCGCATTGTCTTCGGGGCCATTGAGATCGCTACTCCCCGACTGGAGCACAGTTACCGGTTGGCCACGGAATTGGTGGACACCGCCCTCGTCCCGCGCATGTTCGAGGTCATCTCGTGGCGCAGTCGCCTCACCGATCTTTCGGGCCTGCCGCTGCTCGAACTGGCCCCCCGGAATTTCAGCAGTTACGACCGATGGATGAAGCGCGCCTTCGACATTGCGGTCTCTCTCATCGCCTTGATCATCACGCTGCCGATCACGTTGACGGTCGCCGTCCTCGTCAAGATCACCTCGCGCGGACCGGTGTTCTTTCGCCAAGAGCGCCTGGGTCGCGACCGCCGCTCCTTTACAATCATCAAATTCCGCACCATGCGCGACGAACCCGACGTCGAAGTTTCGGGTGATGCCCACGAGGCTCCCACAATGCCCCTCTACGTGTCGCGCGGCAAGATTCACCACAATCGTCGGCTCACGCCAATCGGTGGATTCCTGCGTCGTGCGGGCATCGATGAAATTCCTCAGTTCTGGAACGTCCTCGTTGGCCACATGAGTGTGGTCGGCCCTCGACCCTTTGTCACCCACGAATCCGAAGTGCACAGCGAGTGGTCGGCGCGACGCTTCGAGGTCGCCCCCGGTATCACCGGACTGTGGCAAGTATCGGGAAGAAACAATCTCACCGAATCGGAACTTCACCAACTCGACTACCTCTACGTCTCCGCCTGGTCGATGTGGTGGGACATCAAGATTTGTTTCGACACGCCGAGAGCCATGCTCCGCGGCCTCGGCGCCTACTAGTGGGCCGTCCTCCCCTCGCTCTCGCCCACGACTACCTGACCCAACGTGGCGGCGCCGAGCGCGTCGTGGCGACCTGGTGTCGATCATTTCCTGACGCACCTCTCTACACCGCCTTGTACGATCCCGCCCGAACCTTCGACGCGTTTCGCACGCACGAAGTTCATACGTCCTGGCTCAATCGCGTGGGGTTTCTTCGCCATGACCACCGACGAGCGCTTCCCCTGTTGGCACCCACGACGAGCCTCCAGCGCATCGACGCAGACGTCGTTCTCGCCTCATCAAGTGGCTGGGCGCACGCGGTTCGTACGGAGGGCCGTCTCATCGTCTACTGCCACGCTCCCGCACGATGGCTCTACCAGAAGGATCGCTACCTCGCCGCGGGGGCGCTCGGTGGCGCGGCTACCGCGGCCGCGCACCTCCTGGGCTCGCCGCTTCGCGCGTGGGATCAACGAGCCGCGCAGCGGGCCGACCAGTATCTGGCGAACTCAACTTTCACCCAAGGGCTGATTCGGTCCGTCTACGGACTTGACGCCCCCGTGATTGCGCCCCCGGTCGCACTACCGAGCACCTTGCCGGCCGACAGCGATCGCAGCGACGTCTTGATCGTGGCTCGCCTCCTGCCCTACAAGAACGTGGACCTCGCCATGGAGGTAGCGCGGGAACTCAGTGATCTGCGCTTTCGCGTCGTCGGGGACGGACCTTTACGTGAATCACTCGAGCGTTCTGCTCCGTCCAATGTCTCCTTCGCGGGCGCGGTGGACGAGCTCGACCTGTGGCGCGAGTACACGGGCACCCGGGTACATCTCGCTCTCAGTCACGAAGACTTCGGTATTACCCCCCTCGAAGCCGCCGCGGCCGGTCGTCCCACGATTGCCCGCCGTAGTGGCGGCTACCTCGACACCATTACCGAGTCGACGGGGATTCTCCTCGACGAAGCGCTCATCAACGCCCGAAGTGTCGCGCAGGCGGTGCGAGGCGCCTTAGGGCGCGACTGGGGAAGAATTGACCTGCAGACTCACGCCGCAAACTTCTCTCCCGCTCGGCACATCGAACGCATTCAGTCATTTCTTGGCGCGTGAGATTGCCGCGTTCATGAGTTCTTGAAGAGACGCCGCGATGACTTCGTTGGTGAAATGTGCGCGCACACCACTTGCTCCCCGATCACCTACGGCACGCCCCCGCTCCTCGTCGAAAGCCAGCTCCCTCGTCGCGACGCGTAACGCTGCCTCGTCACCCTCGGGTACCAGCACCGCGCTGGTCAACGACGAGACCCACGGAATTTCTCCGCTGTCGTACGCCACGACCGGCACGCCCGCCTCCTGCGCTTCGATGATCACTCGGCCGAACTGTTCACTCCACGTGGGCGTCGTGCGACTGGGGACCACCACCACCGACACGCTCGCGTAAAACGCCGCCATCTCTTCCGGCTTCAAGGTTCCCAGCAGTTCCACTCGATCCCCGAGTTCGACGAATCTCTCCCCCAGTGGTCCGTCTCCAGCAACGCGCAAGGACAGCGACTCCTCGCTCTGTAGCAGGCGGATCACGTCGTTGACGCCCTTGGCTTCGACGAGACGTCCGACGAATCCGACCACACCGACCGGCCAGATCCTCGTCGCCGCCGCGGTCCCTTCGACGCCGTGAGGTACCACGGCGTCAACACCGGCGAAGCCCCATTGTTGCGCCTGGCGAAGAGCCTGGGGTGAACGCGCGAGGACAAAGGACGCGTTCGCCAGGACGCAACGGCACCACCACCGCACGACCGCGGGAAACTTCCGAGGGAGGTTTTCGGCGACCTGGACGGCGTACGGGATTCCCGCACGACGTGCGGCCCGCGACCACCACAGCGATTGGAGTGAGAAGGGCTCTTCTTCGAGAATCAAGAAGTCCGCGCCCCGGGACCGCAGAGCGCGTCGAGGTCGCACGAGCGACACATGGCGCTGCGGTCGCCCGCGACCGAGCGTGCGCACCGCCCACAGATCACCCACGAATCCCGGCCAACGCTGCGAGGCGTAGGGCGCACGGCGAAGTTCGTCCCGCCAGGTCACAGGCACGACCAGCGTCACGTCGCAACTCGTAGCGAGGTGCGCGTAGACCGCCTGATTCGCAGCCACCACGCAGGCGTGCGAAACGACCATCACGCGATTTTTCACCCCTGCATCGTGACAGAAACCAACGTCGTACCGGTGACCTGTCACAATCTTCAGGTGACCGATGCGCCTTCGCCGAGCACACCGCCCGCGCGCGGGAAGGAATTCCGCGGTAAACGAGCGGCTTCCAACAGTCTGATCGTGGCCGCCGGTCTCGTCACGGTCCTGCTGATCTCGCTGGTCACCACACCCATCGCGATCAACCACATCGGAACGGCCGAATTCGCCGTATGGACGTTGGCGACGACCACCATTGGAATTCTGACGGCTCTCGATCCGGGCTTCTCGAACATGGTGACCCGCTATGGCGCGCAGGCCAAAGTGAGGGGCGAGACTCACGTCGCCGCCCGCATCTGCGCCGCTGGTTCACTGGCGTGGCTCGGTTTCGGGCTCGTCTTCGCGGTGCCGGTGTACTTCTTCGTACCGTTCTTGGTCGACAACATGGGACTCAATCCCGGGGTGAGATCCATCGCCTCCGTGTTCTTCTACTGGTCCTTCGGACTCGTGATCTTCTCGAGCTTGCTCAGCACGTTGTCGAGTCGACTCTCGGCCGTGGGCGACCAATGGATCGTCACCACCATCGACGTCGCAACACGCATTGTCTACGCGGTGACGCTCATCGAGCTTTTATCGCACGGGTGGCGCCTCAGCGCCATTGCGCTCGCGACCACGGTGCAATTCGTGCTCGCCTACGTCACGACCTTCGTCCTCATCGCCCTGCGACAAGGTCGACCCTACGCCAGTCCCCGCGGTCTCGATCGATCCGAATTACGCGAAGTCGCCCGATTCGGTGGTTGGTTGCAGGTCAACTCGATCCTCGACACTCTGACCAACGAGACCGATCCTCTCGTGCTCAGCTTCGCGCTCGGAAAAGACGCCGTCGCGATTTGGGGTTTCTCGAATCGCCTCGCGCGACAGATCACGACCTTCGCGTACGTCCCCCAGCAAAACATCCTCCCCGTGATGTCGGCATCTTTCGCGGCATTCGAGGGTGTGGAACGCATGCGCAAGCTGTACCGACGCGCCCAACAAATCATCGTCCTGTTGGGCGCTTTCCTGACCGGCACGATCATTGCCTTCGGACCACTGATGTTCAAGGCCTGGCTCGGTCAACCGCACCGCGAGGCTGACGTCGCCACCATTCTCGTGGCCCTCACCTTGATGGCCGGTCTCCCTCGTCCCGCCACAGCGAACGCCATTCTCGCTCTCGGCCGCGCGGGCTACGGAGTGCCCGCGACGATCTTGGCGTTCAGCGTCAATGTCGTCTTCACGCTGATCTTGGTGTGGCCCTTTGGCCTGAACGGTGTCCTCATCGGCACGTTGCTCGCCAAGATCGCCGCCACGAGTTACCTCTTGCAACGATTCTGCACTCTCGTTGGCAGCACCTACCGAGAGATCATCCTTCCGTGGCTCATTCCTCTGGTGGGCGTCACCGCCGTCGCGGCGGGGTTGGGGCGACTTGCCATGTCCCAGTGGCCGCAGGCCCTGCACAGCCGAACGGGAGCCCTCGAGGCCCTCATGGTCTTGGGTGCGGGGTACACCTTGGTCTACTTCATCGGGCTCAAACTCACGAGGTACTTCACCCACCACGATTTGCTCTGGATCCGTAGTACGGCGCCCGGACCACTCGGCAAGGTCATCTCGCCGCGCATGGTGGCCATGTTGGGACACGGGCCTGCATGAACTCGATCACCCTCGTGATTCCCAGTTACCGACGTCCCGCGTCTCTCGCGCGCGCCATCGCCGCCGCCCAGAACCAAAGCGCACCCTTCGACGACGTCGTGGTGGTCGTTCGCGACGATGACACCGACACCTACGAGGTCGCGAACGCCGCGGGCGTGCGTGTCGTGACGGTGTCGACACCGGGAGTGTTGGACGCGATGTGGGCGGGTGCTCGCGCCACGAGTAGCGACATTGTGGGGTTCTGTGACGACGACGCCACGGTCGATCACAACTGGGCTCGTGACGTGCGTCGACTCTTCGACCTCCCCGGCAATGAACGTGTCGGTGGCGTCGGCGGACGTGACCACCTCTATGACGGCGACGTTCCTCGCACGACAACGTTGACCACCGACGTGGGACGCGTCACGGCGTGGGGCCGTCTCGTGGGCAATCACCATCGTGGAGAAGGTCCCGTTCGTGACGTCGACGTTCTGAAGGGTGCAAACTGCGCCTACCGTCGTCAGGCCCTGGTGCTGCCCATTGGCTTACGTGGCCAAGGAGCCCAGGCGCACTTCGAAGTGGCGGTAGGCACCGAACTTCGGCGTCGGGGCTGGCGACTTCTCTACGAGCCCTCACTTCGCGTCGAACATCGGCCCGATGATCGCGTGGGCGCCGATCAGCGCGCCGCACCGACGACTCAGGCCATTGCGGACAGTGCCTTTAATCTCGAGCGATCACTGCCGCCTCGGCGTCAGAGTCGGCGGTGGCTCTACGTCCACGTCGTCGGAGATGGTGCCTGTCCCGGCATCGGGCGGTGCCTGGCTGCGTTACTGCGTCGAGAACGAGACGTGGTGGCGCGACGAGCGCCGTCATGGCGAGGCACCACCGAAGCGTGGCGACTGCGGGCGACGCCACTTAGCTTTCACGAACTCCCGTGAGGACTGCGGCGAAGGCCGCCTCGAGCTGGTCGGCGACGACGGACGGGCGAAACAGGCGTTCCGCCTCTTTCCGACACCGATACGCGAGCAACATTCGCTCGTCCTCGCGCAAGGAGCAGAGCGTGAGGACCGCCTCACGGAGGCCACCGATGTCGCCCGGTTCCACTCGCACACAGACGTCAGCTGCGACATCTTCCGCCGCACCGACGGCCGGGGTCACGATGACGGGAACTCCGAGAGCCAGAGATTCCGCGACGGTTAAGCCAAAGGGCTCGTAACGAGACAACTGCAAAAGGGCGAGTGATCCACCGACCTCGGCGAACACTTCGTGGCGCGAGCGCGCACCTTCGCGCACGAGGGTGCGGCTGTCGGCCCGGTCGAGCGCTCGTTGGTAGTCGCTCCACAGGGACGGAGAACCAATGACCCGCAGTCGTACGCGTGGATCGAGTGCACCCAGTTCGTGACTGAGCGCCACCACGTCCTCCAGTCCTTTCCTGACGGCGAGGCGACCCACCACCATGAGGTCGAACGAAGCCGGAGTGGCGACCTCCAGTTCGTCGACCGCGATGCAGTTCGGAACGACGTGGATCTTCTCGCTCGGCACGGCGTAATCCTCCGAGATGAGAGCACCAAATGCCCGCGAGAGCGCAAAGATGGCGGTCGCGCGTTGCGCGTCGTGGCGTTGTCGGCGAGCGCGAAGACCAAGCCATGATCCCACCAAGAACAAGCGCAGCGCGCTGTCCGAGCTGAGACCTAACGACGCCTCGGTCTTCGTCCAATAACGCTCGCCCGCCGCGTGGACGCTCGGATGAATCACGACCGGCATGTTCTTTCGACGTCGCGGCACGCCCACCGACTCAAAAGTCGAGAATTGATAGACCACGTCATAGGGAGATGCCTCGTGGCGGAGGGCCAGTTGACGAGAGAGCCGCCAACGATTCACACCCGCGAAGATCTGCAGGGACATCATCTTGGTCAGGCGCGTGCGGGAATACCAACGTCCGAACGCGAATCCGGATCTCCCAATGACGTAACTCAAACCCGGGCGTTCGCCGAGACCCCGAGGGTCATCGTCTTCGCGCGAGGCGGCCACGAAACACTCCACACTGTGTCCTCGATCGAGAAGTTCGGCGAGCAGCAGTCCCGCCACGCCCGGCGCGCCGCCGGCCGCCGGGTGGGGCGATGGTCCGACGTACGCAATACGCCAGCGATCGTGCGTCAATCCGGGAACGGGCGTGATGTCGCGATCTCGCAGGTCACGCCACTTCGTCACGGCGTACCACGCGCTGAGCAATGTTTGGCCACCCGCCAGCGCGAGCCAGCGCGTGCCGTCGCGAAAGTTGCGCCACGGGTGCTCACGCCGGGCGACGTCGAGCCAGGTGCGAGCCGTGTTCCACACCGGCGTGAAGCGTACCGACCGTCGTGACACCCGTCGGTCTGGGTAACGCGCGAAGAGCAACCAGTCATCAAGAATGAACGAGGCTCGCCGAATGTACGAGGAAATCGTAAAGGGACGGCCCGGGTGCGTGGCTTTCATAGCGGGTTCGAAGACCACGGGACCGACCGTGTCGCACACGCGAAGTCCGAGATCGCGGTCCTCGTGAGCGTGAGACCACAGGAGGTCAAAACCACCAACGGCCCACAACGCTTCGCGACGGTAGGCCACGTTGCACGTCAGGAAATTGCCGCCGACGTGGTCTTCGACCGAATGTTCGTAGAGCGCCCGTACTGGTGGCGAGGACGTGTCACCCACGACACCGGCGTGATCGGGGTGATCCAGGAGATGCTGCAACGCGGCGAAGAGCCAGGCGTCATCGACAACGACGTCGTCGTCGGTGAAGGCAATGATGTCGCCCTTCGCCACGCGAGCCCCGCGGTTGCGCGCTCGCGCGGGACCGACCCCGTTCGTTCGCAACAAAGTGACGTCAGGAAAATCTCTCGAGCCATACGCCGGTTCTGAACCGTCGTCGACCACGATGATTTCGCCATTGACGGCGCTGACCTGAGGAACTATGACGTCCAAGGCCCGTCGCAGAAGATCCGGTCGGTTCTTCGAGGCAATGACGACGGAACAACGCACGCGCTCAACCTAGGTCGTCGTACAGACGTTCGAGCACGCTCGCCACCTCGCGACTGCGAAATTGCTCGGCGGTCGCGCGCGCGGCGTCACCCATGCGCACGCGCCGCGACGCGTCATGGAGGACGAAACGCATCGCGGCGGCCAACGAGGCGGCATCTGTGGCCGCGAACACGACGCCGTTCGGTTCAGTGTCGTCGGTCCCCACAAATTCCATGACGCCGCCCTCGTTCGGCACGATCACGACCCGTCCCGCCGCCATTGCTTCGGCGATCACGTTGCCAAAGGGCTCCGGTGATCGCGACGCCAAAATGACCGCATCGAGGTCCCGCATCTCGCTGCTCACGTCATCAACGGCGCCCGCGAAACTCACTCGACCGGAGAGGCCCAACCTGTCGACCTGGCGCGTTAATTCGTCCGCGTACGCGTCTTCTCCGAACAATGCTCCACCCACGATTCGCAGCGTCCACCCGGGTTCATTACGCAACAGGTTCGCGGCCTCGATAACGAGGTCCTGCCCCTTCCACGGCGCCAATCGGCCAATGATCCCAAAGCGCACCGTGGTCGTCGTCGTCGGGTCCTCGAGATCAAAGAAGACGTCTTCGACGGGGCTCGGGATGACGGCGGCATTGACCGAGGTGGACCGTCCCGTGACCCGGGAGTTGGCAATGACGTCGTCGGGACCCCACGTCGCCAACAACCGTAAAAAGCGGGCCGTGCGCGCACCCACATAGGGCGGAGCCCACAGGTCACGGGCGTGCAGAACTACCCGCCACGGTGCGAACACCGACGCCATGGTTCCGTAGACGTGAGCCTTCATTGAATTGGTGTGCACAATCACCGGTTGTCGACGTCGGGTGATGCGACGAATGTGCCACGCGTAACTCAGCGTCGTCCCGACCGCCCGAGCCCTTCGACGGCCCAATTGATCGCGCGACAGCGCCTGAGTCGCCGGATCCATTGGTACCACCTCATACGAAAGTCCCCGGCGGTCCAGCTCACTGGTCAGCGGTCCGTTTTCACCGAGAACGACGTGCGCGCGCCACCGTCGATCATCCAATGCACTCATCACGCGAGCCAGCGCTAATTCACCACCCGATCTCTTGGCGGTGTGGTCGAGGACCACCACCCCTCGAGGGGCGTCACCGTGAGCCACCTCGTCGTAGAGGCGTGCGTGTCTCTCGGCCACGCGAGTCCACGACTGACCACGCGCATCACCTCGCGCCGTCGTGCGCAAATCTGGATTCTCGAGAACCGCGTCGATGGCGGCACGCCACGTCGGTTCGATGGCCGATACGACTCTGACGGCGTCGCTCACGCGCGCAGCATCGCGCAACCCGTCAACGTCGGTCACGACGACGGGTGTGCCATGGGCGAGCGACTCCAGAACGACGAGGCCAAAGCCCTCGTGCGCGACGGTGGGTACGATGCTGACGTCGGCAGCCTCGTACCAGTCCCGCAAGGTTTCGTCATCGACACGGCCCAGGAATCGCACGCGATCGGCCACTCCTCGTTGCCGCGCGAGGTCCTCGAGTTCTGCCCGCTGGTCTCCGTCCCCAATGATCACGAGAGTCTCGTTGGTGCGGCCTTCTCTCGCGAAGAACTCCACGAAGCGGTCAATGCCCATCCGCGGCGTTAGTCGTCGAACGATCACGAACGTGATCAGCTCGTCACAACCAAGTCGCGAGCGCAACGTCACTCGGTCGACGGCGTCCGCGGGCGAGACGCCAGGAGCGATCACGTCGACGAGGTGTGGCGCGACGCCGTACCGCTCGACCGCAACCGCGCGAAAGGCGGACGAGAGCGTCACGACTCTTTCGGCGCGACGAAGGACGTAGCCCTCCACCAACGACTTGAGGGCAACGGACACCCGCGATGAACCCGCGACGGCGCTCTCGAGGGCCCACGGACCCTGGAAGTGCACGATGAATGGTCGTCGTCGGAACGCACCGGTGGCGAGCGCGTAGGCCGCGTGTGCGGGAAAGTGAACGTCGATGACGTCGGCGGGACTCTGACGGATCTGGCGAGCGAATACTCGCACCCGTTTCGGCCACGAGAGGCCCGACGGCACGGCTCCCTCTTCTGTGCCGTCATCAATCCAGATCACTGAGGACGTCGTTCCCAACACGTCCTGGGCACGGACCAGCTCGGAAAGGTAGCGATTCAGTCCGCCAATGCGCCACTGCGGACTCTCGAGCCCCACGTGCACGATCTTCGGTGACGTCATGGTCGCAGCTCGCGATACAAATCCACGTACGCATCGGCCATCGCGGTTCGTGTGTAGCTACGCGCCCGTAACTGCGCAACGTCGGCGAGTGCGCGCCGCGTCGTTGGGCTCCCCCACAGTTCTTCGAGAGCGTCAGCGACCGAGGCAACCTCCGCGGTCACGAGGCGACCACCCTCATTCGCACCAACCAGCTGATCGGCCACCCCCACGCCCGTGGAGACAACCGCACAACCACACAGGGCGCCCTCGACCAAGTAGAGGCCGAAGGCTTCGTAGTTCGACACACACAGAACGACGTCGTGTTCGCGGTAGAGAGGGGCCACGTCCGCTACGAAACCAGTGAAACGAACGCGGTCCGCGACGTTCTTGTCGTGCAGAACTCGCTCGTAATGACTGATGGGTCCATCACCCACGACGGTCAACGAGGCGTGGGGCGCCTGGCAGATCGCAGCAATGGCCAAGTCCACGCCCTTGAGGGCGAAGTCGCCGGTCACCATGATCACGCGCAACATCCCCGATTCATTTGCGGGACGTTCCACGGAAGAGAACGCGGAAGCGTCGACGCCGTTGGCAATCACTCGTCGAGGAATATCGCTGTAATGCTGCGCTAACTGGGCATTGACGACGGGCGACACCGCGACCAACTCGCCCACCCGGCCGCGGCGATACTGACGTCGCTCAATCCCGAGTCCGAGACGTCGCGCGATCGCGGCATTGGCGCGACGCCAGCCCACTTCGTGTCGTCGTGCGGACTTGTCCACGGCGGCGTGGCACAAGTGCACCGTCGCGAGATCGACCGGCTCCGGCGTGAGAGCCCCGCAGGCGTGCACGATGTCGACGTTGTGTCGCTCGCGTCGAACGATGCGTCGTGACCGCACAAAGAACCAGGCAATACGGGCGAAAGCTGGAGCGGACGGGAGTGAGACGTGAATGGTCCGCACACCCGACGGCAGCGAGTCCCCACCTTCTGCGGCAACAACGGTGAAGTCAACGCGGTCGCTGGCGGCGGTAATCAGTGCGTGCCCCATACGTTCCATGCCGCCTCCCGCGGGATCGACGGAATGCGCGAGATACAAAACTCGCGGTTTCGAACTCACTGAGCGGGAGCCTGTCGCGCACTCTCGCTGGGTCGACGCCACGTGAAGGTATCGACGACGACGCGAGCGGCTTCGTCGCGGTCGGTTTCTACCTTCAGCAGGTGGTCCGCGAATCCGAACGCCAGCCACACGAGCCAACAGACCGAGTACAGGTCACCATTGGTCCACTGGAACAGCGTCGCGCCCGCAATGCCGATGACAAACAGACCAATGGTGTCTCGTCGGCGAACAGCCAATCGGTACGCCGTCCGAAGTCCGTTGAGGAGCAACATGAGGTAGACAACGATGCCGACCGCACCGAAGTCAATTGCCATGTTGCCGGGGTCGAACTCCGTTCCCGTCAGGTGACTACTCGACGAGTACTTTCCGGCGGCCAACGTGGTCGCTCCCGTCCCGCGACCCAGCGGATGACGAATACCGAGCAGGAGTCCCTTGCGCGTGGCTGAAATGTGTCCACTCAACGACGAATTGGAACCGAGGGGCTGCGACACTCCCGACAATTGGTGCTGAGCGAGAACCGAGCCGGGGCTCGAGGAACTACTGGTACTCGAGGAGCCGCCAATCGCTCCCGCGAACAGGATCAGCAACGCCACCGCGACCGTGCCCGCGAGAGCGACGTTGATCGGGCGATAACGACGCTTGGCCGCCGCCATCATGCCGAGCGCCAGGGTGACCAGGAAGACACTGGTGCGCTGCGATTCGTAGAACAGGGCGGTCAGAACCGTCGCCAGCGCGGCGAGGTGAAGAAGAATCGGCCAACGGGTCGACTTCGTCAGCAGCGCCGCCCAGGCCACCGCACCGACGGAGAGAAATGCGGCGTACTCCTGGGCACTAGAGAAGCTCGAGAAGGCGCGCGTCACACCACCACCGACGTTGAGGGCCGCGTATCCCTTACTCGCGATCCACGACTGGTCCCATGACGGAAACCCAACGAACTGCTGGTACAACCCGTAGGCCGCCGCGATGAGCGACACCAGCGCGACCGTCCAGATCACTCGCATGATCATGATGGGCTCCGCTAATCGCCGGCCAATCCAGAACGCCAACGTGGGAATCGTCAAGAACAAGACGCCGCCGAGTCCGGTCAGGAGACTGCCCTGGGTGGGGTTGAATGCTTGCAGGAGTGCGACCACATTAAAGGCGAGCACCCATCGAGCCAGGGGCGTGAGAGCGCCCGGCTCCCGAGATCGTGTCACCATCAGCCACATCACCAAAAGGGCCAGCGGTGCGATGAGAAGGAGGGGGTCGCCGGAGAACGTGACATTGGTCCCGCCCGTTGTCAAACGACGCACCATTCCGAGCAACACCAACCAAATGGGCAGGATGCCAATCATGCCGGCGGGATTGGACCACGCCATTGAAATCACGAGAGGAATGGCGATCAGAGCCAGCAGCGTGTGTGATCCCGTCACCAATGAGAGCGAGATGGCACCACCGGCGACCATCAGCACGAGTGGCAGTGACGACCCTCCTCGTGGGAGTGGTCGTACGTCGACGACCTCCGGCACCACGGTGTCGGGCCAGTTCTTCACAACAGTCATTGTGCCATAGGCCGTAGGGCAATTTCGGGCCGCGCACTCGACCGACCTCAATCAGAAGGAGCCCATCGGTAGAGTGTGGTCGTGGAAAACCAGACCGATGCTCGTCGTGCTCCGCAGGAATACTTACGGGTTCTCTGGCGTCACAAGTTGACCGTGGTGGTCATCACCTTCGTCGCGGTCGCGGGCATGCTGCTGATCGACACCGTCCGCACTCCCGTGTACAGCGCTCAAACGACCGTGGCGTTCGCGGCGAACAAGAACCTGAGCGTCACCGCCATGAGCACGGATTTGATTCGTCTCGGTTCTGGACCCGTGCGAACCCAGGCCGTCCAGATCCTTGGGCAACCGCTCCCGAACTGCAATATTGCTCAGCAGGGCAACTCCTCGATTGCCAAGATCACCTGCACCTCATCGTCGCCCCGACTGGCCCAAAAGGGCGCCAACGCGATCGCCCTGGGGTACAACGCGTACTACCGCACCCAGGCGATCCAAAACGACATCGGACTCGCGCAGTTTTACTCCACGTCCATTACGAACACGAAGTTCCTCATCGCCAACCTCCTGGTGCAGATCCACCAGGTAGGACGTAAATCCATCTTGGGTCGCATCTACACCAAGCAAGTCAGTCAGGCCTACGACTCACTCCAGTTGCTCCAGGCTCAGTTGAATGGCGTGCAACTCAACGAACTCAACCCGAAGACGGCCATTCAGATCATTTCCTACGCCGGCCGTCCCTCCGTCCCGCTATCGCCGAAGCCGACGAGTGACGCACTGTTGGCACTCGTCATTGGCCTGGCGATCGGCATTGTGGTCGCCATCGTGCGCGACACGCTCGACGACAAGCTCCGTACCCGCCAGGAGTTTGAGCAAATCGCGCATGGTCGACCGGTCATTGGGTCCATCCCCTCCATTCGGGAGTGGGAGGACCGCAAGACACCGTTACTCATCGTGGCCGAGCAGCCCAAGAGTCCTCCGGCGGAAGCCTTTCGCTCGCTACGAACGTCTCTGCAGTTCATGTCGCTGGATGACCCGATTCGGACCCTCTTGATTACCTCTCCCGCCGCCGCCGACGGCAAGACGACGACGTCGGCGAATCTCGCGTACACGCTGGCCGCGGCGGGCACCGAGGTCATCATCCTTGGCTGCGACTTGCGCAAACCTCGTATCCACGAATTCTTCGGCGTCAGCAATGACGTCGGCTTCACCTCGGTGATGCTCGGCGAAGTGGACCTCGACGAAGCCCTGGTGGAAGTCCCCGGCAGCACCTATCTCCGCATCTTGCCCGCCGGTCCGATTCCGCCGAATCCCGCCGAGCTCCTCTCTGGTCGTCGCGCCCAACGTCTCATCGAAGAAATCAAGGAACGTTGCGACATCGTGATTCTCGACTCGCCGCCGATGCTGCCCGTGTCGGACGCCCAGGTTCTCGCCGCGCACGCTGACGGCGTTCTTCTCGTGGGTGCCTCGGGAGTCTCGACCCGGCGCGACACCACTCGCGCCGTGGAACTCTTGATGCAAGTGGACGCAGCGCTGGTGGGTCTCATCTTGAATCGCGCACCCCAGGCCGATTCCTACAACTACTACCGGTACGGCTACGGCTATGGGTACGGGTACGGATATGGGTACGGCTATGGGTACGGATCGACCTACGGCTCCGGTGGCACGTACGGCTCACCCTCGCAGCCAATTCCCGAGAACATCCCGATGCCCGAAATCGAAGTTGAATCCCAGCGGCCGTCGTCCTAAGGGACGTCGGATCGGCGACGAGATGACCAGCGCGTGAGTCCTCGATACCGCCACCGACGATCACATTTTCTTCACGATTTTCGCCACGGTTGGAATCACTACACGTTGCACCGCGACGGGGTCCGACACCGCCACGGTGAGGGTGTTCGCTTCGAACGCGCCGAACGACCACGGGGACAGTGGCGCGACGTGCCCCGACGTCTATGGCCTCGAGAAATCGCGAAGCAAATCTTTCTTGGCGTCATGCTGGGATTCGGCGTGGTGCTGCTACTCGCCCTGATCTTCGGCACGATTGCTTTTCTCGACGCCCGCGGCGACCTCACACAAGCCCAAAACCTGGGCAAGAACATTGTGGATCAACGCGATCAATTGCTGAGTCCGTCGGGCCGAGAATCAGCAACCACCAACCTCAACCAGATGCACTTTCTCGCAGATCGCGCGGACGCCGATCTTTCCAATTCGCTCGCCATCTCCGTGCTCAAAATCATTCCGATTTTCGGCCGACAGGTGTCGTCACTCACGCAAACCGTCCACGACGTCAACACATTGTCCGACCAGGGCGTCAAACTGATCTCCCGCGCCAATGACGTCATCGCGGCCTCCCACGGGACATCGATCAATCTTCCAACCCTCAAGTTGCTGGACCGCCAAGTGCACCGATCGGCCCACGTCATTGGATCGCTCACCACGTCACCCGACGGCCTGTGGGGACCGGTTCGCAGCGAAAGGGTCAAGCTCAATCACGAGCTACAAGTCGTTTCCTCCCTTCTCGTTCGAGGTGGCGAGGCGCTCGATTTCGCCCAACCCTTCCTCGGTTCACGGGGCCCACGGACCTACCTCGTCGCGGGCCAGAACAACTCGGAAATGCGCGACCAGGGTGCGGTGCTCTCGTGGGCCCTCCTGCACGTCCACGACGGAAATTTCACGATGGACTCGGCCGCGAGCGTCGGCACGATCTCATTGTCGTCGCCCGCCGCCACGATCACTTCACCCACCACTCGCGCGGTATTTGGGCCCTTCGAACCAACGCGCATCTGGCAATCGGTCAACGCGCCCGGTAATTTCCCCATGTCGTCGCAATGGATGATTCAGATGTTCCAAAAAGCTCGCGGCATCCACGTTGACGGCGTCGTGGGCGTCGACGTACAGACCTTGGAAAATATCCTCAAGGTAACCGGCGGCGTCAACGTTCCCGCCATCAAGGGCGAGGTCACCACGGACAACGTCGCTCCCCTGCTTCTCTACGACCTCTATAAGAAGTACCCCTACGGTTCCCAGGCCGCTCGCCACGACGAAGTGGCCGCCGTAGCGCAAGCCGCCGTCGACAAGATGAAGAAGGGAAATTACGACCTCGGCGCGTTCTTGCATTCGTTGGCCAAGTCGTCCCAGGGCCGCCACCTCATGTTCTACGACACGAATCCTCAGATGCAAAAAACGGTCGTGTCCTTTGGTGGCGCGGGAGGCATGAAGGATTACGGCACCAACGCCGTCCACCTCGCCATGGAAGCCGGCGCCGCCGCCAAGGTGGACTGGTTCATGTACAGCGCCGCGAGTTACAACGTGCAACTGGACTCACAGGGCAACGCCTTGATCACGACCACGCTGCAACTTCACAACACCGCGCCGGCGGGCGCCAAGCCCAGTTACGCACTCGGTTCGCGCACCAACGGACACACACCGGGTGAATACGACGCTCGTTTGTTCTTCTGGATGCCCCGTGGCACGCAGGCTCCGGGTGCTCTCACCGAAGAGGGCCTGTCCTTGCAGCGGGCGATCTCCTTCGTGTATCCGCAAGAAACCCAGCAGGTGGTCTTCACGTCCTTCATTCCGAACGCCGTCCGCCACGGCCGCTTCAGCCTCCACTTTGTGCCGCAAAGTTTGATTCACCCCACGGCCATGACCGTGAACTTCACGTCCTCACAGAATTACAACGGTCCGATCCAACAGAGTTGGACCGCCGATCACGAGGTCACTCTGACGTGGACGGCCAACCCGTAAGCATCGGCGCTACGCGAAGTGTTTCGCGGCGAAGGGTCTCAATCATCTCGCGATAGTCGGCAACATCTCCCGACAAGCCCGGGTCCGTAATGTCGTCCTCCACGTCCGCACCTAACAAATCGTTACGAGAACGAGTCCGGTGCAACACCGCAATCCACTGGTCGAACGTCTCGTCCTGGGGCGAGGGAGGATTGATCTGGGCACGTCGCGCAAATTCCCGCAACGTGAACGATTTCGGCCATAGCGATGTGTCGCGTACCACTGCTTCGCGCAACAAAGCGCGCTCCATGAACAACAACAGATCCGCCGAGCGCGCGTCCTCTCGCTCCAGGGTCTCGCCCAAGGGCAACGAGAGCACGATGCCGGCTTCGTCCAATGCTTGTTGCATCGCCGGTGGCGTCAATCCGATGCCACCTTCGGTTCCCTTCGACGTGACCGTCACACCGCTGTGTCGACCGACACTCACGGCGAGAAGGGTCTCGGCGACCGGACTACGGCACGTGTTGGCGAAGCAAATGACGATGACCTTCACGTAATCTCCACGTCTTCTTGGGGTGCGAACTGCGTCTCGTAGAGATCACGGTACAACCCCCCTTCCAACATGAGATTCTCGTGAGTGCCCCGTTGGACAATGCGCCCAGCGTCGATCACCAAGATTTGGTCGGCGTGGCGGATGGTGGATAAGCGGTGGGCGATCACGAGTGACGTTCGGTGACTCATTGTCGCGTCCAGCGCTCGTTGCACCGCCGCCTCGCTTTCGGCGTCGAGGTGCGCCGTCGCCTCGTCCAGCACCACGACGCGGGGCGACTTCAACAACAGTCGCGCCAACGCCACGCGTTGTTTCTCGCCGCCACTGAGGCGGTATCCGCGTTCGCCGACCACCGTGTCCACGCCTCGCGGAAGGGCCCGTACGAGGTCGGCGATTTGGGCGGCTTCAAGAGCGGCGGTCACTTCGTCGTCGGTGGCGTCGGGCTTGGCGTAGAGGAGGTTGGCTTTGAGAGTCGTGTGGAACAAGTGAGGATCTTGAGTAACGACGCCGACCGTGTCGGTCAACGAGGCGTTGGTGAGCGCACGCACGTCGACCCCATTGAGTCGCACCGCCCCACCGGTGACGTCGTAGAGACGCGAGACCAGCATGGACATGGTCGTCTTTCCCGCCCCGCTCGGACCCACCAAGGCCGTCATCGTTCCCGGGGCCACCTCAAAGGACACACCAAAGAGAACGTCCGTCCGCGGCGTGTCATCGAGCTTCGCCACTGACTCGAGGGACGCGAGCGACACTTCGTGAGCGGCCGGGTAGGCGAAGAAAACATCGTCGAAGTGCAAGGTGCACGGGCCCTCGGGGACGGTCGTCGCGTCCGGTGCTTCTTTGATCATTGGTTCTAAGTCGAGAACTTCAAAGAGACGCTCGAAACTCACGAGGGCGGTCATGACGTCAAGGTTCAAATTGCTGAGTTGCGTCAGCGGTCCGTAGAGCCGAGCGAGGTAGGTGGTCAGTGCCACGATGGTGCCCGCCGTCATCACCCCGTCGATGGACAGCACGCCACCAATGCCGTAGGTGGCGGCCGTCGCCATGGAAGCGGTGAGCGATAACGCGACAAAGTAGAAACGCGAGTAGATGGCCTGCTCGATGCCGATGTCACGGACTTTGCCCGCGCGATCCTCAAAGAACGCGACTTCGTCCGCTGGTCGACCGAACAGCTTCACGATCATGGCACCGGCCACGTTGAAGCGCTCGGTCATAACCATATTCATCTCAGCGTTGAGTTCCAAACTGCGCTGGTAGAGGCCCCCGAGACGCCGACCCACCCGTTGCGCCGGGAGCAAGAAGACCGGCAGCAGGATCAGCGAAATCAACGTGATCTGCCACGAGAAGAAGAACATCACGGTGAGAATGATGGACACGGTGATCAAGTTCCCGACCACATTTGAAAACAGGTCCGTAAAGGCCTGCTGCGCACCGATGACGTCGCTATTGAGGCGAGATATCAACGCTCCCGTTTGCGTGCGCGAGAAGAAGGCAATCGGCATTTCCTGGACGTGGCGAAAAACACGAGCGCGGAGGTCGTAGATAAGGCTCTCGCCGATGATGGAGGAGATTCGTCGTTCCACCAGTGAGAACGCGGCGTCGACCAGAGCGAGCAGACCGACGAGAAGCGAAAGATTGATGACCAAACTACGGTCATGTCCGTAAATTCCTTTGTCAATGAGACTACGCACCAGCAGCGGTGGCACTGAGGCGATCAGCGCGTCGAGAATGACCGCGATCAAGAAGATCGTCAGAATTCGACGATAGGGGCGGGCAAAGACGAGAACCCGCTTGACCGTCCCCTCTTTGACCTTGTGCGAGAGAACGTCACGATTTCGCATCGATGACCGCATTCCGCGGAAATTGCCCGTACCCATGCTGCTCATCAGTCGCCCCTCGCCGCCCACGAGTGTAGGCAGCGAAACCTCACTCACATTCCAACGGCCGCCACACGAGACCAGTTGACTATCGTCAGGAGTTCATGACGACCGATAGCACCACGGACTGGGCAGCCATAGCTCGACGTAATTCTCGCAGCGTACAGACACTCATTGGCTGGATCTTTTGGGATCCGGGTGCGGTGACGCGATACGAACAACTCGGTCTGCCGGGACCGCTCGGCTACATCGCGAGTCGGTCCGCCCCGTTCGCCGGGGCAGGTGCTGAAGCCACGATCGCGTCGTTCGGCTCCATTTCCCCCGACGGGATCCGTCTGGTTTTCCAGCATCTCGGCACCCCCTCGGCGTTCCACGCTTTCTGGTTGGCGCGAGATGCGGCGG
Organism: uncultured Actinomycetes bacterium; assembly: GCA_903871335.1. GTDB lineage: Bacteria > Actinomycetota > Acidimicrobiia > Acidimicrobiales > RAAP-2 > RAAP-2. The sequence continues at coordinate 134,230 of CAIQGE010000033.1, forward strand.
TCGTCGACGGACTCACGGCCTACGCTCCAGACGCTCGAGGTGGGCTCGAGGAATTTGCGGACGATCTCGGCGACGTCGTCGCGAAGTTGCCAACGGTCGGACGGCCCTTCTTTGCCGCGCACCTCGCCATGGAACAACCGGCCTCACCACTTCTACGTGGCTGGCACGCCGTCAATGCGTTGCGGGAATGGCGCGGCGACACGCACTGGGCCATTGTCGCCAGCCAGGGACTGAGCGGACCCGAGGCTTCCGTGCTGCACAATGCCTGGCTCGGCTACGACGGTGACTGGCTGTCGGTGTCGCGGGGCAATGCGGCGGCGTCCATTGACGCGGCCTGGACGAGCTTGGAACACAAGGGTCTTGCCGTCGACCGCAACGTCACGAACGAAGGGCTCGCCCTTCGGCAATGGATCGAAGATGAGACCGATCGTCGCACCACCTTGCCCTGGGAGTTACTGGGTCTCGAAAGTTCCGAACGCTTCGCGCACACCTTCGAACCACCATGCGATCTGCTCCTAGCGCGCGTGGACGTCACCGCCGGCGAACGGTACCAGCCCGCGTCGCGTCAACGAGAACCGTGGCAGCCGAATTAGGCCACCACTACAGCTTCCCCCGGCGCCAGTAGCGCTTCGTCGATCGCACCACCCGAACGCAGAAGGATGCTTCGTCCCTGCATGTCAATTGCGCACGCCTCGCGTCCGAAATTGACCCAGACACTCACAACGTCACCGCCGGCACAGCGATCGAAACGAAGGACGTGTGACTCCACATTCAGATTCTCAAAGGTGCCTCGTCGTAGAGCTGGCTGCGATCGTCGTAGTGCGAGAACACTCCGGAAGAAGTGCAAGTAGGACTCGTCATCGTCGATCTGTGTTTCGACCGAGTAGCCGACGCTGTCGGCGGCGAACGGTAGCCACGGTTCACCCCACCAGCCGTGCGGATAGTCGCTCGTCCACGGCATCGGTGTCCGACATCCGTCTCGACTGCCCGGGTCCACCACCCGATCTTCCGGAATCTCGCCGTTCAATAGGCCGAGCTCCTCACCCTGATACATAAAGGGCGTTCCGCGCAGCGTCAGCAGGAGAATGGCCGACGACCGAATCTTGACGGGATCTCCTCCGAGTCGGGACGCCACGCGCTGATTGTCGTGGTTCGACAAGACCCAGGTCGGCCACGCGTCAACGTTCAGGTGGGCGTTCTCGGTACGCGTGATGAGGTCGCGCCACGCTTCGGCGCGCCACGGGGTGAGCAACGAGAGGAAATTGAAGGAGAGGTCGAGTTCGTCCTGATCCCCGTAATAGGTAGCGACCGCCTCCGGATCTAGGAGATAGACCTCCCCGACGCTCATCCGATCATCGGGGTATTCCTCTAAGACACGACGAAGTTCGCGCAGATAGTCGTGAGTGACGGGCACATCATTGAGCGGCACGTGTCCCACGAACAGGAGGTCGTCGGGATCATTCGGCAAGTCGGGATCCTTGCCGACGAGATGGATGACGTCCATACGGAATCCGTCAATACCGCGATCTAGCCAGAATCGCAAGGTGTCGGCCATGGCCTCGCGGACCCGCACGTTGGCCCAGTTGAGATCGGGCTGTTCGGGAAGAAAACAGTGAAGGTAGTACTGACCGCTGCCCTCATCAAAGGTCCAGTCCGGTTCGTTGTTCCACGAACTCAACCAGTTGTTGGGTAGGGAACCGTCAGAACGTGCGTCTCGCCAGATGTACCAGTCACGATGCTCGCTATCTTGCGAACTTCGCGCGTCGCGAAACCACGGGTGCTCCTGTGACGTGTGATTCGGCACCCAGTCCAAGATCACGCGAAGTCCACGGTCGTGGGCCTCACTGAGGAGCCGATCGAAGTCCTCGAGTGTTCCAAAGACGGGGTCGACATTGCAGTAGTCGCTCACGTCGTAACCAAAGTCGGCCATCGGCGATGGGAAGATCGGCGAAATCCACAGTGCGTCGACTCCCAGCCACGTCAGGTAATCGAGTTGCGTGCGGATGCCTTCAATATCCCCCACCCCGTCGCCATTGGCGTCGAAAAAGGATCGCGGATAGATCTGGTAGAAGACTGCTTCGTGCCACCACTTCATGAACCCACGCTAATCAGCGGGAGCAGAAGAATGAGGTACTACGCCAACGTTGAAATCGAACGAGTAACGGCATCGACGACGTGACCCAATGTCCTCTTGGCCGCCTCGAGCGTCGTTGTACCTCGGGCGATGGCAATATTGAGTCCCGCAGCGGTTTCCGCGACCGCAATGACTGCCGCGAAAGCGTTGTCACGATCAAAACCCGCGTTTTCCAGGGGAGTGACAACTTCGACGTCAAAACTGTGGAGGATCTTGTCGCGAAGGACTCCGAGCGACGCCGTTTCACCGATCTGGTGCAAGGCCGCCGAAATGACGACTGCAAAGGCCGTCGGCATCGTCAAATAACGCTCGACACTGGCCTTTACGTAATTCGGATACCCGTCTTTCTCCGGTGTCACGGAGGTCAGAGCGGGAAAATATTCGAGGACGGACTGTTCGTACATTGCGGTCAGAATTGCATCCACGTCCGGGAAGAGTTCGTAGAGCCACTGGCGAGACACACCCGCACGATGAGCAATGGCCGTGACCGTCGCCGCTTCTAGGCCACCTTCCACCACGAGCTGACTGGCTGCTTGGATGATGGTGCTCACGCGTTGATCGCGCTTGAGATAACTACTGCTCATGATGTCGGAAAATCTCCAATTGAGCCGAGAAACACCACGTGAGACCGGGTGAAAACCGATCAGCAGGCGACATCCATCGACAATTTCAGCGAGTACGTGTGAACTAATGAACGTGACTCGGTCACATCAGCATACCGCTGATTGACGCAAAATTTGGGCAACGCGTTACGACCGAAGAACGCGCGCCGGACCGAACTTGTTCACCCGCCGCGATGCGCCCGACACCACTCGGCGACGCGTCAGCAGAGTGCTGCCTCAGCGCCGCTCTCCGGTAGCGACGTTTTCGTTTGAGAAAAGCAGAAATGATCTTCCCCTCAGTCAAACAAGTTCCCGTTCGCGCTACGGTTTCGCGATGACAACGGTGCCCCGCCTTCAGCAACCACCCAAGCTGGTACCGGGCGACCGCGTGGCAATCGTTTCACCCAGTTGGGCCGGAGCGGGCGTCTTTCCCGAGGTCCACGAGCGAGGCCTCGACGTCCTGCGACGCGAATTTGAATTGGAACCCGTCGAATATCCCACGACCCGTCGTGTCGGAGCATCCGCCGTCGATCGCGCACGCGATCTCACCGCGGCGTTTTGCGATCCCGCCATCAAGGCCGTGATGGCGGTCATTGGTGGCGAGGATCAGATCACGGTCCTCCCGCATCTCAACAGTGAGAGCATCGCGGCTCATCCCAAGGCGTACTTCGGCTATTCCGACAACACGAACATGCTGAATTTCTTGTTTCGTCTCGGTATGAGTTCCTATCACGGAGGGTCGTCGTTGGTGCATCTCGCCCGACCAGGGGGCCCCCACCCCGCTCACCTTGAATCGCTCCGTCGTGCACTATTTGATACCGGCAACTACGAGATCACTCCCGTGGAAAGCTTCACCGATCTTCAATGTGATTGGAGCGACCTACGCACTCTCGAACGAGAACTACCCACTGAACCCGAGACGGGGTGGGAGTGGCACAACGCGGATCAGGTGGTCGAAGGCCCCTCATGGGGCGGGAACCTCGAGATCCTTCACTGGAACCTGGCTGCAAATCGCTGGATACAGCCCGTTGAAGAATACCGAGGATGCATTCTCTTTCTGGAAACCTCCGAGGAAATGCCACCGGCGGTCGACGTCTTTCGCATGCTGCGCAACGCCGGCGAGCGCGGCCTGCTGGCGCAGTTTCGAGCGATCGTTATCGCCAAGCCTAAGGCGTGGCACTCGCACGCTCCCCTCGAAGTGGCCGCGCGAGCGGCATTTCGACGCGAACAAGCTGACGCGGTACTTCGCGTGATGGAAACGTACAACCCTTCAGCGATGGTGCTCATCGGACCAGACCTTGGTCACACGGATCCCCAGTACGTCGTTCCCTACGGGGGCCACTGGACAATCGACGGACCCCGTCGCCGGTTTAGCGTCACCTATTGACGAGTTTGGTCCCACGATCCAGCCGCTCCCCGACGCTGCGCGAGGAGTAGACATGAGTGAGGAAAGCAGAGAGCCACCAGGAAACTCTGGACTCCCTGGGAGTCCGGTTCGAGCCAAAGGTGCCAAGGGTGGAACGTTCAGTACTGGTTCTCGCAGGCGCCATGGTGCTGGTCATCGTGAGTGTCGACGTCACGCTGTTTCGTCATGACGTATGGTCACGACTACTCGCCAATGTCGGTATCGTCTTGGTCTTCGGTGCGATATACCTTCGGTTCTTCCACCACCACTAGAACGCATTGTTTCGCGGGTGAATACTCCACACGTCGCCGTGCGTCACGTCGCTGAGTGAGATAAGGGGCGCGACCCTCGCTCGCGACACCCGTAGAGACCCTTCAGGAGTGACCCGAGATGGAAGTCCTAATGTCCCGAATTGGCTTTGGTACCCGTCCACAGGATGGTGCTTGGCGCCTTCAGCAATTCCAATGACCCATTGTTCTCGAGTATCAACGACGTCGCCACACCCGACTTGGCCTTTGGCGTCCACACCAATTTCCCCTTCGTGTCGGTGATCTTGAGAACGCCCTTCGACAAGGTCAGCACGTGCCCCTTGTGCGTTCCGGTGGTCTTCGACTGGTAGCCGAGCGCCTTCGACGCCACGTTCATGACCACAAAGTTTCCGGACGTCTGGAATAAGGCCTCGTACGCGCCGTTCGCCGATATGAGCTGCTGGCTCGTTGTCAGAGTCGACGTGGCTCTGGTGAGTCGGTCGCTACCGACCGTAACGGCAACTTCGCTGGAAGCCACCGACGAACCAGCGGGACCGACCGCCTTGATAACGAAGTAGTACGTCTTCCACGGCACGAGCCCAGTAATGGTGGCCGATGTCGTCGGCACCGCTACAGACTTCACGGGAACGCTGGATTCATGGTGCGCAACAGTGCCCTCAAAAACTTGATAACTAGAGCACGCGACACCGAAGGTCGTGGCTGTGTTCCACGTCAACGTTGCGCGGCCGTACCCCGTCGATCCCACCACGTGCGTGGGGGTGTTCGGCGGCGAATCAACACTGAGGAATGAGCGTTGCGTTCCCGAAGAATCGACATAGTCCCCCGCGACAACGCAGTAACTCCCAGCCGTACACCCGATCGCCCCCCCCCCCCCCTCCGCATCTCCTCCCGCATTGGCTGCAGCACTGCCGGGAACTTGAAACGCAGATCCCCATACGCCATTGCTCTCGGCGGCGATGAATGCTTGATAATTTCCCGACGAATCGTCGTAGTAGCCATCCACCAAACAATTGCCTGCGGACGTGCACGTCAGCGCGTTGGTCCATGCGTCACCATTCGCATTCATTGAGATCAGAGCCGGGACCGCCTCCGTCGTGCCCCAGACACCATTCACTTCGTTGTCAACGAAGATCTGAACGTTGCCCACCGAATCGGTGTAGTAGCCCGATACGGCGCAGTTGCCTGACGACGGGCACGAGATCACCAAGGCCCGAGCGTCTTGGCCCTCGTTCAATGCGACCGAGCCGGGAAGAATGGTGGCCACTCCCCACGTGCCACTGACTTCGGCGGCCTCGTACGCTTGACGGTGACCGTTGTTCTTGAGGTAACCCGTCTCCACGCAGTTACCAACGGAACCGCAGGAAATTGCCTCACTGTCCGCATCACCGCCGGTGTTGAGCGTGCTCATGCCCGGCACCTCTTGGGCAGTACCCCACGTTCCGTTCACCTGATCGTCGACGAAATCTTGGTACTTGCCAGTGTTGTCACTGTAATGACCACTCACCGCGCAGTTTCCCGGGGATGGGCACGAGACACCAACGACTTCAGCGTCACCTCCAACGTTGAGAGCGGCGGTCCCGGGCAGCTCTTCCACTGATCCCCACGTGCCGTTGACTTCCGCGTCAACGTAAGACTGTTGCTTGTGTCCCCCATCGGTGTAGTAGCCCGATAAGGCACAATTTCCTGCCGTCGGGCAGGAGAGATAATTGCTGCCGACCGAGACGATACCGAGCGCGTTGGACCCAGGCATCGCTTGAACGTTCCCCCATACGCCATTGATTTCATCGGCCACAAATTCCCCGAAATTTTGGCCGGACAATTGGTATCGGCCGGTCAGTGTGCATCGCCCAATCGCCGGACACGAGATGGTTGCAACCTGGGACAACTTGGTCGTGAGTGTCTCGATACCCGGAAGTTTGGCGGCGGACGACCAGACACCATTGGTCTCGTTGGCGACAAATCCGTGAAGTTCTCCCGAATCCGTGTAATTTCCACCAGCGACGCAGTTGCCTGCCGAGGCACAGGAAATTGCCAAGATCTTGGTGCTTCCTGCGGTACCGCTTCACACTGTTCAACACGACCTACGATCGACGAGACGTCAAACTCGACCGCTACCTCCCCACCCGAAGGGCCTACTTCGTCGCCTTCGTTCTGTGGGCAATGGTGGGTGTCGCCAGCATCATCACCTCCGCGCCGTCAGAGTCTGGGGTGGCCAAATACCTACACGGGGCGACCGTGGGCCGAAAATCTGAGAGGTGAAGACCGAAGGGCGGCCCGTGGGGTGTCACAGCGTCTCGAAGCGGTCAGGAGTGCCCCGACCGGGTCCACGACCATTAACTTTCGGAAATGGAATTGCGACAGTTGCAGTCATTTCTCGCTGTCTACGAAACGGGAGGTTTCCGCGCTGCTGCTCATCGAGAGCACCTCACGCAGTCGGCCGTTTCCCGCCAAATTCAGCAACTAGAGCGTTCCCTCGGTGTCATCCTGTTCGTTCGGAACCCACGTGTCGTCACACCGACGCCAACAGGTCGTGCGCTCTATACACGCGTGGCGCCACTCGTTCGCGGCACGATCGACGCACTCGAAGCCACGCGACAAGGACAGTTGGAAGACACACTGCGTGTGGGCTATATCGCACCCGCGCTCGCCGGAGCGCTTCCCAAGATGGTCGACGCTGTAAGAGTCGAACTGCCTCTTCTTCAATTGGATCTCAACGAACACGACAGCGCGGGCGTCGTGGAAGGACTCCGGGAGGGCGAACTCGATATCGGTTTCTTCGCATCCGATGATGCCCCTACAGACCTGCGCGCAACCGCGATCATGCCTATTTTTTACGGCATCGCGGTGTCGATAGATGATGAACTCGCGCAGCGATCCATTCTTGACGTAACCGAGCTCGAGGGACGTACGTTCATTAGCCTCGCCGCGCGCGAACCCATCCACCAACGAATACTCGACGTAGTGACGCACGCGTGTCCTGGATTGACGGTACAGACGGCCTTTGGATTTGGTGCCATTCAGTCACTCGTCCATGACGGCGTCGGCGTCGCGCCGATCCCACTCGTCGCCATGACGCGCATTCCCGCCGGCATCACACTCCTGGAAACGGAGCCAGCACTCCCCTCATCCACCCTGTGGGCAGCTACTCGCAGGGGTCGTACGTCGCCCTCTGCATCGCGCGTCTTCGACCTCATCGCTGGCAACGACTCGACGAGGGCGTTCTCGCACTGAGGCAGGGCGCATCACCCGTCGATTCCGCCATGCGTCTCGTCCGTCAATGTCCTGAGGCCCGGCACCGACATTCCAGAACAAATGGCCTCCGACGTGATTCGCGGCGACGATGCGAAATGGGCATCACTAAGTGACGAAATCATCGTTGGTAATAGGAGCATCCACCCCTCTACCATCGGCCGAACCGCCTTCCCTAGTGGGCGCATAGCGAGAGGACCTGCGACACCATGAAAGTTGTCGTCTACGACACATTTGGCGGGATTGATGTCCTCAAGATCGAGAACATCGCGTTGTCGGCCCCAGGGCCGACGGAGGTTCAGGTTGAGCCTTTTGCCGTCTCGGTGAACCCGATCGACGGAAAAATCCGACGCGGTGAATTGAAACTCATGTCCGGGGGACGCTTTCCGAAACGGACGGGTCAGGATTTCTCCGGCGTCATTCGAGCGGTCGGCAGCAAGGTCTGAGGTTCCCCAGAAATAGTGGACACCCAATAATCCGACTCACGAGTCGGCTGGAAGGATGTCCAAATGGGAGCAACCAGAAGGAAGTTCACTCTCGAGTTCAGGACTGAAGCGGCTCACCGCGTCATCGACACCGGAAG
>CAIQGE010000034.1 GCA_903871335.1 uncultured Actinomycetes bacterium
CAGCCTTCTCCGTTGACCTCACCGACTGGCTGGGGCACGATCTATGTTTAGAACTCGACGTTCTGTCCCATTCAGTGCTCACCAGTCAGCGGCTCGGTGGCAAGTCTCTCTCACGATCAACTTTCCGGTCCCATTAGTCCCATCACCTCCACCAAAAGCCTGTGACAGAAATTCAGTACATCGTGGCCGCCGCTATTCATGTCAACAGTTGATTCGTCCACTAAAGAAGCCTTTCTCAAGCGATCCTCACGCCACGATGTAAGTTCTCGCGAGCAAAGAACTGCATGCTCACGATCTGCTTTCGAACCGTACGAATATGCGCCAAGTTTGGGGATCTGCTCACGTCCTGAGCACGACGGTAAGCTTTGGCTCCAAGGTGCCTGCATCAAACTCCTCCAAGCCATCGCGCACAGCGAGACTCCTTCCGGAACGCGGGAGTTGGGTACTTCCATGGATCGTCGTATCCGGACTACTCACTGCAGGATTCTTCATCACGCTGTTGATCGGACTGGTGGGCAGCGATAATCCGAGTAAGTGGTTCGTCGCCTCACTCGTCGTGCTTCCGCCTCTTGGCGCCTGTGCGTACTACGCGACGGGTCGACGAGCACCTCGGTGGGCTGAGGTACTCCTGTGCGTTCTTGCGGTTCCCTACGGTTTGGCCGCCTTGCTGCTGTTCGTCTACGCCTTAGCCGCGGTCTTTACTCTGCTTCGTACCGTATAGGAACGCGCAACTGTTACTCAGCAGAACTGCCCGAACGAAGAACGCAGAATTCATTCCCCTCCGGATCACATAAGACAACCCAACCGCGATCACCTTGTCCGATATCGACCTGGCGGGCGCCTAGACCGAGAAGACGCGTCACTTCGGCGTCTTGGTCGTCCGGCCGAAAATCGAGATGCAGTCGGTTCTTTTTGGTCTTTTCTTCGTTATTGGCTACAAAAAGGAGACCGGGCGTGCGATCGGGCGTGGGTCGGATCTCAAACTCGTCACTACCGTCATGGACAACGACCCAGCCGAGAGCCCGCTGCCACCATCGACCCAATTCCGGTGGACTCTTGGTATCGATGACCACCTGTTCCCATTCGAGTGTCACGGGGCCAGCGTAGATGGTGCCTTGTTCACCTTTTCCTTCTCCATAGCTCCACCACGGGGACACCAGGCGAACACGAACGAGCGATATCGCGTCCGTGACGGTCTCGCGATTCGGCGTCACGACGAATACAGGAGATCCTCACAACGAACAGGATGTCAAGGCGTAAGAAGGTCCCCGAAGTCTTTGGTGTCGTTCGGAATCCGAATTAGACGTTCGGCTGGTCGGGACCAGGGTCGCCACCACCAACGACGACGACAAGGCGATCGAGGTAATACGTCCATCCGCGCTGGTGATCCGACAACGCGTCCTGAGGGAGTCCACGGTGAACGAGACGCAGAACAGTGGAAGACCCCGACGCGAGCAGGGTGATGTCGACTTCACTAGATCCCGCGGGAATCGGGTGGTCCGGGATATCCCAACCAAAGGTGAATCGGACACGCGAATAGGGGGTCACTTCGAGAAATTCTCCGAGACTCGGGTTCACACCACCGCACATCACGTGGAACTTTCCACCGGGCACCGCGTTGAGCGAGACATCAGTACCCATCCACCGAACGAATTCTTTCTCGTTGATCAAAAAGGGAAAGATGGTCTCGGGCGAAGCGTCGATCACTACTTCCTTCACAGTTTCGTACGTCATGCCGTCACCTCACCCTTCTCGATGGCCTCCGCGAGCTCCTTGAGACGCTGCAGAGAATCTGACCAGTAGCCATTCAGGAATTGCTGCACTCGCAGTACCTCACGATGTTGCGCCCGATAGAAGCGGTGCGTTCCTGCACGACGCTCATTGAGAAGTCCTACTCGTTTCATCAGAGAAAGTTGCTGGGATATGGCCGTCCTCGTCACGTTCGGGAAATGCTGAGCAATTTCCGTGGCACCCAGCTCCTCGGACCAGACGAGGCGCAAGATTTCTCGCCGCTTCTCGTCGGCCAAAGTTTTCAATAGCGTGTCCATGGGTCATATGTTAGCATTTTCTAACGTAAGGAAACACTCACATAACTCGGATTCCGTCCGACGAAAGGAATAGCGATGGCCAAATTCGTTCTGGTGTACAAGGGTGGCGCAATGGCGGAGACGCCGGAAGAGCAGGAAGCGGTGATGGGAAAATGGATGGGCTGGTTCGGCGCCATCGGTATTTCCGTCACTGACATGGGCAACCCCTTCGGCGCGAGCACGGCGGTAGGGGCAACCACGACGTCCGCTCTGACGGGATACACGATCGTGAGTGCCGATTCGCTGGACGCGGCGGCGACACTCGCGAATAACTGTCCCGTCCTTGAAGCCGGTGGTTCCGTCGAGATCTACGAAGCGATGGAAATGTAACGACGCGTTGGTGGTATCGCGTCGCGATGTCGACGCCACCATATTTCAACAACTGCGCCCGCCTCTCGTGTCATCGAGGGGCGGGCGCAGTTGTTTCCATTCAGATCGCTCGAGCATTTCGGTGGAGGTGATGCCAGGCTCCGAAAGATTGAGTGAGGGAAGGTGCGTGCAGAACGTGGATCGGGCCTCCATTGATGAAACTCCCGTGTTGTTGACACTTCACGTCGTCGATATTGCCCAACAAGCTTTGAAATCAAGTGGACAACAACGCGAGGTCGACCGGAATGAATTTCGACGCGTCGAGCCCAAGCGACGTTGGAGAATCTTGCGGTAACCCGTCCGACGAATCGGTTGATCGTGGCGCATTTTGACGGACTCTTCAGCGCGACACTCTGGAAAAAGTTTTTGCGGTAGGAGCAGGTTTCAAAATCAAAATCCACTCCCTCAGTGTGCTTAGGATGCGAATTGGTGGGATATCCCATCACCAAGGAGGAACACTATGAAGCGGACAGGGACGCGTGGCCTCATGGCGGCCACGCTCGTGCTCAGCACGGGACTGGCGGTGTTGACCAGCACGGCAACATCGTCCGCGGCGACGCTGAGTCCATCGACCAACGGGTGCGACGTTCTCGTCACCGCTCCGGCGGGGCACGACTGCTTGTTGCCGTGGCCGAACAACGCCTTTACCAAGACCGCCAAGACCGCGACGGGTGTACAACTCAACATCACGTCCGCGGAGACGCCGATCAACAACAAGGGCGTTCATATTTCTCCGACCTTTCAAGATCTCAATGACGGCTTCTCCCCGGGCTCCATGATCATGACCTACGTTCCCAACATCAGTTTGGCCAACTCGGGCATCGTGGACTCCACCAACATTGGTGGTTCCCTCGCGAGCAACTCGCCCATTGTGATTGTCAATACGAAAACGGGCGCGCACGTGCCCTACTTCGCGCAGCTGGACGCGACCAACACGGACGCGTCGAGTCGTCTGCTACTCATCAATCCCGCGATCGCCCTCACCGACGGCGTGCGCTACGCCGTGGTGTTGCGCAATCTCAAGGACACGAGCAACGCCGCTATCGCACCTGCGGCCTCGACGGTGGCGGCTCTCAATGGCACTTTGAAGCCGGCCTCTCGAGGTGCGTACATCAAGAATCTGATCAACGTGCAATTGCACGGAGTGCTCGGTAGCACGGTGCCGTACATGGCGTGGGACTTCACCGTCGCCAGCACCACGTCGATCACCGGACCCGCTATCACGATGCGTGACCAGGCCTACAAAACGCTGCCGAAGAACGGAACGCCGTCTTTCACGGTGACGTCGTCGACGACAAGTAACGGAGAACGAACCGTTCTGGGCACCTATCAAGTCCCCTTGTTCTTGAAGGCGGCGACAATCACGTCGACGATGAACACGAATAAGGCTGGACTTCCGTTGATCAATGGCAAGCTCAAGTGGACCGCCAATTTCGTGTGCGTTTTGCCGTCGACCGTGTCGTCCAACGGTCCCGCTCTGCCCGCTGTCTACGGACACGGGCTTCTCGGTGACGCCACCGAAGTTGAGGACTTCAGTTTCGCGGACAAGGTAGCTCACAACATGATGGGCTGCGCCACCGACTGGCTCGGTTTGGACCAAAACGACGTCTTCCAGGCGATCGCCGCGCTGAATGACCTTTCGAACTTCCATCAGGTGTCGGACCAGATGCTGCAAGGAATGTTGGACTTCCAATTCCTGGGACGGCTCATTAACAGCCCCAGCGGATTCGCGACGTCACCAGCGTTCCACGACGTATCGGGCCACACACTGTTCCAGGTGGGTAAGTGCACGTACGTGGGATACAGCCAGGGCGCCATCATGGGGGCTGCGGTATCGGCCGTCTCCAACGAGTGGACGCACGTGATGCTCGGCCAAGGTGGCATGGACTACGCGGGCATGCTCCTGCAGCGCTCAACCGACTGGAACGGGGTCTACGCCGGGTTTTTGAATACGGCCTACCCGAACAAGGACGATGTCCAGATCGGACTGCAACTAGCTCAACTCCTCTGGGACCGTGGCGAGGCTGACGGATACGCCGCAAATCTGACGACGAATCTCTTGCCGGACACCGTGGCGAAGAAGGTTTTGTTGATCGAGAACTACGGCGACCACCAAGTGCCGAATGTGGCGGACGAAGTCTTCGCCCGCTCCATCGGTGCAGCCGAACACGCTCCGGTGTTCTCACCCCAGAGTGGCCAAACCCAAGCGGCCTTCAACGGCATCGGCGTCCTGAACCAGACCAAGGTCACGAACGCGGCATTGGAACTCTGGAACTTCGGAACGCTGACGGCACCGACGGATAACTCCGCACCCGCGGCGGGTAGCAGCGGAAGTGGTCTTGATCCCCACGACTACGGTCGCGACTACGCCACCATCGACGGACAGATCATCACCTTCTTGACGACGAGCATGGTGCCCGACGTCTGTTCCGCGAGCGCGTGCTCGGCCGCTCCTGGTCGATAGCTCCGAGAGAAAAGGCCGCTCCCGTGGTGACGTCGATCACCACGGGAGCGGCCTTTTTTTGTCATCGGACAACGTGTCGGAACGACGTTGTCGCCGAGCGGCTCGCGGTTAACCGATAGTGACGGTGAGTTCGACCGTAAGGACGTCGTCGAGCACCAGTGACTCCGACCGACGTACCGCGGCTTTCACCGGTACGAGGTACAGCCCATCTTTCGGAAACAGCGAGGTCGTCCATCTGGTGTCACCGATGCGAGCGTCAACGGGAATCATTCCCCATCCGTAGGTGACAGCATGTGCCAAGGAATGCAACACGTCACTTTCCGCCTCCGGCACCGTCACAAAATGAAAGGGAGACGGCCCTCGCCAGTACCACAGTTTTCCCGCGAACTTCACGCGCATCGCGTTACCGTACCCGACATGATGTGGTCGTGGTCGTGGATAGAGATGACCGCCTCCGTCGATCCCAGAATGGCCCAGGAGCGTTGGTACAGTCGTGCGATGAACCCGTGCCGGGCGTGACGTGACGCGAGCAGATCGTCCCTTGGCCCGACGTTCGTGGTGGTGGCTCGCGGTGTCGAGTTACGCGTTCCTATCGACCATCATTCTGTGGCCCGTTTTTCGGCACGGTGTACGGACTGCTTGGGTTAAAGGGGTCAGCGCAACGTTCGGTGAGTCACTCTTAAAGAAGTGACCCATCTGAAGGAGACGCGTGACCGCCCACTTGACAACTTTTCAAAGAGATCTAGCTCGCCGTTTACACGCAAGTGGAATGAGCC
>CAIQGE010000035.1 GCA_903871335.1 uncultured Actinomycetes bacterium
AGCCAGAGTGGCGACCGTCCCCGCCAAGCCGACCACGCGCACTCTCCCGACGAGCCGCTCAAAGTCCGGCACGTGCGACCACGCTCGCTGTATTTCGGCCTCGATCATCTCGTTCGCTCGCTCGCGCGCCGCCGTCGTGAGCACGCCGACGCCCAGAGCCCGCTCGGTCACGCGCACACAGCCCAGTTGCATGGAAAAGGCCAACAACGTACCGTTGATCATGGCGGCCATCTCCGTGGAGCCGCCTCCGATATCGAGGATCATGGTGGGCACGTCGACGTCGGGCAGGTCCGCGGTGGCTCCGCGCAACGAGAGCTGCGCTTCTTCGTTCCCGCTGAGCAACGCGACGCGGGCGCCGGTAATTTCGGCGGCTCGTTCCAGGAAAAAGGCGCCATTCGCGGCATCCCGCGCCGCGGACGTCGCGATCAGTCGTGACCTCGTCACGCGCGCGTCGTCCATGAATCTCGCGTACTGCGTCAGAACGTCGAAATTCCTCTGGAGTGCCTCGTCGGCCAGAGTGCCCGTCGCGTCGACGTCTTGACCGAGACGAGTGATGCGCATTTCGCGGCGGAGCGCTCGACCCGTATCGTCGGCGATCAGAAGTCGAGTGGAATTGGTTCCACAGTCAATCGCCGCGACGCTCATCGCACCTCGCAGATCACCACGGGTGGCACGCGGACAGCCTCGGCCACCAGTGCACCAACGGGATCGCTCCCACCCACCAAGAAGTACGCCAAATGAGCGTGCAGGCACTTCACGCCCACGCGCGTGCCACCCACGCCACCGGAAGGTTGAACGAGATCGTGCCGAACGACGGCTTTTTCTCGAAGGGCGGCGTACTCGCGATGGGTGGCGGCTAATTCGTCGGCGTCCACGAGATCTTCGAATCGGTGGACGCCGCTCTCACCTTCGAGTCGACTCACCGCGTCGTGTAATTCGGCGTCGACCAACCAGAACAGCGTGGGCAGTGGGGTGCCGTCGCGCAAGTGCGGTTCGTTCTCGATCACGACAGGTGACCCGCTCGCGCGGCGCACCACGACCGCGAAGCGCGCCGCGACCGGTCGCCCGAGCAATCCCGCTACTACCTCGTGGTCGTCACTCGACGCGTCGAAAAAAGTGCTCAACGCCAGAATTCGAGAGTGTGCACGACGCGAGACCAGAATCCCGCGCCGTGATGAACACTGTGTTGACTGCCCGACGTGACGCCGCTCGTCCCGAGGGGAGACGCCAACGGCGAGTCACCCGGGTCACCGGCCGTGCCGTCTCCATTGTTCAAGACTTGGATGAGACGCTGGCCGGGTTGGACCAACTGGTACTCCTGGCGAGCGAGTTCTTCCGTCGCCTGCGCCGTGGACAGCGCCTTTTGTTGAACTTGGAGGACGTGACCTTGTTGGTGCAGCAGAGCGATCTGTTGCGACACCGCGTTCATCTGCGTTCGTTGGCTCAGCAGGGTCGAAAAGGGGAACCACACGACGATCATGCCTACCGCGGTCACCACCGCGAGAGGCATCACGAGACGATGGGTCACCCGATTCATGCTCTATACCCTAGGCACCGACGTGCCGCTGAGGGCGCTTCCTCCAAGAAAGCGAGCCATCGATCCGAGTTGCTCTTCAATTCGTAGCAACTGGTTGTATTTCGCCACGCGATCAGTGCGCGCGGGCGCGCCGGTCTTGATCTGCCCGGCGTTCGTCGCCACCGCGAGGTCGGCAATCGTCGTGTCCTCTGTTTCGCCCGAACGATGCGAGATAACGGCGGTGTAGCGATGTGCCGTGGCCATCGACACCGCGTCGAGAGTTTCGGACAGTGTGCCGATTTGGTTCAACTTGATCAGAATCGAGTTGGCGACTCCTCGCTCGATGCCGGTGGCGAGCAGGGATGTGTTCGTCACGAAAATATCGTCGCCCACCAGCTGAATCTTGTTGCCAAGACGCTCCGTGAGTTGCGCCCATCCGTCCCAGTCTTCTTCGGCCATACCGTCTTCGATGGACACGATGGGGTACTTACCGCAGAGCTCTTCCCAGTAATCAACCAATTGCGACGGCGTCAACACCCGTCCTTCACCGTCGAGGTGATAGCCGCCGTCGCGCCAGATTTCTGACGTCGCCGGATCGAGCGCAATCGCGATGTCGCGTCCCGGCTCGTGACCCGTACGTTCGATCGCCTCGACGAGAACCTTGACAGCCGTTTCGTTATCCGGAAGGTCGGGGGCGAACCCACCCTCATCGCCCACCGCGGTGTGGAGACCGCGATCGGCCAATACCGCCTTGAGCGCGTGGTAACCCTCGGTGCCCCACTGCAACGCTTCGGCGAATGATGACGCTCCGACGGGCATGAGCATGAATTCCTGGAAGTCGATGGAATTCTTCGCGTGCGCTCCACCATTGACCACATTCATCATCGGAACGGGCAGTACGTGGGCGTTCACGCCACCGATGTACTGGTACAGGGCGAGGTCGCTCTCGAGGGCGGCCGCCTTGGCGACCGCGAGGGACACGGCCAGAATGGCGTTCGCCCCGAGACGCGCCTTATTCGGCGTGCCGTCCAGGTCAATCATCGCCAGATCCACCGCGCGCTGGTCGGAGGCTTCGTAGCCCTCGAGGGCTTCGTTGATCTCGGTAGTAACAAAACCAACGGCACCGGCCACACCCTTGCCGTTCCAGGCGGTCCCGCCATCACGGAGTTCGACCGCCTCGTGAATGCCCGTCGAGGCACCCGAGGGAGAAATCGCGCGTCCAACCGCTCCGGACTCCAGGACCACTTCCGCCTCAACCGTGGGGTTTCCCCGCGAGTCGAGGACTTGACGACCAATGACGAGTTCAATGGCGCTCATGACGCACTCCTTCGCGCCCGCCGACCGGGCTTCATCAGGAACAACGCTAGTCCGTCAAGGTGTGTCGTTCGTAGGACCGTGACCCTCAGCGACGCGAATGTCGTCGCGAAGTCGTAACGCTCGCTCCCGCAAGACGCCTTCGAGATCAACACCCGCAATACGGGCCATGTCCTCAACGGCGCTGAGCAAATCTCCCCACGCCGGGTCGGCGTCGGTCACCACCGCGTCGCTCACCACGTCCATGGGAATGACGATGTGGTCGAGCGCTCGCGCCGCTCGGTGTCGCGCCGTGTCACCGTCATCGAGAGGCAGCCCGACCGAGAGGGCCTTTCGTCGCATTTTCGCGTACAGCGTGAGGGCGGGCAGTTGGAGGGCCACGCCGTCGGTGACGCTCGAACGCTTCTTCTCCACTCGCTTGATTTCTTCCCAGCGGGATGCCACGTCGTCCGCACCGTCGACCTCGACGTCGCCGAAGACGTGTGGATGGCGACCAATGAGTTTCTCCCGTACGCCGTCGGCGATGGTGACGAGATCAAACCTCTCGTCCTCGCTGCCCAGTTCGGCGTGGAAGACAATTTGGAACAAGACGTCACCGAGTTCCTCCATCACGTGGCGGGCGTCGGCGTGCGGATCATCGGCGTCGTACGCGTCGAGTGCGTCCAGAGCTTCGTAAGCCTCTTCCAGTAAGTGCCGCGTGAGCGACGAGTGGGTTTGCTCCTGGTCCCAAGGACACTGCGCGCGCAACGTGCGCATCAAATCAACGAGGTCGTCCATCGCTTCGCCCGCGGTGCGCAGCGACGGGACCCACAGCGACGTGAGGTGGTCTGCGGCGGTGAACGAGGGTAGAGATCGCGCCACTATCGATTCGATGTGCTCGTCCGGCAAGCCGACGTGATGCAACACGATCACCTCGGTCGACGGAGGCAGGCGATCCGCCACGGTGGCCAAAATCTCCGCACTGTACGTCTGAAGCACGAGTAAGGGACCGGGGCCTCGCAGCGGTTCGCTCGAGGACAACGCGTCCACGACCCGCAGCGACTGAGCCATCGGATCGCAGCCGAGAGCCGCGCACGCGACGTCAATCACGGACACGGCGGGTTGACAGCGAACGTCGATATCGGTGTACCCGAAGAGCAATTCGACAGTCCTCTCCGCGACGACCGGGGAACCAGGAACCGCGTAGACCACGGTGTTGTTCGGAGACTCCGCGGCGAGCTGGATCAGATCTCTCACGATGTTCTCGTAGAGCTCGTCGAAGGAGGATGCCGTCTCGTACCACTCGTCGTAGCTCGGCACCATGGCGAATTCCTGCGCCGCCGGATGACGTCGTGTCCGCAATCGCGCGACGGGCGCGTTCAGTAGAGCGTCGCGCGCCGCGGCCGTGAGAAGTGACGAGTCACCCGGACCCAGACCGACGATGAGAATCGTCGGTGGGATCACCTAGAAACCCAGCGCCGCGCCGCCGCCCGGCGTCACCGTGGGTGACGGCGTGGACAGCGCGTTCACCTTGAGACTCGAAGTGGACCAACGACCCAAGTTGGGATTGACATACACGCCGGCGAGAGACAGGAGCGCCTTTTGCTCGTCGGACGCGAGGCTCGCGTTATACGAGCGAACGTCGGCGAGTACGACCGTCTGGGCGTCGGCGAAGGAGTTGGGTGTGCGCTTGGTGGGTGCGACGTAGAGAGCCACGTTCGCGCCCGCGTAGTTCACCGTACTGAACGTGGTGGGGAACGTATTCAGGGGTGTTCCGTAGGTGTCTTTGCGCACTTCCGAATAACCCTGTGACGACGGGGTGTAACACCCGTACGCGCCGCCCTTGGAGCCGCTCGGGTCTTCGGAGTACTTCGCGGCCAGTTCCGATACGGACTTCCCAGCGGCCAGGTCGCTCTGGAAAGCACTCAGATTGGAATAATTGACGACGGCGACCGAGATACAGATCGTGTCGTAGAAGTCCTTGTGGCTGTTGTAATACGACTCGAGACCCGCGGACGTGAGCGGATATGTTCCGGGCGTTGACTTGAGCAACCACACCGAAGCGGCCTCATTGACGAGGATATTCTTCACGAACCATTTCGGCAGTGCCGCCACGACCGAGGCTGGAGAAGCGGTGCACGTCGCCGAATGAGCCTGCGCGGCGCTGGAGAGTTCATTGACGAATTCCGTCGTGGCCTGCGGGATGTTCACTTTCGATGGCGTCCAGTGATCGTGTCGACTCACCCAATCCGTGATCGCCAAACCTTCCACCTGAATCTGGGTCCACGACGCCGTCCCGGTCGCGTTGAAGGCGACCGACGACGATGCCGTATTCATCCCGTACAGCGCATTGAGATAACACGCGAGCTGCGGATGATCGTGGATGACTTGCAATTCGGCTCGCAAGGTGACCGAGGAGATCGACGACCCGTTGACGCGAGTGGCGTCGGCGCTCACGAAGCGACCAGCGAGACCGGCACCCACTAGGGCGACGGCGAGAAGTACGACGAGACGGCGCATTAGACCATGCTACCGATCGAACTCGGGTCGTCAGAGTCGACGGGAGGCACCACATCCCGCAACAGGGCGATAAGCGGTGCGGGACTCGTCTCGTTCGGCGCGAGTTCGAGTCGCAACTGTTTCGTGTTTTCGTCGTACGCCTTGGGTCCGTAAAGACGACGGAGTCGCAGGGCTTGGGACAGCGGCAGAGTGAGTGGCCCGAGTCGCGCCACGGCTTTGGACCGGACGCCCACCTTGGCGGGCTGCACGACGATCTCACTCACGCCCACGCGTAGGCATTCCACGCGCAGTTCACTGAGTGCCAGCAGCCCTTCGGCCGACGTGGGCAATGGCCCGTAACGGTCGATCCATTCGGCTCGTACGTCGTCGAGGTGCGCGAGCGTGGTGACCGACGCGAGCCGCCGGTACGCCTCGAGACGATCGTCGTCGGCCTCGATATAGGTAGTCGGCAGATGTGCCTCTCCGGGCACGTCCAATGACACGGTGACCACTTCGCGCGGTATTTCGCCCTTGGCTTCGGCGACCGCTTCGGCGACCAATTGCACGTACAGGTCGTATCCCACCGCGGCCACCGGACCGGACTGATCGTGGCCGAGCAGGTTGCCGGCACCCCTGATCTCGAGATCTCGCATCGCGATCTTGAAACCGCTGCCGAGCGCGGTGTTGTCCCCAATAGTGCGCAACCGTTCGTAGGCCGTCTCGGACAGGACACGATCGGCGGGGTGGAATAGGTACGCGTACGCCCTCGCACCGGCCCGTCCAACGCGACCGCGCAACTGATGAAGTTGTCCGAGGCCCAACAAATCGGCGCGATCCACGATCAACGTATTGACAGTAGGCATATCGATGCCCGACTCCACGATCGTCGTGCACACGAGCACGTCGTAGTGACGATGCCAAAAATCATTGACAATCGTCTCGAGCGACCCTTCGTCCATCTGTCCGTGCGCCACGGCGATGCGGGCGTCCGGCACCAAACTCGCTAAACGTCGCGCCACCTCATCAATGTCAGCCACTCGGTTATGAACGAAGAAGACTTGACCCTCTCGCAACAGCTCGCGACGCACCGCCTCAATCACCGCGGCTTCGTCGTATTCACCGACGTGCGTGAGAATCGGACGTCGTTCGGCGGGCGGCGTTGTCACCATCGATAGGTCTCTAATACCGGTGAAGGCCATCTCGAGGGTCCGCGGAATCGGGCTGGCCGACAGAGTGAGAACGTCCACACCCACGGCGCGCCGCTTGATGGCCTCTTTGTGATTCACGCCAAATCGCTGTTCTTCGTCCACGACGAGAAGACCAAGGTCCTTGTAGACAATCTTCTCGTCGAGCAGGCGATGGGTCCCGACCACCACGTCGACGGAACCATCCGCCAAACCGGCAATCGTGCGGCGCACGTCCACGTCTTCGACGAAACGACTCAACAGCGCCACGTTGACCGGGAAACCCGCGAAGCGTTCGCTCAGCGTGGCGTGATGTTGGCTCGCCAGCAGAGTGGTGGGAACCAAGAACGCCACCTGTTTGTTGTCCTGCACCGCTTTGAAAACCGCACGTAGGGCGATCTCGGTCTTCCCGAAACCGACGTCCGCACAGACCAGTCGATCCATGGGTCGCGGCCGCTCCATGTCCTCTTTCACCTCGGCGATCGCGCGTAGTTGATCGGCCGTCTCGGTAAACGGAAAGAGCGATTCCATCTCGTGCTGCCACGTCGTGTCGGGGCTGAACGCGAATCCCGTCGCCACGGTTCTCTCTCGGTAGAGAGCCACGAGTTCTTGGGCCACGATGGTCGCGGCGGCGCGTGCTTTGGCGCGGGACTTTTGCCACTGCTCGGAACCCATCTTGGACAACGTGGGTGCGTCGCCGCCGCTGTAGGGGGTGAGGGCGTCAATTTGGTCCGTCGGCCAATAACTCCGTCCGTCCTTGAATTCGAGGATCAGGTAGTCGCGAGTCGTGCCGTTGATGACTCGCGTCGTCGAGCCAGAAAATTTCGCGACGCCGTGCTGGCGATGGACCACGTAGCTACCAATGGCGAGGCCGTCAAAGAAGCCATCCACCGATCGCGAGCGCGTGCGCGGTGCGCGGTGCACCGCGCGCCGCCCGGTCACGTCCGACTCGCTCCACACCGTGAGTCCCGCTTCGTCCAGGCTGAAGCCGTGAGGCAGTGGAGCGACGACGACGCTCACCCGTACGTCGAGCAGCGCCTCCGGGTTCGTCGAGACGTCGACGCCTTCGGCCGACAAGAGTTCCGCGATGCGACTCGCGGACGCGTGCGACGTGGCGGCAATCACCCCTCGATGGTGAGGACCCCAGGAACGCACGTGTTGGGCCAACCGGCCGGGATCACCCTGGACGACCGGTGGGCTCACGGCCGGCCAGTTGAAGGAACCGGGTTGCAACGAGCCGCCGACCGTGAGCGCGACGTCGCGATGGCCGAAGACCGTCTCGTAGTCGACGTGGATGAGTGGCAGTTCGCTCTCCACGCCCCACGTGCGGCCGACGGCCGTGACGAGGTCACGTTCTTCGTCGAGCAAGTCAGAGAGCCGGTCACGCACGCGCTGCGGTTCAAACAGGACGATCGAGGCGTCCTGTGGCACGTCATCGACGACGGTGCGGGCGGCGGGCGCGAACCACGGCAGCCAGCCCTCCATACCGTCAAACAGAATTCCGTCGGCGAGACGTTGGAATGCCTCTCGCCCCCAGGGGAATTCTCGGGCCAACTCGTGCGCTCGCGACGTGGTCGCGGCGTCGGGACGCCACTCGCGCGCGGCGAAAATCGACACGAGATCGACGTCACGAGTGCTGCGCTGGTCGGCGACGTCAAAGACGCAGAGGCGTTCCACCTCGTCGCCGAAGAGATCGAGTCGCACCGGTTCATCCGCGGCCGCGGGCCACACGTCGACGATGCCCCCGCGCACTGCGAATTCGCCGCGGTGCTCGACCGCGTGCTCCCGTCGATAACCGAAGTCAACCAGCGCGGCGAGAAGATCGTCGCGCTCGACAATGTCACCCACCCCCATCGTGATGGGAGCGCTCACTCGTTCCGGTGGCACGAGCTGGGTGAGAGCACGCACGCTCGCGACGATGACCCGCGGGACATCGAGGCCGTCGTGGAGTCGCCAGCGGAGCTCGTGGCGCTGGCCCATCACGGTCAGATCCGGGCTCACTCGCTCTAAGGGGTGCGTATCCCACGCCGGGAGCAGCACTACATCACCATCCACCAGGACGCGTAAGGCATCAAGGAACTCTTCGGCCGCGCTCTGGGTGGCGGTCACCACGACCGTGCAGGCCGCCTGCGACGCGTGAAGCGCGATCGCCGCCGGTGCCGCGAAGCCACCCACGACGATGTTCGTGGCGTTCCCCGCGGTACCGAGGGACTGACGAATCCTGGTGAGAAGGGGGGCGAGGACCCCGCGTTCACTCACCCTTCGCTGCATTCACGCGACGTTGCGCTTCGTCGAAGGGAACGCTCAGGAGTTCCTCCAGCGCATCCGCGGCGGCCGCGACGTCGCTGGCGAGAGCCGCCTTGCGCGCTCCGGTCGGTGGTCGCAGCACCCAGTCGGCACCTTGTTCTTTCGTGGGCGGTTTGCCCACGCCGATCCTCAGGCGCCCAAATTCTTGCGTGCCGAGAACACTTGCGATGGATCGCAGTCCGTTATGACCCGCGAGACCACCACCCCACTTGAGACGAAGACGTCCGGGTTCGAGATCGAGTTCATCGTGGGCCACCACGAGTCCGGAGAGGTCCGTGAGTGAGACGCGGCGCAACAGGGGTGGGAGCGCGGCTCCGGACTCGTTCATGAACGTCGTGGGCACCGCCAATGTCACGCGTCCCACCGGAGTGGTGATCGTGGCGCTCACGCAGCGCTGACGACTTTCGAGGACGAGTTTTGTCCCGTGACGCGAGGCAAGTAGCCGCACGGCGTCGCCGCCCACGTTGTGACGAGAGCCTTCGTATTGCGTACCGGGGTTGGCAAGTCCCAGCAGAACCAGGTCGCTCGGGCTACCCCGCCGTTCGCCGGCGTCGCGTGGCCGCCGAAGCGCCACCGTGGACTAGGCCTGCGCGGTGGCGGTCTTCGCCGCGCGACCGGCGCGCGTCGCGACGACCGGCAGACCGTGGTCACCCGCGGCCACCACGCCCTCGGGAAGAATCACGTCGCCGACCTTGATCGATCCACCCACCGTGAGGTCCGAAATGTCCACGTCAACGTGCGTCGGAATCTGGTCGGGACGAGCGGTCACGAGCAGGGCGAAGGCCTGCTGGTCGACTTCGTAGTCGGCGTGACGCACTTCAACGGCGTCACCAATGAGGTGCAGCGGTACTTCGACCGTCACGCCCTTGTTGGGGTCGACGACCTGGAAGTCAACGTGGGAGACGGTGTTGCGGAAGGGGTGGCGCTGGATTTCGCGCGCCATGACGGTGTAGCTCGTGCCGTCGGCTTCCAGCGTGATCAGAGTGTTGAGTCCCTGTTCGCCCGACACGGCGGTGCGGAACTCCTTGGCGTTGACCGACACGGGCAGAGGCGTCACACCTTCGCCGTAGACGACACCGGGAATGAGACCCTCGGCGCGCAGACGGCGCACGGGGCGCGAACCGATCTCACGGTTCGTCGATGCACTCAAAGCGACCTGCGACATGACAACTCCTCTAGGAATCTGGGGCGCGACAGCGATGCCCGCGCACAGGGAGACAAGTCTAGCCGAGGACGCGGAGGCCCGAAAAGAGCTAGAGGAGATTCTCGCCGCCGAAGATCTCCGACACCGAGGAGTCCTCAAAAATGGCGGAAATTGCGGTCGCGATGATGGGCGCCACCGAGAGAATCTCCAATTTCGGGAATCGGCGCTCCGGGGGCAACGGCAGGGTATCGGTCACGACGACACGGCTGACGGGAGCATTGGTGAGCCGTTCAATCGCCGGATCCGAGAAAATCGCGTGCGTCGTCATCACCCAGATATCCGCGGCGCCCGAGGCTTTCAGGAGATCACACGCCGCCACAATCGTGCCGGCGGTGTCAATCATGTCGTCAATCAAAACGCAGTGTCGCCCATCAACATCACCAACGATGTGGCGCGCTTCGGAGACGTTGGCGGTGCCGCGCGGCCGCGTCTTGTGGACCAAGGCCAATTGGCTGCCGAGGTGCTGGGAGTAGCGCTCCGCCACTTTGACCCGCCCGGCGTCCGGCGCGACGACCACCAGTTCATGGGGGTCCGTATTGGCCTTGAGGTAGTCCTCCAGGACCGGTGCGGCGACCAAGTGGTCTACGGGCACGTCGAAGAAACCTTGAATCTGGCCCGAGTGAAAGTCCACCGACAACACGCGGTCAGCTCCGGCGACCTGCAGCATGTCGGCGACCAACTTCGCGGTGATGGGTTCGCGCCCCTGGGACTTGCGGTCTTGTCGGGCGTAACCAAAGTTCGGGCACACGGCCGTGATGCGCTTGGCCGAGGCACGCTTGGCCGCGTCGATCATGATCAGCTGTTCCATCACCGTGTCGTTCACGGGTGAACAGTGGGTTTGCACAATGAACACGTCCGCGCCACGAATTGACTCGTCGTATCGGCAGTGAATCTCGCCGTTGGCGAATTCCCGCAAGTTGGGTTCCGCAAGATTCACGCCCAACTGGTCAGCGATGTTCTGCGCCAGCTCCCGGTGGGCTCGTCCTGATGCAACAATCAACCGACGCTTCGACAGTGACTCCACGTCGTCAGCGTAGTGGTTGGCAAGGACTCCCTAGAGAGTCCGGTGCTCGCCGCCGACCACGTGCGCGCCATTGGGAACGAGCGTGCCGGGTTCGAGAACACAAAATGAGTTCACGCGAGCGTCGTCACCAATGCGGACATTGGTCGCCTCCACCGCACCCACCTGCACGTTGGTACCAATCACCACGTCGGTCAAAAAGGCGTGAGGACCGACTTGGGAACCAGCGCCGACGACACATCGACCCTTCAGCACCGTGCCGGGAAGCAGCGAGACGTCGGCGGACAGCTCGACGTCGGAGTCGATGTAGGTTGCCGCGGGATCCCACATCGTCACGCCACGACGCATCCATTCGTGATTAATCCGGCGACGCAATTCCACCTCCGCGGTGGCCAGTTGGGCCCGGTCGTTCACCCCGGCGGCTTCGGTCGGATCGGCGAGGACGTAGGAGGCCGTGACGTGTCCCGCGGAATACAGGACGCTCACCAGGTCGGTGAGGTAGTACTCGTTCTGCGCGTTCTGTCGGCCCACGAGACGAAGGGCCGGACCGAGGAGAGATTGACGTACCACCATGATCGACGTGTTGATCTCGTCGATGAGTCGCTCCGAATCCGTCGCGTCGCGCTCCTCAACGATGCGGGCGATCTTGTCGTCCTTGCCGTGGACCACTCGCCCGTAACCAGTCGGGTCATCGACCACGGCCGTCAGAACGGTCAAGCCGGCGTTCTTTTCTCGGTGCGCTTCCAGCAGGGCACGAATAGTGCTCGCGCGAAGAAGAGGGGCGTCGCCCGGCATGATCAGCACGTCGCCGTCGGTGGCGCCCAACGCGTCGTCGATCGTCGGTACCGCGACGAGAACGGCGTGACCCGTCCCGAGCTGTTCGCTCTGTTCCACAAACGTGAGCGGCGCATCCGCGTTCGCTCGGGTCAACAGTGACTTTTCGACCCACGTCGCTCCGTGCCCGACGACGACGACGGTGGCGCGGACCTCGTCGTGGCGCGCCGCCTCGAGAACGTGCTGCACCATGGGTCGACCGCACAAGTGGTGGAGAGGCTTCGGGCGCGTCGAGCGCATTCTCGTACCCTCGCCGGCGGCGAGCACGACTACACACATGGGTCGATTCACCCCTCTATCTCTACCAGCCGTGCCCTACGATGCGGGCATGGTGATCATCCCGTACGACGAGTTCTCCTATTTCCACGAGAATCTGTCCGAATGGGGACTCGAGGTTCCCGTTCCTTCGGTGACGCGGCAGTTCTTTGACGTCGACAACGGACGTTGCGTGAGTGCGCTGGTGTGGGGATCGACACCGCCCGAGCTCGCGATGGTCCACGGTGGCGCTCAAAACGCTCACACTTTCGACACCGTCGCCCTCGCTCTCCAACATCCTCTTGTCGCGTTCGACCTTCCGGGACACGGCCACTCCGACGCTGGTCCTTTCGGCAACACGTCCGTCGCCCAGCACGCCACAGATCTCGCCTGCGCCATGGCGCAGGCCTTCAACGCACCGGTTCCCCTCGTCGGAATGTCGCTCGGCGGACTGACGTCCCTCATCATCGCGCACGATCACCCGGAACTCGTTCGCTCCCTGCTGCTGGTGGACATCACCCCGGGCGTCAACGCCGACAAAGCGAAGCACATCACGAACTTCGTCAACGGACCCACCAGTTTTGAAGATTTTGACGCTCTGTTGGCTCGGACCATCGAGCACAACCCGACGAGGTCCGTCTCCTCACTGCGACGCGGCATCCTGCACAATGCCCAACAGCAAGAGGACGGCACCTGGATCTGGCGACACCAGCGGCACCCCCGCAGTGAGTTGAGCGCACCCGACCCCGGAAATCTCTGGGACGCTCTCGGCGAACTGACGATGCCCGTCACTCTGGTTCGAGGCATGGCCGCTGGTTCGGTCGTGGATGACGCCGATGAATCAGAACTCCTCCGTCGCTGCCCCTCAGCGCGGGTGATCCACGTGGAGGGCGCCGGACACTCGGTGCAGGGCGATGCGCCCCTTCAGTTAGCGCAGATCATCGCCACATTGATCTAGGACCGCGAGAATCGATACGGAGCACCCACCGTCATCACGGAAGTCGCATCATGAGTGAATCGCTGGTCGTACATTTCGACGTGTGCGCCGTCGATCAGTTCGTACGGGGCCGTGAGCAAGTACTCGCCGTAGAACCACCGCACGGTGTCGGCCAAGGCTTCGAGCGTCCCTTCGTGCTCGACGCACACGTAGCGACCGCCCGGAAACGAGACCGACGACAGAGCCGAGGTGTCGCCACCGGTAGGAAGAATGCACGCGTCGTAGCGCATCACACCGGGAACATCGTTCACGGTGATGAGTCCGAATCGTCGATCACCGAGAATCCGTCCGGCAGCTACCTGATCATCGAGGCGCTGCCAGAGGGCGGGGATCACGACGTCGTAGTCCGCGTCCGGTTCCATAGCTCCGCGAAAGTGTGTCGTGAGTCCCACGAGTTCCATGGGCGAGATGTAATAGTCCTCAATCTTCGGCGTCGACACGACGACAAAATACCAAGGGGCTACATGACCCCGTGAGCTGGCGAGGGAGGGCTCGAACCTCCAACCTTCGGATCCAAAATCCGCTGTTCTGCCGATTGAACTACTCGCCACCGAATGTCTGGAACAATCTTCTCAGATTCTTACGAAGACACAACGGACGGCTTACGCCGAACCTGAACACTAGAGGGCGCAGCAGCACGCCAGGAACAAAGAGGAATCGTGACTCAAACACCCAGCAGTAATTCCTACGTCGCCATCGTCGACGACGACCCCGCGATCCGTTCAGCCCTGGGCCGAGCCCTGCGCATGGAGAATTACGACGTCGACATGTTCGAAGACGGCACCAGTGCTCTGCGCGCGGTGCAATTACGTGCTCCGGACGCGATCGTGCTGGACCTGCAACTGCCCGACATCGACGGCCTGGAAATTTGCCGGAGGATCCGGCGGGCGGGCGACGCCACGCCCATTTTGATGCTCACCGCCCGTGACGCGGTGAACGACCGCGTGGAGGGGCTGGACGCCGGAGCGGATGACTACCTCGTCAAGCCCTTCGATTTGGCCGAATTATTGGCCCGGTTGCGTGCGCTTCTTCGTCGACGCACCTTCGCCGAGGGTGACGAGACGGTCCTGCGATTCGAAGACCTCACGCTCAACCCCCAAACCCGCGAGGTCACGAGAGGTGAGCGGTCCATCGAGCTCACCAGAATTGAATTCGACCTTCTCGAACTCTTCCTCAACCACCCCCGTCAAGTGCTGACGCGTGATCAGATTCTCGATCTGGTGTGGGGATACAACTTCGACTCCGGGACTAACTCCCTCGCGGTGTACGTGGGCTACCTGCGTCGCAAGCTCGAAGAAGGGGGCGAAGCCCGACTCCTGCAAACCGTGCGGGGTGTGGGCTACGCCCTTCGAACGTCGTGACCTTTCGTCTTCGACTCATCATCACGACCACCGTGGCGGTCGCGTTCGCGGTGCTGCTCGCGTGCACGGCGTCGTTCTTTTCGACCCGCAACGCCGTGTTGCGATCGGTCGATGAATCCTTATACGCCGCCGCGCGCGGACCGCACGGCAACGCCGGGGAGGGCCGACCCGGTGAGGGCGAGAGTGTCGCTGGTGTGTCCTTCCAAATTGTCCTCGCCAGTGGAGCCGCGTTTCCCGACGCCGACCTCCCGGTGGACGCCACGGTGCTCAAGGTGGCCAATCAAAAATCCGGCACCACGCTGCGGACGATCTACGTCAAGGGCAACGCGTACCGCGAACTCCTCGTACCGATTCGCGCGGGTACGACGTTGCAGTGCGGAACTCAACCCTGCGTTATCCCAACGAACGCCGC
The DNA here is from genome assembly GCA_903871335.1 of uncultured Actinomycetes bacterium. Lineage (GTDB taxonomy): Bacteria > Actinomycetota > Acidimicrobiia > Acidimicrobiales > RAAP-2 > RAAP-2. The sequence goes on from CAIQGE010000035.1 coordinate 14,884, forward strand.
ACAGGTGTTCAGCGTCAACATCACCGGTCAGCAGCACCAGTTGCACGTCTTGGAATACACCCTGCTCGTGCTGGCGCTGTTGGGCGTCATTCTCGCGGTGATGCTGGGGTACTTGGCCGCCACGGCGGCACTCGGACCCCTCGAGGACGTGACCAACGAAATTGAAGGCGTGGCGGAAACGACCAATGTCGCACACCGTCTGGTCGAAGGACGCAATGACGAACTCGGGCGGCTGCGGCGCGTCTTCAATCAGCTCCTCGCGTCCGTTGATCAGTCACAGCGCCTCCAGCGCCAACTCGTTCTCGACGCCAGCCACGAACTCCGCACTCCCCTCACGTCGCTACGCACCAACGCGCAAGTGCTCGCCCACGCCGACCGCCTCACCAACGACGAGTTGCAGCAGATAACGACCGACATGGTCGCCCAGGTAGACGAGTTGGCGGCCCTCATCACCGACCTCGGGGAGCTCGCTCGTGGCGAGGGCATTGACGGCACCACGGAGCCACTGCGGTGGGATGACCTCGTGGACGAAGTAGTGGACGTGGCGCGCACGCACGCTCGCACGCGCGGGGTCACCATCGAGGCCACACTCTCACCGACCACGGTCGAGGGTCGACGCGATCGGCTGACACGTGCGGTCAACAACCTGATCACCAACGCCATCAAATTCTCACCCGAGAACGGCAGCGTGGTCATCACCTTGGATGGCGGAACCCTCACCGTCGAGGACAATGGACCCGGCGTCGCCGTGGAAGATCGGCCCTTCGTCTTCGACCGATTCTGGCGTTCGGCCCGCTCCCGCGGACTTCCTGGTTCGGGTCTCGGGCTCGCCATCGTGAGCCAGGTGGCCGAGGAAATGGGGGGCACGGTGACGGTGGACTCGTCGCCCAACCTCGGTGGAGCCTTGTTCGCGCTCACCCTGCCCACCATCGACGAGGAAAATTAAAGACTTTCTTAGAGTTTTCGCAGGGTCACATCACCTGAGACGACAAGACTCATTGGTGAAAGGAACTTCACCATGAAACCAGTCCGCCGCACCCTCGAACAGCGCGATCGCCGATTCCTTCGCGTGCGTCGGGTCAGTCAAGCCACCTTGGTGGTGGCCGTCGCTTCGACCGGCGGGCTCGTTGCGTACGCCAGCCAGTTGCCCAAGACCCTCACCACGGTGCCGTCAACGACGACGACGCCCACGACCGCTCCGGCCACCACAACGACCACGCCGGGACAGACGACAACGTCGTCGCCGAACACCACCACCACCACGGTTCCGGTGACGACCACGACGACCTGTTACACCTCGCCTTCGGGCAACGTGACGTGCTACTGAGATGATCCGCTTCTCTACGTGGGGCATGAGCGGCACCATCGCCACGGCGGACGCGAGAACCGAAGACTTTGCGCGAGAACGACTCGATCACTGGATCAACGAGTTCGATCGATGCGTGAACCGTTTCCTCTCGACGTCCGAGCTCTCTCGGATCAATGAACGAGGTGCGTGCGATCACGTCATGTCCCCCACCTTCGAATTGGTCCTGCGGGCGTCACTCGAGGCGGCGGACATGACCGGTGGCCTGTGCGACCCCACCATTCTCAACGCCCTCGCAGCGCTCGGTTACGACCGCGATTACGACGAACTCGCCGGCGGCACGCCGGACTCGGGCACCACTGCGGCGGTGCCGGGCGTCGGAGCGATCTCCTACGATCCCGCCCGCCACTTCCTGACCCTCTCCCCCGGTGTCCGTTTGGACTTCGGCGCGACGGCCAAGGCTCTCTTGAGTGATCTCCTCGTGCGCGAACTCGCCCCCTTCGGTGGAGTTCTCGTCGAGGTCGGTGGGGACGTGGCAGTCGACGGCGAAGGGCCGAATGGTCCCTTCGTCATTGGTCTCGCGACGTCACTCAACGTCACGGGCGACGAGCCTCGGATCTCCATAACCCGCGGTGGCGTCGCGACGTCGTCGTCGACCACGCGCACCTGGCGTCACGGGGAGCGCCTCGTGAATCACGTCATCGATCCGCGCACTGGCGATTGTGCTCTAGGTTCCCTGGTGGTCGCGACCGTCGCGGCACCCTCGTGCGTTATCGCCAATGCTCTTGCGACCGCCGCCCTTTTGTGGGACGAGGATGCGGCCTATTACATCGCCCAAGCCGGATACGCGGCGCGTCTCGTCTTTCGTGACGGCCGCGTTGACGTCGTCGGTGGCTGGAGCCGCGACGAGGTGGCCGCGTGATTGCCTTCACCACGCCGTATCTCTGGTACTCCTCACGTGCGACCGGCATCGTCTCACTCGTCCTCTTGACCGTCATGATCGTCCTGGGCGCTCTCGTGTCCACACGCGTGGGCGGACGGGCCGTGGGTCGTTTCGAGATCAACGAAATCCACCGTTCCATCTCGATGATCACGATGTTGTTCGTCGTTGTCCACGTCGGTACCACCGTCGTGGACTCGTATGTTCCGATCGGTTTCTTCTCCGCCCTCGTGCCCTTCACGTCGGGATACCGACGCATTCCGGTCGCCATAGGCACCATCGCCATTGACCTCATGTTGACCGTGTGGGTATCGAGCCTCGTCAAAGACCGCATCCGCAACGTCACCTGGCGCTACTTGCACTGGTTGAGCTGGGGCTGTTTCGCCGCCGCCGCTCTCCACGGATTCCTCGTGGGTTCCGACTCGCATCGACCTTGGATGATCATCCTGCAGGCCGTCTGTGTGGCCGCCGTGATCATGGCGGCCATCTGGAGGATCACTCAACGACCGACGAGAGCTGCCGGTCGTACGGCCCACTCGCCACTGGCGGGTTCCGGACAAGTGGCGACGAAGAAGACGTCCCCGACGTCGGGACCTCGACCACTCGCCAAGACGGGCGGGCGAGCAATTCCGCCCTCGGCCCCTCTCGCCAAAGGACCTCGCCGATGAGCATCGCCACCCACACACTCCCTCGCGTGCTGACCGGAGCCGGCCCTCGGCCCCTGACTCTGCAGCAGCACGAAGAGTTCTTTGGCCCCGCGCGGATGCGACGGGACCTGCTCGATGAACTCGGACGATCCGGCTTGACCGGACGCGGGGGCGCCGCTTTTCCCACCGCCGTCAAGGCCGCGCTACTGCGTGACCAACACGCCCGGAAGAAATTTGTCGTGGTCAACGCCATGGAGGGTGAGCCCGCCGCCCACAAGGACTACACATTGGCCTCGGTGAACCCCCATCTCGTCTTGGACGGCGCTCTGGCCCTGGCGGGTGCCATCGGCGCGAGCCACGTCGCTATCTGCGTCGCTCGCGAGAAAACCGTGATGATCAACCACTTCGAACGAGCGGTTCACGAGCGCGAACGTCGTGGTTCCCTCGGGGTCACGGTCGAAATTCACACGCCGCCCGGTCGCTACATCGCGGGCGAGGAGTCCGCGCTCGTCCACTGGCTGGACGACAACGAGACCCTGCCCCAGTTCCGACCGGAACGTCCGAGCATCCTGTCGATCGGTCGTGCTCCCGTACTCGTCGATAACACCGAAACGCACGCTCACGTCGGCCTGATCCTGCGCTACGGCGCCGACTGGTTCCGCTCGATCGGCACGACCGCGTCGCCGGGTTCGACTTTGGTGTCGGTGTCCGGTGCCGTGGCTCGTCCGGTCGTTCTCGAAATTGCTCTCGGAACGCCGATCCGAGAGATTCTCGCGGCCGCGGGTGCCGACACGGCGCCACGCGCACTCTTGCTCGGTGGCTACGGGGGCACCTTCGTCGACGGCAGTGCGGTGTCCACTCCGTACGCGAATGAACTACTTCGACCACTCGGCGCTTCCGTTGGCGCCGGCGTCATCGTGGTTCTTCCCCAACAGAGTTGCGGCATCACCGAGACCTTCAATATCGCCCGTTGGATGGCGAATGAGTCAGCCCGTCAGTGCGGACCGTGCGCCTTCGGTCTTCCGGCGCTCGCCGAAAGTCTGGGGCATCTCGCGGTGGGAGGTCGCGACGCCAAGGATGCGCTCGCCCTCATCCGCGAACGCAGCGGCGTCATCAATGGTCGCGGAGCCTGTCGGCACCCCGACGGCGTGGTGCGACTCGTCCAAAGCGCGCTCAGCGTCTTTGCCGACGACGCCGAGCGACACGCGGCGGGGCACCCCTGCGCGCACGCGGGTCACTCCCGATTTGCCTCAGTGCCCCGCTTGGAACTGGAACACGAGTTGGTGTGGGAATGAAGCGACGTAACGAAACTTTGATCCTGCGAGCGGATCCCATCTTGTGTGACGGATTCGGCCACTGCGCCGAGCTCGCGCCGGAAATCGTGACGCTGGATGAATGGGGATATCCCATCATCAGCACCACGCCGCTCGGGGCCGCACGCTCGACGTCCCTGCGCTCAGCGCAACTCGCGGTGCGCGGCTGTCCTCGTCAGGCACTGTGGATCGAGAAAGTCGAACAGCGGAGCTAGTTTCGGATCATCTCCAAGCGATTGCCGAAGGGATCATCGACGTAGAAGCGGTCCACCCCTTCGATCTCGAAATCGTCGCGTACCTCACGCCCGGAGTTCACCAGCGCTGCGCGTAATTCGTCGTAGCCACTCACGCGGAAGGCGGGGTGCGCCTTGCGGGCGGGTCGAAAATCTTCTTCCACGCCGAGATGGACCTGGAGATTGGTCGTGGCGTACCAGCGTCCGCCCCGTGCCGCGAGGGCCGGTGGTTTGACCAGTGGTTGTAGCCCGAGGAGGTCGATGTAGAAGAGATCCGCCTCGTTCTCACCACCCGGCGGCATGGCGAGTTGGACGTGATCGAGAGCGAGCGACACCAATTCGACCTCCCAAGTGGCGGCTGGTGACCCAAACCTAGTAGCGTCATTCGGGCCATGGGATCACTGATTAAGAAGCGCCGCAAGCGCATGCGCAAGAAGAAGCACAAGAAGATGCTGAAGCGAACTCGCTGGCAGCGTCGCGCCGCCGGCAAGTAGTCCCTAGTCGCCCTCAGCGGGCGTCGTCACGGTACGAACGAAGCGAAGCGTCCCTGCGGGACCCGTCTCGTCCCAGCTCGCCTCGTCGCGCCAATGCCCTTCGATAAAGAGCGTCGAACCGGATCCGCATAGCTCAACGGACCGACCCGTTCGCTCCGCCACGGCGTCGGCGACAGCGGCCAGACGAGGCTCCACGCGACACGCGGGTTCAAAGAGATGGTTGCGTCCACTCGGACGCCAACCCGACGCCCACATCTCGTCAAAGGCCTGGTAGCAGGCGGGCGTCGAGACGCCAAATGACGGAAGCACGAGGGTGATCTCTCGGCGCTCATAGCTCAGAGGCGTCACCACGTCTCCAATTCCCTCCACGAGCGCTCGCCCCCCGATGACACAGAAGGGCACGTCGCCGCCCAGGGTGGCCGCGACGGACAGGTCACGGACATTGGCCCAGCGCAGGATGGCGGCGGCGTCACTCGATCCGCCGCCGAGCCCACCACCGACCGGAATGCGCTTGTGGAGCACGACGGCGGCGGACTTCCCCGCGAGTTCGAGCGCTCGCGTGACGAGATTGTCGCGCTCTCTCAGGACCACATCACGCAGGAGACCATCCCCGTCGCGTACCACCACGCCGGACCCGGCAGCGTCGACTTCCAGCGTGTCGGCGAGATCTAGCGACACCATCTCACTGCGTAAGAGGTGGTAGCCGTCGTCTCGACGTCCCGTGATCTCGAGCGACCAGGTCAATTTGGCGGGCGCCCGCAGCGTTACGCTCACCGGGCCGCCGCCAGCCGTGCGAATTCCTCGAGCGTCAAGTCCTCCGGCCGGCGGGTCGGATCGATACCCGAGCGTTCGTACGCATCGGCGGGCACCAGGTGTTCCAGACTTCGACGGAGCATCTTGCGACGGTGTTGAAACGCGGTACGAATCACGGCGAAAAGGTCGGCTTCACTTACCACCGACGGATCAATCGCCACCTCGGGTCGCCGAGTCACCGCGACCAAGCCCGAATCGACCTTCGGGCGGGGCAAGAAGACCGACGGGGGTACCTTGCCCACCACTTTGGCCTGCGCGAAGTACTGGAGTCGCAGCGACGCCGCGCCGTAGGCCTCGTCGCCGGCGGACGCGGCCAGTCGCTCGCCCACCTCGAGTTGCACCATCACGAGCATCCGCGTGATGAGCGGCACGGTCTCCAGTAGGTGGAGCACGAGGGGTGTGGCGATGTTGTACGGGAGGTTGGCGACGACCGTCATGGCCTCGCCCTCGGTCAGCGCGTCGTAGTCCGCGTGCAGGGCATCCGCGTGCACCACCGTTGCACCCGCGGGCACGACGACTTCGCGTAACGGCTCGAGGAGGTGCCGGTCCACTTCCATCGCCGTGACGCTCGCACCCGTTTCGAGAAGAGCCAGCGTCAACGAGCCGAGTCCCGCCCCGATCTCCAGCACGCGATCACCCTCACCAACGTCCGCCAACCGAGCAATGCGTCGGACCGTGTTCGGGTCAACGACGAAGTTTTGTCCGAGCGCTCGCGACGGCGACAGCCCGTGGGACGTCAACAGCGCGGAAAGAGATGTTCGGCTGTGGGTCACCAAGTAACAATGACACGAACCACACCACGTCCCAGCGGTGCGAGGGCGCTAAAGCTGCCCTCGTTGAGGTCCACGACACGTCCGGGTCGACGGGCCTGTCGGTCCGTGACGACGCAGGAGATCACTCGGTTCGTGCCCACCACCCGCACGTAGATGCGCGTGCCGCGAGGCAGGTACGACGTCGCGCACTGGCCGGGACGCCACGAGTACCACGTCGCCACGCCCACCCGGAATCGGCCGTGAACGGCGGCGGGAATGGGATGATGGTGATGGCGAGCGGCGGCGGCGCGAGCCGCACGGGCACGAGCCGCACGAAGCGCGGCGGCGTGCGCCACGCGACGCTCATAGGCCAGGTGGGCCGCGGCGCGGTGCTGCGCGGCGCGAACCAGGGCGGCCCGTCGAACGAGGAATCGTTGGTGAGCCGCTCGGCGCTGCGCCAGGAGGGCGGTCGAGGAGTGGGCCACCGCACGGGAACCTGGGGCGACGGCGCGGGTCCGCGGAGTCACCCGATGGACCACGTGGTGGGTCGCCGCCGGTGTCGTCGTCGGGGTCGCCGAAGGACCCACGTTCGCGGAGACGAGCTCCTGACGTGGCGCTGCGGTCAGCGTCGCGTGCGGTCGGGGTGACGGTGCGCCCAAGAGCACCAACGGCACCACCAACAGCATCACGGCTGCGATTAGTAGGAGCGTCCGCCGATGCGAACGCTGAACAACAGTCCTCAGAACTCCACCCTTCTCCGGGGACACGAGGCGAGCACAACTCACCGCCCTACAACGCTAGGCGGGCTGACTCGTGGTCGCAACTTCAGTAGAATTTATTTCTATAACTACTGGTCAGAGGAAATTTATTGGGGTAGTCCGAAGAGTCGTGCGGTGTTCGCTCGAGTCTGAATTTTCAATTCCTCCGGATCGATCTGAAGCAGCTCAGCGACGAAGGTTCCCACCACTGCGACGTACGCCGGCTCGTTGGTGCGACCCCGGAAAGGCACAGGCGCGAGGAACGGGCTGTCGGTCTCGACGTGCAACCGCTCCAGCGGGGTGCGCACCACGGCGTCACGAACGTCCTGAGCGTTCTTGAAGGTCACCACCCCGGAGATCGACAGGTCGCACCCAAGCGCGAGACACTCCTCGGCCTCCTCCGGGCCGCCGGTGAAGCAGTGGATGACCGTCCTCGGAGGCACTCCCTCACTGCGCAGAATGGAAAAGAGGTCGTCCCAGGCGTCACGAGCGTGGATCACGAGGGCGAGGTCGTAGCGGTGAGCGAGCCCGATTTGTTCGGCGAAGGCCGCCCGCTGGGTGTCACGAGGGGCGTGCTCGTAGTAGTAATCGAGGCCGCATTCCCCAATGCCCACAAGGGTGCTGGCGCCTCGCTCGGCTAGCGCGGCCACCCCCGCCACGCCCGCCGCCGCGTCGTGGGGGTGGATGCCGATGGTGGCGAAGAGCTCGACCTCGTGGTCCGATTCCTGAGTCAGCGCCAGCGCTTCTCGCGACGTGGTCTCGTCTGTTCCAATGACCACCACCCGGTCGACCCCGGCGCTCAGGGCGCGATCGAGAGTGGCGACCACGTCCGCACGCACCGAGGCGTCATTCGAGAGGTAGCGCTCCTGCAGGTGGCAGTGAGCATCCGTCCAACCTCTCACGCGTCGGACTTGATCCTCGGGAAGAGGGGTTCTCCCTTTTCGACCTGATGCCCACCGACGTAGCCACCCCACGTCGAACCGGCGAGCCCCACGTCCTCTGGCGAACCAGCCAGGCCGATGCGGCGCCAGATTTCGCCCGCCGTTGCCGGCATGGCCGGAGCGATCAAGAGGGTCACGATACGGATCGCTTCGAGGGCGTCCCCCATGACGGCGTCCACCTCGGGCCCCGCGTCCATCTTCCACGGCGCGTGATTCTCCAAGTGCGCGTTGGCGGCACCGATGAGTCGCCACGCGTTTTCCAGCGCCAGGTGCGGCTGAAAGTTCTCCCACGCCGCGTTGGAAGCGGACACGTAGTTCGCCGACAGCTCCGCTAACTCACTCGAAGGGGTCGGGGTCGGACCTACTCCTCCGCACTTGGACCCAACGACGGTCGCTACTCGAGCCACCAAGTTCCCGAGATTGTTCGCCAGATCACTGTTGTAGCGGGCGGTCAACGCCTCCAGAGAGAACTCACCATCAGTTCCGAGCGGCGTATCGCGCAGCAGAAAGTATCGGACCGCGTCGACCCCAAATTCGTCGACCAGGGAACGCGGAGATATGTCGGTGAGCTTCACCGTTCCCGAGGAGCCCATGGTCTTGCCCAGTTTTTGACCACCGACGAGCAACCATCCGTGCACTTGGACGTGCGCCGGCGGTTCCATGCCGGCCGCCATGCACATCGCCGGCCACCAGACCGAGTGGAATCGGATGATTTCCTTGCCAATGAGGTGGTTGACGTGAGGCCACCAGGCCGCCACCATTTCGTCATCGTGCCCGTAGCCGATCGCCGTGAGGTAATTGATCAGCGCGTCGTACCAGACGTAAAAGACGTGCTTGTCGTCCCACGGCACAGGAATACCCCACGAGATCGAGGTGCGCGTAATCGAAATGTCGTTCAGCCCGCCCTTGATGAACGCGAGCGCCTCATTGCGCTTCGTTTCCGGCGTCGTGAATCGAGGATTCTTCTCGAAATAGTCGAGCAATCGGTCCTCGAAGGCACTGAGACGAAAGAACCAGTTCTCTTCTTCCATTTCCACGACCGGACGGTGGTGGATGGGGCACTTACCGTCGTCGAGGGATTCCGCGGTGTAGTAGTCCTCGCAACTCACGCAGTACGGACCCCGGTAGGTGTCTTTGTAGATGTACCCGTTGTCGTAGATCGTCGTCAGGAACTTCTGTACAGCCACACGGTGGCGGTCCTCGGTCGTGCGTAGGAAGTCGTCGTTGGAGATGTTGAGCATCGCCCAGGCCTCGGTGAATCGCTTCGAGGTTTCGTCGGTCCAGGCTTGCGGCGTGACGTTGTGGGCGGCCGCGGTGTCGGCAATTTTCTGGCCGTGCTCGTCGGTACCGGTGAGAAAAAGGACCTGATCACCAGCCATTCGGTGGTAACGAGCGAGTGCGTCGGCGTTGATCGTGCTGTACGCGGTACCGACGTGCGGTGCGTCGGTGACGTAGTAAATCGGCGTCGTGATATAGAAGCGGCCCACACGACAAGGGTACTGACTAGACCGGTTCACCTCGTCGCAGTGACAAAGCCAACTCGTAGGTGCGTCGATGGGGCACGTCGAGAGCGCTCGCGACCGACGCGGCGGCGTCACGCACGCTGACGCCGCGTTCCAATTCGTCCGCGAGGGCGGCACGAATGTCGTCGTCGTCGCGCACCTGCACCGAGACGTCGCCACCGACGACCACCACAATCTCACCCCGCGCGTCGTGAGCATCAAAGTGCTCCGCCAATGACTGCACCGTGCCCCGCAGAACTTCTTCGTGCATTTTGGTTAATTCGCGCACCACGACCGCGGGACGATCCCCGAGGACGTCGCACATCTCCCGCAGAGTGGTCGCGAGGCGTTGTGGTGATTCGTACGCCACGATGGTGCGCTTCTCCGAGCGCCAGCTACGAAAAAGAGACGAACGCTCGCCGGCCTTGCGCGGAATGAAACCCTCAAAACAGAATCGTTCCATCGGGAGGCCGCTCACGCTGAGCGCGCCAATGACCGCCGACGGTCCCGGCGTCGTGGAGACCGTGAGCCCGGCGTCCGCGACGGCCGCGATCACCCGCGCTCCGGGATCACTGACCCCGGGCGTGCCGGCGTCACTCACGAGAGCAATCGTTCGCCCCTCACGAATGGCGGCGACGACCGCGTCGCACAGGGAAGCCTCGTTGTGCTCGTGCAGCGCGCGAAGTCGCCCGCTCGTGCTCAGGCCCTTTGCCGAAAAGATCTGACGAGTGTGGCGGGTGTCTTCGCAGTACACGACGTCCGCCGACGCGAGAATCTCGAGAGCGCGAGGTGAGATGTCCGCCAAATTCCCAATCGGTGTGGCAACGATCACCAGGGCACCGCTCACGTCACCGACCGCCACCGGACATCACTCGCTCGCTGTGCTCGCTCGGCGACCTCACGCTTCAACACCAGCCGACGTCCGGCGGGCAGAAAATGCACCCCGTGGCCGAGTGAGATCCCGATCACGGTGTCGTCTTCGCGAACCTCCGCCGCACAGAGGCCAAAGCAAATCGCGGGTCCGCTGACGAGCGCCGCGCCCACCTGATCGGAGAGGTCCGAAGGGGTCACGAATCGAGCGCGCCACCCCGAGGGGGTGGTCGCCGAAGCGATCACGTCGCCGTCACCCAAAAGCCAGCCCGATTCCACAACTCTCCTCGCTTGGCGTCCGTCACCTTCCAACCACTAACATTGTCACCTATGTCAAAGCGGACGGTGAAGCGCAAGCTGCGCGCAAAGAAGAAGGCCAACCACGGCAAGAAGCCGAACTGCGGCCGCGGCTAGACCTTCGGTCTAGAGTCGCCCGTCCCAACGGCACCCACGGCGCGTGAGTAACGCGACCAGGGGCGTTGGTACATCGGTAATGATTCCGTCGACGCCGAGATCAATCAGGCGCGACATTTCATCTTCTTCATTAATGGTCCATACGTGGACCGCGATTCCGGCTGCGTGCGCGGCCGTGACGAATCGTTCGTCGACGACGGTGACATCTCCGTAGGACGCGGGAACCTGGAACGCGCACACGGGAGATTCCTCTGGTATCGCACCCTCCTGTACCGCGAAGTAGAACGCCGCAGTTTCCGCGGTCGCGGCGGAGGTGAGGACTTCGGGCGCGATCGCCCGAAATGCTCCAATCGCGTCATCGCTGAATGAGGCCACGATCACCGAGTCCGTCCGCTCCAATCGCCGCAGTTCATCGGCGAGGAGTTGCTCGTAGGGTTCCACCTCCGGAGCCGTTCGCTTGATGTCCATGTTCAAGGGAACACCCGGGAAAGCCCTCGACACCTCTTCGAGCGTGGCGATGCCGAACGCGCGATTCTGCGGAGCCTGCCCGCGCCACGGGTATTCCTCGGCCGGACGATCGGGGGTGACGGCATCTCCGGGGATGAACCAGTAGGCATTGTCCATCTCACGAAGCTCGGCCAACGTGAAATTGGCGATCTCACCGCGCGCGTTGGTCGTCCGGTCAACCGTTTCGTCGTGGCACACGACGATCTGTCGGTCCTGGGTGGCGTGCACATCAAGTTCGATGGCCGTCGCACCACGTTCAATGGCCTGGCCGATGGCAAACAGGGTTGACGACGGCCCTTCGTGGGATCCGCCTTGGTGGGCGAACGCGACCACTCTGCGGTCCAGCCACGGGTTGTCCTTCATGCCGTCACCTCCGTTCGTGGGAATCCGTAGGTCTTTTCAATCCAGTGCTCCATGTAAAACGCGAGACCGGGGATGAAACCGGCCAGGAGCATCAACACGAGCGTGGAGACCTTGAGTCGAGCTTGAATCGCGAAGATGCTGGCCAAGACCAAATAGATCGGATACAGCACCACGCCGTGCCCAATGCCCAAGATGCGGTCGAGCGCTTGAAAAACGGCTTCGTGTTGGAACTGCTTGGACGTCGTCCACTTCAAGATCAAGATGACAAAGAGCAGCAGCAGCGTCGTGCCACACACGTACGACATCACGCGGTACCGGAGAAACGCGGCGTTTACCTTCATTAATGTCCCCACAGTTTCTTCTTCGGCGCCTGGCTGAGCGAATTCAGGTGATCGTTGTACGCCGCGAGCGTCGGATCTTCGGGCTCATCTAATTGGCGCGCGATCTGAGCCTCCGCTCGCATCTTTTCTTCGTATTCCTGTCGAGCCTTGACCTGGTGCTCGGTCACCTCTTCGAGGTGCAGGAGGGCCCACCAGCCGATAATGCCGATGAGGGCGAAGACGGGCCATTCCACGGCGTACAAGAAACTCAGCGCATTTCCCTGCGCCGCGCGACCGACCTGCCAGTACGCGGCCGTGGCGCACCCACCCACCCACACGACGAGGGCCACGTGCAGGAAGAGTGCCCGCGGCGAGAACCATCGCGACCGAGTGGAGGACATGAGCAGGATCCTACCGAAGCCGAGTTCTACTACTACATGTCGTAGTCAGGTACGCTACAGACGTGATGCCTGGGCCGCCGCTGCCATTTTCGTGGCAGCACCTCAACTATTGGAACGTCAGCCTCGTCCCACTGGTGATCATGGTGATCGCGTGCCTCCTGTACGCCGAGGGCATGCGACGGGTAACCACGTGGCCGACGTTGCGCGCGGTGTGGTTCGTGCTCGCGATCGTGGTGACCTTTTTCGCCACCCAATCAGTCATCGGCGCCTACGACATGGTGCTCTTCAGTGATCACATGATCGAACACCTGATGTTGATCATGGTGGCAGCACCCATCTTCTGTTTCGCCGCTCCCCTGGACCTACTGCGAGAAGCGGGCGGTCCGCGCGTGGATGCGTTCTTCGAGACGCGCCCCCTGCGCGTTCTCCTCCACCCGCTGTTCGCCTTCGCGCTCTACGCCGTGGTCATTCCCCTCACGCACCTGACGGGCTTTTTCAATCTCATGCTGACGCACGAGTGGATTCACCACAGTGAACAAGTGCTGTTCCTCGTCGTGGGATACCTCTTCTTCCGACCGGCGTTCGGGGTGGAAAAAGGAACCCAGATGCACCCGGGGTTGCGCATTGTCTACGTAATGGCGGCCGTGCCCGTCGACACGATTACGGGACTGACCCTAAATCTGCAGACCCACAATCCTTTTCCGGCCTACAGCACGATGGACGTGGGAACCTCAACATCGATTCTCCAGAGCCTCCACCTGGGTGGCGGCATCATGTGGATTGGTGGAGATGCACTCATGCTTCTGTGGTGTATTCCCATTGCGCTCACCTGGGTGCGATACGAGACGAAGCGCACCGGCGAGCTCGACGCCGAACTCGACGCCCTGGGTATTTAGTTACAACAGGCCGGCGTTGATGGCCAGTTCTTCGAGGTCCGCTTCGGGTCGCGCTCCCAGGTGCGTGATGACCTCACCCGCACAGAGCGATCCCAACGCGGCGGCCTCCACCGGATCGGCACCAACCGCCAGACCGTAGAGAAAACCGGAAGCGAATAGATCGCCCGCTCCGTTTTGGTCGACCACGTCCTCGACCTCGGCGGCGGGGACGTGGACCACGCCGTGCACCGTGGACACTTCGGCGCCGCGCGGCCCCGTGGTCACGACCGTGAGAATACCCAAGTCCTCAACGGATTCAAATGCTGCGGCCAGCGTTGGGGTGCGAAAGAGCGCCAGCGCCTCGCCTTCGTTCGCCAACAGCACGTCGACGTCATTGGTGACCAGGTCCAGGAAGTCGTCGTAGTGCCGCTCCACACAAAACGTGTCGGACAATGACAGCGCGACCAGAGTTTCGTGTTCGTGAGCGCGCGCGACGAGCCGACGAATGGCTTCCTTCGAGGGGGGCAGGTCGAAGAGGTAGCCCTCGATGTAGAGGATCTCTGACCGGGCGACCAGATCCTCGCGAACGTCCTCGGCCTCCAATTGGTTCGAGGCGCCAAGATACGTCGCCATCGTCCGCTGCGCGTCGTCGGAGACAAAAACGTGGCATCGTCCGGTCGCGATCTGTTGACGGGACGCAATCGCGAGGTCGAGTTCGACACCCAGCGATCGCATGTCGTGCGCGAAGACGTCACCGAATTCATCGTCCGACACTTTGCCAATGAACCCGGAGGTCCCGCCGAGGGCGGCGACGCCGGCGATGGAGTTGGCGACCGAACCTCCCGACATTTGAATGGTGGGACCCATGGCGCTGTAGATATCGGCTGCTCGTTCGAGATCCACCAAGGTCATGATCCCCTTGGTCAGATCCAGCCGGGCGTGCAGGTCATCGTGATCGCGCACAATGACGTCGAGCAGGGCATTGCCGATTCCGGTGACGGCGAGGCGGCCGGGTGCCGGCTTGGCACGGAGTGAGACGGGCGTCGGGGTGGAAGTCACCGGACAAGGGTAGATGGTTTCGTCGTAATGTGGCGAACTATGACAACAAACCCGTACCGCCTCCCTTCGACGGTGGTCCCGTCGGCCTATCGCATCTTTCTGACGCCGGACCTCGAGAACTTCACGTTCAGTGGACGGGTGGAGATTGATGTGCACGTGCACGAGAGCGTCACGTCCTTTGCGCTCAACGCCATTGAGTTGGAGTTAGGTGGCGCCACGCTGACCAGCGGTGGCGTGGCGCATCACTCGACGGACCTGAGCACCAACGAGGAATACCAGACCGCTACGTTCACCTTCGACTCACCCCTCCCCGTTGGTGACGCCACCATCGAGCTCGCCTTCAAGGGCATCCTGAACGACCAACTCCACGGTTTCTACCGATCCACCTACACCGACGAGTCGGGCACGACGCACACGATCGCGACCACGCAGTTCGAATCCACCGACGCGCGTCGAGCCTTCCCCTGTTGGGACGAACCGTCGTTCAAGGCGACCTACCAGGTCAATCTCACGATTCCGAGCCACCTCGCTGCGTATTCCAATTCCGCGGCCGTGTCCGATACGGATCTCGGGAACGGACAGCGTTCGGTGGTCTTTGCGCCCACGATGAAGATGTCGACGTACCTGGTTGCGTTCGTGGTCGGTCCCTTTGAGGCCACTGAGCCCATCGACGTCGGCGGCGTGCCCGTGCGCGTCATCTTCCCCATCGGCAAGGGACGTCTCGCCACGTACGCCCTCGAGGTCGCCGAACACGCACTGTCGTTCTTTAGTGAGTACTTCGATATTCCCTATCCCGGTGACAAGTTCGACCTCATCGCCATTCCCGACTTCGCCGCCGGCGCCATGGAGAATCTGGGTCTCGTCACCTTCCGCGAGACCGACTTGCTCATTGACCCCGAGCGCGCGAGCTTCGCGCAGATTGAGCGCGTCGCGCTCGTCATCAACCACGAGACCGCTCACATGTGGTTCGGTGACCTCGTCACCATGGACTGGTGGGAGGGCATCTGGCTCAACGAGGCGTTTGCGACCTTCATGGAATCCATTTGCACCGACCACTTCCGCCCCCAGTGGAAGAAGTGGGTCGGATTCAACGCACTGCGCGACATGGCGATGGCGGTGGACTCCCTTCACTCGACACGACCCATTGAGTACGAAGTCGTCTCGCCCGACGATTGCCGAGGCATGTTCGACGTGCTCACCTATATGAAGGGTTGCGCCGTGCTGCGCATGCTTGAGCAGTACCTCGGCGAAGAGACCTTCCGTGACGGTATCCGCGCCTACCTGCGCAAGCACAGTTACGCCAACACGGTCACCCAGGACCTCTGGAACGCCCTGGAGGAGGCCTCGGGCCAACCGGTGGGAACCATCATGAACACGTGGATCCTGCAAGGTGGTTTCCCGCTCGTCTCCGTGTCCGGTGGAACGGTGCGTCAGGAGTCCTTCCACTTCACCGAGGCTTCGGGCCCTTCGAACATTGGCGAACTCTGGCAGGTCCCAATCCTGTCGCGCCCGTTGGGAGGCGACAGTGTCGCCAAGCAGTTGCTCAGCGAGTCGAGTGCGTCACTGGCAACGTCCGGCAGCGCCATCGTGAACGCCGGCGGATCGGGCTTCTACCGCGTGGCCTACGGAACTGCAGAATTGGCCGAGATTTCAGCACACCTGAGCGACCTGTCCGACATCGAGCGTGTACAACTGTTCTCCGACACCAATGCGGCGCTGCTCATGGGTCACACCTCGATCGCCGACCTCTTGCGCCTCGCGGCTGGTCTCGGCGACCTGAACGAACCCTCCGCCTGGACGGTCGTGGAGAACGCCCTCATGATGGTTCGTCGATTGGTCGACGAGGAGGGCGCCGACGTTCTCGCGACCGTCGTTCGACAACTCCTGCGTCCGCAATTCGAGCGTCTCGGCTGGGACCCCGCTGAGGGTGAGAGCGAGCAGGCGGGCGAGCTGCGTGGGCTCGTCATCCGCCTGCTTGGGGACATCGGCAATGACCGCGAGATCGTAGAAGAGGCCCTACGTCGTTTCGACGCGAACGAGGTGACCGGCGATTTGGCGCAGGCCATCATGGGCATCGCGGTGCGTGAGAATCGCCCCGGCGACCTCGACGTCATGGAGGAGCGACGTCGCTCGGCTGCGACCCCGCAGGACGAGCAGCTCTACCTCTTCGGTCCGGCCGCCACGCCTGATCCCCAGGCCGCGCTCGCGCTCTTCGAGCGGTGCTTCACCGACATTCGTAACCAGGACGCCCCGTACGTGATCGCCGTTCTCATTCGCAGCCGTATCAACGGCGAGATGATCTGGCGCAAGTTCCGCGACCGGTTCGACGAGGCCGTGGCGCTGTTCCCCATGGGAATGCCCGCGGCGTCCGTCAGTGGCGTCGCCTCGCTCATCGCCGACCCGGCCCTCGCGGCGGAGATCCGCACCTTTCACACCGAGCACCCCCTCCCCGTGGCCCAGCGCCAGGTCGAGCAAGTACTCGAACGAATGGACATCGGTGTCGCGTTCGGCCAGAAGGTCCGGACGCAGTTGACCGCTCAACTTCGGACGCTTCTGTAGATCCACGTGGCCGGACATGGTGTCGGGGGTAGCCTCGACACCATGTCCGCTACGAAAACCAACCCGTACCGCCTGCCGACCGACGTCATTCCGACGAATTATCGTCTGGCGCTCACGCCCAATATCGACGCCGCCACTTTCGACGGTTCGGTCACGATCGCGATCGAGATCGCCATTCCCGGCTCCAGCCTCCGGTTCAATGCCGTCGACCTCGAACTCTCGTCCATCACGCTGACCGACGCATCGGGCGCGAGCCACGTGGGTTCCGCGGAACTGGACAACGACTTCGAGTGGGCGACGGTCACCTTCGCCGCACCCTTCGTTGCGGGTCCCGCCACGTTGGACATCACGTATACGGGAGAATTGAACGACAAACTGGTCGGCTTTTACAAGTCGACCTACGTCGACGCGGCAGGCGAGACCCAGTCAATCGCCACGACGCAGTTTGAGGCCACCGACGCCCGTCGCGCCTTCCCCTGTTGGGACGAGCCCACGTTCAAGGCGACCTACGACATCACCTTGACCATTCCGAGCGAGTTGTCGGCGTACTCCAACTCCCCCGTCGTGGCCGACCGTGACCTCGGCGACGGGCGACGCGAAGTCACTTTTGGTACCACGATGAAGATGTCGACGTACCTCGTCGCCTTCGTCGTTGGTCCGTTTGAAGAAACACACGTGGTCGACGTGCGCGGTACGCCATTGCGGGTGGTGTACCCCGTGGGCAAGGGCCACTTGGCCCCGTTCGCCCTCGAGATCGGCGAGTTCGCCCTCGGGTTCTTCACCGACTATTTCAATATTCCCTACCCCGGCGAAAAGCTCGACCTCATTGCCATTCCCGACTTCGCGTTCGGGGCCATGGAAAACCTCGGTTGCGTCACGTTCCGGGAGACCGCCCTCTTGGTCGACCCCAGCTCCGCGTCGCTCGCCGAAATCGAGCGAGTCGCCGACGTCGTCGCTCACGAAATTGCGCACATGTGGTTCGGTGACCTCGTCACGATGCAGTGGTGGGAAGGCATCTGGCTGAACGAGGCCTTCGCCACGTTCATGGAGACGCTCTGCGTCCACCATTTCCGTCCCCAGTGGAAGAAGTGGTTGTCCTTCGGCACGTTCAAGGACATGGCCCTTCAGATCGACGGCCTGCACTCGACTCGACCCATTGAGTACGAAGTGATCGCGCCGGCGGATATGCGCGGCATGTTCGACTTGTTGACCTACGAAAAGGGTGGATCTGTCCTGCGCATGCTGGAGCAGTACCTCGGCGAGGAAACCTTCCGCGACGGCATTCGCCTGTACCTCACTCGTCACGCCTACGGCAACACGGTGACAACCGACCTGTGGGACGCGCTCGAGGAATCCTCCGGCCAACCGGTTCGCGACATGATGAACACCTGGATCCTTCAGGGTGGGCACCCTCTCGTGACCTACGCCGACGGACACCTCACGCAGGCACCCTTCGCCTACGGCCCACGCACGGGCGAGAGCGCCATCGGGACGCACTGGCTCACCCCGGTGCTCACGCGACCCATTGAGTCGCACGAGATCACCAAGCACCTCCTCGCCAACGACGCCATCGCGGTGCCGACCGATGGTCCCCTCGTCGTCAACGCCGGAGGATCGGGCGTGTACCGCACCCGCTACGGCACCGCCGAGCTCGCGGGCATCGCCGCACACCTGTCCGAACTCGACGAACTCGAACGCACGGTCCTGGTGGCCGACGGATGGGCCGCCTTGTTCGCCAATCAGATCACGTGGAATGATTTCCTCGCTCTCGCGCGCGGCCTTCGAGATCAGAATGAACCCGCCACCTGGACCACGGTCGCCCAAGCCTTCGACTACGCGTTGCGCGTCGCCAGCGATGCGCAACGTGACGGACTCGTCGTCGTGGTGCGTGAGATCTTTGGTCCCCAATTCGACCGCCTCGGTTGGGACGCGGTGGCGGGCGAGAGCGAACTCGCTCCCCAGGTGCGCGCCATCGCCATTGGCGCTCTGGGCACCCACGGACGCGTCAGTGAGATTCAAGAGGAAGCCCAGCGCCGATTCGACGCGGGCGCTCTCGACGGTGACCTCGCTCGAGCGATCCTCCGCATCGTCGCGGGCTCGGGACGCGACGGCGTCTACGACCTGTTCCTCGACGGTTATCGCCACGCCGCGAACCCCCAGGACAAGCAGCGATTCCAGTGGGGCCTTGCGGACTTCGACGACGAAGGCCTCGCTCTCGACGCGGCCGAAAAGTGTTTCAGCGAATTCCGAGGGCAGGACGCCCCCATTGTGCTCGGCCTCCTGTCGCGCAACCGCGTCACGGGACCTGCGGTGTGGCGTTACTTGACCTCCCGCTGGGACGACGCGCTCGCGCTGTTTCCGCCGAATGTGCATTCGCGCATGTGCGGGGGCATCAGTACGTTCATTGCGGATCGGAACTTCGCGGCCGAGGTGGAAGCCTTCCACGGCGCCCACCCGATCGCGGGTGAACAGCGCACCATTGACCAGGGTCTCGAGCGCATGCGCGTGGGCTTGGACTTTGGTGACGCACTGCGCTCCCAGTTGGGCTAGATGACGCTCGCCTCCT
The DNA here is from genome assembly GCA_903871335.1 of uncultured Actinomycetes bacterium. Taxonomy (GTDB): domain Bacteria; phylum Actinomycetota; class Acidimicrobiia; order Acidimicrobiales; family RAAP-2; genus RAAP-2. The sequence continues at coordinate 34,517 of CAIQGE010000035.1, forward strand.
TCGCCGGGATCTTCGCGCTGATCTTCGTCCTCGAGCTTCCGGACAAGACGATGATCGCGACGATCGTCATGAGCGCACGCGCTCGGGCGGTGGCGGTGTTCCTCGGGGCCTCGGCGGCGTTTATCGCGCAGATGGCGATTGCCGCCTTGATAGGTGGCGTGCTGGCGTTGCTTCCCCACGCGCTCAAGGAGTCGGTCATTGCGGTGCTCTTCCTCGGTGGCGCCGCCTATCTCCTCTTTGTTCCCCAGAAGCACGAAGAAGAAGAAGGTGCAGTCGAAGCGACCGCCGAAGAAAGCAGTAAGCCGTGGCGTGAAGCCTTGACCGCCTTCACCGTGATCTTCATTGGCGAGTTCGGTGACCTGACTCAAATTCAGGCCGCCAATCTCGTGGCCCGCACCCACCAACCACTCTTCGTGTTCTTGGCGTCCTCCAGCGCCCTGGTGTGCGTGGCGGCCCTCGGCGCTTTCGCGGGTCAGGTGCTGGTGCGCTACGTACCCTTGGCACGGATCCGTTTGCTCGGAGGGTTGATCTTCCTCGGACTCGGGATCTACACGCTGATTAGCCTGTTCGTCTGATGACACGTCGCGACGAACTTCTGGCTTACGCCCACACCGTCAAGGGCTTCATGCCGCCCCATGAAGGGGAGGCGCTGACGAACGCGGGCCTCGCCGCGGGTGACGTGACGCCCGGCGGGACATGGCTCGAAGTCGGAGCGTGGTGCGGAAAATCTGCGGTCTTCCTCGGCGCGGCGGCGGAAGAAACCCGCTCGGTGCTGTACTCCCTCGATCACCATCACGGCAGCGAAGAGAACCAGGCCGGCTGGGAGCACTTTGATGCGACGTTGGTGGACTCGGCGGACGGACGTCTTAATACATTGCCGACCTGGCAGCGCACGATCGCGGACGCGAAACTCGAGGAGACCGTGATCGGACTCGTCGGACCCTCTCTCGTGGTCGCCCGACACTTCGCCCAGGGCCTCGATCTGCTCTTCATTGACGGTGGCCACGGTCACGACGTGGCGTGGATGGACTACGAGGCGTGGACACCGAAAGTCGTTCCGGGTGGAACATTGTTGATTCACGACGTCTTCGAGAATCCCGCCGACGGTGGCCGACCCCCCTACGAGATCTACTGCGCCGCCCGTGACAGTGGCCGCTTCGGCGACGTTGCCGCCGTGGGCTCCTTGCGCGTTCTTCGTCGCCTCTAACGCTCTTCGCACTCGGCGTTGAGCCCGAGCGGACAGTCGGGCTCGGCGAGATCAACGACGGCGGGCAAGTTTTCGTGTCGAAACAGGCCGGCGGCCGGCGAATGCGAACTCAAGGCGTCCGCGGCGAGGATGATCGCTCCCGCGGTGTAGCACGAGGTCTCGAGGTGAGGAAAGGTCACGTTCTCGGGATACGCGATGCCCGTCCAGTACGAGCCGTCGTCGCGGCGATGCCGTTGCGCCAATTCGAAGAGATCGCGAGCGCGGTCCGTCCATCCGACGGCGTCCAGGGCAATGACGCACTCGGCGGTCTCGGCGGCCGTGACCCAGTCATTGGTCGACACGCAGCGCACGCCGTAGTTCTCCATGACGTGACGATCCCAACCGTCGCGCAGTCGCCGCTGGGACGCGTCGATCGAGAGGGCACCCGACAGAATCGGGTAATACCAGTCCATGGCGAATTCGTTCTTCGGCGCGAACGCACCCTTGTGGTGCGCGATGGCGTGACCGAGGCGCCCGGCCGCGAGTTCCCACGACGGCTTCACGCGATCCAGACGTTCGGCCAGCGCGACTCCGCAGCGCAACGAGTGGAAAATTGACGAGGACCCCGTGAGGAGGGCGTAACTCTCGGGGCGTCCCGTGGCGTCGACCGACCAGCGAATCGTGCCGTCGTCGAGTTGCCAGCGCAGCACGAACTCGAGAGCTCGTTCCATCATGGGCCACATGTCCACGACGAAGTCCACATCCTCGGTGACGAGGAGGTAGTGATAGAGACCGGCGGCCACGTACGCGCAGACATTCGTGTCCAGCCGTGTGTCCTTCGGAGTCTCACCGACGTAGTAGTTGAACCACGAGCCGTCGCCCAGTTGCCGCTGCGCCAACCAGCCAAAGGCCGCGCGAGCGGCGTCACGGTGACCAGTGACCGTGAGCGCCATGGCGGCTTCCACGTGATTCCAGGCGTCGGCGTGGCCACCTTCGAACCAAGGAATCTGACCACTCGGTCGTTGCAGAGCAACGAGCGACTCCGCCGTGCGCGCGATCTCTTCCGGACTCAGAATCCCCGGAACGCCGGGCAGGGCGTCGACGCGTCGACTCACGTCGAGGCCAGGGGCTTTTCGAGGTAGACGATCAGGGACTTGCCCATCAGCGGCGCGAGAATCTTCTCGGCGTATCGAGTGGTCTTGGGACCCTTCACGATGTCCCAGACCAAGAGCTTGTGGTACGCGTTCACGTACTTGTTGTTCTCATTGGTCGTGCCGACGAGACACTTGAGCCACCAGTAGGGCGAGTGCAGGCCGTGCGCGTAGGCGTGTCCCTTCACCTTCATGCCGGTGGACGACAAGCGGCCTTCGACGACGCTGCGGCGATAGATGCGAACGTGCCCGCCCGGCACCATGTGGTACTCGTCGGACAGCGCCCAGTTGATCAGTTCGGGACCAAAGCGCGGGATCGTGATGGCCATGGTGCCCCCCGGACGAAGAACGCGAGCGAGCTCGCTCATCGCTCCGACGTCATTGGGAATGTGTTCGAGGACCTCGGAACAGATCACGCGATCGAAAGTGCCGTCGGGGAACGGCAGGTGCATGGCGTCACCCTGCACGACGCCGACCGAGATCTTCTTCGGGTCAATCTCCCCCGCTTCGGCCATGGCGGCGAAGGTGCCGAGAACGCCTTCGACTTCGTCGCGTCCGGCGTCGAGCGCCACCACGTTCGCGCCGCGTCGGGCCGCTTCGTAGGCGTGTCGACCGAAGCCGCAGCCCAGGTCAAGAATCTTGTCGCCGGGCTTCAGCCCGAGCTTGTCGTAATCAGCAGTCAGCATTAGTCGAATTTCATTGACTCGGGCAGGGCTTCGCCCCGCAGGATGGCGTCATAACAAGCGGCAGTACCACGGGCCGTCACTTCCCACGTGAATCGCTCCATCACCCGTTCGCGTCCCGCGGCGCCCAGGCGCTCACGGAGTTCCGCGTCGTCGAGCAGACGACGAATGGCGCCAACCAGAGCGTCCGGATTATTGGGCTCGACGAGCAGGCCGGTTTCCTCGGACACACCGACGACTTCTGGCAGGGCGCCACCCGTCGTGGCGACCACCGGGACGCCGCAACTCATGGCTTCAATGGCCGGCAGCGAGAATCCCTCGTAGAGACTCGGAACAATGGCGACCTCGGCTTCGCCGTAGAGGCGAGCGAGCTCTTCGTCGGACACGCCGGAGATCGTCGACACGATGTCGTTGAGACCTAAGCGATCGAGCGTTGTCGCCACGCGGCCCTTCGGACGAGGATTGCCGATCACCACGAGATCAATGTCGCGCTCCACGCGCAACTTCGCAATGGCTTCGAGCAACGGAACGAGACCCTTCATGGGAACGTCGCTAGAGGAGGTCACCATTAAGCGACCCTTCTTCTTCACGACGTCGTCGTAGGGACGGAAGACCTCGTGGTCCACACCCACCGGTACGACGGTGAGGCGCTCGAGCGGTACACCCATTTGTGCGTTGATGTCCACCTTGGAGTTCTGCGAAACGGTCAAAACGGCGGGCATCTGCTTGGCGACCCGGACCTGCATGCGCAGGAAACCGAACCACCGGTTGGTCGTGAACCTCTTCCACGCGTTCTCCGCGTGATCGAGGGCGATCGAGCGGTCCACCGTGATCGGGTGGTGCAGGGTCTCGAGAATCGGCCATCCCTGTTGGGAGAGTTCCAAGATGCCGGTGCCGAGACACTGGTTGTCGTGAATGATGTCGAAGTCGCCGCGCCGATTCTTCAGCACCTTGGCGATGCGCTTCGAGTAGGCGAGGGGCTCGGCAAAACCCGCCGTCATCATGACGCCGAATTCGGTCAGGTCAGCCCACGAAGTGAACTCCGACAGCGCGGGAACTCGGAAGGGATCCGGATCGCGGTAGAGATCCAGTCCCCGAATGGGCACGAAACCGACACCTTCGTCAAGTTCCGGCCACGGAGGACCCGCGAAGACGGTCACGCTGTGGCCCAGGTTGACGAGCTCGCGCGTGAGGTGACGCGTGTAGACACCCTGTCCGCCGCAACGTGGATTTCCGCGATAGATCAAGAACGCGACGCGATACCCGCCGGGTTCGGCCGGCTTCGCCGGCCGCAGTCCGGGAATCTCGATCGTCTTCGACCGGGCCCAGGATTCCTTGGTATCGGCGATGGTCTTCTTCAGGGAACGGGGCACGCGGGAGTCTTCTTCGTCTCTTTAGGGGTCCTTTATTCTCCCCCACATGGCCTCAGGGGCACAAATGCCCCTTTTCGCTCATTTGGAAGCCACCGGCCTCCACTGACTACGCTGCGATCTATGGATCTGAACTACCCCGCCGAAGCTGAAGAATTCCGTACCGTCATTCGTGGCTGGTTGGAGGAAAACCTGCCCCAGGGCTGGTTCGACGACGGCTTTTCGATGACCGACGAGGACCGCAAGGCATTCAACGAGAGTTGGACGGAAAAGCTGTTTTCCGGTGGCTGGATTTGCGCCGGTTGGCCGAAGGAATACGGCGGCAAGGGCCTCACCCTGCTCGAGCAGGTGGTTCTGAACGAAGAATTCGCTCGCGCGAGCGCGCCGCTGCGCGCCGACTTCTTCGGCGACACCCTCGTCGGCCCGACCATTCTGCAGTGGGGCACCGAGGAGCAGAAGCAGGAGTTCATTCCTGGCATCCTGCAGGGCAAGATCGCGTGGTGCCAGGGATTCTCGGAGCCGAACTCCGGATCGGACCTCGCCAGCTTGAAGACGACAGCCGTGCTGGACGGTGACGAGTGGGTGATCAATGGTCAGAAAGTTTGGACCACTCAGGCCCAGTACGCCGACTACGTGTTCTTGATGGTCCGCACCGATCCGAACGCCCCGCAGCACGCGGGCATCAGTTACCTGCTCGTGCCGATGCACCAGGAAGGTGTCGAAGTTCGACCGATCATCCAGGTCGACGGTTCGGCGGAGTTCAACGAAGTCTTCTTCACCAACGCCCGTTGCCCGAAGGCCAATGTCGTCGGCGGCCTCAACAACGGTTGGAAAGTCGCCATGACCACCCTCGGCTTCGAGCGTGGTTCGTCCTCGACGACCGGGTACCGCCGCTTCCTGAAGGAATGGGAGCAGATCGTTCACGAAGTGCAGCGCAAGGGTAAGGACAAGGATCAGTTGGTGCGCGACCAGTTGATCCGCAGTTGGCAGAAGGTCAAGATCATGGAGATCAATGGCTACCGGTCTCTCACCGACGCCCTCTACGGCACACACAACGCGGCGCTGCTCGGTGCGTGCAACAAGATGTTCTGGTCCGAGACGCACCGCGCCACTATGGAACTCGCCATCGACACGCTCGGTCTCGAAGGCCAGATCCTGACGGGCAAGGGCGACGCCGAGGGCACGCTGCCCGGTAATCGTCGTGGGCGTGCGGACTACCCCGTCTCGGACCTGCAGGCGTCGTTCTTCTTCTCGCGCTCTGAGACCATCTGGGGTGGCACCGCGGAGATCCAGCGCAACATTATTGGTGAGCGCGCGCTCGGTTTGCCGAAGGAACCAAAGGTCCAGAACGCCTAGGCCGCAACGACGTCGCCCAGACGGCGGCGAAACGTAACCCACAGCCAGCCGCACGTCGCCATCGTCAGCAACGAGCCCACAGCAATCCCCACGCGCGGGTTGGTCGCCGACACGATTGCGCCCACGAGGGGTGCGCCAATGGGCGTCGTTCCGAGGAACGCGATGGCGTAGAGACTCATCACGCGCCCGCGCATGGCCTCGGCCGAATTCATTTGCAAAGTGGCGTTCGCGGTCGCGATGAACATGATTGAACACGCCCCCATGGGAATGGCCGCCACTTGTGCCACGATCAAGGTCGGCGACAGCGCGACGACGGTGGCGGCGACCCCGAAGCTCGTGCCGATGACGGCCAGAAAGTGCACCGTCGGCCGAGACCGCCACGCCACGTAGAGGCCGCCCACGACGGCGCCGAGCCCCATGGCCGCCACGAGGATGCCGTAGGCGGCGGCGCTGGACTGGTGAAAGGTGGTTCGGGTGAGCTCGGGCAAGGTCACCGTGAAGTTGTAGGCGAAGGTACCCACCACCGCCACCACGGCAATCACATCACGAATGACCGGGGTCCCGTAGGCGTATCGAAGTCCCAAGCGCAATTGACCCTTGGCGCGGTGGACGGTGTTGATGGGGCGCAATTCACTCGCACGCATCAAGAACAGGGCCACTAGGACCGCCACGTACGATCCGGCGTTCACGTAGAAACACGTCGCGATACCCACGCCCGTGATCAAGCCCGCGGCGAGCGCGGGACCGATCAATCGGCCGCCGTTCATCAGCACGCTATTGAGGGACACGGCATTGGGAATGAGTTCTCGCCCCACCATCTCCTGAACGAAGGCTTGACGTGCGGGATTATCAAAGAGGTTGACGACTCCGAGCAACAGCGCGAGAACGTAGACCGCCTCGATCGTCGCGTGGTGCGTCGACACGAGAAGTCCGAGGGCGAGAGCCAGCAACCCGGCCGAGATCTGTGTCGCGTACAGAATCCTTCGCTTTTCGTTGCGATCGGCGTACAAGCCGCCAAAGGAACCGAGTAGCAACATCGGCAGAAACTGAAGCGCGACCACGATGCCGAGGTCAAATGAGGAGTTGGTGATTTGCAGAACAAGCCAACCCTGCGCGACGGATTGCATCCACGTGCCGGATTGCGAGATCAACTGGCCAATGAAGTAAAGGCGGAAATTCCGCTCGTGAAGAGCAGCAAACATGCGACCGGTTGCGACGCGGGTGGCGCTCACTGATCACCCAGCAATTGCTCGAGTAGCGCGACCAACTCTTCGACTCGTTCTTGGTCCGCCGGAGCGAGCGCCCGGAGTTTCTGCGCCAAGAACTCGTTCTTACGTTCACGGATTTCGCGGACCTCACGACGGCCCGCTGGTGTCAGGGAGACCCTCGTACAGCGCCGATCGTGTTCATCCTCACTCGTGAGCACCCAACCAGCGTCCGCCAATGTCCGCACCATTCGAGTCACCGACGGAGGTTGAATCTGTTCGGCGACGGCGAGATCACCGAGGGACGGCGAACCGAGCTTGTTCACCACGGCGAGCATCGACGCCTGCGCGGGAGAAATGCCGCCCAGGGAGGAGTGTCGGAGCCGCCGGTTGAGTCGTGTGATCGCTCGACGGAGCCGCGCGGCCGTGTCGGGTGTGTCGGGTGTGTCGGGTGTCGCAGAATTCTTCATTAGTTCGCCTAACTAAATAATACTGTCCACAACGACGTCCCTGACGAGCCGGGAAAAATTAGATCTCGCGGTAGCGAGGGACGTAGCCGCCGGTGCCGAGAGCGGCGGACGACTCGAAATCTTCGGTGTCGTCCACGCCACCGATGACCTCGGTGACCCAGTCGAGACGGTCCTTCAGAATTCGTTCCACGCCGCCCTGCAACGTGGAGGAGGAAATCGCGCACGTGGAACACGCGCCTTGAAGCTGGACTTCCACCACGCCCGCGTCGACGTCCGCGCGAACGAGGACCAGATCACCTCCGTCGGCCTGCACGGAGGGGCGCATGAGATTAATCAACGAGTTCAGCGCGGACAACCGCGTGGCACGTTCCTGCTCGTTCACGACATCGGTCACTCCTACAGTCTGCCGTGTCATTCATCAATCGTGACCGCACGCCTCCAGGTTCACTACGATGCGAACTCATGGAACCACAGCCCGTTTTGGCCGTCGACGATATCGACCTGTCCGCCCTGGACTTCTGGGAGCGTCCGTGGAGCGAGCGCGACGCCGCCTTCGCCACTCTCCGACGCGAGCGCCCGATGCCCTTTTTCGAGGAGCCGCCGCTCGAGAACATGACGATCGAAATGCCCGTCGGGCCCGGTTACTACGCGCTGACTCGCCATTGCGACGTCGCCGAGGCCAGCCGACACCCGGAAGTCTTTCTGTCGGGTCCCGGAGCCGTCTCCATCATGGACATGCCCCCCGAGATGGTGGAGTACTTCTCCGGCATGATTTCGACCGACAATCCCAAGCACGCGCGGCTGCGTCGCATTGTGTCCAATGCCTTCAATCCTCGCAATGTCCGGTCCGTCGAGGACTCGATCGAACGCGTGGCGCGCGAGACGGTCGATCGGGCAGCGACGAGTGGTACCGGTGACTTCATTACCGATATTGCGGCACCGTTCCCCTTGCAGATCATCTGCGAAATGATGGGAGTTCCGCCGAGCGAGTACGCGACGGCCCTGCAGTGCTCCAACGTGATTCTCTCCATGGGCGACCCCGACATCATCCCCGAGGGCACCGACCCCGTACTCGCCTTCCTCGAGGCCGGCGCGACGTTGACCGGCATCATGGAGGAGTTGGGTCGGTTCCGGGTGGCCAACCCCATCGACGACATCACGAGCGCTCTCGTGAACGCCGAGATCGAGGATGAGAAGCTCACCCAGCAGGAACTGGCGTCTTTCTTTGTTCTTCTCGTGACGGCTGGTAACGAGACCACCCGCACCGCCATCGCGCACGGGCTGAACGCTCTCACCAACAACCCGGACCAGCGTTCGATCCTGCTCACCGACTACGACGCCCACGCCAAGACGGCCGTCGACGAAATTGTTCGCTGGGCGTCACCGGTGACCTGGATGCGGCGCACCCTGGCGACGGATTACGTCTTGTCAGACCAAGAACTAAAGGCCGGCGACAAGGTCCTGTTGTTCTACAACTCGGCGAACCGAGATGACGAGGCGTTCGTTGATCCGTTCCGTTTTGACGTCACCCGCACGCCGAATGATCACTACGGATTCGGCGCACCGGGTCCCCACTTTTGCCTCGGGGCTCACTTGGCTCGTCGCGAGATCAACGTGATGTTCAAGGAGTTGTTGCAGCGATTCCCCACTATTGCTGCCACCTCCGCGCCGAGCCAACTGCGCAGCAGCTTCGTAAATGGCATCAAACGCCTCGACTACGCGCTGTAGATCTTGCTCCAGCCCCTTCGTCGCGCCACCCGGGCATTCGATGAATGGCAGCGGCGTCATCGCGTCACTGGCATTCTCTTCGGCGTAACGAAAAGGTACGGCGACGACAAGGCGGGGCAACTGGCGGCGTTGACGACCTTCTACGGATTCTTGTCGGTGTTCCCCCTGCTGCTCCTGCTGCTCACGTTCGCTGGTCTGTTCCTGAAGGACTCCAAGCTTCAAAACGACATCGTGAATTCCGCGTTGTCGCAGTTCCCTGTCGTCGGGGACAAGATTCGAGAGAATCTCCACGCGATCGCCAAGACCAATCCTTTCGCCATCGTGGCCTCCCTGCTCGGTCTTACGTGGGGTGCGCTCGGTGTGACTTCATCACTGCAAAACGCGTCCCATCGGATCTGGCGTCTCCCCGAGGAACAAAGCCCGGGACTGTGGCCCCGCACCTGGAAGGGACTGCAAATACTCGCCACCCTGGGGTTCGTGGTCGTGTTGTCCACCGTGGCGGCCGGCATGTCCACCATTGGCACGGAGTATTTCGGCGGTAGTTCACTCGCTCCGCGACTCTTGGTCTTAGGTGGCGCTTTGCTCGTCAATGTCTTTGGTTACTTCGTCGCCCTCTGGCTCCTCGCCCCCAAGCCCGTGGCGGCCCGCATCCTGTTGCCGGGCACCGCGCTCGGTGCCGTTGGTTGGACGATCCTGCAGGCGCTCAGCGGCTACCTGATTGGCCACCAATTTCATCACGCGAGCCAGATCTACGGATTCTTCGCCGTGGTGCTGGGTATGACGTTTTGGATCAATCTCGGCGCGCAATTGTTCCTGTACGCCAATGAACTCAATGTGGTGCTCGCCCGGCACGAATGGCCCCGCTACGTCTTTGGAGAGCCTTCGTCCGACGAACGAGACGCCACGATCTGATCGAACGCGGCGAGCGCGCGAGGGCCCCACACCGTGCCCGGGCCGCCGTTCATGACGATGACCACACCCGCGACGTCGGCGATCTCCTCGCGGGTTGCACCCACTCGAACAAGATTGCGCGTGCGCCACGATGCAGCCGTCGCATTCCCGGGTCATCGCTATCGCCAACGCGATGAATTCTTTGGTCTTCTCCGAAAGTGCTCCGTCGCTCATGGCCGCTCGTGACATTTCCCCGAAGGCTCGCATCACCTCAGGAATCTCTCGGCGCAGCGAGAGGGCCGGCCCGCGAAGTTCCTCGCGTATGTGATCTGCGTGTTCCATAGATCCTCCGTGGTGCAGCGTACCGAGTGGGTCGTACACTCATTCGCTGTGAGCGTGATCGATAATCTCCTGTCCAACAATCGTGACTACATCGAGCGTCACGGACATCGCGAGATGCCGACGGAGCCCCAACGTCACCTCGCTGTCGTCACCTGCATGGACTCGCGCCTTGACCTCTTTGGCGCGCTTGGTTTGGACCTTGGCGAGGCACACCTCATCCGAAACGCCGGAGGTATCGCGACCGACGACGTGGTCCGCAGCCTTCTTTTGAGTCAGCGCCTGCTCGGGACCAACGCGGTCATGGTGATTCACCACACGCGCTGCGGCCTTGAGACCTTCGAGGAAGAACAACTGCAGGACGAACTGGAGCGCGACCTCGGGGCGCGTGCACCGTTCCGACTCGGGGCCTACCGTGACGTTCGAGCGGACGTCCGGGCCACGGTGCGCACGCTTCGCGCGAGCCCCTTCGTGAATCCCGTCGAGATTCGTGGCTTCGTCTTTAACGTCGACGATGGCGACCTCTTCGAAGTGCCCGTTAACGAAGAGATTTCTTGAAGCCCTTGTGCGAGGCGCTATATCCCATGCGTTCGTAGAAACGATGCGCGTCGTGGCGCGCCACGTTGCTCGTGAGCTGTAGTCGGTAACAACCGCGATCGCGGGCCCACGATTCCGCAGCTCGCATCAATTGCTCACCGAAGCCTCGCGATCGCAGGTCGGCGCGAACGTGCACACTTTCGACTTCGGCGCATTTTGCTCCGCGGTGCTGCAGGTGGGTAAAGACAATCACCTGGCACACACCGACGACTTCACCGTCGAGTTCAACGACCAGGATCTCGCCACCTTCGGCTCGCGTAGCGGCCACCGCCGGTACGTACCATTCGGGGTGGTTCGCGTCGTCATCCGTGTCGCCGAGAGCTCCCGCCACCAGAATGTCTATCGCCGCGGGAACATCTTCGTCTCGCAGTGCACGAACAACTGAATTCACTCGTCGTCGTTTCCGTGCTGGCCCATGAGGGTGTCAATGACGCCCACGATGGACGGATCGGTCAGAGTCGTGACGTCGCCGAGCGCCCGATGTTCCGCCACGTCGCGGAGCAGGCGCCGCATGATCTTGCCGGACCTCGTTTTCGGAAGGTCTGGTGTGATCACGATTTGGCGAGGACGCGCGATGGGGCTGATCACGCGCGCGACGTGATCACGTAAGTCCGCGATGATTTCTTCGTGGCTGACACCATCCTCATCGGCGCGCAGGGTCAGGGTGACAAAGGCCACGATGGCCTGCCCCGTCGTCTCGTCGGACGCCCCGACCACCGCGGCTTCCGCCACCCCGTCGTGACCCACGAGGGCGTGTTCGACTTCGGTGGTGGAGAGGCGGTGTCCCGAAATATTCATCACGTCGTCCACGCGTCCGAGCAGCCACAGGTCGCCGTCATCGTCGCGCTTGGCTCCATCGCCCGCGAAGTATCGACCTTCGAAGCGCGACCAGTACGTCTCTTGGAAACGCTCGGGATCACCCCAGATACCGCGAGTCATGCCGGGCCACGGAGCCGACAGGGTCAGGTACCCACCTTCGCCATTGCCGACGGACGCCCCTTCGTTATCGACGACGTCAACCGAAATTCCGGGGAACGCTGCCGACGCTGCTCCGGGCTTGGTGTGCGTGATGCCCGGTAGCGGTGTCACCATGATCCCGCCGGTCTCGGTCTGCCACCACGTGTCCACGATGGGGCAGCGATTCTGACCGACGTATTCTCGGTACCACATCCACGCTTCCGGATTGATGGGCTCCCCGACAGATCCGAGGAGTCGCAGGGACGACAAATCGTGGGCCTGGGGAAGATCGGCGCCCCACTTCATGAGGGTTCGAATTGCCGTCGGCGCCGTGTACAGAATCGTGACCTTGTAGCGCTCCACAATTCGCCACCAGCGATCACGTCCGCCCGCGTCGGGCGTTCCCTCATAGAGGACCTGCGTGACGCCATTCGCCAGGGGGCCGTAGACAATGTACGTATGTCCGGTGATCCATCCAATGTCCGCCGACGTCCAACACACGTCGCTCTCGGGCTTGACGTCAAAGACGTAATAGTGAGTGGTGACGGCGTGGGTTAAATACCCCGCGGTGGTGTGCAAGATTCCCTTCGGTCGCGCCGTGGTGCCCGAGGTGTACATCAAGAACAACGGCTGTTCGGCGGGAAAACTTTCCGGCACGTGTACGGGTGATTGGCGATCGACGACCTCGTGCCACCAGTGGTCCCTCCCTTCATGCCACGCCACGTCTTGACCCGTGCGCCGAACAACGAGAACTCCCCGCACGCCCGCGCAGCGTTCCACGGCGGCGTCCACTTGTGCCTTGAGGGGGCTAGCGACGCCGCGGCGATAGCCACCGTCGGCGGTAATCACAAAGGTGCAGTCCGCGTCGAGAATCCGGTCCACCAGTGCCTCGCTCGCGAATCCACCAAAGATCACCGAGTGGGCGGCGCCCACCCGGGCGCACGCGAGCATGGCGGTGACCGCCTCCGGGATCATCGGCATATAGATCGCCACACGATCTCCAGCCCGCACGCCGAGTTCGGTCAGCGCGTGAGCGGCGCGCGAGACCCGGGCGAGCAGGTCCGCGTAGGTGACATCCAATGTGTCGTCCTCGGGTTCACCGACCCAGTGAAACGCGACGCGATCCCCGTGGCCCGCTTCCACGTGACGGTCAACGCAATTCACACTCGCGTTCAGACGACCATCGGCGAACCAGGTCGCGAACGGTGGCGTCCATTCGAGGGCCGTAGTGGGCTCGACGTCCCACGTGAGGCGACGCGCTTGTTGCGCCCACCACGCCTCCGGATCAGCCGCGGCCTCCTCGTAAATGGACGGCTGGGCGTTGGCTTGTGCGGAAAAGTCGCTCGAGGGCGCAAAGGAACGCGTCTCGCTTAAGAATGCTTCCAACTCGCCATCAACCATGATTCCCCCTCGACGTGACGTGTACAGCGAATTTATCGAACGCCCTGCGTGGGCGTCGGCGACAGCATCAGGGGCTCGGCGTAGCAATTGAGGCCAATGATCGCAAAGCCGGCGTCACGCCATCCTTCTTGGGTCAACTGACCGTGCGTGATGGATGCCATGGGTAACCCCGCGGCGTACTCGCGGTCAACGACGTACGGATTCCACACGCCGAGCGTGTAACCGATGTACCACACGCGTCGGAAATGTTCACCAAGGTGGGCCAATTGCGGATCGAAGCTCGCGTAACTTTCGGGCAAAATGACAACCGGGATACTGGGTAGTTGTCTCACGCGAAATCCTTGCGGCCACGTGCCGTGCGTAGCGAAATCAACCCGCCACGGCGACAAGTCGGCCTCAGCCCAGGAGAATGAGAGAAAACTGGGGATGACAATCACATCGCCCGCGCGCAACTGCGGGCGCAGTTCGGCGTAGAGCCCGTTGAGATTGAGTTCGGGATACCGCGCCACGTTGCCGACGAGATTCGCCACGCCCACGCCGGCGATGAAGACCGCCCCCGCCACGATCACGACCGACCGCTCACGGGCCCTCGCGCGAAACGTGGTGGCCACCCACTCGCACCCGAAAGCCAGCGCGAGAAAGACGGCGGGATAGAGCACCTCGTCGGTACGACCGTCACCCCACGGCAGAAGGTCAGCCATGGCGGCTCCCACGGCGATGAGGAGACTGGCACCGACCGGGACGAGAGCACCCCGACTCGACCACTTTGACGGTCGGGCGGTGCACCACACGAGAACGCCCACAAGGAAAAAACTGGCGACGGACACTGCCATGTCCCATGAGTTGACCTGATTCTGGAGAAAGTTGTATCCGACGGAGATGCCGGTGACCCCGTGAGCGAATCCCGCGAACATCGCAGCGAGGTTGTGACCAAATCCGTGCAGGCCGGCGTAGTCCGCCATGAATCCTCGCCGAACCCAGCGATCCCCTAACGAGGCGGGGCTCGCGAGGAGAAAGGGAATCCCCACTACGAGGATGCCCGCCCCCGTGACGCCGGCGGACCGCAGGGTGTGACGGCGCGACGAGGGGTCATTCCACGACCACAGCACGACCGCTATCCACACCCCCACCATCACCGACGCGGTCGAAAACGAAATGAAGAAAGCCGTGATGGAGCCCACCATCAGCCACCGCACGGTGTGGCTCTTCGGAGAACGACGCACGTTTTCGCCCAAAGCCAAAATGAGCAGAGCGAGCAAGATCTCCACCGTGTAAGGCTTGACACGGGTGGCGTAGGTCATCGACGTGGGATTAGCGACGAACAGAATGGTGGCGAGCGCCGCCGGCCAGGGACGGACGCGAAAATAGCGAGCCACGCCGTAGAAGGAAAAGCCCGCGATCACTACCGCGACGAATGCGGGTACTTGCGCCCACCAGGTGGCCGTGGATCCCGCCTTGATCCACTCACGTAGTAACAAGGTCCACCCCGGCGTTGACACGGTCATGCGCAGAGCGTCAAAGAGGTGGACGTGTGACGGCAGCGCCGCCCACGCGTCGTCGAAGAACATGTCGGTGCGTGTGAACCCAGCGCTCTGACGCCACGCGGTCGCGACGATCATCAACGTGACCACCGCGAGGGGTGCCCACGTGAGTGGTCGCCGTCGAGCGATATCAGTCGATGACGTAGTCAGGAGGTTTCCTATCGAGGGTCGATCGGAGTGATCACGCCAACCGCCGTCTCAATGACCTCCGCGGCGTCGAGGCACAGGTCCTCACGAAAACGCGACGAAATGATCTGAGCTCCCGTCGGTAGTCCGTGGGCGACCCCCGTGGGAACGCTCGCGGCGGGCAAACCCATGAGGTTCGCGGGCAGGACAAATCGGAAGAGTTCGACCACCTGCATGGCATTCTCACGACTCTCGATATCCCAACCCAGGGGGAACGGAGGTTGTGTCCACGTGGGGCCGACGATAATCGGATAGGTCGCAAAGAACTCCTGGAAGCTCTTTGCGACGCCGTATCGAGTCTGGTGGAGCACGTCCATGCTCGCGGCCGTGGGCGAGGGGAAATCGAAGGAGGTGTACTCGAGGAACTTCTTGCCCCCCTCCCCCATCAGCATGTCCATGAGGGGAGCGAGCGCCTCGAGTCCGGAGGTCATGAACTCGCTCCAAGCGACGTAGGCGTCGAACAGAGCGGGCGGACTGACTTCTTCGACGACGTACCCCGCCGCCTCCAATGCTCGTCCGGCGATCCGCACGCCTTCGGCGATGTCGGGGTGGGTTGAACCGCCCACGGGCTCGGGGATGAGGGCCGCTCGGCGCGGTCGCGGCGGTCCGTCGAGAGGCGCGTCAATGGCGTGCGGGTCACGCGAGTCCGAACCCGCCAGGACGGCCAGCGCGGCACGTAGGTCGCGGACGTGACGTGCCATCGGACCCTGGGCGAGCATCAACTGTGAAGAAAGGAGAGGATTCAACGGCGAGGACTCGTTGCCCTGGGCAATACGCCCAAAGCTGGGCTTGATCGACGTGATACCGCAACAGAAGGCTGGATTGCGAACGGAGCCGCCGATGTCGTTACCGAGCCCGAGGGGGCTCATTCCCGACGCAATGGCGGCACCCTCGCCGCCGCTCGAACCGCCGGCGGTGCGAGTGACGTCCCACGGGTTGCCGGTGGATCCGTAGAGAGACGATTCCGAATTGATGCGCAGCCCGAAATCCGGCATATTCGTCCGGCCCAGAATGATGCCTCCGGCGCCACGCATGCGCTTGACCACGGGAGCGTCGGACGGAGCGACGAGGTCTTTGAGTGACGTCGCCCCTTCCGTTGTGGGCTGACCCGCGACATCAATGTTCGTCTTCACCGTAAAGGGAACTCCGTGGAACGCCCCGTCAGCCCGTCCCTTCGCCGTCGCCGCATCCGCGGCGTCCGCCGCTCGGCGAGCGTCATCGGCGAGCACTTCGACAACCGCGTTAACGCGCGAGTTCACTGCCTCGATACGGCCCAAGTGGGCGTCAATGACCTCTCGCGACGACACCGACTTTGCGCGAATAAGTCCGGCCAATTCCGTAGCGGACTTGGTCCACAATTCTTCACTCATGAATCCCCCTCTCGGACGTGGTCGTAGTCTGCCACGGCGCCCCGACGAGGCGAAATTTTCAGTGAAAGAACGTGATCAACCGAAGCGGCCCTGGATGTAGTCCAACGTGCGCTTGTCCGACGGCTTGGTGAAGATCTTCTCCGTAGACGCAAACTCGATCAACTCACCCGCGCGGTCCTCGCCCATGAGCAAGAACGCACAATTGTCCGAGACTCGCGCCGCCTGTTGCATGTTGTGGGTGACGATGATGATCGTGACGATCTCCTTGAGCGAACTCATGAGATCTTCGATGTGCTGCGTCGATACCGGGTCCAGCGCCGATGTCGGTTCGTCCATCAACAGAATTTCGGGTTCCACGGCCAACGCGCGGGCGATACACAGACGCTGCTGCTCACCGCCCGACAACGTGCTCGCGGCGACCTTCAATCGGTGCGAGACCGAATCCCACAGCGCGGCTGACTGGAGCGCGTGCTCCACCGCCTCGTCAACAACTGACTTCTTCTTGACGCCATTGAAACGAAGCCCGGACGCCACGTTGTCGTAGATCGACATCGTGGGAAAAGGGTTCGGACGCTGGAAGACCATGCCAATGCGGCTGCGCAACAAGGTCGTCGGAATTCCGCCGTTGTAGATGTCTTCACCATCCAGCGTGATCTCACCAGTGACCTTGGCACCCTTGGTGAGGTCGTGCAAACGGTTGATAGCGCGCAGGAGTGTCGTCTTACCGGAGCCCGAGGGCCCAATCATCGACGTCACCCGGTTCTTGGCGATGTCGAAAGTGGCGTCACGAACAGCGACTTTGCCGCTGAAGGAGACCGCCACGTTCTTCAAACTCATGATCGTCACCTGCGGACCATTGTCCGTGATCTCTTCAATCATGTTCGGCAACGACGCCTCCGGTGGAGTCAGTGAAGGTGCAGAGAAGTTCTCGCCGCCCGTGGTGGTGCTTTCCATAGCTATAGACCCCGCTTACTGGATCGCGCCACTACGAGTCGCGCGAGAAGGTTGAAGAAGAAGACGATGATCATCAAGATCAGGGCCATGCCCCACAGGGACTTGATGATGTACGGATTACTACCTTGAAGATACGTGAACATCATGGTCGGAAGGGTGGTCACGGGACTCATGGGGTTCCACGACGTGAGCGAACTCGCGCCAATAACGAAGAGCACGGGCGCGGTCTCACCAACGGCGCGCGAGGTGGACAACATGACGGCGGTCACCATGCGCGGCGCGGCGTACGGGAGGATCACGCGCAGCATCACTCGCGACTTACGAGCGCCGAGAGCCAGTGCCGCTTCTTTGAGCGTGTCCGGTACGTCGCGCAATGCGGCTTCTGAGGCAATGGCGATGAGTGGCACCATCAAGATCGCCAGGGCGAGCGAGCCCGCGAGCGCCGTCATTCGGTACCCCATTGGTGTGACCACGAAGGTGAAGATGAAGATTCCGAGCAAGATCGACGGGAGTCCGATCATGACTTCGGTCGTCACGCGCAAGAAGTGCATCACGCGGCCGTCAGATTCGTACAGCGACACGGCCAACAAGACGGCGATAGGAACCGCAATCAGCACGGCGAGCCCGTCCACCAGGATCGTGCCGGTGATCGCGTTCGAGAAGCCGCCAATATTCGCGAGATCGAAAGCAAAAGGCGTCTGCTGTGGCTTCGACAAGTAGCCCCACGTGAGGTAGTGGGCACCCTTGGAGATCACCGACTGCAGAATGGAAAAAAGTGGAATGAAGGCGATCACGAGAGCCGTCGCCATCATGCCGAGGAAGAATTTCGACGTGAACTCCCGCTTTCGCAGCGAACTCTTCGCGGCTTTCTGCACGAATTCGCGTCGCTCGTCAATGGTCATGATGTGCTGCAGTTCGCTCATGCGCCCAACAACTTTCGACGACTACGTGAGGTAATAGCACGAGCCAAGAGGTTCACGGCCCCGACGATGACCATCAGCACGAGGGCCAGACACGACAGAATGCCGAAACCCTGCGTGCCGGAATAGTTGCCGAAGTTGGCGGCAATTTCCGACGCCAGCGTCGCGCCCGTGTTGAAAGGGTTGAAAGGCCACGGGTGTGCCGCGTTGACGCCTCCCAACAGGAACACCATGGCAATGGTCTCGCCGAGCGCACGACCGGTGGCTAATACCGCGGCGCCGAGGAGTCCCGTTCGTGAGGAGGGGAGCACCACCTTCAGCAGGACCTGGCTTCGTGTGGCGCCGACTGACAGTCCACCCTCGATGAGCTCGTTGGGGACCGCCATGAAGACGTCACGCGAGATGGCAGCCATCGTCGGCAAAATCATGACGCCGAGCACGATGACGCCGAGCAGAAGATTGGAGCCACTCTGCGCGATGCCGTTAAAGGGCCAACGACCACCCGTCAAACTGGCCAGCCACGGCTGCAGGTGGTTACCGAGCCACGGGCCGATAACGAGGAATCCCCACGTGCCGTAGATGATCGAGGGTACGACGGCCAGCAACTCGACCAGTGAAGAAATAACCAAACGGAAGCGCCGAGGAATGAGGTAGGTAATGGCGAGAGCGGAGCCGATGCCAATGGGTACGGCAAACACCAGGGCGAATCCGGTCGTAACGAAAGTACCGAGGATCAGGGGGAGCGCGCCGTATTGGCCGGCGCTGAAGTTCCAGTCGGATCCGTAGAAGAAGTGCCAACCCACGATTCGCCAACCGGGAATCGAGGCCTTGACGATCGAGACAAAAAACAACGCCAGAATGGCAGCTACAGCAATCGCGATCCCGATGAGGATCGAACGATACGGAGTATCAGAACTGGTCGGGAGCTTGCGCTCCCGACCAGTTCTGTTCTCCAGAGGTTCAGTCGGAGAAGCAACATCTACTGACATTGAATGTTCCGACCAATTCCCTTAAATTCCAGTGAGTCTGACTAGTTCGTCGCGCTCAGGATGGACTTGCCGCCGTTCTGCACACCCGTGATGAGCGTACGAGCCAGCGTCTGCATGGCAGCCGGCAGGGCCGCGTAGCCCGTGAGGTCCGCAAAGTCCTGACCGAAGGTCTTGGAGCTGGCGCTCGAGGACGGCGCGCCGCCACCCTGGTGCGTCAGGAAGTCCAGGAACTTGACAATGGCGATGCCGTTGTTGAGGTCGGTCTGGTTCTTCTTCACGATGGCGTAGCTGAAGCCGGCGATCGGGTAGACCGTCGCGCCCAACTCGTTGTTGATGCTGAAGTTGTTCAGCGTCGTCGTGTTGAAGCCACCGTGCTTGGTGATGTAAGCGAGACCAACAGTCGCGGCCTGCGCAATGCCCGCACCGGAGACCGAAACGGCCTTACCGGAAGCGTTCACCACGGAAGCGGTCGTCGAGCTGTTCTCGATGGCGTAGCCGTATTCCACGTAGCCAATGGCACCGTTGGTCGCGTGAACCGCCGAGTCCAACAGCGCGGAGTTCGCCGACTGCGTGGCAGCCTTCGCGAAAGCACCAGCCGAAGGGGTAGCGAAGTCCGTCTTGTCGACGCGGCTCAGGTAGTCCTGGAACATGAAGGTCGTTCCCGAACCGGCGGTGCGGCTCTCGACAACGATCGGCAGGTTCGGGAGCAACGACTTCTTGTTCGCCGAGAGGGCCGGGTTGGACTTGGCGATTGCCGGGTCGTCCCAGTTCGTGATCTTGCCCGCGAAGATCTGGCCGAGCTCAGAGCCCGTCAGCTGCAGCGGGTTCTTCTTCAGCAGGTTCGCCAGCGTGCCGCTGATGCCCGAGCCGAAGTGGTAGATGATCGCGACGCCACCGAGGGCGACGGGAACCTGCACGTAGTTGGCAGTGGTCTCGCTCGTGTCCGAGCTACCGGCGCCCACGTCCGCACCCGCGATGTTGAGCGGGAAGTCCGAGAAACCGATGTTGTACGAACCCGAGATGGCGCCCGCACGGCCCGTACCCGACTTGGTCACGGCGTAGTTGTTGAACGGCGTCTTCTTGACGTCGGTGTTCCACTGCTGCTGCGCAGCCTGGAGCAACGGACCATCGAAGCTCGAACCACCCATGTTGAGTCCGCTCGTGGCGGCCTTAATGGTGAGGTCGTTCTTCATGATTGAGTCAATCTTGAAGGACACGGCACCCGCAGGCACCATTGTGGCCAAAAGACCGGCGGCGACCATAGCGGTCCCGACAGTCCCCCGAAGGGTCTTCTTCATTTACTTTCCTCCTGAGAAAGTGAAACTTTGGTTTGGTTGGGCTTCCCATTCCCGCCCCGTGGAGAAGTCATTCTCAACGCGGTGGCTTGCTGACCCGAGGAGCAAGTTAGGAGGCGCAGGTAACCGGAGTGTGAAGGCCGGCTCTGCGAGAGGTGAATTCTTGGGTGTCTTTCTGTCGAAATAACTTCGAGAAATCCCGTTATTCCTGATGGCCGGTGACGTTTGGCGTATCGGACATCAATTTTGTCGATAATTTCACCGCTTTCACCGACGTCACGCTGGCTGCGTAGAGGGCGGAACCGACCGACAGGACAATGATGCCGAAGACTTTGAGCCCGTGAATGCTCAACATCAAGAGACCCAAACGGTTGAGCAGGTACCCCGGCGCCATCGCGATGCCGCTGAGCAGCCCGCCGAACGCTGCCCCACCGATCTTTTGACGCAAGTCGGCCTTATTGGCTTGACGGCGGTTAAGGAGTCGCACCGGGAGTGCGACAAAGGAGAAGACCATCGCCACCACCACGAGCGACAAGATGACGGCGAAGGGACCGAGTCCAAAGTGCGGCGCCACAATCACCGCGGCCGCAACGATCAGGCCGGCCACTCCTCCTACCGAGACAATGAGCCGGCGCTGTTCGAGCGATCGTCGAACAGCCCTTCGGAGCTCCGGTGGCGGAGGTTCGTCGAACGAGAACGCGAACACGGCGTTGCACCAGGTCGCCAGGATCGACAACGCAACGATGAAGATCGCGAGCGCGATATCCCGCAAAGCGAAACTTGACCTCAGGGGCGCACCCCGAAAGACGTGCACCTTGAGGTCGTAGGTCGCCAACCAAATCCATACCACCGGAATGACTTCAATGATGAGGAGCCGCCAACTAGTCAGCATTCGACGGACGCCCGCGATGAACAAGACAATGCTGCCGGCGGCCCAACTCAAGGGTGCCAAATAGCCGTGCGCCTGCGCGATCGTCGCGAGTGCTTCTTCAACGACCTCAGGATCGGAGTCAATGACGGCTCGACCCATGAGGATGATCTTGTCCCGCCTTCGCGGTGTCGATTCGCTCATTGTCAGTCACAGCACGAGTCGCGCCAGCCGCATCCCCGGCACTTGAAGTGTGCGTGTTCGGGATGCAGGGGCGAGCCGCAGTGGGGGCACTCTTGGAAGACGGCCAGCGGATTGGTGCACGTGACCGTCGTCTCGAGGGTGTCCTCAATTTCCTTCATGACGTCATTATCGCCGATGAAAGAGATTAACTTCGGGTTATCGCCCGGCGCGCTCCAAGAGTTGCGCGAACACATTTGTCGAGGAAAGTCGCGAGCCGGTGCCAGGCACCACCTTCCATCCATTCGCGTAGAGGACTCCGAGAAGACTGGTCATCGCGGGCACGTGCGCGAGCCGAGGTGACAAAGCGTCAAAGGTGCCATAGGTGTACCCCACGTACCACAGCTGCTTTCTGCCCTTCAGCGCGGCAATGACGTCTTGGTACTGACCGGAGTAACTCTCCGAGATGATGACGTGCCGATTCATCGACTGAGGACGAAAGCCCTGGGGCCATACCGGATCGCCCCCAATGACATACCGGCACGGCGACAATTGGTAGTAGCACCAGCCGAACGAATTGAACGTGTCGACCACGATCGGTGCGTGATCGACTCGACTCGAGTGATCGAGAGAGACCGAGAGCGTTCGTAAATCGAGAGTCGGGTACACGGCTTCGTTGCGAACTCCCACCGCTACTGCACCCACCACCGCCGCCGTCGCGGCCGCCAACAAAAGTGATCGCTGGACCGCCGGCGCAAAATTGCGTGCACGACACCACGCAGCAGCTGCGGACACGATCACGGCCGAGGCGATCACAACGGCCGGGTAGAGAACTTCGTCGGTGCGTCCGTCCCCAAAGGGGACTTGGTCGGCGAATGCCAGAACGATGGCTACTCCCAAGGTCAGCGCCGCCGCGACTCCCCGACCCACCTGGTGTCGGCGCCACGACAACCACAAGGGACCTAGAACAAGGACGCTCACGATGATGGCACCTGCTGCGACTGGTGACAGTGCTTGAGAAATATGTCCCGTTCGATAGAAGTTCTTGGGCACGGGATACGCCCAACCCGTATGGGCAAAACCGCCGAAAATGAGGCGCACGGTTCGCTCGAAAAGGTGGGTGGTGCGGTAGTCGGCAAGGTAACCCCTACGTCGCCAATTGAAATTGAGGACAGAGGGAACATGCCGATAGAAGAGGACATACAACGCGCCCAGACATGCCGCCACCGCGCCCCCCCACAACACGAAATTCTTCCGACCGCTCGAAGATCTCACGGTCAGGGCGAGGACGAAAAGCCACACGCCACCAACGACCACGATCATGGAGGCCGAAAAGGCCAGCGCCACCGCCGAGGCGAGCGCGAGTCGACACCAGGGAGGGTTCGCGGGCTCGCGGCGAGCGACCTCGGCAAGAGCGAAGAGTCCGAGCGCCATTAAGAGGTCGAAGGGATACTCCTTGACCCTTGTGGAGTACAGGACCAAAGTGGGGTTCACGGCCATGAACAGCGCCCCGCCCATGGCGACCCAGGGTGCGAACTTCATCCACTTCAACAGCCACCACGTCGCCGGAATGGCCGCGAGACCGAAGATGTACGCCGGTATCTGCGCCCACCACGTCGTCAATGGATTGACTCGAATCCATTCGCGTTGGAAGAACCCGTAGCCGGGAGCCGTCAAGAACATATGGACGGCCTGCGAGAGATTGGTCCGAGCCGAGCTGGCCGCCCACGCGTCATCGAACCAGAGATCCTTGGTCGTGAATCCGTGAGCGCGAATCACTGCGCCAAAGACAATCAGTAGGCAGAGGGCTGGCAGTTCCCAGCGCCTTGTTCGCGTCGACCTTGTCTCATCTACCTCAAGGGAAGTCACGCCAACTTCTCGCTATCGACGATGCAGTGAGATACGCGAGAACTGACGCTCGCATTAAACCTCGCCACCCGATAATCCTACCGGTGTGGATCGCTCACTTTCAGTGCCCCCGAGAACTCATACGCCGGTGAGGATCTCGGCCCAGATCGCCATGCCTGCGTCCTCGGGCTCATATTGCCACGTGCGAGTTGCTTGATAAATCGAGTTTTCCTGCGCCACCGCGGTACTCGCCACGCTGGCATTGCCGTTTATCGCATTGAACACTCCCACCCAATACAGGGGTGAGGGATAGGCGCCGCTCGGAGTTGGAAAGTTCCAGTACGCCGACGCGGTCGTCGCGTTCGGCCCAAAAGTGGCGTCGAACGTCGAGGTGACGGACGCCGCGTTCGTCGCTGACGCGATCCCCCACATCGCGGCCCACGCGTTCTGCTGCGGATCGCTGTAAATCTGATTCGTTGATCCCGACGGATTCGTCCAGTTGGTCTGCTGCACATAGCCACTCGGAAAGACCGCCCACCCGTATCCCGCTCCACCCGTCGACGCGGTAGCGCTCCAGAGATTGTTCACGGCCGTTGACATGGCACTCGCCATGGCCGACGCCTGGCTCCCAATGGCGGATTCGGCAGTCCGCTGAGACGATGATGACGTTGACGAAGCCAGGACGCTCTCGAGATTCGCCGCGGCGCGCAGACCGGCGTAGGTCTCGGAAAGATCCTCAAGATATTTCGCTTGGTACCAGGGCTGAGCCCACGTCAAACCATCAGTGTCCAAAGTCGAGTGAATGGCGATGACGGCCTCGTTGATGACGTCGGTCCCGCACGTTGTCGTACGACAGCTGGGAACCAAAGTGTTCAACGAAGCCAACATGTTCACCGCACGGGTGCGATTGGTCGCACCGGCTCCGGGGGCGCTCAACTCATTGTTGTACGCCGCTTGGAGAGCCACGAGAAACATTCCCGCGGTCGCGTCGGTGGAATCCATGAAGGGGTGCGTCACGGACGAATTGGGATAACTCTCGACGACCGGGGCGTAGTTCAGTCCGGCGACTCCCGTACAGGAACGTGCGTCGTTGGCACCGTACGGGTAGGCCGTCACGCCCGCTGCGATATTGGCGCAGTACGCCGGGGTGTAGAAACACGACACGTTCGACGTGGGCGACTCGATGTTTGCCACGTCCTGGGTCGAGCACGTCTTCAGTTGGCCGCTCGTCAGTGGCGCATTCGCCGCCATCTGAGCCTTGTCCCAGGCGAGCCAATTCCACGCCGCGGTGTCGTACGCAGTCGTCTCCGTGGCCCCGAAGGCGTCCGATAGTCCCATCGACGCGTACGCCGCGGCGTAGGGCTGAATGAGTAGGCCCGTCGTGGTGGTGGGTGGGGCCATTCCAATCCAACCCGACGCGTCTTGGTTCTTCAGAATCCAATCGGCGTCCGACGTCACATTGGTGACGCACGTACTCGAACACAGCGAGCCCTCACTGACGATGTACATCAAGGGTGACACCACCGTCGAGTTGGTGCCGTGACCAGCTCCGTTCGCGATGGGCGAGGCAACACTGGCGTCCGCGACGACCGGAATGGTGAGTGATGCGCCCGCGATAACACCAGCGGTCACGACCAGACGAACCGACCACCGAACTTGAGTGGAAACGCGCATGTCGTCCTCCTGGATCACTTCATCTGGGGAAGTTCTCTAATCGGAGTGTAGGAACTCTCTTAATTAAGTGCAATAGATTTCTTACAGAAAGAATTTCATTCACTTAAGAGAATTTTTCTATTCGTGGTGAAGATAACTCGAAGTTTCGAAAATCCTTGTAAAACAGGCACTAATCAATATTGTTTGTGTGTCAACAATTGAAGATGAAGAAGTTTTATTAGGCACGCTCAGTTGTTATCGATTTCAATTAGAGAAAATTTCTATGTGACTATTTACCCTACTTATCGTGATCAAAAGTCAATGATCTTGCCGCGAAGCGGCCACAGTCATTGGCCCGTACCCGCTCGACAAGGGCCCGGAAACATTTCCCAAGGGAACACGCCATCCCCCAGTACGATCGACGATGTGACATGGTTGTCGACATCCCGTCACTCCTCGGCGTCGCACGCCGCACTGATTGCCCTACTTCTGGGTATTGCCTTCACTCAGGGGGCCATCCTTAATTCCGACATGGCGCACGAACTGTCCCTCGCGACGCAAATCCTGCACGGCAACACTGCGGGCGCCTGGCACCATTCCCACTTTCCCCTCTTGCCCTCGGTCGTGCTTCTACCGGCGGCCCTCATCGGTGAGATCCTCGGGCGAGGACTAGGCACCCTGGCCGCGGCGCTCGAATTCGTGGTTCTGGGGAGTGCCATGGTCTGGATGGGCGTCACGTGGGGGGCGCTTCTCACGCCCGGACGCACGGGTGCTTGGCGAGCTCGCTTGATCTTCGTCGCCTTCGTGGCGACCCCGCTATGGGTCTACGTCCTCAAAGTCCCTATGGACGTCGTCATCGGCACCGCACTCTGCCTGCTCGCCGTGCTCGCTATTGAACGTAATCAGGTCGCACTCGGGGGTGCGGCCCTCGGACTGGTCCTTCTGTCGCGCGACCAATTGATCCCCGTGGCACTCGTGGGCGTCGGGGTGATGGCGGTCCGATATCTCTGGTTACGACAGTGGCGATCATCCGTTGTGGTGATCGGACCCGCACTCACCGCTCTTGGCGCGATGGCGTTGATCAACAACGCGCGGTTCGGTTCACCCACCAACTTTGGACCGGGATACCAATCGTCCTTCGGTGTCAACATCAAGGTTCTGGCCGAACTCCTGTTTTCTTTTCGCAGCGGGCTTGTGTTCTTCATGCCTCTCGCAATTTTCGGAGCGTTCTTCCTGTGGCGAAATCTGCATCCCGCACACCGTCCGACAGTGTCGGTGATTTTGGCGGGAGCGCTGTCGATCACGATCTTTCTGACCGCTTTCTTGATTCATCCCAACCAGAACCCCGATCTATTACAGCAATGGATTGGTTGGGGCGGAGGTTGCCGCTTCCTCATTCCCGCTATCCCCCTCGTCCTCTTCGCTATGCCGCCGCTTCGAGGTCGCGTCGTGACTTCATTGGCCTCACTCGCTGTGGCGGTGGGCACATTCTTCTCCGGATCCATGCTCTTTGTCGCCTACGACGCGCAGGAACGAATTGCTCCCGTCGCCGGCAATCACCCACCGAGCCCCTTTCGACAATGGGAACTCGTGCCCACGATTTTCCACAATACGTGGGAACTCGTGGCACACGGCGTTGTGAACTTTCACTCTTCCGCCTACTACTTGCCGCTGTGGCAAATAGAAGTCGCGCGCCTCCATGGTCGAGTCACGTTGTTAGCGACGGTGCCGGCAACACTGCTTCTGTTAGGCCTCGCGGGTTACTTGATTCGCCCATTACGTGAAGCTCCCGCCGTGCCCGCCATCGTGGTCACCACCGACGTTGCCCCGTAGCCTCGTCGGACTGACTCAATAGAGACCGACGATATTGCCGTCGTCATCGAGATCGATGTTCTCCGCCGCCGGATGCAAACTGAGTCCCGGCATCGTTCGCATGTCCCCGCAGATCGCGTAAATGAATCCCGCGCCCGCGGACGCCCGAACCTCGCGTACCGGAAGCCGCCATCCCGTGGGCGCACCCTTCAATTGTGGATTCGATGAAATGGACAAGTGCGTTTTGGCGATGCACACCGAAAAGTGACCGAATCCGACCTTTTCGAAGAGATCCAATCGTTTCGCCGCTTGCGGTGAGTAGTCCACGCCCTCGGCACCGTACACACGTTGCGCAATTGTCTCGATCTTCTCGCGTAGGGAGGCGTTGCTGTCGTAGAGCATGCGGAATGAACTTGGTTCCTTCGTCGCTGCAATGACCTCGCGGGCGAGATCCACGGCGCCTGCTCCGCCTTCAGCAAAGTGGCGAGTGACCGCGCAACGAACACCCAGTGAGGACGCGATCGAAAAGATCGCTTCGTATTCGGACGCATGGTCCTCCGGAAACGCGTTAATGGCGACGACCGGCGTCACGCCGTGCAGTTGCACGTTTTCGATTTGCTTGCGTAGGTTCTCGCCACCTTGCAGTACTTCTTCAGGGTTTTCGGCCAAGAGTGCGGGAGGGAGCGGACGTCCCGCCACGATGCGGTGCGCTCCGGAGTGTGCCTTGAGGGCCCGAACGGTCACAACGATCACCGCGGCGTCCGGGGTCAGTCCGGACACCCTCGACTTGATATTGAAGAATCGTTCGGCACCCATATCGGCACCGAAGCCCGCCTCGGTGACGAGGTAATCGGCTGTGTGAATACCGAGTTGATCAGCGACCACTGAAGAATTCCCGTGGGCAATATTCCCGAACGGGCCCGCGTGCACCAACACGGGTGTGTTCTCAAGTGTTTGCAAGAGATTGGGCTTGAGCGCATCACGCATGATGACGGCCATCGCACCACCTGCCCGCAATTGTTCTGCCGTCACGGGTTCACCCGCTTTCGTGAAGCCAACAACAATGCGGCCGAGACGACTGCGCATGTCGCGCAGGGAGGTCGACAGGGCGAGTATCGCCATCACCTCCGACGCCGCCGTGATGTCGAATCCACTTTGCCGCGGCACGCCGTCTTCACCGGAACCCAGGCCCACGACAATATTGCGCAGAGCGCGGTCGTTGACGTCCAAACACCGGCGCCACGTGATCGCGTCGGTGGCGAGACCTAATTCGTTCCCGTGGTAAATGTGGTTATCTACCATCGCAGCCAGTTGATTATGGGCGGCCGTGACGGCGTGCATGTCACCCGTTAGGTGCAAGTTGAGTGCCTCGAAGGGTGCCGCTTGGCTGTAGCCACCGCCCGCCGCGCCGCCCTTGATGCCAAACGTAGGGCCCATCGACGACTGGCGTATCGCGGCCGTCGCGGTGGCGCCCACGTGATGAAGGCCTTGGGCCAAGCCCAACACCGTGGTCGTCTTTCCTTCGCCCAATGGAGTCGGCGTTACCGCTGTCACGACGATGTACTTGCCCCGTGGCCGTTCGGCCAGGGCCTCAATGGCGTCCAGTCGAACCTTGGTGACGTACCGTCCGTAGGGTTCTAGATATTCATCGCTGATGCCCATTGCGGCCGCAATATCAGCAATTGGTCGAAGCGTCGCTGCGCGAGCAATAGTGAGTGCCGAATCCATCTGTGGTGTCATGTCGTGCCTCCGCTACGCATCGCTGGCGACCTATTCGATTCAACCACAGTGGCGCGTTTCTTCGTCTCTCTCGGCGTCGAGGCCTTCCGGTAGCAGCGAGGATGAATTCAAGTTCTCGGCTACTTTGAACCAATGCCGATCGTCACGATATTTCGCAGTCGACTTCGCGCCGGCGTCGAGGAGGAATACGGTCCCGTCGCCCTCGCGATGAGTGACCTTGTTCAGCAGATGGACGGATTTGTTTCGCACAGCTTCTACGCCTCGCCCGACGGCGAGAGGGTCACCATCGTGACGTTCGCGGATGAAGAATCTCAACGAGCGTGGGCCTCCCACCCACTTCATCAGGCGGCGCAACGGCGGGGACGAAGCGAGTTCTACGCATCATTCGAACTCACGGTTTGTGAACAGATGCGACATTCGTCGTACGAGGCGAGCAAGCTGTAGGCGTAGGGGCAGATCTTTGGATTGCCGAAAAAGTGCCCCCGGCAGGATTCGAACCTGCGCTCACGGTTTAGGAAACCGATGCTCTATCCCCTGAGCTACGAGGGCGGACTGGACTTCTTCGAAGCCTTGCGTGCCATTCGAGTTCTTCGAGGCACGACATCGCTCGCGCGACCATGCTAATTCGGAAGTTTGCACCAATTCCTGAATGAGATCCTCGAGAGAATCCACAATTTCCAGGTAGCGCTGGGATCTTGGCGCCTTCAAAGAATAATCAAGTCGAGGCGCCACGATGATTCCTCCAGTGGCTATTCGCATCCAACTGCCCTGGCGAGTCACTAGGAATCTTGCTAGTTAGACGATGTTGATGTCGGCGTGCGATCAAGCCAGAACTGCCGAATCACCAGCGTCGAGCGAGTAACGGCTTCGACGACTCCCAGACAGACCAGCGCGGTCAGAAGTAAGGAAGCCGTCGTACTCCCCGCCCGTTCCACCGTCGCTTCGACAGAGCGAAGAATGATCAGCACGAAGACCAATCCGTATTCAATCGGACTGCGACGGAGCACAATGTTCGTCGACTCCGGAAGAGTGCGTACGTACATCACCCGAGCGCGGGCCACACCGATTCCTATGCCGATGACCGCACCGACGAACCCCGCGAAAACATGACTTCCGCCGTGGGACAAAAGACGCCAGGCGACGTCGCCGATGACGATGATGCTCACGACGGGATCGAGCAAAGTAATTGCGACTGGTCGAACTCGCTCACCGCGTTGCACGGTGCCGGGCGTGGAAAGCTTCCGACCACGTCGCACGAGCACCACTATGACGATGAGGACCGCCAACATCGCCAGCGAGACCACCGGATTCTGCTGTTGCGCAAGTGCGTCGAGACCGGCAGCGATCATGTGCGAATCTCCCCCAACTCACTCATCCACATTGCCGGTGCTCACGCGTTACGAAAAGGCCACGCGAGTGATGGCGAGAAATGAACAGATGTACACGTCGTTGTTGAAGCCCAACGTTCCAAAGAGGACCGACTGAATCGGCGAACCGGTCGTGACCCGAACAACTTCGTCTCCCGTCGTCACATCAAGGAAGACGAGATCTTCGTTTCGCCCAAGTTCCTGAAAGTCACCCAACACGACAATGCCTTGCTCCGCGAGAACCAGCGGGTGCGATCCGTGACCGAGTGACCTCGTCCACAACACAAGCGGTTTCTCGTCTCCGAATGACCATCCGGTTACTACCGCGTTGGCTGAGTCGTATCCCACGGCGATATTGCGCTTCGTGTCGATGGCCGGTGGGTTCGCGACGAGACCCCCCGTCGAGCTCGTCACGTCATAGCGTCGGACCTCGCCACTTTCACTATTGATCCGCACGAGACACTCGGGAACTGTGGCGACCCCTAAATCGCGTAGAGCGCCATTGAATTTCTCGCTGCCTTCGCCGTTGTTGAGGAACCAGATATCGCGTGACGTCACGACCGGGTCCCAGCCGTAACCTTCGCCTTCACGCCGATACGGAATCACAAAATTGTCGTCACGCTCAGCGTGCTGATGTGCTGCGTCCCAATGGACTCGCCACAGATTGTCAACACCGACGATGTAGACGTCGTCGTCGGTGGCGCTCAAGCGAGCTATCGACGCTTCGGGGAGCACGACAGTCGCCAAAATGGACAGGTCCTCGGGGGACAGAAATAACAACTCGGTATCATTGGGACGTTCATCTGGGTCGTGGCCCGGTAACACGCCACCGAAATTCTTGGTGACCAGCGTGCCGTCACCGAGCAGGACGAACGAGTTATAGGGCACGTTGCGAGGTAGTTCACGCGAGGCTTGCACCTCCAAGCCCGCCGACAACTTGTGAACGTACCTACCGAAGACAACGTAGAGAGATCCGTTTACGTGGGCCGCGAGTCCGCCGGGCCAGGTGGGACCCGCGGGTAAGTCCTCCGAGCGACGAATGACCTCCAGAGTCTCCGGGTGAATCTGCTCGACCCAGCTGACGGCCGTGTCGCCTCCGGTGTGACACAGCAAGTAGACCTCTCCGGGCTCACGAAGAATGACCATCGTCCCGACCATGAGTTCCCGACTCGTCAAGGACGGCTCGCCGCGAACAAGAGGCTCAGGGCCTCGTCGCACCGTCTGTGCGCGGCGGGGCCCGCCATCTTCAGCGGGCCAGGGGCTTGGCCAGTAGGGATCATTGGTCATGGAACGTGACCCTATCCCCCCGCGTCATCCTTACGGAATCCTTACGGCGATTTACGATTTCTCGTGACAACGTAGGACAGGCTGGAGGTAGCGCGAACAGACAGGACTCCCGTTGTGAATGCCGTTACTCGAGGTGTGAAGAACACGTTCCGGAATTCGATTCGAACCGTTGGGATCATCGCGATCCTGACGGTCGCCATCGCCCTCTCGATTTCCATGCTCGTGGCGCGGGACGCGGTGAACACCAAGATCAGCTCCGTTCGTGCCACCACGGGCAACACGATCTCGGTCTCGCCAGCCGGCTTCTTTGGCTTTTCTGGTGGCGGCACCGCGCTCACAACGGCCGAAATCGACAAGATCTCCTCCATCGCTCACGTCACGTCCGTGCGCAGTGCCTTTACTCAGCGCCTTACGTCAACTGACACGTCGTTGACCGCTCCAACTCCGAGTGGAACTCTCGGTAACCAGTTCGGCGGAGGATTTGGCGGCGGCGGAGGCGGAGGCGGATTTGGCGGCGGCGGCACCTTTACCCCTCCCGTACGCGTCGTGGGTACAAATTCCCCGGGCACCGCCCTCGTCGGTGGTGCGAACGGTGGTGGCACGGAAAAGTTGACCGCGGGAACGGCCTTCGCCGCGAACTCCTCTGCCGACGTCGCCGTGATCGGCACCAATCTGGCATCGACGAATTCGCTGCAAGTCGGTAGCTCCTTTACGGCGTGGGGCAAAACCATCACCGTCGTCGGCATCTACAGCGCACAGTCCACCTTCGCCGATAGCGAAGTCTTGATGCCCCTAGCGACGGTGCAAACCTTGTCCGGCAATCCCCACAGCGTCGACAGCGCCACTGTCTACGTGGACTCGGTCGACAACGTGTCGGCTGTCCAAACGCAGATCAAGGCGCAACTTGGCACCGCCGCCGACGTCACCAACGTGCAACAACAGGCAGAAGAACAGTTGGCGCCGCTCAATTCAGTGAAGACAATCACGACCTACACATTGATCGGCACCGTCATTGGCGCGGGCATCATCCTGCTCCTCTCGATGCTCATGATTGTCCGCGAGCGACGCCGCGAGATCGGCGTCCTGAAAGCTCTCGGTGCCCCCAACGCCAGCGTCATTAGGCAGTTCATTGCTGAAGCCACGACCTTTACTGTCCTCGGTTCACTGTTCGGCTTTATCGCCGGCATCCTCTTGGCGAACCCCATCACCACGACGCTGGTGAATAACTCGTCAAACGCCGCGACTACGGGCGGAGGCCGATTTGGTT
Organism: uncultured Actinomycetes bacterium; assembly: GCA_903871335.1. Lineage (GTDB taxonomy): Bacteria > Actinomycetota > Acidimicrobiia > Acidimicrobiales > RAAP-2 > RAAP-2. Next base: position 67,128 of record CAIQGE010000035.1, read on the forward strand.
TTGGCGGCGGGAGCTTCGGAGGCGGCGGTGGAGGCGGCGGCGGCGGTTTCCACTTCGGGGGATTTCGCTCATTTGGTAACGCCCTCACCAGCGTTCACACTTCCGTCGGTTGGTCAACGCTGGCCTTCGCGTTCGTCATCGCCCTCCTGGTAGCCGTCATTGGTTCGTCCGTCGCGGTCGCCACCATCGCTCGAGTTCGTCCCGCCGAAGTCTTAAGGAGTGAATAGTGCTAGCCATTGCCAATCTCAAGAAGTCGTTTTCGACCTCCGCCGGTGATGTCCCGGCCGTGAACGATGTCTCGTTCACGGCGAAGCCGGGCGAGATGGTCGCCATCATCGGTCCGTCGGGTAGTGGCAAGTCAACCTTGCTATCTATGCTCGGCCTCTTGGATTCTCCCGACAGCGGCAGTTTGACGCTCGATGGACGCGAACTCGCGAGCTTGTCGCCCGCCGAGCGCACCCATTTTCGAGCCAAGCAAGTGGGTTTTGTCTTTCAGCAGTTCAACCTCATCCCGAATCTCACAGCCCGGGAGAACATCATGCTGTCCCTCGAATTCGCTGAATTCCCAAAGTCGCAACGCCGGGCTCGTGCCGACGAGATGTTGACCATGGTGGGCCTAACGAGTGATAAGGGTGACCGTCGTCCCGCGAAATTGTCGGGAGGCGAGCAGCAACGAGTAGCTATCGCTCGGGCATTCGCCAACCGCCCGCCGCTGATCCTCGCCGATGAACCGACAGGTTCGCTCGACCGCGCCACCGGAAAAAAGATCGTGGCGCTCTTACGTGAAGCCGCGAGCGCGCAAGACGCCACCGTGCTCGTCGTCACCCACGACGAAGCCGTGGCCCAACAAGCCGACCGGCGCCTCGAGATTGAAGACGGTGTCCTCACCGAGATCGCCTAACGATCGCGCAGCCGGCGTCGAACCTGACGCGATGCCGGCTGCGCTCCTCCCTCGTTACCCGAACATTCGGTAGCGCTCGCGAAGCAACCTCACGAAACGTTCGTTGTCCACGCTGACCCCGACTCTCACATTGCTGTCTTCGTGACGGTGACTGCGGTGAAACCATGTCGCTCCGCGCGAGTGGTCTCCGCCCGTCTCCACGGTGACGAGAACTCCTTCTTTTTCAATGGCGGTGGGGTCGATCACCTCGTAGACGGCCAGCGCATCATGCATGATCAGATCACGGTCGCCGCGCCACTCCTCGTGAAATTGCGCGTAGGGCTCCAACATGTCCGCGCTGCGTCGTCCCACTTCGCTCCCGAGTGACCGAAAGTACGCGAGATCGTCGTCATTGATCGTCGCCTGGTGCGTCACGTCCAAGGGGAGAATGGTGAGCGGCCACCCAGCGGCGAAGGTGACCGCTGCGGCCTCCGGATCGGCCCAGACGTTGAACTCGGCCGCGGGCGTCACGTTGCCGTGATACGACGCTCCGCCCATGACGACGACACGTTCCACCTCGGTGACGACGTCGGGATACTGAGTCACGAGGTGCGCAAGATTCGTGAGCGGGCCAATCGCCACGATGGTGAGTGGACCCTCCGTCGCCAGTCGGTAGAGCAACGACACCGCGTTCTCGGGAGATTCAAAAACAGAAGGTTCGGGCCACGTCAGTTCGCCGAGACCATCGTCGCCGTGGACCTCGCTCGCGTCATTGCCCGGGACCCCCGACAGCGACACGGCGGCGCCACGAGCGATGGGGATGTCCGAGCGCCCCACGAGTTCCAGAATTCGTCGGGCGTTCAGCGTCGTCTTGTCCACGTTGACATTTCCGGACACCGTCGTCACACCGACCACGTCAAGTTCGGGACTCGCCACCGCGAGGAATAGGGCAATGGCGTCGTCCACGCCGGGATCAGTGTCAATGACGATGCGAGTTACATCCATGAGCGAACCTCCTGATCCGTGGGCATCGAACCCTGTGCCCCGGCGCCGCGCGTCGCGAGTGCACCGGCGGTTACCGCGTATGTCAGGGCCTCCGCCGGGCTATCCCCGCGCGCACAACACACTGCGTACGCGGCCGAGAAGACGTCACCCGCCCCAACGGTGTCCACCACCGGCACGCGAGGGGGCTGCTGTGCGGCCACGAGCGTGCCGTGCTCGAAGTACTGCGCACCCTCGCTCCCGAGGGTGACGACGCAGTGGGCCAATGGGGCGAGATCCAACGTGAGCGACTCCGATTCATTCACAATCACCACGTCGCACATCTCGAGGAGCTCTCGGGGCACACTCGTGCGAGGTGCCGCGTTCAACACGAACCGCTGAGATCGTCGGGCGGCCTCGAGTACCACAGTGATCGGTGTTTCGAGTTGACAGAGAACGACGTCGAACTCCTCAAGGGGAACGGAATTCAACGAGATCTCTTCATTCGACCCGGGTATCACGATGATGAGGTTCTCGCCGCGTTCGTCGACCGGAATGAGAGCGAGCCCCGATGGCGTCGAGCTGCGTTGCGTCCAGGTCGTGTGCACGCCGGAACGCTGCAGATGACCGAGCAGCCATTCGCCGTTCTCGTCGGTCCCGAGGCACCCCACAAAGGAGGTGTCGGCGCCGAGACGCGCTGCCGCGACGGCCTGGTTGGCACCCTTGCCGCCGGGGAGTCGCACGAGATCACGTCCGAGGATCGTCTCGCCCGGCCGTGGCAGATCGTCACAGCGAATTACGAGATCGACGTTGGCACCACCGACCACCCCGACCCGGGTGGCCCCGGAGGTCACGAGGTGGGCTGGAAGGCGTTGGTGTAGATCGACGACGGAGAAGGCTCCGACGCGATTTCTTTAACGGCCTTCATCGCGCTCGTGAGTTGCGACCACTGAGTGTCCGACTCAACGAAATACTGTCCCTTGGCGTTCGCGAGTAACGGCACGGTCAACTTCCACGCGCTCAAGTTGTACGCGTTGGTGTATCCACTGGACGGATAGGCCTTGTCGAACAACGTGGCGGCGGCCGTTGGATTGGCGACCGCCCACTTCGTCGCCTGCTTGACGGCGCTCAAGAACGCCTTGAGGTACGTGCCGTTCTTGCCCGCAAAGGACGTGCTCGTGGCGTAGTCCCAGATGGGAATGTTCGGCACGCCGAGCGCCGAACCGGTGAGCACCTCGCCGGGCTGCTTGCCCTTGTCGGCGGCTTCGATTCCCGGAATCTCGTAGTTCGTGGTGTTCGTCGAGAAATTGACGCGACCATTCAACAGCAGAGGGACGTCGTTACTCGCCGAGACGACGTGGACCTGTTGGGCCGTCACGCCAGCCTTCTTCAAGACGAAGGGCAGCATGGTGTTGGTCCAGTTGTCGTCGTAGGAGAAGATGGTCTTCCCCTTGAGCTGACTCAACGGAATGGTGGTGCCGGGCTTCGTGAATAGTCCCCAGTTGTTGCTCATCGAGTAGTTGGCGATGGACTTGAGCGGCACCTTGGCCACGACCGCGGAGACCATGTCAGCGGTCGTCACGAGACCCACGTCCGCGGATCCCGTCGAGAGCATCTTGATCGTCGTGGACGTATTCGGCGGGAACTTGATGGATACGTTGAGCCCGGCCTTCGTGAAGTAGCCGTTCTCCTTGGCCACGAGGACGGGAATGAGCTCCATGTCGGGCACCGGCCAGTCGTACGCGAAGGTCATGGCGTGCAGTGACGTCGCGCTCGCGGGTGCGGCGTCATTCGCCACGACGGCCAGTGGCGCGGCCACCAGACTCGCGGCCAGTACAACTTTGCTGAAACGACGATTCACGACGGCTCCTTACTCGTTTCGCAACGAAGGTGTGGAAGTCGTTCTACCACGATCACGCCACCGACGAGAGGTCGGTCGATGCTTCCAGGGCGTCGCGAGATGATCAAGTCCGACAATCAGTACAAACCAGAGCAGACCAATGGCCATCATGACAATCGTGAGGCCGTACACGAGGTCGGTGCGCGAGGAGTTATTCGCAGCGAATTGATACTGAAAGAGAGATGATCCGCTGGAGTCCGCCTGCTCCCCAATAATCGCCCCGGTCACCGCGTACGCCGCGCCGATCTTGAGTCCGCTGAACAAAGGGGTGACGGTCCCCGGGAGCTCGACGAACCAGAAACGGCGCCACCTTCGAGCCCCGAGAACACGCGTCAAATTCAGCAGATCGGCGTCCAGATTGAGAAAACCGTCGAGCGTATTGATGGTGACGGGAAAAAACACGATCCAGGCCACGATGATGATCGTCGGATAAATGTTGAAGCCAATGACCAGGACGAGGATCGGCGCGATCGCAATGATGGGAATCGCTTGGGACGCGATGATGAAGGGGTAGCTCAGCGAGCGGAAGATCCGGACCTTGTACATCGCCACGGCGAGGAAGAAACCGAGCACCGCTCCGGCGGCGAAGCCATACAGAGTTTCGCGAAATGTGCCTACCGCCAGCGGCCAAATCGACGACCAGTTGTGGGTCACCGCGAAATACGTGTCGTGCGGGGTTGGGATCACGTACGGGGCCGGATGGAAGATGGCGATCACGGCCTGCCAGGCCGCGACGAAGACCACGAGTGACGTCACCGACCACAGCACGAGTGCGCCCACGAGTCGCCAGCGTCGCAATGCCGACAACTCGGTCCCTTCACCGCGGGTCACGACGAACTCCGGTGCAAGAGACGAAGAACCTCTCGCTTGAAATCGACGAAAGCGGGATCCGTCAATGTCTCCAGCGTCCGTGGGCGCGGCAGATCCACCACGATGTCGGCGACCACGCGACCGGGCCGCGGCGACATCACGATGACCCGATCCGACAAGAAGATTGCTTCATCGACGTCGTGCGTGACGAAGATCACCGTCTTCTTGAGATCGGCCCAAATCTGTAACAGCCATTGCTGCATGTCAAGACGCGTCTGAGAATCAAGTGCGCCAAAGGGCTCGTCCAACAGCAGCAAGGACTGATTAGTTGCCAAGGTCCGCATGAGGGCCACTCGTTGGCGCATACCCCCCGACAGCGCCCCCGGGTAATGGTGCAGAAACTCACCCAATCCGTAGCGGCGCGCATTCTGCTCGGCCTCTCGTCGATCTTGCGCCGTGACCTTTCGCGTCAGGGCGGCCGCGAGCGTGATATTCCCGAGCACCGTTCGCCAGGGCACGAGCAGGTCCTTTTGCAACATGTAGCCCACGTGGCCGGTCGAGTTCGTGATGTCGCGATCGCCGAGGGCGATGGATCCCGTATCCGGCCGCAACAGTCCGGAAATCACGTTGAACAGCGTGGACTTCCCGCACCCCGAAGGTCCGACGAGCGACGTGAAGGATCCCGCCGTTAACTCGAGAGACGTCTCGTCGAGCGCGACATTGTTCGCAAAGGTTTTCCTGACCCCGTTGATCGCAAGGACAGTCGACGTGGACACACCCACAATCTAGGAGCCGTGAGCCAAGTAGCCTCGACTGCGCTATGGGACTCTCAATCGGTATCGTCGGACTGCCCAACGTCGGCAAGTCCACTCTCTTTAACGCCTTGACCAAGAACAACGTCCTGGCGGCGAATTACCCCTTCGCCACGATCGAACCCAATGTCGGCATCGTCTCGGTCCCCGACCCTCGACTCCACACGTTGGCCGAGATCTTTGGATCGGAACGAGAACTCCCCGCGGTCGTCACGTTCGTGGATATTGCCGGCATCGTGAAGGGTGCCAGCGAAGGCGAAGGACTCGGGAATCAGTTCTTGGCCGCCATTCGTGAGTCGGACGCCATCTGCGAAGTCGTGCGGGCCTTCGTCGACGATGACGTGGTCCACGTCGACGGGCGCGTCGATCCCGCGAGCGACGTCAGCACCATCGAAACCGAACTGATCCTGGCGGATCTCCAAACAGTCGACAAGGCGGCCGCTCGACTCGAGCGCGACGCCAAGCGTGGCGTGGGCGACGCCGCCGCACGGCTCGCGGAAATGAATAAGGCCCGCGAGATCCTCAATGACGGTCGCGTCATTTCCACCGTCGGCAAAGAACTCGATCGCTCCCTTCTGAGCGAACTGCACCTCTTGACCGACAAGCCCTTTATCTACGTCTTCAACGTCGACGAGGACACGCTGGCCGACGACGCCAAGCGCGAAGCTCTCGCGTCCTCCGTCGCCCCCGCACCGGCCATCGTCCTGTGCGCCAAATTGGAAGCCGAACTCGCGTCGCTGCCCGATGACGAGGCGTTGGAACTTCTCGAGTCCTTCGGACAAACAGAACCGGGACTTGACCAGCTCTCGCGCGTGGGATTTCGTACCTTGGGTCTCCAGACATTTCTCACCGCGGGGCCTAAAGAAGCGCGCGCGTGGACGATCCATCAAGGGGACACCGCGCCGGAGGCGGCGGGTGTCATCCACACCGATTTTCAGAAGCACTTCATCAAGGCCGAGGTGGTCGCCTTTGACGATCTCGTGTCCTCCGGTTCCATGGCCGCGGTGCGCGCCGCTGGAAAAGCGCGGATCGAAGGCAAGGAGTACGTGATGCGCGACGGGGACGTTGTGGAGTTCCGCGTCGGCGTGTAAGGCACTACGATTGTCCTAGGCGTTCATACGACAGAGGTCGGCGCCGACGCAATTTGACACCTTCACGTTCCCTTAGGAGAACCATGACCTCTGCATCATTGGACTACAAAGTCGCCGACCTTTCGCTCGCGGGATTTGGTCGCGCTGAAATCACTTTGGCCGAACACGAAATGCCCGGCCTGATGGCCATGCGTCGTGAATTCGGCGAATCGAAGCCGCTCGCCGGAGCGCGCATCATGGGCTCGCTGCACATGACAATTCAAACCGCCGTTCTGATTGAGACGCTCGTGGCCCTCGGCGCCGACGTGCGTTGGGTGAGCTGCAATATCTTCTCCACTCAGGACCACGCCGCCGCCGCGGTCGTCGTCGGCCCTAACGGATCCGTCGACAACCCGCAGGGTGTCTCCGTCTACGCCTGGAAGGGCGAGACGCTCGAGGAGTACTGGTGGTGCACCGAGCAAGCCCTTCGCTGGCCGGGTCACGACGGACCGACGATGATTTTGGACGACGGTGGCGACGCCACTCTGCTCATTCACAAGGGTCTCGAATTCGAAAAGGCGGGTTTCGTGCCCGCACCGGAGACGGCCGAGTCCGAAGAGTACGCCATCATCCTGCAGCTGCTCGCGCGCATTGTGGGTGAAGGCTCCTCGTTGTTCACGAAGATGGCCCCCGGCATCATCGGCGTCTCCGAGGAGACCACCACGGGCGTGCACCGTCTCTACGAGATGGAGCGCGACGGTTCGCTGCTCTTCCCCGCTATCAACGTCAATGACGCGGTGACGAAGTCGAAGTTCGACAACAAGTACGGATGCCGTCACTCGCTGATCGACGGTATCAACCGCGCCACTGACACCTTGATTGGTGGCAAGGTCGCGTTGGTCTGTGGATATGGCGACGTGGGCAAAGGATCGGCGGAATCATTGCGAGGCCAGGGGGCGCGAGTCATCGTGACTGAGATTGACCCCATCTGCGCACTGCAGGCCGCCATGGACGGCTACCAGGTGGCGACGTTGGACGACGTGATTGAACAGGCCGACATCATCATCACCGCGACGGGCAACAAGGGAATTGTCACCGTCGCCGACATGCAGCGCATGAAGCACCAGGCCATTCTCGGCAACATTGGGCACTTCGACAACGAGATTGACATGGCGGGACTCGCCAGTCTCCCGGGCGTGCGGCGTGAGACCATCAAGCCCCAGGTGGACAAGTGGATCTTCCCGAATGGGAAGTGCATCATCGTGCTGTCAGAGGGTCGACTCTTGAACCTCGGCAACGCGACCGGTCACCCCAGCTTCGTGATGTCGAACTCGTTCACCAATCAGACAATGGCGCAGATCGAGCTCTACACGAACAATGCTTCCTACGAGAAAAAGGTCTACGTGTTGCCGAAGCACCTGGACGAGAAGGTGGCTCGACTCCACCTGGACGCTCTGGGCGTGCGCCTGACGACTCTGACCAAGGAGCAGGCCGAATACATCGGCGTTCCGGTCGAAGGACCCTTCAAGCCGGACTCGTACCGCTACTAGAGAGACGAAAAAAAGCCCCGGTCCCCTCGGGGGACCGGGGCTTTTTTCATCTACTACCGGTAGTCCACGAACAAGTCGTCAACGAGACCTTCACGACCGTGTGGGTCACGCACTCGCTGGAACCATTCGGTTCGCATCGTTTCGCGAAAGCGCTCCCGGCCCATCTTCATCCAGAAGGATTCGGCGATCTGTGAGTGATGCGCGGCGAGCGCGTCGAACTTGGCGTCCGCGGCCGAGCTCACGTCAATCGCGGCGCCGATCTCGTCGTCGGGCGTTCCCATCTCGAAGGGTTCTCCATCATCGTCTACGGGTGGTCCGTCATTAGGTTCGGGTTCGCGACCTTCCGCAATAGCGGCCTCTCGCTGTTCACGCGCTTCGTCTTCCCAACGCTTGCGGTACTGCGCCATGACCGACAGAGGAATGGCGTTGTAATAGAGAGTCGGTTCGTAGTCAATGAGGTCGAGTGCCGCCAAAGTGATGCGGTTCGCCTGAATGTGGTCCGGGTGCCCGTAAAACCCGTTCTCGTTGTAGGTCATGATCACTTGCGGCCGCTCTTCGCGAAGAATCTCCGCCAGTCGTGCAGAGGCGTCAGCGACGGGGGTCGCCCAAAAGGAACGCGGGTCGTCGTTTTGCGGCCACCCCTTCATTCCCGAATCGCGGTAGTCCAGTGAAATGAATCGATCGATGCCGAGAATGCGAACGGCCTCCGCCAACTCACCCTTTCGGTACTCCGCCACTGCATCGGGATCATGTTCATCCTGGTGCGGCTTCACACCACCGACGGCGTCGCCGTACTCACCGCGCGTGCAGGTCACGAGCACCGTACGCACTCCTTGATCCTTGAGGACTCGGAACGTGCCGCCGGTGGAACTCGCTTCATCATCCGGGTGCGCGTGCACCGCGAGAAAAGTCAATCCGCTCACGCCAACCCCGCAAAGAGATCGTCACCGCGAACTCTCATCCCGTTTTTCTCGTACGCCAGCACGTAAAACTCCTTTCCGAAGAGCATCTCAAAAAGATCAGCATCCATTGACGTTAAGTCCGCATTATCAACTTGTGACGCGTGAGCGCGAATCGACGCCTGCTTGACCGCCGCGTCGCGTCGCGCGTCGATAGTGACGTCGACGTGTTCGTCCGCGTAACCATCCCCCGCGTCGTGCACCCACAACGGTAAGAACACCTTGCGTTCGGTGGCCGCGGGAATGAATTCGTCCAGCACGCTGCGCGGCGTGACGGGATAGAAGAGCCGCTCGGCACTGGTGGACAACTCCATCGCTCGGCGCGTGACGACATTGGCGCGGATGTGATCGGGGTGGCCGTAGTAGCCATTTTCGTCGTAGGTCACAATGACCCGCGCGTTCTCCTCATCCATGATGGCCGCGAGAACACGAGCGGCGGACTCCACATTCGCGTTGACGAAACTAGTGCGCTCGACGTTCTGGGGCCAGCCCGGCAAACCCGAATCGTCGTACCCGAGATTGACCGTCCGGTCGACGCCGATGAGCTGCGTCGAAGCCACCAGTTCGCTCGCCCGCGTGCGACGGACCCAGTCGCTGTGGTGCGACGGATCATCTCCGCCCAGCCATTGATCATCGATTCCGAGACGTCCATTCGTACACGTCACGAGAACGACGCGATAACCCTCGGCGGCGTAGTGAAGTGACGTCCCCGCCGTGAACAACGCCTCGTCATCAGGGTGGGCGTGGACGAACAGGAGAGTTCCTCGTGAGTTCATGCGGACACGTTAGGAGACGGCCAATTGAATAAAACGCACGACGAGCAAGACTCCCGCGATCGCGAGATAGGACGCCACGAAGCGAAGAAGCCACCTTCGAGGACGACTGGTAATCGGGGCGGCGACGAGGGAAAGACGCGGGGTTCGCCAATCGCGACGATCACCGGTAAAGACGGGGGCGGGAGCGGACAGCCGGAGGCCGATCGGAATACCCACCACGAGTCCGACGATGGCGATCGGCGCGAGCACCGCGAGAAGTTCCACCACGTTGATGTTCGGCAACACCGTCGACACCATCATGACGGCCGACAGAACAACCAGAATCGTGACGATCACAGTGGCGAGAACATTGAGCCACCGGGCGTTCACCCACGGGCCGAGGATCGCGCGGTCATTGCTCAAGAGCAGGACGAAGATGGTCGTACTCGGCAGCATCAGTCCGCACATTGCCTGCACCATCAAGGTAATCAGCGACAACAGATGATTGGGCGAGACGAGTGTGACCGTGCCCGCCACGATCAAGAGTCCCGCGAATCCGCCGTAGAAACCCTTGGCCTCGCGCACACGGAGATCCAAGCCTTGACGCAGTCCGGAGACGTCCCCGAGCGCGTAACTACTGGCCAGTGTCACCGCCGCCGCACCGATGATGGACGCGTTCAACAAGATGATGGCGAAGAACACCCCGGAACCATGACCCACGTGCGTGGCGAGTCCTTGGGCCACGTGGAGAGTGTCCACGTAGGCTGACGTGCCGCCGTAGGGTGACAGGCCGGCCGCCGTCGCGGCGATCAGTGCGGATGCTCCAATGACCACGATGATCGAGCCCAAGATGGTGTCGACGCGTTCGTAGTTCAACCACCGCGGTGAGATGCGCTTGTCGACGATGTTGCTTTGTTGGAAATACAGCTGCCACGGCGCCACGGTGGTACCAATGATCGAGATGATGAGAAGCACGGACGCCGACGACGCCCCGCCCCTGATGCCGGGCACCACTGCGTGGTGGATGACCTGGGAGAAATTGGGATGCGTCACCAACACGAGCGGAACAACGAAGAAATTGATAGCGACAAAGAGCATCATGAATCGCTCCCACCGCTGAAATGATCCCGAGGCCGTGACGGCGAAAAGAGCGAGCACCGCGATGGGCACCGAGTAGAAGCGAGATACCCCGAGGTACTGCATCGAGAGGGAGACGCCGATGAATTCCGTGATGATGATCAAGAAGTTGAGCAACAAAATGGAACCAACGGACACGTTGCCCCAACGTCGTCCAATGCGCTCACGAATGAGTCGACCATGCCCAATGCCGGTCACCGCGCCGAGACGTGCCACCATCTCCTGGTTGACAATCAGCACCGGAATCAGCAGGGGCAAGGTCCACAAGAGGGTGTAGCCGAAGTCCTGTCCGGCTTGCGCGTACGTCGACACGCCACCGGCGTCGTTGTCGCCCACCATGACGATCAGCCCGGGACCAATGATCGCTAGGAGCGTGAGGAAACGTGCCCGTAGGCCTTGGCGTTCGCCGGCGTCATGGGCTTTGATGGTGCCAAAGGCGCCCGCGATTTCGTTCTGTTCGTCTGAGTGCTTCACGTTTCCTCCTTTCGGGCGTTACAGGTCGAGCACGAAGGCGCGACCGACGACCGGCGGAGGTGGCTTCTCAGCTACTCCGACGCGCTCCTCAACGACGCCCCCGTGTGGGGGGTGTTCTGCGGGGTACTTGGGGGTTTCAGAAAGTCCCCCTTTGAACGTGACGGGAGAGGTGGCGACAGTGCATTGTCTTACTCCTCCACACTCGTCATGCCGAATTCACGGCGCCATCCTTGCGGCAACAACTCTTCGAGCAAGTCGTCCACGGTCACCACGCCGATCATGCGTTGGTGTTCTTCGTCCACGACCGGCAGAACCGTCAAGTTGAAGTCACTCATTTTACGCGATACCCGCAACACGTCCCAGTGGGGATGAACGTGAGCTAGTTGAGTGCGCGAAGCGGACAATGCGAGTTCGCTCGGTCGCGCGCGCACCAGCGCGGCGATCGGCGCCGCGCCGACAGGTTGCCCGTTCTCGTCCAAGACGAACACGGCATTTTGCGCTTCGGCGGGCGCCCGCGACGCGCGGATGGCGTCGAGAGCATCTTGCACCGTGGCCTGCGCGGACACCGAGACGAAGTCGGGATTCATGAGCCCGCCCGCGGTGTCCTGGTTGTACTGCAGTAGTTGTCGCACTTTTTGCTGCTGAGGTTCAACCAGTAGTTCCAAGACTGAGAGTCGACGTTCCTGATCAATCTCACTGATCAAGTCCGCCGCGTTGTCGGGCTCCATACGGCTGAGCACGCGGGCCGCGTCGGCATCGCTGCGAGCTTCGAGAAATTCCAGTTGGTGCGTCGTGTCAAGTTCCTCGAAGACATCGGCCTCGAGTTCGCGGTCCATGCCGACGGCGTGGATGATCTCTTCGCCTTCGTCGTGACTCGCCTGTTCGACGAGGTCGGCAATCTGTGCCGGGTGCAACTTCGCCAACTTGCGGTACGGGATCTTGAGCCGAGCGCTGGGCACGTGACTGACGAAGGGTTCAATGGAAGCAAAGTCCACGACGGTGCCCGCCGGAATCGACGCCCCGAGTCGTCGACCGAGCAGTCGTCGAAGGATGGGGCGGCGTCCGGGGTCGACGCCAACAACCTCCCACTTGCCATCAATTTCGGCGAGCTCAATTTCATTCGCCGAGATCAGTCGGCCCCGAACGAGGTTGATGAGGTGGCGCGCCAACAAATCCTCGGCGAGCAGAATTTCTCCCGGACGTCGCTCAAATCGACGTAAGTCAACACGTCGTCCTTCAAAGGTCATGCGACCCTGCGACCATCCGCCAATCTTCCGAATCGGGACGAAAAGATTGCGACCTTCGATACGAATGACCGCGCCGACCAGCGGCGGGTGTGCGTCAGAACCCACTCGGGCGACTAAGTCTTGAACGCGACCAATCCGGTCACCGTCTTGGTCGAAGATAGGCCGACGAATGAAGGTCGAGAGGTGAAGGACTTGGGTCATAGGCGGCCCGCAGGCGACCTAAGGCTACCCCTGTCACCGCAACGCGGCCAGCACGTCATGCCCCCGCCACTCTCGCCATCGAAGCGAGATCGAGCCACGGAGACGACGGGCTCCACGGCGGGTAAAACCCGTGTGACGACAATGTGATCACGACAGGCTTCGGCTAACTTTTCGCGCCATCGGACGCGACGTCGCCGAGGTCGGTCAACGACGACTTACGCCCACGTGAACGACGTAATGATGTCGATAGCCGCGTCGACGTCGTCGTCCGTGATGCCCGCGTGCGTGACAAAACGTGCACGACGGGGGGACAGAGTTCCGCCGCGCAACCCACGGTCATCCAGTCGAGCGACCAATTCGCGTGCTCGCTGGTGGTCGAAAGCCACGATGTTCGTTGCGCACGATTCAGGTTCGTAGGCCGATTCCGGGAACCTGGTCGAGAAAGCGTCGGCGAGTGCCCGCGCACGTCGGTGGTCGTCACCGAGGCGATCGCGCATTGTTCGCAACGCCACCAGACCCGCAGCGGCGAGGATGCCACCCTGACGCATGGTCCCGCCGAGTCGCTTCCGCTCCACTCGTGCTCGGTCCATGAGATCAGCCGGGCCGGCAAGTAGTGAGCCAACCGGGGCACACAGTCCCTTGGATAAGCACGTCATCACGGTCGTTGCGGGGGCGGCCAACGCCGCGGGATCTTCGCCGGTGGCGACCGACGCGTTAAATAGCCGTGCACCGTCGAGGTGCGTCGGACGACCATCCGCGGCGGCGACGATCGACGCGATCTCCCTCGCACCCCAGGGCACGCCTCCGGCGTACATGTGGGTGTTTTCGAGACAGAGAGCCGCAATGTGCGGTTGATGGTCGAATTCCGCCGAAACGACCTCCGCGACCTCTTCGGCGTCAAGAAAACCCGACGAGTCCTCGATCGGGGCAAATTGAATCGAGGCATTACGCGCTGACGCACCCATTTCAAAACTCACCACATGGTGGTGGCGTCCGGTTACCACCAGATCTCCGGGCGACGTCAGGACACGCAACGCCATTTGGTTCGCCATGACACCCGATGGCACAAAAATTGCCGCTTCCTTACCAACCAGGGCGGCGAACTCGCCTTCGAGCTCCCGGATTGTCGGATCTTCCCCGTAACCGTCGTCGCCCACCACGGCGGCGGCCATAGCTGAGCGCATGACGTCGGTCGGTTGTGTCACGGTGTCGCTGCGTACGTCAATTACCCGAGCCATTCACCAAGGTTACCGACACCTCGTAGTCTGTTGGCCGTGAGCGAAAGCACCAACGAACACGTTTCCCGTCGCGTGGGAGTCCACGAAGCCCTCGGCATCGAAGTCGTCGAAGCCACTCCCGAGCGCGTGATCGTGCGCGTCGAAGTGACCGACCGAGTTCACCAGCCCTACGGCATTCTGCATGGTGGCGTATCGGCCTTGTTGGCCGAGTCGGCCGCGTCCATTGGCGGCGCCACGGCGGCCGGTCCCGGCAAACTCGTCGTTGGCACAGAGTTGAACTGCAGTCACTTGCGATCAATGAGCTCGGGCGTGCTGACCGCTACCGCGACACCGCTTCGTCTGGGCCGCACGATTCACGTCTGGAATATTGATCTCACCGATGACGCCGGTCGTCTGATTTGCGTGTCGCGTTGCTCACTCGCCATTCGCGACGTACCCGTCGAAAGTTAGAACGGTCGTGGGCATTCGCTTCACCGGCTGGGGTACGGCCGTACCCGACCGAGTGGTGACGAACGACGAACTCTCCGCCACGTTGGACACCACCGACGAGTGGATTTTTGAGCGCACGGGCATTCGCGAACGTCGAATTGGTGGGTC
>CAIQGE010000036.1 GCA_903871335.1 uncultured Actinomycetes bacterium
CGCTGTGGAGACCCAGCCGAATGTCTTTTCGGCTGGCAACGGTGGACCCTCAGGGTGGTCCCATAACTGGCAACGGGGGTGGTCCCATGTCACTGGCAAAACCACCCGGTCAGTGGTCCCATGTCACTGGCAAACGACATCCACCTTGGTCCTTTTGGTCATGGCCAAGGCTTCCAGTCCGCAGCGCTAGCAGCGAACCTCACCGATGCCGGACGCCAAGTGGGGCCAAATCAGATGATCACGGTGGGGCCAGATCAGGTAATCACACTCAAGAGAGCGGGCGACGGGAATCGAACCCGCGTTCTCAGCTTGGGAATGGGATGTCGTGTCGACCGATGGTCGCGGAAAGCCCAGTAATTGAAAGGAGTTTTGGCGGTGCGAAATTTGTGCAGAGTGCTTTGGGCGTCCCGTGGGCGACTAAGGGCAATCAATAATTCATGTCGAGCAGCACTCGGTCGTTCTCTGGATCGACAACAGCCACCCAAGTTCCCTTGACGCTGGCTTTACATCCATAGATGACTATGGAGGGACACCCGTAGGGAACGATCGGAGCGTTGGATTCAACGAAGATCCAAAAACGACTCGTTCTGGTTAGCGACAGACGTTCGGTACCTACGAGTTGCTGCCTTGCCGCAAGCGGAAGATCGGACAAGTATCCGAGTTCCGCGGACAGCGTGGAACCTCGAACTCCGATCGGCATCGGCGTAACACGCTTCAGCGCAGCGAGCACACCGGCAGGTGCCTTTTTACCCCACCCGGCGGAAATAGTGATCGATGGACGCTTCGCCGTCGGATTCACGTGCGGAGAAATTACCTGAGGTCGGGGACCGACGCTCTCGTGCTGAGTAGTTGCCGTAACTCCAGCGGCATACGAGTCGTGAAGGACAATCGTTCCAACGGCTGCACACGTTGAGCGGACTGAATGATTCGACGATGCGCCCTCACGCAGCAGGACTTCATAGAAGAAGGAGGTCGTTGTATGCGTCGACCCGAAACCCTCCGAGTATTGAGAGCTGCAACGCGGTGGCGTTACGGAGACTTGGCCGTCACGGTACGTCCACGGAATGGATATCAGCTCGTACGCAATTGAGACCGTGGTCGGGGTGATCCTCCCGCACACCAGTGACCTTGATTGGTACACCACGGCGGGTGATCCAGGAGCATCACCAATCACTACGCCAGACATCCAGGGCGAGGTCAACCCCGCAGTACTCGCTGAATGGTAGGGGAAGCGTTCAACGGTGCAGGAATACGTAGTATTCGCGTTTTCAACGGCTAGTCCGACCCAGGCGACGAGGTGACGGACATGAGGAACCCCTTGGAACTCGTGAGTGATCGTTACTACTCCAAGTCCGATGGCGACCGGGACACCGGACAACTGGGACGTCGCCCAGGCCTGAGTTCTCACTGCGGCGAGAGATCGTGTCGGTCGATAACTGATTGGTAACGGAGTTACTAACAATCCGCCGCCATCCATCTCGAAAGACTTCGCGAAACGTTCATTGACGATGGTGGCGTGATGTGAGTAGACAGCTGATAGTCGAGACTTCAAATTCTTCGTGTGCGAAGCCGTTGCGTTGGTCGTGCAGCTCGTGAGGAGCAACGCGGTGGCTATGGCTGCGACGTAAGTCGAGGTACGACGCGCTAGTGGAGTAGTGGCAAACATCATCGACCACGCATCACGACTGGGTTGAGAAAGTCTCCACTCACATTGAGGTACCAGCGCGTGCACACACTCACCGGACGACCGATCTTGAAGTATTCGTTGGGCCAGTGGAACATGTAACCGGTAAGAATCAAACCAGTCGCGTTTCTTGCGGAGCAGTATTTGGCGATCGAGCCACTCGAATGCTCCGGAGCTCGAGCGTCCGTCGGGCCAATCGAAGCGTTGGCGTACGCGGTGCTACCTGAGTGAAGTTGAAATCCCGATCTCGCGACGAAATCACTCGGAGAGCCAGGACCTATGTCATGCCATTTTGAACCAGTCACGGGCTGCAGTTCGATGTCTGATCGAGGCATTTCACATGTGGCACCCTTATTTCGAAACCAGAAGGTTCCGCTCCAACCGGAGCCCGGGCTGGCGGATGACCTTACGTCAGTGAGTGAAATCGAGATTTGCGCTGAACGACACCACGGCTCATGTGCCGGAATAACTGCACTGTAGATATTGGCAGTTTGCGCGACGTTGTCGTTCGACACCCCGGTACTCTGGCCAATGATCGTCCGCCCCGTTTCGTTGGTCAAATTGTGAGTCGCAGCGAGTTGCCCGGCGGGTAACGAGAGCAAAGTGAACGCGGTCGCTAATGCGACGACGCTCGCCGCCGCCGACGCAAGTATGAGAGGGCGCCGCCGAGCAGGTACTCGACGAACTGTGAATGAGTCGGTCTCGGCTTGACCCAGTGAATCTGCGATTCTGGATTCGAGACGTTCGAGAGGGTACAACTCGTCAATGGAGTCGTCACTCAGGTGTCGCGCCGGATCAAGAGCGCTGATGGTCGTGTCGATGGAATCGTCGTTCATCACAGATTCTCCCTACGTCGTTGATTGATTGAGATCACGCCATCGGGCGTCTCTCGAAGAAGTTTGCGAAGTGTCGTTCGTACTCGAGACAGTCGCATACCGGCCGCTTTCGCACTGCAACCAAGGACGAGTCCGAGGCCTCGGTAGTTCAGACGTTCCCAATATGCGAGTTGAATCAGTTCACGGTCGTCGGGGTCCAGTTCGCCAAGGACATTCAATAGAGTCGCCAAGTCGTCTTCACTGAAGCGGGGTTCGTCGAGCGTGGTCTCTCGTTCAAAAGCGAGACGACTCTCGAGACGTAGCGATCGAGTCTGTCCCCGAACTTGATTGGCCAGCACTCGACGTGCAATCGCATAGAGCCAATAGATCTCTTCGTCGCGAGGCGGCAGGCTGGTCTGATGACGATAAGCGGCGACGAATGTCTCGGCGACTAAGTCTTCGACCGCCGAATGGTCGCTTAGTCGGCGGACTCCATAGCGAGTTAGGGCTTGACGGTGTTCTTGGACCATGTGAGCGAAGCGCTCATCCGGATCGTCTCGAGAGGTCAACTTGCCCACATCAATACAATGTCCGGTTCCACCAAATCGCAACACAAGGACCGAAGACAGTCGAAATCAGTTTCTCGAGCATCGTCGCTTTGAATTGACGATAATTCAGTTCACCAGGGAGCGAAAACAGCTGTGCTTCTTGGCGATGGTGGGCTCGTCCAGTAAAGCAGTTTCTTGATTCGTCCTCAAACGCAGGGCTGATGCTCCAACTAGTCAATACTCGACAGATCATCGAGTCTTGACGCAAGTGCACGATCTCGCTCGAGAGTTGCGTGTTGATATCGCAATGCCGCATCCGGCGACGCGTGGCCCGCTCGTCGCATGAGTTCAGCCGTTGTCGCACCGGTCGATGCAGCGAGCGTGAGTCCTGTATGGCGAAGGTCGTGAAAGTGAAGATCACAGCGGGATGCTGTGGTACGCGCTTTCTGCCAGGCGCGCTGGAGTGCCATTGACGAGATTGGTTGTCGCTCAAGACTCACCAAGACCGGAGCCTCGGGATGTGAGTCAACGTAGTTTTCGAGATGGTGACGGAGGCGATCGACTATTCGACTTGGGATTACGAGTGTCCTTCGACCAGCGATTGTCTTGGGAGACTTTGTGATGGATTCACCGGAAGTGAGGAAGGTCCGGCTGCGGTCAACGCAGAGAACTCCGCCTTCGATATCAACGTCTCTTCGTTCAAGCCCCAGGATCTCGCCGCGTCGAAGCTGGCACCACACCGCCAGATCCACAGCGATCTGCAGGTGCAACGGCATAGCGGCAGCGAGAACTTTGACTTCTTCGGTCGTCGCGATCGGACGTTCCGGCGGTCGCTCAAGTCCCGCACCCTTCACGCGGCAGGGCGAAGCAACAATTATCTCGTCGATCACCGCAGTGCGCATGACTGATGACAAGACTCGGTATGCCTTGGCGGATGAGCTCGGGTGTAACGCGGCATGGCGAGCGTGCCAAGCTCGGACCTCAGATGGTGAGAGTTCGCGTATCGAACGGCGCCCGAGCTCGGGGAGTACGAACTTGGCGAGGAGGTAGCCGTAGGTCTCGCGAGTGCGTTCGGCGAGGTCGTGTCGACCGTCGAGCCATGAAGTTGCGTACGCCGCGAGGGTGACTTCTCCGAGCCCCGGGTCGATCCATGTACCGCGATTCAATTTCGTTTCAATTTCCGCCAGTGCTGTTAAAGCGTCGGCCTTGTAGTCGTACACACCGAGGCTGAAGTTCCGCCCCTCGACCTTGTACGTGGCTTGCCACTTGCCGGAACTGCGCCTACGAAGGTGACCGAAGTGCCGTCGTTCGTCGTTGCGTGACACGGAATACCCTCGCTATCGCCGAGCGGGAACTCGCTGAGCATCAACCCAACGGTCGAGGTCTTCGGGAGAAAAACGAATCTTTTGGCCAGCGAGTCGTACGAACGGAACTCGGCGCTCCTGGATCAGGCGACGGAGATAGCGCTCGGAGCAGCCCAGGTAGTTCCCGGCTGTCGTGATGTCCATGAGGGATTGCCGGTCGGCTGAGCCTGAGTTTGCTTCCGAGAGTTTCGATCGCTGTTTCGCACCGGCGTTTGTCTCTCATAATGATTGAGTCCTCGGCCAGAGGCTGAGCTTGACTCTCGCGTTTACTGGCTTCGTGCCTTTCACTTGATCTGTCGGCTCAGTCTCTGACCGAGGGCATTCGCACCAACCGGTCAGACGAACGTGACCTAATAG
>CAIQGE010000037.1 GCA_903871335.1 uncultured Actinomycetes bacterium
CCGAAGCCCTCGATGCCATTAACGCTGAATGTGCCGTTGATTGTGTTGACGACAACGTCCACTATGCCGTTGGAGAGACCATTGGTGCCGAGCGGCGACACCGGGCGCACGGGCGTCGCCGCGACAAAAGGTGCCCAACCGAACTGAGGAACCGCCTCCACTCGTGAGACGACTCGACGAATGGGTGGCTGGGTCAACGTGACTCGGGTGCGCAGGGTGGGGTCAGCGCCGAGCAGGCTCAGGAGTTCCAGTCGTGAGGGTGCGAGTTCAACTCCCGGGAGTTCGTAGGCCCCGATCGTGACATCCAAGGTGAGAACGTCACCATCACGACCTAAGGAAGCAGCGTGCACCCACGCATTGTCGTCGATGCGGTTCTCTTGAATGATGGACAAGATCGCCCGCATGGCGTCGGCGTCGAGCAGCATTGAATCGGGGTATTGACCCCGCACCTCGACCACCTGCATCGATGTCTCGTCGAATTCATCGCCGGTCACGATAGTTTCTACGACTCCGCCACGAGTGCGGGGGAGCGCGTTGACGACCACGACGCCACGATTACGGATCGAACGGCCCAGGTCAGCGAGCGCACGACTGGCCACCCCTGTAGCTATTTGGCGAGCTTCGTGGAAGCGGTGCACCACGGCATCGACCGTCTCGTCGACGGAGCACGCACAGATCGAGTCGTGAGCCGCGTTGCGGATGATTTCACGCCAGGCGATCCTGAGCAGAGAGTCAGGGTACTTCTCTGCGGGCGTAAACAGTGCCGAGTAGACCTCGGCGCGTCGTTCAATTGCCCGCTCCGTCTGTGACGCCAATTGTTTGACGTCGACTCGGTTGGACAACACGCCCATCAAGATGTTCGAGCGAAAACCACTACGAAGTTCACCGCGCCACGTTTCGAGGTTCTCTCTTGGAGCTCGCGCCAAGTACTCCGGGAGTGAGCTGACTTCGAAATGCATTTCGTCTTGGATCTCGTTGGCCTCGGCAAGAAGGCGTCCAAGATGACGCTGCGGCAAGAGGTGATCCGATCCGTTCATGAAGAGCAAGTCGTCAAAGAGGAACGAGCCAATATCGGCGACGTGAGCATTGACTCGTTCGAGAAGAGCCTTGGCGTCGGTAGGCAGGGATGCGCCATTGCCGTATCCCTCGATCAAGTATTCCGCTCGCACCGACGAATTGTCGGGGGCGATCCATTCGAAACCCGTCTTCGTGATGGCGCTCGGTACTCCGCGCCACAACACCGTGTCCTCGAATCCGGCCTGAGTGAGAATCTGTGGCATCTGAGCGATGTGGCCGAACATGTCAGGCAAGTACCCGACAGACGTGACGCCACCGAAGGCGGCACCTCGCTCAATGCCGAGCTGTAAGTCGCGGATAATGGTTTCGCCCGACACGAGGAACTCGTCGACGAGGATGTACCAGGGGCCCATCGCTACGCGCCCAGACGCGGCTAGTCGACGAAGGCGATCTTCCATCTCGGGACGAACTTCCAGGTAATCGTCGACCACGGCCATTTGACCATCGAGGAGGTAACGCGCGTACGAGGGATCTGTCTCCAGTAGTGGGATGAGTTCGTCGAGCAACTCGACGAGGCGAAGTCGGAAACTTTGAAAGGGTTCGTACCACTCACGGTCCCAGTGGGTATGAGGTACGACGAATACATTTCGATTGTGCACGAGACGACTCTAGACAGTGGTCACGGGGAGATGGCGTGACGGCCAGCCCGGACGGCCCGAGCCTCGAGAAAGAGTCGAAACTTCTCGAAAGCCACCGCAGCGTCATCGGTCTCGATGAGGTGGGTAGGGGGGCCGCGGCCGGTCCGGTTGTCGTGGGCGCCGTTCTTCTCAGGCGTATCGAACCGATGCCGGCAGGCTTAAATGATTCAAAACGACTGACCGCACGGAGGCGCGAGCGCCTCGAAGCGCCTATTAGGGCGTGGTCGTCGCAATGGGCCTTGGGAGCGGCTTCCAACGGCGAAGTGGACGACGTGGGCATCGAACAAGCCATACGACTCGCCACGCAGCGGGCGTTGACACAGCTTCCCCTTGGTGGCGCGACCCTGCTGGTCGACGGACCGCGGAGTATCGCCCCTGTCAATTTGTGTGGCACCGACGGCCTCGCACCAAAGGACGTCACGTGTGTTATCGGAGGCGATCACCTCTGTGCCAGCATCGCCGCCGCATCCGTTCTCGCCAAAGTGGATCGTGACCGGACTATGGTCCAAATCGCTCGGGATGACGACCGTTACGGGTGGGACCGGAACAAGGGTTACTTATCAGCGCAGCACTCGGCGGCTCTTCAAGTTCACGGACCCAGCAGATGGCACCGGATCTCATGGAACTTACCGGAGTCATTGCCGGTGGTCACACCTTGAATCGTCTCATCTGCGTCTCCTCACGCACCTTTTGACAACGTTGGTCGTGCAATTCATCACATGTGACACGCCGTTCACAATGAAGGGGACTTTTCAAGGTTTTTTGGGGTTCTCTGCTATTGACCGTTTCTTATCGTTCTCCTATAGTCACTCACGTGTCACGTAAGTGAGCACCATTGGCAATTTGTGGATGCAGCGCATCCACGGGGAGGAAGTACATGCGAAACGGAAAGGTAATGCGAAGGGTTGGCACCCTCGGCGTTGCTGCAGCTTCACTCGTGACGAGTCTTATTATCGTCGCCGGAGAATCAAACGCAGCCGTCGTCAAGCCACACACTTCGTACCCGACTTACAATGCTGCACTGGTGGCGAGCCGCCAGCGCGAGATTTGGCCGTACGTTGACGGGTCGCGTTTCACGGTTACCAACGTGAGCGACACGCAGCAGCCGATGTACCGACCGCTGTACTGGTTCGGACTCGGTGCTTCAACGACGTATCAGCCGGCTCTCTCGCTCGCGAACACCCCGGTGTTCTCGAACGGTGGCAAGACCGTGACGATCAAGCTCAAGGGATGGAACTTCTACAACGAAGTCACCAACAAGACCGAGCAGATTCAGGCGAAGAACGTTGAGTTCTGGCTGAACCTCGCCAAGGCTGACCCGACTGGCTACGGTGGCTACACGCCTGGATACGGAATTCCGGACCAGATTGCCTCCACCAAGATTGTCAACACTCAGGAGATCCAGATCAACCTGAAGTCCGCCGCGAACCCCAACTGGTTCCTCTACAACGCTCTCGCGACGGTGACCCCGCTGCCGAGCGAGTGGGACACGACCAGCTTGACGGACCCGACGCACCACATGGTTGGTTGTGAGAACTTGGCGTTCACTGCCGTTACCGCGGGCTCAGGCCCTTGTGACGCCGTGTACCAGACGTTCTCGGATGACACCAACAACTACGCCGCGGACAACACCCTCGACGTCTTCAAGGTGTACTCCGGCCCGTACATGCTCAGCACCTACCACTACGCAGCTGACAGCACCTACAACGTGACCCTCGTCCCGAACCCGAACTACTCGGGCCCGGTCAAGGCACACGTGCAGGTGCGGTTCAACTACTTCGGTACGACGGATGCAGAAGTGACCGCTCTTGAGGCCGGCAACGTCCTCTCGGCGGGTGGCGCACTCCCGTCGTTGGTGTCGGCAGCTCCGACTCCTGGACAGGCTGGAACGAACCTTGATGGAGCCATCGCTGCGCACTACAACGCGCGTAGCGCCGGTTTCTGGGGCTTTGACTACGCCTACATCAACTTCAGCGGTCACGCCGTCCACAATGCACTGCTCAAGCAGCAGTACATCCGTGCGGCGATGCAGCAGTCTGTTGACCAGGCGAGCATCATCAAGAAGACCTACAACAACTACGCCGTTCCGTCCTGCAGCCCGCTGCCGTACTTGAACGACTCGTTTGCCAAGGGTGTTACTTGCCCGTACCCGTACAGCGTCTCGAAGGCTAAGGCTCTCTTGACGTCACACGGTTGGTCAATCCCGTCCGGTGGTGGTGCCGCAACTTGCACCAACGCTGCCAAGTGTGGTGCCGGCATTGCGAAGGGTTCGAAGTTGAACCTGACGTTTGAGTACGTCACCTCGGGCACCAGCCCGTTTGACACGACGGTTGCGACCGAGCAGAGCGACTGGAACGCTGTTGGAATTGGCGTCACCCTTGACCCCACGTCCGACTCAACTGTTTCGACCGACTGCCTTGGTGGCACGACGCCTCCGACGTTTGACATCTGCGAATACGGTGGCTGGGTGTACTCACCTGGTGCCTACCCGTCGGGTGAGCAGCTGTTCCTGAACGGCGCGGCTTCGAACGTTGGATTTGTCAACGACAAGACCATGAATGCTGACATCATCAAGTCGATCTCGAGCAACACGACGCTCGCGGCGTACGACAAGTACGCGGCGTCGTACCTGCCGGTCTTCTACCAGATCTCCTCGCTCAGCGTGGGTGAACTGGCCAAGACCGTTGTGGGCGCTCAGCCGATCAACCCGATTTCAGACTTCAACCCTGAGTACATCACTGCCGTCTAAGTAGTCATCTGACTACTGGTAGTGAGCCAGTGGCCCCGCCCGAAAGGGCGGGGCCACTGGCGTTTTCAGCGGTCAACACCATCTTTTTCAGAATTTGAAAGTGCTAGAATCTTGCGATGCTCGTTTACTTAGTTCGACGGCTCTTCCAAGGACTTATTGTCATTCTTGGAGTGACGATTGTCACTTTCTTCATTCCCGCATCCTTCCACGCGAACATCGCACGGGAGTTGTACGGCATCCGAGCGCCTCAATCAGTGATTGACAAGTTCAATCACGATAACTATTTCGACCGAAGCATTCCCGTGCAATACCTGCACTACATGAATAACTTGATTCACGGGAATCTGGGTGTCTCATTCAACAAGGACGCCTCATTCCAGAGTGTGACGAGCATCATCGGGGACGCTCTTTTCAATACGCTCTGGCTTGTTCTGGCCTCGCTGGTCATCGCCTTGGTCATCGCTATTCCCCTAGGTTTGTTCCAAGCACTGAAGCGGAATACTGCTTTCGACTACGTCGCTACCGGTGCGGTGTTCGTTATCTACTCCACGCCGGCGTTCGTGCTGGGACTCGTGCTGATCCAAGTGTTTTGCATCAAGTTTCACGTCTTCCCATACTCACCCACGGTTTCCTCTCGGACGGGCCCCTTCGCTCGCTTGATCGACATGTTCCAATATCCACGTAGTTACGTCTTGCCTGTCGCGGTGCTCACAGGTCTTTCGGTCGGTGGCTTCAGCCGATTCATGAGAGGTTCGGTGCTGGACACCCTGGTTCAGGACTACATTCGCACCGCTCGAGCAAAAGGGGCGAGTTCGAACCGGGTGCTGTTCCGCCACGCGTTCCGCAACGCCATCATCCCGATTGTCACCATTCTCGGACTTTCTCTGCCGAGTCTGTTTGGTGGCGCCGTTATCACAGAGACCCTCTTCAACATCTCGGGTATGGGCACCGTCACGGTGTACGCGGTGGAGGGCAACGACATCGCCGTGGTGATGGCAGCGACACTTCTGATCGCGGTGGCGACCGTTGTTGGAAACCTCATTTCAGACTTGTCGGTGGCGGCAATTGATCCCCGCATTCGACTCATGGCACGGAAGTAGGAAGAGCAGATGACTCCTCGAAATCACGGCGATGCTCCCGATGAAGGTCTCGGCGAAGGAGAGCTTGGACCGCTCGAAGTGCATTCAGAAGGCTCGATCGTCAACCCCGCGTTGAGCGGCACGATGCGTCCCGTTCGCGGGGAATTCGGACGACTTGAGAACGTTGAAGGCGCCGAGGTCTGGGAGACGGCTGATCCACAAGAAGCTCTGCCCGACGGGTTCGCGTCCGAGGCAGACGAAGCTCGCCCCTATGTCAAGCCCAAGGGTCTCACCGCCCAGATGTTCAAGGTCTTCATTCAAAATCGCGTTGCGGTGGTCTTCTTTATTCTTCTAGTCGCGATTACTCTGTTCTCTTTCGTTGGACCGCTCTTCTACCACACGAATCAGACAGATCTTGCGGCCTTGCAACAGGTCCCCAATAACCTGCCACCGGGAGCTGGCCACCCACTCGGAACGGACTTCCAGGGCTTTGACATGCTCGGCCGTTTGATGGTCGGTGGCCGAAACTCTCTGATCGTTGGTTTCCTGGCAGCAGGGATGGCCATGATCATCGGTGTTGGTTATGGAGTCTTCTCCGGCTACAACGGTGGACGAATTGATGATTTCTTGATGAGAATTCTTGACGTTCTTCTGTCGATTCCCGGTCTCTTCTTAGTTCTGGCTGCGATCTCCCTGTTTGGTCGCAACACTTCGATGATGATCTTGGTGATCGGATTGACCGGATGGTATGGAGTGGCGAGGTTGCTCCGATCCGAAGCACTGACCTTGCGTGAGCGCGAGTACGCACAGGCGGTCCGCTCCATGGGTGGTAAGTCGCGTCGAATTATCTGGCGTCACATCATTCCCAACTCGATTAGCACGACCGTAACATTGGCCACCTTTGCTATCGGTGACTCAATTTTGGCGCTGGCGGCGCTCGGATTCCTTGGTTTCGGTATTCAGACCCCGAGCACCGACTGGGGAACAATCCTGAACAATGGGTATATCGCCCTCCAATTGAACTATTGGTGGGAACTGTGGCCCGCCACGATCCTGTTCTTGATTGTCGTCATGTCATTCAATTACATCGGCGACGCCCTACGAGACGCTTTGGAAGTACGGCTCCGCGAGCGTTGATTCCGCAGATGTGGCACGTGATGACAGTCGTCACGTGCCTAGCCGTTCTTGGCGATTGCTAGTGCTGCTCACCGAGTTTGCGGAGTGATCCCAGGACGGCTGGCAAGAAGTCTTGACCGTCGCCGTGTCCTGACTCATCCAGGATGATGAGTTCGGCACTGTCAATGGACCGAGAAAGACGCCACGCTGTCGACAGCGGACTTGACACGTCGTACTTCCCGTGAATGAAGAACATGGGAATTCCCGATATCGCGGGGATGAGACGAAGAAGAAAATCATCGCCAAGGAATGCGGAATTACTCCAATAGTGCGTCACGAGGCGGGCAAAACGAATACGGAAGTCTGGGTCGTCGTATTTGGTGTTGTGCTGGTGACCAGGGGCAAGGGAGACGTGAGCGTCCTCCCATCGACACCATTCGATGGCTGCTTGTTCCCTACGGTCCGAATGTGGCCCCCAGAGAATGCTCGCGTAGGCCGAAACGATCGACAGTTCGATATTCGGATCGACGGTATCGGCGACGAATGCGGCAAATCTGTGGTGCTCGATCGGAAAAATCTCGCCGACGTCATGCGTGATCCATTTGACTTCGTGTCGTGAGGTCGTGGTCACGAGGGCGGCCATGATTCCACGAACTCGCCCCGGGTGGTAGCAGGCGTACGCCAGGGCCAGGGTGGTCCCCCAGGAGAAGCCGGCGAGGATCCAGGTTTCAATACCTAGCAACTCTCGAATTTGTTCGAGGTCGGCAATGAGGTGGTGTGTGGTGTTCGACGATCGATCCGCGGCCGGATCTTCCGCGAGCGGCCAGCTTCGTCCCGATCCACGTTGATCAACAATGACGACATTGAAGAGCTGTGGGTCAAAGAGACGTCGTTGATTCTTGCTCGCGCCGGAGCCCGGACCGCCATGCAGGAAGACGAGGGGTACTCCGTTGGGATTGCCAAAGCGCTCGAAATAGACGCGGTGGCCATCATCTGTGTGTAGTGAGAACTCCTCAACCGACTCAACGGGTGCAAAGAGCTGATCAGACAACGGTGGAGGTCTGCGATGACTTGATCGTCACACGAAGGGGGTGGTGACAGGCCACGGTGTGGTTTCCGGACACCTGTTCCATCGGCGGTTCCTCGTTGGCGCAAATCTCACTGGCAGCCGGGCACCGGGTGCGGAAACGACAACCGGAGGGTGGATTCGTTGAACTCGGGAGCTCGCCAGTGACTTGGTTGCCGCGTCGCGATCTCGACGCCTCGACGTCTGGCACCGGAACAGCGTTCAGCAGTCCTTGCGTGTAGTGGTGCGCCGGCGCAGTGAAGATATCGTTCGCGGGTCCGAGTTCCACCAACTTGCCGAGGTACATAACGCCGATGCGGTCGGACACGTACTGGACGACCGCGAGGTCGTGACTAATGAGAACGAGTGAAAGTCCACGGCGCTCTCGCAGGTCCAGCATGAGGTTCAGGATCTGCGCCTGAATTGACACGTCCAGGGCGGAGACGGGTTCGTCCGCGATGATGAGTTCGGGCTCAAGAGCGAGTGCTCTCGCGAGGCCAATGCGCTGGCGCTGACCACCGGAGAACTCGTGAGGATAACGGTCGACGGTGTCTCGACTCAGTCCGACTTCGTCCATGAGCTCGAGGACACGCTTGTTGCGCTCCTCGGGCGTTCCCATCTGGTGAACGTCCAGCGGCTCGCGAATAATCGAGCGCACGCGCATGCGGGGGTCGAGCGAGGAGTACGGGTCCTGAAACATCATCTGTCGGCGCTTCGCCAAGGCCTGGCGGTACGCCTGACCCTTCAAGTGTGTGGGATCCTCGGAGAAGGCAATAGAACCGCTGGTGGCGCCTTCGAGTCCGACGATCATTCGTCCAATGGTCGTCTTTCCGCAGCCCGACTCACCGACGATACCGAGCGTTTCTCCCTGTCCGATGGTGAGATTGACGTTCGCGACAGCGCTGACTTTTCCGACGGATGTGCGGAAGATGGAGTTTCCTCGAATTGGGAAATCCTTGACCAAATTACTGATCGTGACGAGTGGCTCGAACGACTCTGGTCGCTTCACGAAGCTTCCTTCTGCCACCTCCACCGTCAGCTTCTGCTTGGCTCCCTGCACCGGGTGGAAACACGCGAAGACGTGGTTCGGGTCCTCGGCGCTCGCGAGAGGTGGTTCGGACTGTCGGCATTCTTCCGTGGCAAATTCGCAACGATCAGCAAATCGACATCCGACAATCTCGTGAGAGAGGTCCGGCGGTAGTCCTGAGATGGAGCTCAAGCGAGCGCCACTCGCAGCCGAGACACCAATGTCGGGCACGGAAGCCAAAAGAGCCTGAGCGTACGGGTGATGCATGCGACTAAAGAGTTCCTCGGTCGTTGCCTCTTCGACCTTTTTGCCGGCGTACATCACCGCAACGCGGTCTGTTCGACCCGCGATCACACCCATGTCGTGGGTGATCAGGATGATGGCCATGCCCAAGTGGGTGCGAAGACCGTCCAAAATATCGAGGATCTGGGCCTGAATAGTGACGTCCAGAGCCGTTGTGGGTTCGTCGGCGATCAAAATCTTGGGATTGCACACGAGGGCCATGGCAATCATGACTCGCTGGCGGAGGCCGCCACTGAGTTCGTGGGGGTACTGGTTCAGGCGTTCTTTGGCGTTCGGCATCTCGACCATCTCGAGAACTTCCAGGGCGCGCTTGATGCCTTCGGCCTTTGACGCCCCACGGTGGATGTGGAGTCCTTCGCCAATTTGGCGCCCGATGCGCATGACGGGGTTCAGGGACGTCATGGGATCTTGAGGAATCAGTGCAATCGTATTTCCCCGAATGTCCTGCATCTGCTTGTCGGAAAACTTGGCCAAGTCATGACCATCGAAGAGGATTTCTCCACCGGCCACTTTGCCGTTGCGAGGCAGCAATTGCATGATGGACAAACCGGTCGTCGTCTTACCGCAGCCGGACTCTCCGACAATGCCCAGGCACTCGCCTTCGTTCAACTCGAACGACACATCGTCGACCGCAGCGACAAACCCCTTGCTGAGTGCGAATTCCGTACGAAGATTGTTGACAGTCAAGAGAGCCATGGTGAGAAAGTCTATCGCCTACGGGAAAAAGGAGACTTCATCAGGACAGTCAGAATTGCGCTGAATTGCAGCGAAAACAGAGTTTCTTGACCACTCACACTTCCCATAACTGGCGCAAAATCGCGTCGGTATCGGGCGCGTGAAATTCGAAGCCCGCGGTGAGTAATTGCGACGGTACAACTTTCTGGCTCGCCAGGAGCAGTTCGTTGGCCATGGTGCTGCCGAGGATGACACGTAACGCCGCGCTCGGAGCCGGCAGGAACGAAGGTCGATGGATCTGATGTCCAAGGCTGTGCGCGAAGTCCCGCCCGGTTTGCGGGGTGGGACAAGTCAGGTTCACTGGTCCATTCACATGGGCGTCGAGGAGAAAGGTCAGAGCGCGAACCGTGTCCTTCAAAGATATGGGGCTC
Source organism: uncultured Actinomycetes bacterium (assembly GCA_903871335.1). Lineage (GTDB taxonomy): Bacteria > Actinomycetota > Acidimicrobiia > Acidimicrobiales > RAAP-2 > RAAP-2. The sequence continues at coordinate 10,162 of CAIQGE010000037.1, forward strand.
ATCCACTGTTGCCCGGAGCCAAAGGGGCCACCGAGGCCCACCCGGAAGAGCGGGAGCTGCTTGGCTAAGGCGCCGCCGCGACGATCAAGAACAATGCCCGTGCGTAGCGTTGTCACCGTCAGACCCACGGAACGACCTACCGCCGCTGCTGACTCCCATTGATCACACACGTCCGCGAGGAAGCCCTGGCCTCGAACTGATGACTCGGTCAGCTCTTCGTCGCCTCGATCCCCGTAGAAACCAATGGCGGATGCGTTGAGGAGACGTGGTGACGCCGCCAGGTGGGGTTGAGCGGCTTCGATCATGAAGGACGTCGTCGTGGTGCGGGACGCCACGATCAATCGACGACGTTCCTCGGACCAGCGGCGATCACCAATGCCGGCTCCGGCAAAGTTGACGAGAACGTCAAAGGGACCGCGGCGCGCCAAGGCCGCGTCGTCGATCGTCCTGTCGTAGGGGTCCCAAGCGATATCCGACTCGGACGTCGAGCCGGAACGACGGACGAGTCGCGTGACAGCGTGCCCGTCACGGTGCAGTTGCTGGACGAACGGAGTGCCAATGAGACCGGACGAACCGGCCACCAGGATGTTCATGGGATCAAACTCCAATCTCGAATGAGTGCGGCCAACTGGTCGGGCGTGCTGAGATGCGCTCCGTGCCCCGCGTGTGTGAGTTGCGAGAGGGTCACCGACGTCGCGACGGCAGCGAGGGAGCGTCCCATCTCCGCGAAGTACGACGCGCGAGGACCGTCGCCGTACGCGAACAATGTCGGAACGGCGACGTCGCCAAAATCGAACGGTCGCGGACCTCGAAGTGTCTGGAGGTCGTCGAGGAGAGCGGGACCGTCGTCGCGTCGAGACTGTTGACCTTCGGGGGAGAGGCGCTCCCAGGCGGCGTCCGACATGACCCGCCGAAAGAAGACTTCGGCCTCCTTCGCGGGATCGTTCTCGAGGGTTCGATGATGTTGGTGGTGCGGGACGAGCCACGGAAGGGGTGGCTCGTACACGAGGACGTGATCAATTGGCGCTCCCGCGGCGGCCGCATTCAGCGCAATGAGGCCGCCGTAACTGTGACCCACAACGGTGACGAGACGCCCGGCGAGCACCTCCTGATCGATCACGTTGACGAGGTCGGCGACGTGAGATTCGAGAGACAGCGGGGAAATATGTCGGGAACTTTGGTATCCACGTCGGTCGTAGGTGACGGTACGGACGCTGGAGAGTCGTCGAACGACACGGTCGAATGATTGGGCGCGATCAAGGGCACCGTGCACCAAGATCACACTGCGCCGCGCCGTTTCGTCGCCGCGCACTCGTACCACGGGTCGCTCCACCATCACGTTCCTGCCAGCACGAAGGTCACTCTCCGAACTTAAGGGTTTCTCAATGATTCCCAGGCGCCAAGCCACTTGCGCAGTACCCGTAGGCTTAGGTCATGGTTCCGAGTGAAACTCCCTCAAAAACGCCCGGTCGCGACGGCTACTTTGGGCCCAACGCGTGGCTCGTCGACGATATGTACGACCGCTATCTCGCCGATCCGAATACGGTTTCGGCTAGTTGGCGCGAATTCTTCGCGGACTATCAGCGTTCTCCCGTTCCGACGGTGGTCACCACTGCCACTGTGAATGTTCCGACGGCGACGGCGACGGCGTCGAAGGCGCCGACGATTGACGCGGACGCTACGCCCTTGCGAGGTTCGGCGGCTCGCATCGTGACCAACATGAATGCGTCCCTCGCCGTACCCACCGCCACCTCCGTGCGCACGGTGTCCGCGCGCCTTCTCGAGATCAACCGCGTCGCACTCAACGAGGCTCTCTCACGCTCTACTGGCGCGAAGGCCTCGTTCACTCACTTCATTGCCTTCGCGATGATTCAAGGTCTCAAGAAAGTTCCCTCCCTCAACGCCACGTTCGTTGACGCCGTTGACGAAAAGGGAACTCCTGGGGTGCGACGCAATGAGCACGTCGGACTGGGCCTCGCGGTCGACGTTGAAAAGAGCGACGGCACGCGCAACCTGCTGGTGCCCGTCATTCGCAACGCCGACACGTTGGATTTCCGAGGTTTCCTTCTCGCGTACGAAGAGATGGTGCGCAAAGTACACACCGGTACCGCCGGTGCCGATGATTTCGCGGGCGCCACGGTGTCCTTGACGAACCCGGGCACGATCGGCACCGTTCAGTCGGTGCCGCGCCTCATGCCCGGACAAGGTGCCATCTTTGGTGTCGGCGCACTCGGTTGGCCCGCGGGGTTCGAAGCAGCCGACCCGCGTGCGCTCGCTGCGATGGGCGTGGGAAAAGTCTTGACCCTGACGTCGACGTACGACCACCGAATTATTCAGGGCGCCGAGAGTGGCCTGTTCCTCAAGTACGTCGCAGAGTGCCTCACGGGAGAGCACAACTTTTACGACGACGTTTTTGCCTCCCTCGGTATTCCCTACGAGCCGGCACGGTGGGCAAAGGATCACAACGCCGTCGCGGCAGACGGTGATGACGAACGAATCCTGAAGCAGATCCGCGTCCAGGAACTCATCAACATGTATCGCGTCCGGGGGCACCTCAACGCCCATTTGGACCCGCTGCACTCCGATCCGCCGCCACTGCACCCTGAGTTAGACCTAGCGACGTACGGACTAACCATTTGGGACTTGCAGCGCACGTTCATCGTCGACGGACTCGCGGGGAAGCGTGAAGCCACGCTCGAGGAAATTCTCTCCATTCTTCGCTCGGCCTACTGCCGCACCATTGGCGTCGAATATGGACACATCATGGATCCGGCGCAAAAGAAATGGATCCAGCAAAAAGTTGAGGGCGTGCCCTTTACGCCGAGTGCGGAACAACAGCGCCGCATCTTGGATCAGTTGAGCGCGGCCGAGGTCTTTGAGCGATTCCTGCACACTCGCTACGTCGGCCAGAAGCGGTTCGGACTGGAAGGCGGCGAGTCCACCATTGTGATGCTGGACGCCATTCTCGCGGCCGCGGCGGACCGAGGTCTACGTGAAGGCGTGATTGGCATGGCACACCGCGGGAGACTCAACGTGCTTGCGAACGTCGTGGGTAAGAGTTACTCGGACATCTTCTCGGAGTTCGAAGGCAACCTGGATCCCGAAAGTGTTCAAGGTTCGGGTGACGTCAAGTACCACAAGGGAGCGTCCGGAGAATTTCGGAGTCCTTCTGGTGCCACGATCGACGTGTCGATGGCGTCAAACCCCTCGCACCTTGAAGCCGTGAGTCCGGTGGTGGAGGGAATCGTTCGCGCGAAGCAAGACCTGGTGCTCAGACCGGGTGACGGCACGGAAAAGACGGTGATGCCGGACGTATTTCCGTATCTCGCGATCCTCATCCACGGCGACGCCGCCTTCGCGGGTCAGGGAGTGGTGGCCGAAACGTTGAACCTGAGTCAACTCTCGGGTTACCACATCGGTGGTGCGGTACATCTCGTCATCAACAATCAAGTTGGTTTCACCACGGCGCCAGAGTCCTCACGATCGAGTTTCTATCCCACCGACGTCGCCAAGATGATCCAGGCTCCCATCTTCCACGTCAATGGCGATGACCCCGAGGCCTGCGCGCGTGCCGCACTCCTTGCTTTTGAGTATCGAGAGACCTTCCATCGAGACGTCGTCATTGACCTCGTGTGCTACCGACGTCATGGTCACAATGAGGGCGATGATCCGAGCTACACCCAGCCACTGATGTACAAGATCATTGACCAGACACGATCGGTGCGAAAGCTCTACACCGAGACTCTGGTGCGTCGTGGTGACCTCACGTTGGAGGAAGCGGAGAAGTCGTTGGACGGCTTCAACGAACGATTGCAATCGGTGTTGGACGAGGTCCGCACGATCCCGAAGCCGGTGCTCGATGGCGTACCGCTGGCGGACATTCCGGACGACGTCGCCGCGCCCGGGACCGGTGTCGCCGAATCCGCGCTGCTGGGGATCGCGGCGGCTACGGCCTCGGCACCCGAAGGCTTCACGGTGCACCCGAAACTGGAGCGGCAGTTTGCTCAGCGGGCGCAAATGGTCGCTGACGGCGAGGTCGACTGGGCGCTCGGTGAGGCCCTGGCCTTCGGCTCATTGGTACTCGAAGGAACCAACGTCCGTTTGATGGGACAGGACTCGCGCCGCGGTACGTTCTCGCACCGCCACGCGGCGCTGATCGACTACGCCAACGGCAACGAATGGGTCCCCTTGTCGCACCTGGACGGCGCGGAGGGATTCTTCACTGTTCGCGACTCGTCGCTGAGTGAATACGCCGCCTTGGGTTTTGAGTACGGCTACTCGGTTGAGTCGACGAAGTCGCTCGTCGCGTGGGAAGCACAATTCGGTGACTTCGTGAATGGCGCCGAAATCATCATCGACAACTTCCTCGTGGCTGCAGAAGACAAGTGGGGGCAGTTGGCGTCTCTCGTGATGCTCCTCCCGCACGGGTATGAAGGGCAGGGACCCGAGCATTCCAGCGGGCGTGTTGAGCGCTTCTTGTCATTGTGCGCGCGCAACAATCTGCGAGTCGCGCAGCCGACGACGGCCGCTCAGTATTTTCATCTCTTGCGAAGTCAAGTGCGGCGTGAACACCCCACACCGCTGATTGTGTTCACTCCGAAGTCAATGCTGCGTGCCGTGGCCTCTCGTTCGCCGCTCTCGGAGTTCGTGACGGGCTCCTTCCACACTGTTCTCGACGACTCGGTGGCTCAACCGAACGACGTGCGTCGCCTAGTCCTCGCCACCGGAAAAGTTGCTCACGAGGCGCTCGCGTACCGCGACGACAAGGGGACGAGCGACGTGGCGATCGTGCGTCTGGAACAGATTTACCCGTGGCCGGAAGAGGATCTCGAGACCGTCTTTGAGCGGTACCCGAACGTCGAGTTGGTGACCTGGCTGCAGGAAGAGCCCGAGAACATGGGTGCGTGGCCGTTTGTTCACCACCAATTCCACAAGCTCTTGCGTGACGGACGACGTTTGACCCACGTCGCGAGAGCGGAATCGGCGAGTCCCGCCACCGGAAGTGCGCTGGTGCACGCGGCGGAGCAGGCGGACTTGATGACCCGGGCGATCGGGTGAGTGCGACCCGAGCAACGCCGCGTCACCGCATCGTCGTTGACGGCTCTAACCTCGCGACCGAGGGGCGAACGACGCCGAGTCTCGACCAACTCGACGAGGCGGTGCGGGCGTACCTCGAGGAGCATCCCAAGGCCGAGGTGATCGTTGTCGCCGACGCGACTTTCGAACATCGAGTCGCGTCAGGGGATCGAGCTCGATTCAAGGAAGCTGAGCTCGCCGGAGAAATTGTGACGCCGCCCGCGGGTGCCATTGGCCGGGGCGATGCGTTCATCTTGAAAATCGCGTCTCGCATTGGCGCCGTCGTGCTCAGCAATGATTCATTCCAGGAATTTCACGAAGAACACGCGTGGCTCTTTGAAACGGGTCGCCTCGTGGGCGGAAAGCCGGTGCCCGGCGTGGGTTGGGTGTTCACCGACCGCTTGCCGGTCCGGGGTGCGAAGTCGCCGCGTGCGGTGAAGAAGCTGACCGTGTCGCTGCCCGCAGGTGTGACTCCTTCGATCGGTACCACCATTACGCCGGTCCCCACCAAGCCCGTGAGGTCGGTCGCCAAGACGTCCCCGAAGGCGACGGCGAAGCCCGCCACCAAGGCCACGAAAGCCGCGAAGAAGTCGCCCACCGAGAGAGTCCCTCGCGCGTCCAAGGCGAAAGGGGACAAGAGCGACGTCGTCGACAAGGTGACGAAGCCCGCCGTCAAGACGGCCAAGGTCGCGGTAAAGACGGCCAAGCCGGTCAAGAAGACCGCGACGAAGGCCACCAAGGCGACCAAGAAGTCCACGGCCGCCAAAGCAGCCACCACTCCGTCGATCCCGACCGAACCCGCCGTCGCTCTGCGGCGCGGTCGTCACCCGGTGAATCCCGAGGGCGCCTTCGACGCGTTTGTCGCCGCGCACCGCCTGCGTTCGACGATCGCCGGCGAGGTCGTGGCCTTCACCTCTCACGGCGCGATCATCGCGGTGGACGTGGCCGATGGATCGAAGGTCGAGTGTTACGCCCCCACCACATCGCTGGGTTCACCGGCTCCCGCCCGAGCCCGTGACGTCCTGAAGCGCGGCGATCATCGGACTTTCCGTCTCGTCAGTGTCGATCGCGATCGACGAATTGCAGAACTCTCGCTGTCGTGAGTGTTTTTCCGGCCGATCCGACACGGTGGCTACCGCATCGTCCACCCTTCTTGTTGATCGACGAAGTTCTCGAAGTGAATCCCGGACGCTCGGCGCGCGCCACGTGGCGTCTGCGGGGGGACGAGTGGTTCTTCCCAGGACATTTCCCGGGGCAACCCATCACGCCCGGCGTGCTGCTCTTGGAGTCCATCGCCCAATGCGGCGCCGTCGCGGTCCTCGATGATCCGCGGTACGCCGGCAAGTTGCCGCTCTTCGGGGGCGTCGAAAAGGCGCGCTTTCGGCGTCCGGTGGTTCCCGGAGACTTCGTCACCGTGGAATGCGAGATGACCCGTTTGTCCGCTCGAGGTGGACGTGGTGTCGGGAGGGCGAGTGTTAATGGACAACTGTGCGTTGAGGCAGAACTTCTTTTTGTGGTGACCGACCGACCGTGAAGATTGCGACGTGGAACGTGAACTCCCTGACGGCCCGCTGGCCGCGCGTGGAGGATTGGCTGCGCTCGCGTGACGTCGACGTGCTGCTCGTACAAGAGACCAAACAGACCGACGCCAAGTTTCCGTTCGACGCCCTTCGCGACCTCGGCTACGAATCCGCGCACTACGGACAGGGCCAGTGGAATGGTGTGGCCATTCTCTCTCGCGTGGGTCTGGAGGACGTGGTACGAGGATTTGGCAACGATGATCCCGAAGCTCGGTTCATCGGAGCGACGTGCGGTGGGATTCGCGTGTATTCCTGTTACGTCCCCAACGGTCGTGCTCTCGACAATCCTCACTACCAGTACAAGCTCGAGTGGCTCGAAGAGTTGCGTCGCCTGCTGCGAACGCGACCACCTGACCAATTGGTCGTCGTCGGCGGTGATTTCAACGTGGCGCCGTCCGACCTCGACGTGTATGACCCGAGCGCTTTTGAGGGTGCCACCCACGTGAGTGCGCAAGAACGCGCCGCGATCGAGGGATTGCTCGACACCGGACTCGTCGACATCACGCGCGAACAACACCCCGACGAACCGTGTTTTTCGTGGTGGGACTATCGCAACGGGTCATTTCGACGAGGCTGGGGACTTCGTATTGATCTTCTGTTGGTGGACCGAGAGCTCGCGTCGCGTGTCCGCGATAGTTACGTCGACCGCGACGCGCGAAAGGGCGAGAAGCCGTCCGATCACGCGCCGGTCATCGTCGAAGTGAACGACGTTTAACTCAATCCCTTGGGCAGGACCGCCTCGATAAAGGATGGTCCGGGAGTCGCGAAAGAGCGCTCGAGGGCGGCGGTGAAGTCGTCGGCGGTCGTCACGCGCTGTGACGGAACGCCAAATCCGGTGGCGACGCCGGCGAGATCGAGCGTGGGGTTCTCGAGGTCCAACATGTGTCGCGACGCCGCTCCGTCGGCGGTGGCACCGACTCGCTGCAACTCGAGATTCAAGATGGCGTATGAGCGGTTCGACAAGCCGATAACGGTGACGTCGAGTCCTTCGCGCGCCATCGACCACAGCGCTTGCGGCGTGTACATCATGGAGCCGTCGGACTCGAAGGCGAGAACGCGCCTGCCGCCGCCACCCAGTGCGGCGCCAAGAGCGGCGGGAAGCCCAAAGCCAATTGCGCCACCGGTCAACGTCAGCCACTCGTGGGGTGGCGCGAAACGTGTTGCCCCAAAGAGGTGTACGCCGGAAGTATTGGACTCGTCGACGATGATCACGTCGTCGGGCAACGTGGCTCCCACGGCTTGGGCCATCGCGAAGGTCGTGAGTTCACCGGTCGGACGCGCGGGTCGTTCGCCCGAGGCGACATTGACCTCCGGTGCATGGAGCGCCGCAACGAGATACTCCAACGCGCCGATGGTGTCGGAACCAGGCGGAGCAACGTGAACGACGTCGCAGTCCGGGGGCACGAGCCGACTCGGGATGTCCGGGTAGCCAAAGAAGCCCACCGGCTCAACGGCGCCGACGAGAAGGATGGCTTCGGTCCCTTGCAGTTGGCTGATCGCAAATTCACTGAGGTAGATCAGTCGTTCGGGTGCCTCGATGCCGGCGCCGTGATCTTGATTCGCGGGGAATGTTTCGGTCACCACGCGCGCACCCGTGGCCGCCGCCAGTCGAGCCGCCAGGGCCAAGCCTTCTTTGGAGACGGCCGAACCACCAAGAAAGAGCACCGTCTTCTTCGTCCGCAGGCGCGACAGTCCCGCTTCGAGTGCGTCGTCGGCGCTCACGCTCGGTGATCGTCGCGTCGCGACGGGCCACGACGACGGAGTGTGTGACAACTCGCCCCAGGACACGTCGGCGGGCAGGACCAGCGTGGCGACTTGTCCGGGAGGGCCGTAACTGGCGGCGACAGCGTCGGCGACGTCACTCGGGAGATCGTCGGGACGCGCGCTACGGCGGAACCAGCCGGACGAACCCCTCGCAATTGATTGGATATCGCTATCGAGGGGGGCGTCAAAACGTGAGTGGTACGTGGCGTGGTCACCCACCACGTTGATCAGTGGCACCCGAGCCCGACGGGCGTTGTGCAGATTCGCGTGGCCGTTTCCGAGTCCCGGGCCGAGGTGCAGCAACGTGGCCGCCGGTCGACCGGTGACTCGCGCGTACCCGTCGGCGGCACCCGTGGCGACACCCTCGAACAGGCAGAGCACGCCGCGCATGTCGGGCACTTCGTCAAGGGCCGCGACCGCGTGCATCTCACTTGTCCCGGGATTAGAGAACCACACGTCAACGCCATTAGCGCGAAGGGTGGACAGGAGAGATACGGCACCGTTCATGGCATCGGCCTTTCGTCAAGGAGTCGGTAGGGATTGAGGAGATGGTGGGGGTCGAAGGCTCGTTTGATGGCGCGCTGGAGATCGAGGGAGACCGGGTCAGCAAGCGCGAGAAAATCCTTTTGCTTGTCGAGGCCAATACCGTGCTCGCCCGAGACGGCCCCACCCATCTCCACGCCCGTGCGGAAGAGTTCGTGGAGAAGATCCGCCCGTCGCGTTTCGTCCGGCTGATAGATCGACAGATGAATATTGCCGTCACCCACGTGACCGCACCCCACGAGAAAGGTCTCGTACTGCGCCGCGAGGGCGTTGGCGCGCTCGAGAAAGCGGGGAACTCTCGAACGGGGAACGACGATGTCGATGATGTCGTGAGCCCCGGCCGCCTTCGCGACCCAGAAGGCTCGTTCGCGAGCCTCGATCAGTTGCGTCGCGGCGTGCGGCGGCAAGACGTACACGTCCAGAGCGCCGTGTTCGGTGACGTGTTCGGCGAGCGCGATGAGGTCGGCGTCCAATTGCTCGGCGGTCCGCGTTTCTAGAACAATGACTAGGTACGCCAGCGTCTTCTCAGCCACACCCGCGTCGACGCCGAGTTCCAGTTGAGCCGCCTGAGTGACGGAGGCCATGGTGAGAACGTCGAGGTACTCGAGGATGCTCGGAGCCAATCCCTCACTAATGATCGACGGCACGACGGTCGTCACTTCGTCCAGCGTGGCGAAAGGAACCAGGACGGTGGCGGCGTGGGGCAGAGCTGGTGACAACTTCAGCGTGATCTCGGTCACGATGCCGAGGGTGCCCTCGCTCCCAATGATCAACTGCGTGAGGTCGTAGCCGGAGGACACTTTGACCACGGGCCCGCCCGTACGCACGACGGTCCCATCGATGAGAACAACTTCGAGACCGAGAACGTGGTGTCGGGTCACTCCGTGGCGTACGGCCCTCATGCCGCCGGCGTTGGTGTTCACGTTGCCGCCCAGGGATCCGGAGAGTTCGCCGGGGTAGACGGGGTAGCGCAACCCCGTGGGCTCGAGGATCTCGCCGAGCTCGCGCAGGGTCATCCCGGGTTGGACCACCGCGACGTGATCGGCCGGGTCGAGACGAAGCAGCGAGTTCATGCGGTGCATGGCGACCACGACGCCACCGGGAACCGGCGTCGCACCGCCCGAGAGTCCTGTACCCGAACCCCGAGGAGTGACGGGAATGCCGTGTTCCGACGCCCAACGGACCACCGCGACGACGTCATTAGTTGTCGACGGATGCACGACGGCGAGCGGCATCGTGTGCCGCGGGTGAAGGGATTCGTCGTGGAGATCGTCGGGGTTGATCTCGTCGCCGACGCTGACGGCGTGCGCGCCGAGCAGCTCGATCAGTTCGTCAAGAATTTCGTTGGTGCTCACTGTCGCGCAACGCTACCGCCGCTTGAGCCTTCGCGAGGTCTTCACGAATCGCCGCGATTCTCGCCCGGCGTTCGTCTCCTCGCAAGGGGGCCAATTCTTCGGTCCTCACGCGGAGAGCGGCCTCGATGGGCCGCAAGAAGCGCGACGCCGCACGTTCCGGATGACGGTGATCGTCACGACCTCGACTCCACGTGATCAGGAGGCTTGTTTCCGCGCGGGTCAGGGCCACGTAGGCGAGACGTTGCTCTTCGGCGATGTCCTCGCTCGACGTCGCGTTGTAGTGGGGCAGGAGCCCCTCGCTCAATCCCACCACCGCCACGTGTTGCCACTCGAGACCCTTGGCTCGGTGAATGGTGGCTAAGGACACCGCATTGGGCACTTCCTCGTGCGTCCACCTCGTGGGAGCGTCGGCGTTCAAGAGGTCCGACGCGGGTGAGTGTTCGGCCCCGAGCCGCTCGTAAGGGATCTCCGCGTTCTCGAAGGCGGTCGCGAAGATCTCGAGCTGGGCGTTCGTTCGGGCGAGCACGGCCATGGATCGCCACGGCGAGCCCGGTTGGCGATGGGACCGCAGCCACTGCGCAACCCGCTCGGCCTCGTCGCGGTCCGTGTCAAAAGCGCGCACGAGCGGCAGATCCCCATCGTCCTTGGCCGGTGTGATCCCCGCCGCGCCATCCTCCAACAAGGTGTTAGCGATCGCCACGATATTGGCCGTCGAACGGTGATTGCGCGTCAGGTCCAACACGTCCATGTCGGGCCAGGTATCTAAGAGGCTCTTCAAGAGTTGGGGGGCGGCACCGTTGAAACCGTAGATCGACTGGTTCGGATCGCCCACACAGAACAGGTCCGGATCATCTCCGGCCATCTGGCGCAGCAAATCGAATTGGAGCGGGTTCATATCCTGGGCTTCGTCGACAAAGAGTGCCCGGTTGCGGTGACGGAAGGAGGCGAGAACGGCGGGTTCGTCGCGTAACAATGAGGTTGCTTCGCTCAACAAGAGATCGAAGTCCAAGACACCTCGGGATCGACACAGGCCGACGTAGCGGTCGAGGACTTCGGCGAAGGTGGAGGCCGGTAGGGGTCCCTGACGACGAAGTTGGTGGACCCGTTTGGCGTACGTCGCGCCGTGTAATCCCTGACTGAGCGCCCAACCGATTTCGCTTTCGAGTCGGGGTAATTGCCATTCTTCGAGTTTGACGACGCCGTCATCACGTAGTTGCTTCGCGAGGGACGTCACGAGACGCCGACGACTGGCTTCGATCGTGAAGGGCTTGAGGTCGCGATCAATGCGATATTGCGACACGATCTGCAGCGCAGCTCGGTGAAAGGTTCCGGCGCGAACATCCCGCACGCCGGTACGAGCAAGACGTTGTCGCAGTTGATCGCCGGCCTTGCGGGTAAACGTCATCGCGAGAATTTGATCGGCGTCTCGTTCGCCGAGGGCGACGCGGCGCTGAATGCGTAGGGTCAGGACGTGCGTCTTGCCCGAGCCCGCCGTCGCACGTACGAGAAGGCGGCGCCGTGTGGAGGTGACGGCTTCTCGTTGTTCCGGCGTGAGACCGGCGAGTAAGTCTTCGTGGAACGTGGGCGAATCACTCATCTCACCACGGACGCTATCGGGAGACCGTGACGCGGGGCTGAGCGTCACTAACCTTGGAACCGTGCTGCAGGCCTTCGCGAACGGAACCGTGTTCGGCGAACAATACGGCAGTGGACCGGTGGACGTGGTGTGGTTGCATGGCTGGGGTCGCCGGGGGGCCGACTTTGCGGCGAGCGCGCACGAGTTGCTCGACCACGGCGTCAGTTCCGTCGCGTTGGATTTACCGGGCTTTGGCGCCTCTCCGTTGCCCCACGAGATCGGTGGGGCACGCCTGTACGCGGAACTCGTGGCGAAATTGATCGCCGAGGACTTCGCGACACCCGTCGTACTCGTGGGGCACTCCTTCGGCGGGCGCGTCGCCCTCGTGGTGGCGGCTCGACACCCGGAACTGGTGCGCGGCTTGGTTCTTACGGGCGTGCCTCTTCTTCACAAGGGTGGTCCGTCCCGACCACCCCGTGGGTATCGCGTGATTCGCTCGTTGGCCCGCGTCCGCCTCGTATCGCCCGAGCGGTTAGAGCGTGCTCGGCAGAAATACGGTTCCGAGGACTATCGACGAGCGACGGGACCCCTGCGCGAGATCCTTGTCGCCACAGTGAATGAAAGTTACGAAGACGAACTGGGCGTGTGGCGCGGCCCCACGAGGCTTCTGTGGGGTGTGGACGATCGTGACGTTCCCGTCGCCGTCGCCGAACGCGCCCAGTCGCTGCTGGGCCCTGCGAGTTCGCTCGGACTTCTCGAGGGAGTCGGCCACTTGACCCCCACGGAAGCCCCAGCGGCTTTGTCAGCCGCCGCAGAAGCCTTGGTACGAGGATGAACGCTCACGTTGTCGAAACGGTGATCTTGCTCGTCGCGGTGGTGGGTGCGTACAGTGCCCAACTCGTCCGGTGGCTCCGCGTACTGCAGCGAGAGCACTATGAGCCGGGATCCGTGCGCCGGTTCGTGTGGCGTTGGGTCACCGCCTCGCCGTCATCGGCCTGGTGGAAACGGGCGACGGGGAGTGGATCGCTGACATTGTGGGGCACGGCGTTGAGCGTGGTCTTGCTCATTTTGGGCCTCGACTACACGGCCGTCGCGGTTGCGGCCCTCGTCGGTGTGTTCTGTCCGCTCGGACTGAGCACGAAGGGGCGCACGGGGAAGTTGGCCTGGACTCGTCGACTGCGCACACTCACGGTCGTCGCGGTCGCTTTCAGCGCCGTTGTGGCAATGAGTGCTTTCGTGATCCCTCGCCCGTGGGTCGTCGCCGTGATGTCCATCGTCCTGGTTCCCTTCGTCATTGACGCCGCCGCTCTCGTGACGAGTCCCTACGAAACGCGAGCGGCGCAACGATTCGTGGATCGTGCTCAGGAGCGGTTGCGAGCGATTGATCCGACCGTGGTCGCGATTACTGGTTCGTACGGCAAAACGTCGACGAAACATCACTTAGCGGAAATCCTTGGTGGACGACGAGGCGTCATTCCTTCGCCGAGGAGTTACAACAATCGGGCCGGGCTGTCGCGGGCAATCAACGAGAATCTCGCTGACGGCACCAAGATCTTCATCGCGGAGATGGGTACCTACGGACCCGGTGAGATCGCCGATCTGACTTCGTGGTGCACGCCGGACATCGCGGTGATCACCGCGATCGGCCCCGTCCATCTGGAGCGGATGAAGTCGCTGGACGTCATCGAGAGGGCCAAGTTCGAGATTACCGAGCGCGCACCGGTGGTGATCGTGAACGTCGATGACGAACGACTCGCTGGTTGGGTGAACAACTTGAAGTCGAGCGGTAAGACGGTTCGCACCGCGGGCGGCGCGAACCCGCTCGCCGACGTCCGCGTGCTCAACATCAACGAGCGCTGGCAAATCATTGTTGACGGTGACGTGGCGGCCATCGCACCACCCGTCGCCGGTGTGCGCGAGTCCAATCTGGCCTGCGCCATTGCGGCGGCCTTGGAGTTGGGACTGAGCGTTGACGAAATCGTCGCTCGCTTTCAACATCTCACTAGCGTGCCGAATCGGATGGTCGTGGCCACCGCACCCTCGGGTGTGATGGTGATCGACGACACGTTTAACGCGAATCCGGCTGGCGCCCGCGCGGCCTTGCAGACGCTGCGAGATCTTCCGCTTCACGGCCAGCGGGTCGTTGTGACGCCGGGGATGGTGGAACTCGGTCGCGAGCAGCGTCGAGAGAATGAAGCTCTCGGGGCCATGGTGCGGGACATGGGTGCCCGCCTGCTGGTGGTCGGGTTGACCAACGCGGCGGCGCTCGAGGGCGGATTTGGCGTGACCGTGACGCGATTTGCCACCCGGGACGGCGCGGTGGACTGGGTCCGGGCCAACCTCACCGCCGGGGACGGCGTGTTGTACCTCAATGACCTGCCGGACCAGTACCCTTGATCTCTTGGTAGGTGAGATTCGGGGAGTGTCGTGACAACAGGAGTTCTCTTTGGTGGGCCGGCCCCGGAGCACGACATTTCGATTCTGACGGGTCTTCTCGCATTACGAGAATTGGCGCGTACTGACTCGGACGTCGTCGGTATCTACTGGACCAAGACCGGCGAGTTCGTCCGTGTACCGAATTCGACGGAGGCGGAGCATTTCCTTGACGGTGTGCCGAAGGGTTCCTCGGAACTGTCGCTGCGTCTCGGGAAGGATGGCGGCTTCTACGAACCCGCGGGACGCCTGGGACGCGACCGGCGTCTTGACCTCTCTGCGGTCGTTCTCGCCACGCACGGAGGGCCCGGCGAAGACGGAACCCTCCAAGGCGCGCTCGATCTCGCTGGTGTGTCCTATAGCGGTCCGACGGTCGCGGGCGCGGCCCTCGGCATGGACAAGTGGGCCTTCGGGACCGCCGTGCTCGCGGCGGGACTCCCGACGCTGCCGCGTGCCCTCCTCGACGCGTCGACGGAAACTCTGCCCTTTGAGGGGCCCTACATTCTCAAGCCGCGCTTTGGCGGGTCGTCGATCGGCATCGACGTCGTGGCGGATCTCGCAACGGCGCGAGCTCGCCTGCGCGCCAACGATCACTTCGCAAACGGGTGCGTGGTGGAGCCCTATCGTCCGGACCTGCACGATATTCAAATTGCGCTACTCACGTATCCCGACGTGACGTTGTCCGCGATTGAAAAGCCACTACGTCGATCCGCGGACGCCGAAATCCTTGACTATCGCGACAAGTACGTCGGTGGGGAGGGCATGGTCTCCGCCCCGCGCGAGCTGCCGGCTCACTTGCCTGACGAGCGTGCCGAGCGCATTCGTTCCCTCGCACACACACTGGCGACGTTGGTGGGTGCTCGGGGCGTCGCCCGCATAGATTTCTTGGCGAATGAGGACGAGATCTACGTCAACGAGATCAATACGATCCCCGGATCGTTGTCCAAGCATCTCTTTGTTGATCCGCCACTCAGCTTTGCCGACCTCTTGGGTCGACTGATCCGAGAAGCGATAGAGAGACCCGCACACCACTACAGCTCAGCTGGTGCGGACGGCGTCGTGTTGCGCTCCGCTGGTTCCATTGCCGCCAAACTGGCGTAGTCGCGGGATGCGGTGCAACGCCGCGGTCAATGAGTCGGAATACGGGTCGAGGAGCCGACCACGCTCGACCGCCCAAAAAGCGGTGTCGCCGTTGCCATCTTCTTGAGCCAACTGCGCCAACCGTAGAGCCGCCCATTCGCCATCGCGCTGCAGGCGGGCCAGGTGGCCCTCGGCCAAGAACCATTCGAAACCGCGAAGCGCGGCGGCTAATGGCTCTCCTTGAACGAGAGACAGAGCCTGACGCAACGCCTCCATTTCTTGAGCACGCTCGTCTCGATCGCACGCTCGTGCGATCGAGATCCATCGATGAAAGCTGATCAAGTCGCAGTCGACGTCCGAGATCTCGTAGAGACCCGCCGATGACACGGGCCGCAACCTCGGACCGTGTTCGTCATCACCGAGGGCGCGACGGGTCGCCGACGCGGTGTTGGACAAGGTGCGCGACGAGGCGTCATCTCCGTCGACGCCGAGCACGCGTGCGCGGAGTCGCTCGCCCGTCACTCTTTCGTCGCGGTGAACCGCCAAGTACGCCACGAGTTCCACGCAGCGGCGCCGAAGCCCGGCCTCGAACGGGGCCACGAGACCGTGCACCACGGGTTCGGCACGGAGCAATTCGACCCGCACGAGACCGGAGGCGTTGGAGAGAAGGGGGTTTGGTGCAACGCTAGGAACTGCGACGAAGTGCGACACGGGAGGAGATTCGAATTTGGTAAAGGTGGTTCGCTCAACCGTGACGAACGGTTCGGCGCCCAACTCGTCAGGTCCCAACGTGACGCACCTCTGCGCGACATCGACGTCGAGGTCACAGCGGGGCCCACCGTAGATCACGATGTCGTCAAAGCTCGAGCGAAGCGCCAAGGCTCGCAGCGCGTCGTCCGGAGTGGTCGTCACCACGTGGCGACCAGGCGAGTGGAGGGTCAGTGCGCGCGCAGCAACTAACGACGCGACCATGGGGCCGAGTGGAAGTTCGGCGCCGGGTCGCGCGAAGGCGATCAGGACGTCGTCGTCGTGATGGGCGACGGGCACGACGACGACCGGTTCGAACGCTGCGCGGTTTTCCTTCGGTGGGGCCGCCAGATCCGGTGTAATGACTGCCAGTCCATGACTCCGACCGTGCAAAGTGCTGTCGATCGCGCGAAGGTACTCGGGGTCATGGTGACGCAAGAGCGCGATGACACCGTCGACCTCGTCGTCGTTCACTTCCTCGCGAGACTGCGATAAGAAGTCGCGGTGGCGCTTGGCGGCCAACACCAAAGGGACGGCACCAGATCCCGACAGCCACCACAGTCCCGATGGGGCGGGACGGTGTTCTTCGCCCTCATGAGGCGAGGGCCGCGAAGTCGGATCTGATCGCCGAACGGAGTGTTCGTTCGCCGCCAACGGAGCACTCTCGCGGTGATCCTCATGAGAGACGCTCTTCGATGCGGCGGGCTGGGTGACGTCGTCGTGCGCAGTGGGGAGCCGCAGTCGCCACCCGGGTCGCAGCATCGAGGGATCGTCGATCCGGGCCGTTCCGTCACGTCCGCCTTGATTGGCCGCGAGAATGCGGCGCCACTGGTCACCGTCGCCGTAGGCAATATCCGCAATGCCCCACAACGTGTCTCCGGGCTGGACGACGTACGTGGCCGCTGGCGTCGAAGTCGATGGCACGAGATATCTCGATTGTGCGCTGGCGCTGGCCGGCCACGCCCACGAGAGGACGCTCACAATCATCGTGGCAATCCACATCGTTCCCGTCGTGACCATGACGGCTCCGCTGGATTGTCGGATCGACCAACATTCCGCCACCACGCGACCGACCACGTACATCCACCACAGTGCCGCCATCGCGATCACCGATCGCGTGGCCGTCATGTGCGCGGACGTTCCCGCCTGATACCAGAATCGCCACAGTGCGAGCGGCAGCAGAACTAGCACGGTGGATAGTGCGACGCCCTTCAGAAAGACAATGGTTCGCGAACTCACGCGACCGGCTCCAATTTCCATGTTGTGGTTGCCGACGTGGTCGCCGTGATATTCGCGGTGCAACTGCCTGTCGTCGGAATTACGACGGGAGAAGGTTCGTTGGCCAGCGTCACGCCGTCGCACACGACGATCCATGTCGCCGGCGCGTTGGCGGAAAGAGTCCAGTGCGAACCGGCGGGAACGGGCTCGTCGACTTCGTAAAACGGATCGGCCAGCACTCCGCTCATCGGGGCGATCGAGTGACGGGCGGTGAGAACGGCGGGCGTGGCGCTCGCGACGTTCCCATTCGAGGATGAAGGCGCGTTCGTTCCGGTCGCGCTCACGCGCGTCGGCGACGTGGGAACCGTTCGAACCACGATTCGTTCGATCACTCGCGGCGGCACTCGGTGTGGGGCGACGGAGGGAGTCACCGGACGAGTGAGAACCGTGCGAACCGCCGTCCGCCAGTGCGTGATGCTCGTGGTTCCCGAACTCACGAGAAGTAGGACCAAGAGCAGCGGCGTCGTCAGGGCGACCATCTCGGTGAGGGATAGACGGCGTCGCATGGTGGAATGAGGGTACCGACATCTAGAGCAAAAATCTGGTCGCGAACTGTTGCAGTTCGGCTTGGAGCGAGCGGGGCGCGCTGTGGTCAGCCGCCGCCAGATCGCGCAGTGAGACCCCTTCGTAGACGCGGGCGTAGGTGAGTCGAGCTAGCCGACTCTGTGGGCCGTGCGCCAACACCTCGAGCCGCATTAGGAGATGGTCGTTGTCAGGAGCAATGTCGCTGTCACGGATGTCGGCCACCACGGCAGCTCGGGCCTCTTTCTCTTTCAGTAGCCATCGTCGTAGGCGACCCCGCAGGGCCGATAGAACATCGGGGGCCGCATACGCGCGGCTCTGTCCCGCCCAGTCGGTGAGTAGTTCCGTTGCCAAGGTGAGCGCCTGATCCAAGGCTTCGTGCGGCGCGTCGACGATTCCTCGTCCGAATCGGAGCTGGCGGGTCACGCTGACGATGCCGGGAAGGAGCGTCTGGAGAAGAGCTCGATGGATCATCGGATCGCCCGCGTCCTCCAGGAGTGCGGTAACGACCAGAGCCCTCTGCTCGACGCGCAGCCCACCCCGAGGCTCGAGGCGGCGCACGACATCTCCCATGTCCTGGGCCATCAGTGGTGGGAGGTCGACGTGGCGTTCGAGAAACTCCCGACACGCGATTCGAGATGATGACGTGCGGGCTACTCGAGCCCATTCTGTTCGTAGTTGGCCGAGAAGGTCGTGTTGAGGTTCCATGGGGCCAGCCCAGCAATGAGCGGTCCCCGTTCCACTCCCACTCCAACGCACACTCGGACGCACAGAAACTCCACGTAGGCTGTTCGCATGAATATCGAAGAGTTCTACGCAGAGAACGAAGCGCGTCGCGAGAGCGCCGAGATTGAATTTGGTAGCGAGTGGACCGACAGCGTTGGTAACGACTACGAACTCTCGTGGGTGGAAGCAACGGGGGAGTTGTATCTCATGCTCGGACCGGACGGGACCATGCACGCCGACCTTTTCTTCGGGAGTCCGACGTCCTACACGGAGCCGATCGAGAGCCTGATTGTGAAGGTCATCGGCACCGTCACTTCTCAAGCCGACGTCGAAGAAAAGTTGACGGGCTGGGAAGACGCGATGGGCGAGCCTCACTCGTTGCAGTGGTTAGCCGAGCGATTTAGTGCTGCGGAGTAGTCGCTAGCCGAGCCAGGTCTTCGCGGCTTCGAGAAGGAAGTCGCTCACAGCCCGTCCCCGTTCGAACAGGTCACATAAAGGATCTTCGCCCTTGGCAACACGAGCGAGGGAAATCGGATGACGCGCGATGATGGAAATACGTCGTTCCCCGGCGTCCGTGGCGGACGCGAACGTGTCCGTTGCCGTTACTTCGAGAGGCATCTCCAAGCCACCCACCGGCGCCAAGTCAATGGCCAAGTGCAAGAGATCCGGTCCGTGCGGCATGGGCGGAAGCGACCAGGTCAATACCAAAGGGAAATGAAATTCATCGGGAGGATCGACGTCGTCAGGCAGACCCAGCAACGCATCTTCGAATGCCAGCAGCGCCCGAGGATCAACGTCGAGCGACATGTGGAGATCGACGGGACCCCCACAACCGTCTTCGGGGTGTAGATCGACTTCCCACGCCTGGCGTAATGAATACGTTTCGACGAAGTGCCGCTCATCGTGCACGTGGAAACCGTGATCAACGGCGTGGTCTTTGAGGTCGGCGACAAAACCGGCAATGTCGATAGCGGCCATCGCACTCAGGTTACTCGGAGCACCAGTAGCGTGAAGTTGTGCTCGATAGTGAAATCTTTGCGACATTGAATACGTGCGTTGACGCTATCGAAGGTGCCATCGGGGAGCATCGTGGACGTGGGTACTCCGGAATTCGTGAGACGCAGTATCACCTCGATCTGGCCGCCGACGCGGTTGCTTTGAAAATTTTGGGTGACGCCGGATTTCGCGTGGTGAGCGAAGAGTCGGGCGTGACCGGTGAGGGTGACTGGACCGTCGTGATTGATCCCATCGACGGATCGACGAATTGCGACAAGGGCGTACCCTTCTTCGCTTCGAGTTTGGCCGTACTGCACCAAGGTCAACTGCACTCGTCACTGGTTGCCAATTTGGCCACCGGCACCCGCTACCAAGCGCGTAAGGACAAGGGAGCGACTCGCGACGGGGCGCCGATTGCTCCTTCTGGACAGAAGGAAATCTCGCAGACGTTCGTTGCTTTTTCTGGATACCCCCTTCAACACTTCGGCTGGTCACAGTTTCGCGTACTGGGCGCCGCGGCACTCGAGTGCTGTCTGGTCGCCGACGGCTCTTTGGACCTATTCACGACCGCCAATCGGTCGACGCTCAGTGCGTGGGACTACCTTGGCGGCCTGCTCGTAGCCGTCGAAGCGGGCGCCGTCGTTGCGGAATGGGATGACCGAGAACTCATTATTGACACTCGTGATACCCGGCGCCCCATTTTTGCCGCAACTAGCGAGCTTCTGACGTCGATTCGGTCGGTCGGCACGATCTAGGCTCTTCGTACTCGGGCGCTTAGCTCAGTTGGTTAGAGCAGCTGGCTTACAACCAGCAGGCCGGGGGTTCGAGTCCCTCAGCGCCCACCGACCGGGACGGTGCGCGAACCGCATCGCCCGCCATGGCGTCGCCCGCCAAAGGCACGCGAAAAACGGGCTGAATGGCGTGGCGGCTGTCTACTCGAATTTCGTGGATGAGGGCCTGTAGGAGTGATTTGATGCTCCTATGTTTGTCAAGCCGCCTTTTCAGCTCCTGAGAATCCAGCCTCGTTGAGCCATGCGAGGTAGCGCTCAGTGAAGTTTGTGTCGTGGTAGATCGATCTTTCGATGTTCGACACCTTGCTGGTTGTGGTCC
>CAIQGE010000038.1 GCA_903871335.1 uncultured Actinomycetes bacterium
GGTAGGGTCCGTGATCACGGGGGTTCTTCCAATCTGTAGGTGTAGAGAACCAACAGACTTGCAGAGCCCCCGCTCTTCGCTAACTCCTAAGCCACAACCGACCGATCAAATCTCAAAACCACGCGCAAATCCGAAGTTCCTAATAACACTGTGTACGTCCTCCCGTGTCGACGACGCGACAGCCGAAAAATAGATTTTTGCCATGGTACTAAGAACGGCGAGGAGTGCTCTGTCCGCGACGCGGGGGGTCAGGCCTTCGGGACCGCCGAGACCACGACAACCGAACTGGTGCCGGCGACATTGGTGGCTACCAACGTGATGTGCACCGCTACCTTGGCCGTCAACGCGCTGAAAGTGGCGCTCTTGGCCGAACTCGCTTCGTGGTACGTCTTCGTCGACTTGCCCTGCTTCACGACGACGACGTAGGAACTCGCGGGACCGCCCGACGTAGCGGCCGTCCACTTGAGTGTCACAGACTTCACTCCACCGACCGCGCTGACGTGGGTGGGCGCCGCGGGCGCATTCACGGCGTTGAAAACAACCGCCGTGCCGGAAAGAACTTGGCCGTCATTACTGATCGAGGTCACCACGTAGGTGTAGGACGTGCCTCCCATGACGGTGGTGTCCACGCAGGTGGTTGAGGAGGTGACGCAGACCGGCGTTCCCTCACCGGTTCGCTTCACGACGTAGGTCGAGATGCCGGTTCCGATGATCGCGGGCGGGGCCCACGAGACGGTGGCACCGTGCGCGGAGGTTTGGGCGACGGTCACTTGCGTCACACCGTGGGGCAGCGCCATGTCGTACTGCCCCACCACGGCCGCTTGCGCCCCGGATTGGTTGGAGACGTAGCCGGAGTACGTGCAGACGTAGGACGATACGCACGACAGCGTGTTGACGTACATGTTCAAGGTGATTTGTCCGTCCAGGCCCGGAAGGACATCGGGGGTGTTCCACGCACCGTTGTCGTAGGTCCAAAAACCAGCGGCGTTCCCATTTGAAGAGGCGTAGTTTCCGGCAACGACACACGTGGTGGCACTGACACATGACAATGACGACGGCGTCTGGTTCACCGCGTTACTCGAATTCGGGCCGAGAGACTCCATTGCCGAGTTCCACTTCGTGCCGGTCATCGCGTCCACAAACGTCTCGGTGTACGGGAGGGGAGTGTGATTGTTGATGTAGCTGCCGGTGAGAAGACACGATGTTGCGGAAAAGCACGTCGAGGAGAGGTGTCGGATAGCTGACGCGTTGCCGTTGGTCGTAGCGTCGCTCGGTAGAGGCAGGGCGACGGGAGTGCCGGGAACACCACTTGCGACCGGGATGACCATCGGAATTTCCAAGAAGCTGCCGGTCACGCGATATTCACCGAAGATGTTGCAGTCGGTGGTGTCCCAACAGGAGATCGAATAGGGAACCCAAAGGCCCGGGTCGAGGGAATTCGATGGTGCGGGCAGAACCTGGGGCGCGGCCCAACTCGTCCCGTTCCAAACGTCGTCGAACGTCGCCACCGTGCTGTTCGCGGTGTCGTATTGACCAACGAGCAGGCAGAAGTTCGATGTCGTGCACTTGACGGTCAAGACATCACTGTGCGACGAGGAACTCGCCGAGAGGTTGTTCGGGAGGGGCACATTCGTGACGAGCGCGTTGGGAATCCAGGCAATCGCGGCGGTCGTGGAAATTGTCAGAGTCGTGACGAAGGGGCGCAAACGTCCACCGGTGGTGTAACTACCGACCACCCAGCACGTGATGCCGGCGACGCACGAAATATCCGATGCCGTGACTGGGGTCGCGGTGGAGTTCGTCGCGTCGAGTGGACCTTCGATGCGCTGCGACGTCAGGACGCTGCCGTTGACGGTCACAACGACGTACGGCCTCGTGATGGCATTGGTGTCCTCGTAGGAGCCAATGGACATGCACGTCGAGTTGACGCACGACATCTTCGTCAACATTGCGTGGGAGTTGTCCGCTGCTCCACTCGGCAGCAAAGTCAGAGTGGGCAGGGATATCGTCCCGGTAGCGGCACCGGCACTGGTCACGACCGTGGCGCTCACGCCCGCGGCGAGCATCAGGCTCGCGGCGACGTAGCGCGTCAGACGACGTCGGATGGCGTATGACGTGTTCATGATCTTCTCCTGATGTGTCCAGGTTGGCCGGACGTGATTGGCTGGCATGCTAATTCCCGTGACGTGCCAGAGAGCATCGCCAGAGGCAACGCTCACGCGTCAGGCCAGCGAAAATCCCTACGCCGTTGGTGCGTCGTTTGACGTCACGGACCCTTGAGGCGGGGTCGGTGACGCGGCGGACGAGTTGGAGATCGTCGTGCTCGTGGCCGACACGCTCTTTCGCAGCGCGTCGTAGATCGTGAGACCTTGTCCGACGATGCCGGAGACAATTTCGGTGACTCCTTCGGTGCCGTTGAGCACCGTGAGGTTAGAGCCCTTGATCCCCTCGGCCGCAGCGGTCACGAGTTCGGGCAGTGCGTCGATCAACTTGTTGGCGGCGATGAGTGCCTGATTGCCTTCAGAGAGAGCGTCGGCGCGCATGTTGATGGCGGCCGCTTCGGCCTCGGCGACCGTGCGCTCGGCGTACGCGTCACCGTCGGCCTCGTGCTTCTTCGCTTGTGCGTCGGCCTCGGCGCGAATCTTCTCGGCTTCGGCGTTGGCCTCGGCCAATTTACGCAGTCGGTTGGCCTCGGCTTCGGTCTGGTAGTTGACCGTGTCGCGGCCGGCTTCGGCGATGGTGCGCTGACGGAAGGCGTCCGCTTCGGTCTCGGCTTTCACGCGGTCACGATTCGCATCAGCGAGGGTACGCGTCTTGTAGGCCTCGGCGTCCGCGGGACGGCGAACTTCGGATTCGAGGCGCTTGTCGGTGAGCTCGGCTTCCTTCTCGGCGAGGATCGTTTGCTGGGAAATGACGTCCTGGGTCGCCCGGGCCTGCGAGAGAGGTCCGGCCTGGGCGGCCGCGGCCTTGGCTTCTTCGATCTCCGCGTTGAAGCCGGCGGTCTTGATCTCGGTGTCACGCATGTACTGAGCCTTTAACGCCGCGGCGGTCTGCTCCTGCTGGGTGGCTTCCTGGTCCGCCTTGGCGCTGGCGATACGAGCCTGCGACGCAATGGCCGCGGCGTGAGGCGCCGCGATGTTGTCGATATAACCGGAGGAGTCTTCGATCTCTTGAATTTGAATCGAGTCAACGACGATGCCGAGCTTCTCCATCTCGCCGTGGCTGCCGTCCTTCACCTCTTGAGCGAGACGGTCGCGCTCACGAATGATCTCCTCGACGGTCAACGATCCGATGATCGAGCGAAGGTGACCCGCGAAGATACGGCCCACGAGTTCTTCCATGTTGTTCTGCTCGGCCAAGAAACGTCGAGCGGCGTTCGCAATGGATGCGGCGTCGTCACCGATCTTGAAGGCGGCAATGGCGCGCACGTGGAGACGGATTCCCTGGGTCGTGATGCACTCCTCCGTGATCTCGGACTCGCGCAGCGAGAGGGAAAGATAGCGGGCCTTTTGCTTGATCGGAATAACGAAGCAACCGTGGCCGGTGACGATGCGAAATTGCGTGTCCTGATCACCGCGACGGGATCCGGAAATGAGCAGCGCCTCGTTCGGGGCGGGAACGTACCAGAACAGCATGATGTCTCCTCGAGAGTCAGTACGGCGTGACGAGAACGGTGCGACCAGAAATGATCTCCACGACGACGACGCGGGAGTTCTTCGTGATCTCCTCGTCCGCCAGGGCCTGATAGGCCTCGACGCCACCGCGAATGGGAATCATGACTTCGCCAGGGCGACCGTCACTGATGGGGACCGACACACGGCCAATAGCGCCAACGACTTCTTGGCTCAATTCTTCCGACATGTTGGCCAAATCTCCTTATATTGCTAAGCACCAACGTAGCCGTCCATCTTCCTTTGGGGCAAGGGTGAATTCACCTCATAAACGGTCTCGAGTTCCGTCGCACCGACTCGAAGTGAAAGTGGCGAGTACGACGACAGTCATCGAGTTGACGAGGCGATTGAAATCAGCGCGTCGCGCAGGAGGATTCCCGGACCGAAGGGTTCTGTGGCGTCGGTCGGTCCGCTGATGTCGAAGGTTCGCGATACCAGCAACGAGGGCGGGTGCCCATCACCTTCGGAACGTTTGGGAGGTGATTTATGGCTGCTGGCTTATGGTCTATTTGTCACGAGACCTTCGGAAGAGCGCGAGCATGACTCCGATCCATAGCGTTAGTGCACTCAGCCACAGCCATCCGGGTGCGTCGAGAACACTTGCGGCGTCAGCGGGTCGGCTGCAGGTTGAACCGTGACACGCGGACGAGAACGGTGAGATCAATTCGTGGTCGTAGTGATGAAGTGACTTTCCAATGGCGACGACCAGGACGAAGAGGACACATCCCCAGACGATTGAACACGCCGCGCGAACCATTAAGCGAGCCCGCGCCGCGTTCATGCTCACAAATATATGGACGCCCGCGACTGCAGTCTCTTACATACCGTCCGCGATCTAGTGGGGCGTACCGCTCTGGGACCACGTGGAACCGGAATTGCGTGAGATCAAGGTTGTCGGGTGATACGGATCATTTCCAATGTCGCCCACCGCGATGCACGTTGGCAATTGGGCGCACGACAGACCGTTGATGTCCGCGAGATGAGGGGTCGTAACAACGCCGAAATGGACACCATTGCCACTTCCCAAGAACTGGGTCAAGTCGGCGTACGACGTTGAAGCGGAATATCCGGTCGCGAAGCAGTGAGCGGCGCCCCAACAACCCACCCAGGCCAGTTGGTCAACGTCACGGGCGACGGGAACGCTCTTGAAGATTGATCCCGAGACCGTTGACAAGTACGCCACCGACGAAGCGAGGGAAGCGGACACGCCCACCTCGACGCAAAATGCAGCAGTGACGCACGTGGCACTGGTCAGCATTGAGGCGTGGACGAGGTCGTCGTGATCTAACCACGTGGCACCCCGGTCGGTGGTGGTGGACATGGCGCCCACCTGTCCCGATATCTGACCATCCGCACCGACGAGAAGACAGCTTCCTGACGGCAGGCACGACACGCTTTCGGCGATGGAAATATTGAAGGGCAGCGTCTGGCTGTGCCACGTCTTCCCGCCGTCGAGACTTTGCAGTTCAACACCCGACGTGATCAAGGAGCCGTCGGTGGTTGGCACGTAGTGGAGTCCGGAGGCTTGACACCAGGTCGGTGTCGGGCAGGTCACCGAGAGCAGCTTGGAGGCGATCGCGGGAACGGCCACGCGGTGCCAGGTTGCGCCGCCGTCGGCGCTGAGGATAATGACACCAGCGGTCACCTTGGTGTTGTAGCCAACGGCGACACACGTCGTGCGGGACGCACACGCCACCGCACTGAATCCACCGGCTCCGGCGGGCACCGTGACACGCGCCCACGATGCTGAATGATCTTTCGACCGGTAGATGGCGGTACCGGAATTCGATGAGAGACCCACCTGTGCACCGCTCGCGAGGCAGTCAGTAGTTGACGGGCAGGCGATGGATGTCATGGTGCCATCGAGGGGTGCGACACGCGGTGCGACCGATCTCGCGGTGGCGGCGCCCGACGCAAAGTTCGCGGACGCGGCTACCGCCAGTATGAGAATTCCCGCCAACCATTTCAATCGCTGCATTGCAAGCTCCCTCTGTTCGAAGTCGTCGGCCGTCTCATTACCGGACAAACGCAAGATTTCAAATCGGCAACGTCGTGCCATCACTTTGCCACGACCACGCCCGGTCGAGGTTGCGGAAATGTCGAGAAACTCAGTGAGGCGACGTCGTCGATGCGCGTCGTGTCGCTCCGCGACCCGGTCGAACAGTCACGTCACGAACGGTGAGGTCGTGTCCTTCCGTGCACCGCACAGAAACGGTTACCGCCGACCCGCAGGCGCTGTGTGATAACTCGACCGGCGGACCCTCGGGAGCGAGCCACTTGTCGCCCCATTGCATGAGGGCAACGACCGGGACGAAGGCGTCGCGACCCATGTCGGTAAGTCGGTAGGCGAGCCTTTCCCGATCGCCGGCGTCTTGGTACGGCACGCGCGTGAGAAGTCCTTCTTCGACGAGGTGTCGTAGTTCATTCGCGACGACCGGTTCACTCAGTCCCGTCCGCCGAACGAATTCGTCAAAACGCGTGCTTCCGTAATACGCCTCGCGCAGAAGCAACATGTTCGAGCGCTTCCCGATCAACTTGACGGCACGGTCCATCGAGCACGCCGCAGCCGACCAGGCGTCGCGATCGTGCAGGGCAGTGGTGAAGCGAACACGGTCGGGTGTGTCAGACATAACTTGCAATCTCCTAAGTCAGAGCGTAGGGTCTCTCACTATGGAAAGCCTAAGTCATCCGCAGGATCGACCGCGAGCGGTACTGATCGTTCTGTGCGCCGCCGCCTTCATGGCGTCACTCGATTTGTTCATCGTCAATGTGGCCTTCACCAGTATTGGGCACGACTTCCATCAGCACACGTACGCGAACTTGAGCTGGATCCTCAACGGTTACGCCATCATCTATGCCGCTCTCCTCATCCCACTGGGGCGACTCGCCGATCGCTACGGACTGAAGGCTGGATTCCTGCTCGGACTCGGTGTCTTCACGGCGGCGAGCGTCGGGTGCGCGTTGAGTGGATCGCTATGGATCCTGGTGGGCTTTCGAGTCCTGCAAGCCACGGGAGCCGCCGCGCTCACGCCCACGAGTCTCGGGCTTCTTCTGAACGCGTATCCGGCCGAGAAGAGGTCGGGTGCCGTTCGTATCTGGTCCGCCGTCAGCGCCATGGCCGCTGCCATCGGTCCTGTCATGGGTGGCGTTCTCGTACAGCACTCCTGGCGCTGGGTATTCCTCGTCAATCTGCCGCTGGGCATCGTTGCGCTGATCGCTGCGATCATCGTTGTTCCCGACCACAAGAACACGACTGAAAGCTTGTTGCCCGACCTCGTGGGGGCCGTGGTTCTCGCGGTGGCCATTGGCGCATTGGCGCTGGGTCTCGTGAAGGCGCCGGCGTGGGGCTGGACGTCACAGCACACCATCGTGTCCTTCGCCGTCTCCTTCGGCGGGATCATTGTGTTCGCCCTTCAAAGCCGTCGTCATCCGGCCCCGGTGATTGATCCCGTCTTACTGAAAGTTCGGACATTTTCGTGGGCCAATGCGACGAGCCTTATGTTCGCCGTGGCGTTCGCGTCGAATCTCCTGATCGCCATCTTGTGGATGCAGAACATCTGGCACTTCTCGCCGGTTCGGACAGGACTGTCGGTGGCCCCAGGACCATTGATGGTTCCCGGGTTCGCGATCTTGGGCGGTCATTTCGTTCGCCGGTATGGTCCCGGACTAGTGACGACCGCCGGTTGTGTGTGCTTCGCCTGCGGCGTCGGGCTCTCGCAATTGCTGTTGGGCTCCTCGCCGCAGTACTTTTCCGAGATGTTCCCCGCGCAGATCATCACCGGCATCGGCGTCGGCCTCGCGCTGCCCACGATTCTGTCGTCGGCCACGGCTGATCTTCCTCTCGCCAGGTCCGCGACCGGGAGCGCGATTGTCAACATGAGTCGTCAGATCGGCAGCGTGATCGGTGTGAGTGTGTTGATCGCGTTACTCGGTACGCCCACCACCTACGCGGCTGCCGCACGTGGCTTCCAACACGCGCGCCTTGCCTGCATTATCGCGGCGCTCGTGGCCGCACTGACGGCGGTCGGAATGACCTCGAAGACGTGGTCCAGGATCCCACGCACCGAATCGATGGTGGCCGAGGTGTCCTTGTGACGATGGGGTCTTTCGCCCGCGCGACGGCAGTGACCTTTCGTGATGGACGTTACGAAGGAGAGATTCAGCCCCGATGGGACATCGCCGGTGACGCGAATGGTGGCTACCTCATGGCGATTGTCGCTCGAGCATTGTTGGACATGACGAGTCGAAGTGATCCCATCACGGTGACCGCTCACTTCTTGTCTCCTGGTCGTCCAGGTCGGGTGAGCATCGAAACGCACGAGGTCAAGTCCGGACGTCGGTTCGCCACGGCCACCGCGACGCTGCACAGTGAGGATCGTCCACTTCTCACGGTGTTGGGCACTTTTGGAGACCTACGGGAGACGAGTGTCCCGTTACGCGTTGACGGGACGCCGCCTGACGTACCTCCCCTCGACGAGTGCGTTCCCGTGATTGCCACCGAGACTTTTCCGCCTCCCTTCATGGGTCAAGTGGAACTTCGACTCCACCCAGACCAGGACCTCTCACCTCGTGCTCGATCCATCGGCAAGTCGGAGATCTCCGGTTGGTTTCGCTTGCGTGACGACGAGGAGATCACGACCACCGCGTTGCTGTGTGCGCTAGACGCTTTTCCGCCCACGATCTTCAACACCGATCTTCCGGTGGCGTGGACACCGACCATCGAACTCACCGCACACCTGCGAGCTCGTCCCGTCCCCGGCTGGTTGCGATGTCGCTTTACGACGCGATTCATTACCGCCGGCATGCTCGAAGAAGACGGTGAGATTTGGGACGAGAGCGGCACCCTGGTGGCTCAGTCACGGCAGTTAGCACTGGTCCCACAGTCGTGACCTTCACGTAGGAACCCCCGCACCAACTTCTTGTTGAACGCAGACCTCTGTTTTGCGGTCCTTTCTCGTCGTCGTAAACTGAAGCGTCGCGGGAGGAACGTGTACGTCTGCTCGAGCGTTGAAGAAATGTTGACTCTCGAGAGAGTCGACGCCACGATTTTCCGCGGACAAAATGGTCCCGCGAGCCCGCGGCAGGCCCTTTACGGTGGCCAAGTGGCGGCGCAGTGCTTGATGGCGGCGGCGGCGACGGTGCCCGAAGGTAGATCTCCTCACTCACTGCACGGCTACTTCCTGCGACCGGGATCCGTCGACTTACCCGTCGTCATGGAAGTGGACCTCGACCGTGATGGTCGAAGTTTCTCCGCTCGCCACGTCAACGCTCTCCAGAACGGGAAAGTGATCTTCTCGATGGTGGCCTCTTTTCACGAAGAGCGCCCGGAACCTTCCTTTGACGCCGCGCCACGGCGAGAGGTTCCCGAGCCCAAGAAGGATCCGTCGTCGCACAGCTGGAACACGATCATCGACGTGATGGACGTCACGCCGTTCGACCTCGCGACCGGACGGTTCCCGGACTGTATGTGGGTCAAGACGACCGATCCTTTACCGAACGACCCCATCATGAATGCGGGTGCCTTGGTCTTCCTCTCGGATCTTGGTTCAGGTTTCGGGCAGGTAGATGCGGGACTTTCGGGACGCGGGGGTCCCAGCATCGATCACGCGATGTGGTTCCAGGAACCCATTCGGGCCGATGAGTGGGTTCTCCTCGACCTCATTCCCGTCAAGGCATGGTCGGCGCGCGGGACCTATCACGGCTCGCTTCGCGATCAGAGCGGACGCCTCGGAGCCACGGTGTACCAGGAACATCTTCTGCTCCCCATGTCGGCACTTCGGCCTACTTCCCCGAGCCCAAACCCATAGTTCCGTCGGGCCCATTTGAGCGCTGGATGTCGCAAAATCCGAACGTTCACGGGATGAATACTTTTTGTCCTACAGTGTCGTTTTGAGACCGATTTATCGAGCGGAACCCGGAGATAAATATGCAAGCCACCCGACCACTACTTAGATTCGGGCTGTGTACCGCGCTTGTGGTTTCAATCGGAACATTCGCGCTGACGCTGTCGGCAAGCGCGGTTCCCACTAGCTACTTGCCGCTTTACGGCACGACCGTGCCGGCCTCGTCGGCCACAACGGGAACCGGACAATTGAGTTCGATTAGTTGTGTGGACGCCACGCATTGTGAATCGGTTGGCCTCTACGCAACGAACAACACTGGACCGCTGGGTGTCTACGCCCAGAGCATCGTCGCGGGAGTTGCCGGAACCCCGACGGCTCTTGCGTCGGGCGCGGATGATGCCAGTACGGCGCCTTCGATTTCCTGCTTTGACGCGAACGATTGTGTCGCTGTATTCGCCGTTGGTTCCGGCACCACCGCGACGACTGACGTCGCCACGGAAACTTCAGGCTCGTGGTCAGTGACTTCGCCCTTCAGCGCACAAACTTTGGCGCAGGGAATTTCGTGCGTTGCGGCCTCGTCATTTTGCGCGGTCGTAGGTGAGTTGACGAACTCCAACCGTGCTTTCGGTGTCACCTTGTCCGCCGGCGCTTGGGGGACGATGCAGACCATTAATGACGTAGGTTCCCCGACGCACTCCACTGACTTGGTCAGTGTGTCGTGTTGGAGTGTTGGTAATTGCATGGCCGCGGGAAATTTCAATGTGGGAGCACCTTCGTATTTCGGACGGTCTCCATTCGTTGCTGGACTGTCCAGCGGTTCGTGGATCGCAACACCTGGCGGCGGTTCCAATTCAGGCACCAATTCGTCGAGCTACAACTCGATTTCCTGTCCCTCCGCGACAACCTGTTTGACCGCTGGCACGTCTAATGGCATTGCGTTCACCCAAGAGTTCTACGGAACTCGCTGGTATTCGATAGATCTCGTTCAGCTGCCTACGAATTCGTACGTTCTATCCAACGCTTCGAGCGTGTCGTGCGTCGATGCGAGCGATTGCGTCGTCGTCGGTTCGTATCAAACTCAAACGCTGGGCGAACAAGCCTTCTATGGTTCAGACTCCATTACCAACGGCGATCTCAATGGCAATGTCCATGCAAATGTTGTCACCTCGCCTTATTCCGGCACCATTGACCCCGTGGGCGTTCAGGCCTACTTGAATTCCGTTTCGTGTCCTTCGACATCGAATTGTGAGTTTGTGGGTAGTTACAACACGGACATCAATAGCGATCCCACCCTGCCGGCATTTGGTGGTTCAGGAACGCCTCCTCCGAGCGCGCCGACCTCCCTGTCAGCCCTGCCCGGGAATCACTCGATCACGGTGTCCTGGTCCGCTCCGCTAGCGAATGGAAGTCCGAGCCCCACGAGTTACACGGCGTACGCCGGATCGAATTCGTGCACGACCAAGGGCCTCAGCTGTACGGTCACCGGTCTTATCAACGGCCAGACGTATCAAGTCACGGCTGCTGCTTCGAACGCCAAGGGTCAAGGGCCCGTTGCGGACGCAATCTCAGGATTTGCTGCCGGAGTTCCCGACCCGCCCACTGTCGTCTCGGTGGTACCGGGAGCGAAGTCCGCGCTCGTGACGATCGCTCCTCCGGCAAATAACAACGGCGCGCCAGTGACGAGCTACACCTATTACTGGGCGGTTGGATCAAAGGTAACGATGGCGGGTTCCATCACTGGTCTGTCGTGGGATCTCGCTGGACTACCAAACGGCGCGACCGTTAGTTTCTACGCCACGGCGACGAATGTCACCGGTGCGAGCGCGCCGGCAACGCCCGTGACCGTCACGTTGCCCGAGCTAGCTGGTGCGCCCACCAACGTGGTAGCTATTGGAGCGGCGTCGACAATCACGGTGAGTTGGAACGCCAGTACCTTGGGCGCCACGGCGACCAGTTACACGGCGACCGCTACCGAACCTTCATTTGAGGGGTCTGGTTCTTTCACCTGCACAACTACAACAACCACTTGCACGATTACGGGTCTCGGCCTCCACAAGTCATTTTCTGTGACCGTCGCGGCGAACAATGCCGTTGGGTCGAACGCGTCGAACAGCGTGCAGACATTTACAACCACCTCTCCAGTCGGGCCCCCTGGTGCAGTGACGGCTCTGACGGCGAAGGGCAGCAAGACCTCAATTGCCTTGAAGTGGAAGGCACCCAAGAATCACGGCGCGGGTATTGGGAATTACATCGTCTACGAGTACGTGAGTTCTGCCTGGGTGCAGGTGGCCACACCCGTCCTTGCGAATGTCAGTATTTCAAAGCTGTCGTCAAAGACGAGCTACAAGTTTGAGGTCGTGTCCTACGCGATGGACGGTCAAACTTCCAAGCCCGTCACCGTATCCAGCAAAACAACCTGAGATCGCAGTATCTCGGCTCGTTGGATTTGCGAAGGAACAGGACTTCGTGGTGGAAGTGCCGTCACCAGCCAATCGGCACTGCGCCGGATCGAGATGGTGCATGACTCCGGACGCGGGTAGCAGGTCGAGGCGCTTCACCGTGTGAAGCCTTTGAGAGGGTTGCACGTCTGTCTCGGCGACATTGACGAGTAAGAACCGCGACCCTACCGAGGTGTGGTTCGTCACATTCGGGCCTTGCAAAATTCACCAAAGTCATTGGTCCGTGTGGGCACGCTGTTCTACGCTGCGGAAGAGCCGAGGAGGTCGCCGTGTCCCTTTCAGTCTTGCGAACCGTACGTCGAGGAGTTCTTGCGGGATCTCTGCTTCTCGGTACCACACTCCTAGCGGCAGGAGAGGCTGCCGCTAGCGCGCCAACCTTTACCACGATCGCACAACTCCCTACTGCGATCGACAGTCATAACGAGTCCTTTGAATTTCACCCAGCTTTTCTTCCCAACGGACAACTGGCAGTCTTCGATACGTTCTTGAACACGATCTCGGTGATGAACGCGGACGGCACAGATCAGCAACCGATTGCAAGCTTGCCGCTCAATGTCGACGGATCGAACTTGATCTACGACACGTCATTGAAGGCACTGGCAATTGTTGCGGACCGGCCGACTATTTCTTCGACGCTTGAACTCTTCTCTCCCTCAGGAAGTCTGCTGGCCTCCTTGGACGTCTCCAGCACGGTGCAGAACGTCACGTCACTGGCCCAAGGTCCCGGTGGTGAAGTGCTCCTCGGTTCCACGACAGGCCTTTACGGCGTGAACGTACAAATGTCGTCAAGTTCACCCGCCGTCTACTCCCTCGGTAACTCGAACAACATTGCGAGTGGCCCTGTCACCGGTGCGGCCGCTACCTCGACGGACATTTTCGTCTGTACCACGGGGGCGATGCAGGAGTACACGGTGTCGGGTTCATTCGTAACGAATATTTCGGGGAACTCCGGTTGCTCGTCGCCGACGATTGACGGTGGCAGTCTGCTTGATTTCGCGGGGAGCACGACAATGCTCTTTACCCAAAATCTTCAGAGCATGTCCATGTCGACCTTCGCGACCTCGACTCTGGCAACACTCGGTTACCAGTACGCACCCGGTTTCACGACGGGTTCGTACGAAGATCTTGCTGTCATGCCGAGCAACGTCGTTGGCGGCACGCCCGGTGGGTTGATTTTGTCGGAGTTGAATACCCAATCCATTCCGAACTCCGCGGGTCGTGCTCTCTTGCCACTCTTGTACGCCACCAATGCTTCGGGCGCGCTGGGTAGCTACAAGTGCATCGCGGTTGCCAGCACACCAAATGATCTTCGCTACGTCAACGTGATTGCGAATCCGGTGGCAAATACCTTCGATTTCGTTGACCAATGGGGTGGCACAGTGACGCAGGTGTCATCTTCGGGCGCGCAAGCCACCAATATCATCTACAACTACCGCGCACCTGATCTGCTGTCAACGGATCAGTTCGGTTATTACCCCGTTTCCGCGGCGATCGACGCGAAGAAGAAGTACCTGTTCACGCTCGACGCTATGAACCGTGTTCGACGATTTGCGTCAACTGGTGGGTCGGGCCTGCAGGGAGCGCTGCTGGCGACGCGTCAGGTCGCGGGGAGTCCGGGAAGCACCGTTCCGTTGCTCGCTACTTCTCTCGCTGTGAACAATTCCTTGGTCTACCTGGGATTCAACAATGATGTGTATTCCGAAACAGAGACGGGTAGTGCGCCGAAGCGTGTGCTCGCTGCTCCTCAATACGACACGATTGCCAGTATGAAGTCGGGGCCGAACGGCGACTTGTTGATCACCGCGACCGGTGCAGTGCCCGAACTCTACGTGTACTCCTCAACCGGAAAACTGGTGAAGTCGATCAAGTGGTCGTTCGGGGAACCCGCGTCATCTGACATTGACAGTTCCGGTCACGTCTGGATTGTTTCTTCTACGGGCGATCTGTACGAGTCAACGTTGACGAGCTCAAGAGTGACGAAAGTTACAACCGGCAACTTCACGGATGTCGCGACGAGTTCGAACGGAACGATCATGCTCGTTGAGCCCACCACAGTGGTCGCAACAACGGCGGTGCAACTCGGCCTGTAGGCAGAAGATTGTCGGTCGATCTTCGAATGCCGAGGTGATCCGAAGAAGATCCGTCATCCCATACTTTGGCGGGAAAACAGGA
Source organism: uncultured Actinomycetes bacterium (assembly GCA_903871335.1). Classification (GTDB taxonomy): domain Bacteria; phylum Actinomycetota; class Acidimicrobiia; order Acidimicrobiales; family RAAP-2; genus RAAP-2. The sequence goes on from CAIQGE010000038.1 coordinate 14,146, forward strand.
GACTCGGGAAGCACTGCATCGAATGAGTACGCGGGGAAGCATCAACGACGGTGCGGTGGACGTCGCGGCGACGTAGATCCGAGAATTAACAAGTGGAGTCAGGTTCAGCAGGCACACTCAGCAACCCGACACGCGAATGCGACTTGACCGATGACTCTTCGGACCAAAATGGATGTGAGCTATGACACTGGAATATGAATGAGGGCTGGACCCGAAACCTGCAAATGGTTCTTGAAGTTGCTAGCGGGTAGTGACTCCTCTTGTATCCGGCGGAGACATGGCCGTCATGTCGCAGCCGAGGCATCTTGATGATTTCCGCGCTGGCTGGAGTCGCCATTCTCGCTAGCCTTATCCTCCTACCGTGGTTCGCTGTTCGATCGATTGACCCGATCCTTTCTTTCGACGGCGCGGTGTCTGCCAACGTCAGTGGGGGACTATGTGTCACTGTGTTTTGGTTCCCCATATTTGCTGTCACGAGACCTATGGCACGTGTCACGGTGAACCGTGACGGCTTACTCCTCCGGCCTATTTGGGGACTCCCACCGATTATCGCGGTCAGGTGGACCGACATGAGTTACGTAGAGGTCAAACTGGGGAAGATTCGATTTTCTCCTCCGAACCGCCGGTGGTGCAGGTTGTGGTTGGCTGGCTTGCCACCGCTCTCGCTCGGTGACGAATGATCATCCGTCGTGTCGCAGGGCACACGTGACGAGGCGTCAGTGACTGAGATCAACTAGACCAAAAAATGAGGGGCTCTACATTGGGAAGTCAGTCGGATCGAAACTCGCCTCGCAGAGGCGCCTCGTGCGGGTCTGTCCGATTTTTTGTGTAAGTGACGTGATCGGGTGCACTGCCTAGTTGAAGCGATCGCCGTAGTGGATGGCGAGAGTGTTGAGGACACTCTTCCAGTTTCGCACGCGGCCGACGACATTGCCGCCTCTTCCGTTGGTTCTTCGGATCGTGAGATAGAGGAACTTCGGATTTGCGCGTGGTTTTGAGATTTGATCGGTCGGTTGTGGCTTAGGAGTTAGCGAAGAGCGGGGGCTCTGCAAGTCTGTTGGTTCTCTACACCTACAGATTGGAAGAACCCCCGTGATCACGGACCCTACC
>CAIQGE010000039.1 GCA_903871335.1 uncultured Actinomycetes bacterium
CTCACGACGGCGGCGCGCGAGCGAGCGAACGAGATGATCGAGGCCGAAATACAGCGAGCGTGGTCGCACGTGCCGGACTTTGAGCGGCTCGTCGGGAGAGTGCGCGTGGTCGGCTTGGCGGGGACGGTCGCCACTCTGGCTCAGCTCGTCTCGGGTGTCGCCGAGTACGACCGGGAACGGGTCCACCACCAACGCATCGCTCTTGTCGACGTCGTGGAGTGGTGTGAGCGTCTCGGTCGCGAAGAGCCACCTGCGCGGCTCCGTTTTCCGGGCATGGTCGTTGGCCGAGAGGATGTTCTCCCCGCGGGGCTCCTGATCTTGGAATCGGTACTGCGTCGATTTGAGGTGAAGGAAATTCTCTCGAGTGAGAACGACATCCTGGATGGTCTGGCCGCGACGATGGTGACGGACCTTAACGTCGAGCCCTAGTGTGCAAGACGAGAGCGAGGAGTGAACGACCGTGAGTATGAGAACGATGTCGTACGCACCGCTCGTTCTGCACGGTCGACGGCTCGTTCTGCGCACCTTGACGGAGAACGATTACGAAGGATGGGTCGAAGTTCGCACACGTTGTCGAAACTGGCTCCAGAAATGGGAACCTCGTCCGGCGAACGCGCAGCATCTGGCCGAGGATCGTCGCAGTTTTGTGAGTCGTTCTGCCATTCGTGAACGCGAACGCCAGCTCGGGACCGCGTTCGGTTTCGGAATCTTTGTGGCTGGTCAATTCGCGGGCGAGTTAACTCTCTCGTCCATTCAGCGCGGTCCGCTGCAGTCCGGCTACGTCGGCTACTGGATTGATGAGGCTCGCGCCGGTCACGGGTACGTTCCCGAATCGGTCGTCACGCTCTTGCAGTACGCCTTTGAGACGCTGCGCCTGCACCGAATTGAAATCAATATCATTCCGCGCAACTCATCCTCGCGGCGTGTGGTCGACAAGCTCGGTCTGCGGTGCGAAGGCGTCGCCGAGAGATACCTCGAGATTGACGGAGCGTGGGAGGACCACGCTCGCTACGCCATCACGGTGGAGGAGTGGAACGAGCGAGCGCCCGAACTAGTGGCGAACTGGCTGCTTCCCCGAGGCGACTAGCGGGGCGCACGCCTCACAACGCGGAGAGTTCTCGTCCGCGCACGTCGGCGAGTTGCGCCGTGCCCACGCTCCCACCCAGCGACGCGGCGATTTCAATAGCGGCGAGGGCACCCGAACGCGGAACGACAACGAACGAATCGGTCTCACCCCGGGCGAGAACGACGCCCTGCAATCGAGTAAACCGCGCCACCGCGTCCACGTCGTCAAGGGTGACTGCGGACGGCACACGCACGATGGGTGTCGAGTAGTTGGTGCGAGGAATCGACGTGATGTCACGCCACATGGTGCGCGCGTCACGACTGACGTGAACCGACGAGCCCTTGACGTCGTCCCAGCGAACTGACACGGGTGTCACGATGAGACCCAATTGCGTGGCGAGATAGTAGAGCTCGACGTCGTAGGCGAAACCTTCGACGAGACCGATCGCGGCAAGGAGGCGCGCCGCGGGGAGAGTGAAGCCCTTGAAGCCGCACTGGGTGTCACGAGAATCGGTATCGATCTTTCGGCGTACCAAATGATTGAAGAGAGCGCCGGCCTGCGTGCGCACCAACGAGTCGTAACGAATGGGACGGTCCAGGGCGCGCGAACCAAAGGCCAGGGGCGACGTCCGTAACGCATCGAGAACCTCGGGAAGATGAACGGGATCAATAGCCATGTCCGCGTCGCACACGACGAGCGATGCTCCTCGGGCGACCGAGACTCCCAAGCGAAAGGCGGCTCCCTTGCCCCGGTTGGTTTCTTGATGGACAACGAGTGAGTGGGGGAGAGCGCCGTACGTCACGGCGGCGGTGCGCCCCGTACCGTCAGAAGAACCGTCGTCGACGACGATGACTTCGACTCGCTCGGGTCCAAGTTGTTCGAGAACGGGGCGAAGACGATCAAAGCCTTCGTCGATACGATCAGCTTCGTTGTACGCGGGAATGACGATGGAGATCTCTACGGGCAAGGCGTAAATCCTACGGTGTTCGTCTCTACGGGCGGGCGGCACCAATGAGGCCGTACGTCCATAGAGGGGCCAGCGCGATGTTGGTGCCCGTGTGCTCGGCGCCGATGATGGTGCTCGCACCCCATGGTCCAGAACCGACGTACATGATCACGTGGTCGACTTGATTATCGCCGTCGAGGTTGTAAAAGAACAAGAGGTCGCCCGGACGAAGTGAACTCAACGACACGTGGGGCAGCGCGTTGTACTGCTCGGCGGCGGTACGAGGAATACTCACTCCGGCAACCCCCCACGCCCATTGCGTGAGTCCGGAACAATCAAAACCTCGCCCGGCAGTTTCTCCGCCCCACGCGTACGGCACACCGATTTGACTTTCCGCCGCCTGCACGGCTCGCTTGCCGGACTTCGAGCCGCTGCCGGTGCCGCCGATGTCCTTTTGCATGTACGGACGAGTCGCGTCGATGACCAGGTTCGCAGCTGACTGACCCCCGACGGAGCTGGCTGCGGCGATGGCGGCTTCCACGCCAGCGTTGTCGTGACGTTTCGCGGCTTGGACGCCGACCGTGATCTCATAGTCGATGATCTGACGGGCTAATTGCGATGACACCGCATTCAGCGTCGCTTTCGTTTGCGCGGCGATCTGGTCGTTTTGAGCGATCAGCCCGGAGATCTGTCGCGCCTGACGTTCAGCTTGGTTGCGTTGCGCAGTCTCTTCGTTGAGAACCTTGGTCAAGGCCCGCTTCTGACGATTGAGAGTGGCTTCGAGCGCGCCCAGGTTCCCGAGTACTTGTTGTTCGTAGACCGACTGAGCATCACTCTGATTGATATTGAGGTTGAACAAAGGGTTGCCCGCCGAATCAGCGGCGCCGTCGACGTAGGTGTGGATCGCCGCTGTTTCCAAGGCCTTCATGGTGACTTCGAGGGCAGCCTGCTTCTGGTCGGCCTTCGTGCGCAGGGCGGCCACCGAGGCGTTCAGGGTCGCCAGGTTCTGCAGATCGGTGTCATAACGCTGGCTGAGGGCCCCGGAGCGAGCTTGCGCCGCCGACAGTTCCGCCGACAGTCGGGCGATTTCTGCACGGGTTTGCGCGATCGTTTGACCGGACGCAGTGCCCACCGTGGGTACCAAGACACCCAGAGCCACGATCACCACGGTGAGGGTTCGAAACCCCCTCCGGACCCGTGGCGCGCTCCAACAGCGCTCGCTGATCACCACCAAAGCCTAGTGACGACCCTCCGCACGGGGAAAGACCCTTCCGAAGTTTTTACGTTGGCGGCTACGGTATTTCCTGCCGACCAGCTCGGGGGCGTAGCCCAATTGGCAGAGGCAGGGCGCTTAAACCGCCTCCAGTGAGGGTTCGAATCCCTTCGCCCCCACCCGAGAAATACGGGACCACCTAGGTTCTTTAGTATCGTCGCACCGTGGCAAAAAGCTCGACTGGAAAAATGGTCAGCCGCGTCGGTGCGTCCGGTGGCGGTAAGACATACAAAAAGGCGCGACCCAGCACCTACTACGCCGTTTTGGCGGTGATCGTGGTGGTGGGGCTCGGCCTGGTCGGGTACTCGCGGTATGAATTGACCCATCCCGTGGTCGTGAGCAATCCGACGCCCCACATCAATACGCTCTCCTACGCCGCGCTGGCGACCGAAGTGTGCGGCACCGCCCAGGGGTATTTGACGGCGGACACGACGAATATTTCCTCGTTCGTCGTCCAGCCCGAGAACTTGCTGAAGATCTTCCCGCTCACGAAATCAACTGCGGGCGTGAACTCGACGGCGCAAGCCTTCCTCGCGAATTACAGCGGTTTGAAATTCGACGCGAACTCGCTCACGGTGGGCTCGGGTAAGACGGCCGTCACCTACACCTCGGGAGAGAAATGTGCGGCGGGCACGAAGTACGCCGGTCAAGCCGCGTATCCCGTGATGGCCTACTGGTCCACTATTTCGCAGCAGAAGCCGACGATGACCAATAAGCCATCATCGGTGCACCTCGACAACAGCGTCATGGTCACCTTTGCTTTCGAGCCCAAGGGTATCGAGCCCAAGCGTCCGAGCAACACTACGATCGAGGCCATGGTGGCAGCACAAGAAGCGGCGTCGACGACAACGACCACGGTGCCGGTGACCACGACCCTCCCGGTGACCACCACGACGGTCAAGCGGTAACGCTGTGAAGGCCGTCATCCTGGTGGGTGGCGAGGGGACGCGCATGCGACCTCTCACGTACGCAATGCCGAAGCAGATGTTGCCGATTGTTGGTACGCCGATGTTGGAGCGCGTCATGGCGAACCTCGGTCGACACGGAGTTACCGAAGCCGTGCTGTCCCTTGGGTATTTGCCGGACCGTTTTCTTGAGGCCTATCCGGACGGGGTGATCGCGGGGCTACCCGTGAAATACGCGGTGGAGCCGGAGCGGCTCGATACCGCGGGGGCCATTCGCTTCGCGGCGCTCGAAGCGGGCATTGACGACACCTTCGTCGTCATCAATGGCGACGTGATCACCAACCTTGATCTCACGAGACTCGTGGCCTTCCATCACGATCACCACGCGCAAGCCACGATTGCTCTCCACCCGGTGGAGGACCCCTCGCGCTTTGGTGTCGTGCCGACGGATGAGTCGGGTCGAGTGATTGCTTTCGTTGAGAAACCGAATCGCGAGGACGCCCCGTCGAACGAGATCAACGCGGGAACCTACATCCTCGAGCCGAGTGTGCTGAATCACATCGAACCGGACGTGCCCGTGAGCGTGGAGCGCGTCACGTTTCCGCAGTTGGCTGATCACGGCTCGCTCTACGCGCTGGCCGACGACGGTTACTGGCTCGATACGGGCACGCCGCAGGCGTACCTCGACGTTCACCTCGACGTTCTCAACGGACTCTTGCCGATCGAACTTTCTCCCGAGGTGAACGAGGGTTCGTGGTGCCACGGCGCCGCACGCGTGGCGTCGAGCGCGTCTCTCTTATCCGCCACCATTGATCGAGACTGCGTCGTCGGCGAGAACGTCGTCATCGAGCGGTCGGTGCTTTTGCCGGGAGCAGTGATCGAGCACGGCGCGATCATTCGCGACTCCGTCGTTGGACCCAATGCTCATGTGGGCGCCGGTGCGACGCTCGACGAGACGACGGTGATTGGTCGCGGCGAGGTGATTGCCGCGGGAAGTCGACTCGTCAATGAGCGCGTGGGCGGGCCGCAATGAGGGTTCTCGTTACTGGCGCGGCCGGGTTCATTGGATCGACGACGGCGGAACTCCTTCTCGCCGAGGGACACGAGGTCACGGCGCTGGATAATCTCGTGACCGGCGACCGAGCAAATGTCCCTCGTGACGCAGAATTCGTGGAAGGTTCCGTGGGCGACCGGGCACTGATTCGAGCCCTCGGGCACTTCGATGCCTGTATCCACTTTGCCGGACTGATCGCCCCCGCGGATTCAATGACGCACCCGGAGACGTTTTTCACGATGAACGTGGCGCAGACCCTTGAACTTCTCGAGGGACTCATTGAGAATGGTGTTCCTCGATTCGTCTTCTCGTCGTCATGCGCGGTGTACGGCGACAAAGTCACGATCCCGATTGACGAGTCGCACCCCACCGCACCTCACAGTCCCTACGGCGAGTCCAAGTTGCTGGTGGAGCACGGACTCAAGTGGTTGAGCGAGTTGGGCAAGATCAAGACCGCGTCATTGCGCTATTTCAACGCCGCCGGGGGCACGGCGCTGCATCCGGAGCGTCACCGTAACGAGTTTCACCTGATCCCTCTCACCTTGGCCGCCGCCGCCGGTGATCGCGATGGCATCAGCATCTTCGGCACGGATTACGACACACCCGACGGCACGTGCATCCGCGATTACATTCACGTCTCCGACCTGGCCGCCGCGCACGTTCTCGCGGTCGACGCACTAGCGACCCATGACCAGCTCACGCTGAATCTGGGCTCGGGAGTCGGGTATTCCTGTCGAGAGATCGTTGACGCAGTGGGTCGAGTGACGGGACGCACCTTTCCTATTCACGAAGCGCCTCGTCGCCCCGGTGACCCGGCGGCGGCCGTGGCGTCCAACGCGAAGGCGCGCACCACCCTGGGCTGGGAACTCCAACATTCCGATCTCGATACCATCGTGGCCGACGCCTGGTCGGGGTACTCGCAGCGTTAGCGAAAGAGATCGTCGTGCGCGCGGCGCACGACGTCGTCGGCAACCGAACCTTCACCAAAGAAGTGATCTTCGAGTCCCCGCACAATGGCGAAGGGTGTACCCGCGTTTTTCGCGAGAACCAGATTGACCGCTCCGGCGATTTCGTCAATCACGGCCACTTCGGTGGCTTCCAGCACTCGACCATTGGCGTCGGTGCTGCCCCGCAGGTCGTGAATGGGACGTAGGCCGGCGGCACCGATGGCCACGTCGGTGACACCTTGTCGCCACACCCGCCCGAAGGTGTCGGTGACGACCACCCCGACATCCACGCCGCGCTGACGTCGAAGGTCCGCACGAAATCGACGGGCGGATCGGTCGGGATCGACGGGTAGAAGTACCGCGGTGCCGTCGGAAGTATTCGAGAGGTCGATCCCGGCATTCGCGCAAATGAAACCGTGGTGCGTCTCGGTAATGCGCAAGGGTCCCCGTCGGCGTAGGACTCGACGCGACTCACTCTCCACGAGAGCAATCTTGGCTTCCTCCGTGCCGTCGAAGGGGACGACCCGACCTTCCGCCTTAGCGACAACTTTGGACGTCACCGCGACGACATCGTGGTTGAGAAGCTCTTCTCCCTGCGCGTCGAGTGCTGCGAGGAACACTGCGACCAGGTCGCTGGTGTGATCAATAGCGCCGACGCCCTCAATGGCGAACATGGTCAACCGACTCACGCCAACACCTCGGTAGCCAAGGCGCGAGCGTGTTCGCGGTTCGCCATGATGGTCGTCGTAGTTCGAACCGATAGGCCCAGCTCTTCGATCTCCGCACGTCGGTCGACGTCGAGTTCGTCAATAACGATGGTGGCGCACACCTCGCGGTAATAGCGCGCCACGCCGACGCACGACACGTCGTGACCGAGTTCGCGCAAGAGGCGGTCCGCGGGGCCCTTGAGCGCCGCCCCGGCGATGATGGGCGACACCGCGATGACGTCCCGACGGCGACGTCGGAGTTCCTCGCGCACCCCAGGAACTGAAAGGAGTGGTTCGATGGATATCAGCGGATTCGACGGCGCAATAACGATGCGATCCGCCTCACGCAGTGCCTCGAGTACACCGGGAGCCGGCGAACACTGTTCGGCGCCCGCGAAGCGCACGGAGTGAACGGGAATGCCGTGACGGTGACGGACGAAATATTCCTGGAAGCTCAAGTCACCCTGATCGGTTACAAAAATTGTGGCGAGCGGATCATTCGTAACCGGCAGTAAGCGTTCGCGCACGCCGTGACGATGCGCCAATTCGGCGGCAACGTCGCTCTTGGTGGCTCCACGCGCGAATCTTTCCGTGCGGTACAGGTGCGTGGCGAGGTCGCGATCTCCGAGGCGGAACCACGCCTCTCCGCCGAGTGCGTCCAGTTCGTCCATGACGCGCCACGTTTCGCCGGTGAGGCCCCAGCCCAATTCTTCGTTGTTCAAGCCCGCCAGCGTGTACGTGATCGTGTCCAGATCAGGACAAATCGTGAGTCCGTGCATGGTGAGGTCGTCACCAACATTGACGATCGCGGTGATCTCGTCCCGATTCATGACGCCTTCAAAAGCGCGCAGCAGGCGCGCCGCTCCCACTCCACCACTGAGAACCACAATCACGCATCAGACCTTACGGGAAGCGTGGGTAGGCTTTCTCGTTGTGGGTGACACTTCGGCGCTGCGCGGGTGGCCCGAGAACTCGGCCGTTCTGATTCGACGAGTGAGCGAGCAAGCGGATGACGTTCTTCACGCGGAAGGTGATCTCTCCGTGCGACGTCCTTGGGCATCGGTGAGCAAGTTGGTGACGTCGTGGGGCGTGGCGCGAGCTGCGTCGCGCTCAGAGGTCGATCTCGACGAGCCGGACGGTGACGGCGTGACGATGGCGCACTTGCTGGCCCACGCCAGCGGTTGGGGTCTCGAAGAGTCCAGCCCTCGGTCTCCCGTGGGAACGCGTCGGGTGTATTCAAACGTGGGTGTGGACCGCGCGGTCGCTCGGCTGACGAGTGACCCAACGCAATGGTGCGCTCACGAAGTTTTTGTTCCCCTCGGGCTCACGTCGTGTGCGCTCGATGGCCGACCCGCCGCTGGGGTCGTGGGGTCTCTGGAGGACATGGGGGAACTGATGACCGCGTGGTGTCGCGGGGATGACCTCCGCTCTCATATTCACCGACGATTCCGATCGCCATTTCTCCCATCCCTCGCGGGGGTCGTTCCCGGATTCGGGCGATTCGACCCCTGTCCTTGGGGTCTCGGTCCTGAGGTTCGTGGCGCGAAGAATCACTGGATGGGATCGCGAACCTCCCCCGAGTCGTACGGGCACTTCGGACAAAGTGGCACGTTGGCGTTGGTGGACCCGGAGCGGGATGTGGTCATCGTGGCCGCCGCTGGAGAAGAATTCGGACCGTGGGCCGTGGAGAGGTGGCCATCGTGGACCGATGAGATTGTTGAACGGTTCGCTTCGTGAGTGACACGGCGGTTATCGCGCTGGACCTGTCGGGCCCCACCGAGCCTCTCGGTAATTGGATGGACCTCCTGGCCGACGAGTTGGATAAAGACGGCCGCTTCGTGATCATTCGTTTTCGAACTGTCGGCGGGGACTTCGGCCCGAACGAGACCGTGATTCCCTCGCGCGTCGCGTGGGCGCCCCTGTGGCGACGCGGTCGCGGTCGCTCGATCGATGCGCTCTTGCCCAAGGTGTCGCTCGTCCACGTGGCCGGACAGGCCACACCGCCGACGAAACACGTGCCACTGGTCGTCTCGGTAGATGATTTGCGTCAGCTACGTGATGACTCCCGCGGTCGCCAACGGGCCGATCAACTTCGTCGCGCCGTGTCCCACGGAGCGCAGCTCGTCGCGTCGTCGCGCACCGCGTCGCTCGAAGTCCAGTCGGCCCTAGATCTCTTGCGCGAGCACGTCGTCGTGGTTCCGCCACCGGTGCAGTGGAGCGAAGCCGTCGACGAGGGACAAGACTTGGTGGTGAACCTGACGGGTCGCACGAATGAGTTTCTGTTGATCGCCGACGCTCTGGTCGCCCTCGCGCGGCGGCGTGACGCGAAGGTTGTCGTACTCGCCAGCAGTGAGGCGGAGGCGAAACTGCGCGCCAAGGGCGTCAAGGTGTCCTTTCGCCCGCGACGTCAAGCCGCCGACGTCCTCCGCAATGCGCGTACGGTCGTGCATTTGTCCGATGGTGCACGATTTCCCTCCTTCGCGATCGCCGCTCTCGCCGCGGGCGTGCCGACGTGCGCGACAATGACACCCGTGAATCGTGAACTTCTCGACGGCGCGGCCTGGCTCGTCGACGAAAGTGATCCCACGGAATTGGTCGGCGTGATCGAGTCGCTCTTCGAGGACGACGCTCGTCGCGCGGTGATGGCGGCGGCCGGACGATCACGCGCGGCAGATTTCTCTCCCGCCGCCGCGGCCCGATCGTACGCCGAACTCTACGAATCAGTTCTCCGACGGAGGCTCTGGTCGTGACGCGGCAACTGGTCGTGACGGCCGATCAATTGACTCGTGCCCAGCCGGGCGGTATTGGCACGTACGTGCGGGGTCTCCTGCAGGGACTCCGTACGGTGGCGGTCGAAGAGGACCTCACGGTGTCTCTACTTTCACCCCGATCTCCTTCGCGGCATCTGGCGGAGGGTGATTTTCCGAGTCGTCGGGTCGGGCTACCCGAACCTCTTCTCACCCGGGTCTGGCGGCATTTTCCACTCGGCGTGCCCGCAAACGCCGATATCGTTCACGCCACGTCACCCGCGGGACCTTTCGGCGGAGGTCGCTCGGGTGCACGGCACTCCATCACGGTGCACGATGTTCTTTGGCGCGATCACCCCGAGTTGACGACCCCGCGCGGAGCGGCCTTTCACGAAGAGCGACTTCGTTACGTGATCTCTCGTTCCGATATGCACGTCATCATTCCTTCGCCCAGCGTCGCGGATCGCTTGATCGCCGATGGCCTCAGTGAATCGCGCGTCACTCGGGTGCGTTTGGGCTGCGCCACGCCTCCCCCAACCGTTATGGGGCGTGACGAGGTGCTGCGGTCGTTGGCGCTGGACCACGTCGTGGGCGATACCCCGTTCACTCTGGCGGTGGGGACGGTGGAGCCCAGAAAGAACTACGAGCGCCTGATTGCCGCGCACGCGGTGGCACGTCGCGAGCATCCCGAAGTGGGTGTTCTGCTCATCGTGGGCGCCGCCGGCTGGGGCAACGTTGATACGACGGGTGGGCTCGTGCTGGGAGAGGTTGACGAGGATCAATTGCACGCCCTGCGTCACCATTGCCGTGTGGGGGCATTCGTCCCGATCGAGGAAGGATGGGGACTTCCGGCGGTGGAAATGTTGGCGGCCGGACGACCGGTCGTGGTCTCCTCGGGTGTTCCGAGCGTGGCGGCGAATGTGGAAGTCGACGTGGTGACGGCGGACAATGTGGAGGACATCGCGAGAGGTTTAGTCGCGGCGCTCCATCGTTTCGACACCGCCAGCGATCGTGATCGTCGACGGTCATCGGTCAAGGAATTCACCTGGGAGCAATGCGCTCGTGACCATTTGGCGGCGTGGCGATGACGTTGACGTTGGATGTCTCCGCCGTTCCGGGGAAACCAGCTGGCGCTGGTCGCTACATCGTCGAGCTCGCCAAGCGTCTGCCCAGTGTGATCGACGACGTGTCCCTCATGACTCGTCGCGGCGACGACCAGCGGTGGCGGGAGTGGTCGCCGGCGTCCAAGGTGCTGCCGCTTGTTCCTTCCTCACGACCCGGTCGGCTGCTGTACGAAGCCGTGGCGGTCGCTCACACGTCCCTCATGCGGCACAGCGACGTGTGGCACAGCCCGCACTACACCATGCCCCACGGGTCCACATCACCGGTGGTGGTCACCCTTCACGACATGACGTTCTATACCAATCCGGAATGGCACGAACGTCGCAAGGTCGATTTTTTTCGACGCGCCATCCAGTACGCCACCCGTGAGGCGGCCGTGATCATCACCGTCAGCGACTACACCGCGCGACAGCTACGTGATCTCTGCCCGACGGAGCGTCCCGTCGTTGTCGCCCCCCTCGGGGTTGATCGTGAGCGTTTTTCACTGGACGCGTCGGGCGACTCGTTGAGCACGTACGACCTGCGGAAGAAATTCATTCTCTACGTCGGCACCTTGGAGCCGCGCAAAGGTGTCGACGTGCTGCTGACGTCCTTTGAAGACCTCGCGCGCGAGGATTCGTCGCTGGAGTTATGGCTGGTGGGGCAGCGAGGGTGGGGTGTGGACTCGGTCGACGAACAGCTCGCGCGACACCCATTTGCCGGGCGAATTCGTCAGCTCGGCTTTGTGGATGACGCTGAGCTCCCGCGACTGTTTCGCGCGGCGCGGGTCGTGGCGTATCCCTCGCGCGGCGAGGGATTTGGCCTGCCCGTCCTGGAAGCTCTGGCGTGCGGAGCCCCCGTTGTCACGACGCGCGATTCGGTGATGTCGGAGGTCGCCGGTGAGGCGGCGACTTTGACCACGGCTGGTGACGCGGGGGACCTCGCCGCGGGACTGAAGACCGTCCTCGATCTGGACGACGAACAGCGGCGCACGTCAAGCGCCGTCGGACACGCACGCGCTGCCACGTTCACGTGGGAGCGGATGATGGAACAGCACCTCGTCGCCTACGAAATGGCCCGCGAACTCTGATAAGGAGCGCACGGGCGACCTAGAGTGACGTTCGTTATGCGGGCACTCATCACCGGCGGTCAAGGTTTCGTGGGGCGGCACCTTCGCGCCCATCTCGAGGCGTTGGGTGACGAGGTCACGACCATTGACATGGAGCGTGACGTGACCGACGTCGCGGTGATGAAGCAAGTCGTCGAGGACGTTCGACCAGAAGCGATCTACCACCTCGCCGCGATTTCCCACGTGGGCACGTCCTGGGAGGATCCTCGCCTGGTCCTGCAGGTGAACGTGCTCGGCACGGCCTCGGTGTTGGCCGCGGCCCGGGCGACGTCCGACGTCACGACGCTGGTCGTCTCGTCAGCCGAGGTGTACGGCGTCGTGCAGCCGACAGATCTACCTTTGCGCGAGGATGACGTGGCGCGACCGGCGACACCGTACGCGGCGAGCAAGTTGGCGGCCGAGGTCGTCGCCCTCCAAAGCGTTCGCGGATACGGCCAACGCGTGATGATCGCACGAGCGTTCAACCACATTGGGCCCGGACAATCACCGACATTCTTCGTTCCGGCCATGGCCCAGCGAATTCGAGCCGCTCACGCTGAGGGTCGCGGATCCATTCCGGTGGGGAACTTGAGTTCGCGACGTGATTTCTCCGACGTCCGTGACGTGGTCAGGGCGTACGCGGCCATCGTGCGCCGCGGCACCAGCGGTGAGATCTACAACGTGGCCTCGGGCGTTGATCACGCCATGAGCGAGTTGGCGGAGATTCTTCGCGACGCCGTTGATCCGTCGATTGTCTTTGAAACGGATCCGGCCCTGCTGCGCCCAGTGGACATTCCCGTCTTGCGGGGGAGCGCCGACAAACTCACGGCCGCTACCGGCTGGACACCCCTGATCTCTTTGCGCGAGACCCTCGCCGACGTGCTCGAGGCCACCCCGCTCACGTTGTCGTAAGCGGGGTGGCCTGAGGCGTCGCTATTCGGCGTCTGCTTCCGGCGCGACGTCGGCGTCGGTGGCCTTCGTGACCACGGTCGCGCGAACCTTGGCGGTCGCTTCACGGGCTTGGTTCATGGCGTCGCGTACGACCGTCGGGAACTTCTCTTCGATCGGAGCGATCGCGGCGTCGACGGTCTTAAGCGTCTTTTCAAACTTCTCGTCCAACCACGCGGCCTGACGCTTGGTGGCGACGGTGACGTCCTCCACGCTCTTTTTGACCTGAGCGCTCACGCCGTCCGTGTCGACGCTGCCGTGGACGCTCTTGACGGCGGCGGTGGCCTTTTGCGCACCGATGACGCCGACGCCGACCGCCGTGTACACGACGTCCTTCGCCTTCTTGGCGACAGCGTTGGTCTCGGCGAACTCGCGAGCCTTCGTGGTGGCCTCACGGCCGACCTTGGTAGCAACACTGGTGAAATCTGCCATGGGAACTCCTTTTCGATAGGTGTGAACTTAAGTATAGCAGAGTGCAAACTAAAGTTAGCAACACCACCCCAAGGAAATACCCCACTAGCCTTGTTTTCCTAATGGAAACCCGAGCACCGTCGGTTGTGGCCGTCGTCGTCACCACGGGTCCGGCCCCCGGTTTGGAAGGCACCCTGTCGACGCTGGCAGGTCAGGACTACGAGGAAATGAGCATTCTCGTCGTCGCCAACGAAGCGGGGGACGAGATCGCGAGCCGCGTCGCGGCCGTGACGCCACACGCGTTCGTGAAGGTCTTGGACGAAAATCGTGGTTTCGCCGCGGCCTGCAACGAGGCCGCGGTCATGGTCCAAGGTGCCGCGTTCTTGCTCTTCTGCCATGACGACGTCCTGTTCTACGAGGGAGCCGTTCGGCAACTCGTGGAGACGGCGTTTCGAGGTAACGCCGGGATCGTGGCGCCCAAGGTCGTCGCGTATGACGATCCGTTCATCCTGTTGCACGTCGGCCAGGTGGCCGACCGATTCGGTGCCGTGCACGAACGGGTGGAACTCGGAGAGATCGACCACGGACAACAGGACCTCGAGCGTGACGTGTTCGTTGCTCCCGGGGGTGCCACGCTCATTCGGTCCGACCTCTTTGCGACCCTGCGAGGATTCGATCCGTTGATCCCCGTCCTCGGTGAGGACTTGGACCTGTGCTGGCGAGCCCAGGTGGCGGGAGCTCGCATCATGGTGGCGCCGAGCGCGGTGGTCGCCCACCGGCAAACCGTTGCCTCGGGTGAGCGTCTCGTGTCGGCCGCCGGGACTCGCTCGGCGTCGCGACGGGACCTCTTGCGACGTCATCAATTAATGACGGTGTTGACGTGTTGGACTCTGCCCACGCTGCTGTGGGTCCTGCCTCTCTTAGTGGTGTTGGACGTCGCGGAAGTTATCTTGTCCCTGGTCGGGCGCGACACCGATCGCGCCGGTGACATCGCCGGTGCGTGGCGTTGGAATCTTCGGCACCACAAGCACCTTCGTCATCGGCGCAAGGAGCTCTCCTCTATTCGCGTGCTGTCCGATGGGGACGTCGCTCGTCTGCAAGTCGGCGGGGCCAGTCGACTCACGAGGTTCTTTACCACGTTGTTCCAAGACGGCATCGATCGAGCTCGAGGGATCCTGCCGCCCGCCGAAGCGCCTCCCGAGCTTCCTCCCGGGGAGACGGTGGGTGGCGTGGGATTCGCCTCGGCGTTCAGCGAAGACGAAAGTTTCGACGAATTTGGCGCCCTGAGTGCCGTGGACGGAACAGGACGGCCCCAACGATTTGGTCGTCTGCTCACGGGGGTGCGCAGCCAACTGACGCTGGTCGCGGGTGTCATCGTGCTGTGGGCATTCGGCGCGCGCAATCTGGTCGCCGCGACGCTGCCAAATGTGGGACGTCTCGCGCCGCTCGACTCGTGGTGGTCGACCTGGCGCCACTTTTTCGCGTCATGGTCGCCCAATGGCGTCGGCACCGGTACACCAGGAATGCCCGGCTACGGCGTTCTCGCCTTCGCGGGAACGTTCGTGTTCGGTCGCATGGGCGTGCTTCCACGTGTCGCGTTGATTTTCGCGATCCCCTTTGGGGCGTGGGGTGTCTGGCGCCTGCTGCGCGGCGTCGTTGCGAACCGGGCTCGTCTCGCGGGCACGATTGCCTACGTTGCTTTCCCGGTCGGCGTGAATCTGGTGGCCCGGGGTCGTATTGACGATCTCGTGGTGGTCGCCCTCTTGCCGTTCGCCGCCCGGCGTGTGTTCTCGTTGCTCAACGTGCCGGGATTTCGTCCGGCGCCATTCGCCGACGCCGTGGCGTTCGGACATCGCGGTTGGGGGGCAACGCGCAATGGCAACACGGCGGTTCTGGTGTTGCAGACTGCCTTGATGACCGCGATGGCGCCCGCCGCGCTCGTGGCGGTGGCCGTCATGATTGTCGCTCTGGCGTGGTCACGGTGGCTGCTCGGACGTCGTTCGGGAACCATCGAACGACCGTGGGGATTGCTCGGCAATGTGGCCGGTGGTACCGCTCTGTTGTTGTTGCCCATGACGTTTGACACGTTGGCGGCCGGTCGCCAGAGCTTGCAACTCTTCGGCCTCGCCCAATCGCCGTCGTCGGGGTTGAGTTTTGCGCAGCTCGTGCGGGGCGCCAATGGACCCTTCGGCACGGGTTGGGCGTCGTGGCTACTGCCGTTCGTAGCGGTGAGCGCCGTCGCGCTGTCGCGAGGCGCCCGACGAGACCTGGCTGTTCGCGCGGCGGCGATCTCCAGTCTCTCACTGCTCGTGGCCATGCTCGTTGAGCGCCATTGGCTGGGACCCGTGGCGCCTGACGCGGACGTACTGCTGATCGTGGTCGCCCTGGGCGTGGCGCTTCTCGCCGCGAGCGCGGTCAGTGCGATTGAGAACGATGTAGCGGGTTCCCAATTCGGATGGCATCAAGTCGTCGTGGTGCTGAGCCTGGGGGCTCTGTTCTTGTCGGCTGTTCCCCTGTTCGCGCAGTCCACGTCCGGTCGTTTCGATCTTCCGACCACGGGAACTCCCGAGGCCCTCGGCTCGATCGCACCGTCCACCCTGGGTGGGTACCGGGTGTTGTGGCTGGGGAACCCCTCAATTCTTCCGGTCGCGGGTTGGTCCGTGGCGCCGGGTCTGGCGGCCGCGACGACCACCGATACGGTCCAAGGCGGCGCGACCCTGTTCACGCCACCGAATGCTGGTGCGGCGGATGATCTCTTATCGTCTGTCAACGCCGCGCTCAATGGCCGCACCGCACGTCTTGGTCAATTACTCGCTCCTTCCGGGATCTCGAGCATTGTCGTGATGACGGCGGCCGCGCCCAGTTTTGACAATGAACAAGTGGTGGCCACCGTTGCGCCACCCAGCAATCTGATTCCCGCTCTCCATCAGCAATCCGACTTGACGTTGGTGACCGGCCCCCCGGGATTCGAAGTGTTCGCCAACTCACAGTTCCACGGCATTGTCGCCGAGCGCACGAGTCCGCTCTCGCCGTCGACGACAAGTTCCGACCATGACAGCGTGGTGGGCTGGACACCGTCGCTCGACTTTGGGTATCGAACGGGACCGGTGTCGGCGGGTACGACCCTCGCCGGACTCGCGCCGAGTTCCGCCTTCGCGCTCAGCGTGGACGGTAAGAACGTCCCACGCTCCGGTTCCTTGGGGTGGGCGGCCACCTATCTCACGCCCGCGGGTGACGGCCGACTGGTGTTGCACCAACTACCCCTCAACGGCGTGCTCGCCGCCATCACGTTGCTGTTGTGGGTCGCGTTCGCCGTGGGCTTTGGCGCGCTCGAGCGGGCGGACGGCGTCCTCGTGCGCCTTCGCCGACGTCGATCATCGACGGAGACGGTGGCCTTGGTAGAGCCGTCACCGACCGACGAGGAGGACGCGTGAGCACGCACTCGCGCACGCGCAGTCATCGGGCGGAGTTTGCCTTGGCTCTGATCGTGCTCATCATCTTCGCGGTGGGCCACTTCGGACACCAGAACGCGACCGAGAATCTTCCGCAGGGTCTCGCGATTCCTGCGGACGCCGAATCGATGGCGCTGTACTGCACGGGTTTCACCGGTGGCGGCGGTGCGACTCCGGCGGTGGTGACCTTCGTGGACGCTTCAAATACCGCACACGACGTCACGGCGACGCTGGTCTCCAGCACGGGGGCGTCGCGGGTCGTCACGTTGCAGGTCCCCGCCCACGGCGTTTCGCAGCTCACGCCGAGTGAATTTCCGGGCAACGGGTACTACAGCGTGAGTGCGTTGGTGCACGGGGGTGGTGTCAGTGCGTCGAGTTCCTTTACGCGTGCAGCCACGTCGGTGATCCCTTGCGTAGGACAAGGCGACGTCACGTGGTATTCGTCAGGTCTCTCGACGCACGTGGGTGCGGACGCCTTCCTCACGATGTTTAATCCCACGGCCGGAGAAGACGTCGTCAGCGTCACGGCGCTCTCGCCAACGGGTTTCTTCGCCCCGAGCGGACTGCAGGGGCTCGTCCTCGCCGCCCACTCGACCACCACGGTCGATCTCGGGGCCTCCGTGGTGAACCAGACCGACATCATGGCGACAGTGCACGCCCAACGCGGCTCCGTTGTCGTTGCCGCCCTCCAGATGGACGCGTCGAGCAAGACCAGCGCTTCGGCGACCGGCGGCGTGATCGCCCCCTCTCGTTTTGCCGTGTTTCCTTCGACCACCACCTTTGATGGCGTGCGTTCGGTGTTAGCGATCGCGAACCCCACGAGTGCGCCGGCGGTCGTCTCGGTGTCGGTGGTCATTCGCCCGTACGCGACCCAGCGTCTCTCGATCACCGTCAACGCCCTCAGCGTTGGTGATCTCGTGGTGTCGCCGTCATCCGGCGTCCCGGCGGCCGGCGCCGCCGTTCTGAGCGTGACGTCCACGATGCCCATCGTGACCACACTCGTGACACAGTTGGACAACAAGAAGAATCAGTGGCTACTGGCGCCCGCGTTACCCGGGGCCGATCAGGCGATCGTGGACCCGACCGGTCAAGGTTTCGCGTCGGCGTCATTGGTGAACACGGGGGATCAGCCCGCGTCGGTGGTGCTCAGTGCGCATAACTTCACCGGCAGCCACTCGGTCACCTTGATTGTGCCGGGCCACGACAGTCGTGTGTTGAACAGCGACGTGGTCAGCGCTTGGAAGGCCGGGGCCGTATCACTAACGTCGGATCAGCCGCTGTACGTATCGGCGGCCGTCGCGGGCCCCTATCTCGAAGGGGCTGTCGAGAACGGCCTAGGCGTTCGGTAGGGCGGGAGGTTCAAAACCCGCGCTGAGCGACGTCTCGTTGTCGGTCGGTGGCACGGGTGTTGTGGTGCGCAACGAACTGACCGTTTTAGATCCCGAGGGGTGCACCGGGTCGCCGTGGGCTTCGTCGATCAGTCGTGCCGCGACGTCGCCGTCGATCGTTTCATTCTCGAGCAACGCCTGCGCGAGAGAGGTCAGACCACGACGGTGAAGCGTCAGCACCTCAATGGCCCGCGACTCCTGCTCGCGCAAGATGCGCTCAACTTCGTCGTCAATGACTTTGGCCGTCTCATCTGAGTAGTCACGGGTGTGCACCAGGTCTTCACCCAAGAAGACCTGTCCGTTCGAGCCCCACGCCATGGGACCGATCTCCTTGGACATACCCCATTCACGCACCATGCGTCGAGCGAGCTCGGTGTTGCGCTGTAGGTCGTCGCTGGCGCCAGTCGAGAGGTCGCCGTAGATGAGAAGCTCCGCCACGCGTCCACCCATGCGCATGCACAGGGAGTCTTCGATGTGTTGGCGGGAGTAGATGTGGCGATCTTCTTCGGGCAACGTCATGGTCACGCCCAGAGCCATGCCGCGGGGAATAATCGTGATCTTGTGGAGGGGGTCGGCCTTTTCAAGGACGTACGCCAACAGCGCGTGCCCACCTTCGTGGTAGGCAATGCGCTCGCGATCGTCGTCGCGCAGGACGGTGGAGTCGCGCTTTTGACCCATGAGGACTCGGTCGCGAGCAGATTCGAAGTCCTCCATACCGATCGTCTGGGCCCCACGACGCACCGCGTGCAGGGCGGCTTCGTTTACGAGGTTCGCGAGATCGGCACCTGACATACCCGGGGTGCCCCGTGCCACGAGCTCGAGGCTGACGTCGTCGTCGAGACGCTTGTTCTTGGCGTGCACCTGGAGAATCGGCAGTCGCTCCTCGTAGTCGGGGAGCGGAACGACGATTTGGCGGTCGAATCGCCCGGGTCGCAACAGGGCTTGGTCGAGCACGTCCGGCCGGTTGGTCGCGGCGATGATGACCACACCCTCGCTCGGATCGAAGCCGTCCATCTCGGACAACATCTGGTTGAGCGTCTGCTCCCGTTCGTCGTGACCGCCACCGAGACCCGCGCCTCGCTTGCGGCCAATGGAGTCAATCTCGTCTACGAAGATGATGGCCGGCGCCTGCTTGCGAGCCGACTGAAACAGGTCTCGCACGCGGCTCGCACCGACGCCCACGAACATCTCCATAAAGTCCGATCCCGACACTGAGAAGAAGGGGACGCCCGCTTCGCCGGCCACGGCGCGCGCAATCAGGGTTTTACCGGTACCAGGAGGTCCGACGAGGAGAACACCCTTCGGGATCGTGGCTCCAATGGCCTTGTATCGCCCCGGCGTCTTCAGGAATTCCACAACCTCAGAAATTTCCTGCTTGACACCGTCGTATCCCGCCACATCAGCGAAGGTGGTGGTGGGACGGTCCTCGTTGAACAATTTGGCCTTCGAACGACCAATGGACATCATGCCGTTCATTTGGCTACGAGCCGAACGCATGACGAAGAACATCAAGACTCCGAAGAGGGCCACGTACATCAGGAGCGGCAGGTAATTGGAGAGGCCGGACGGGTTATTGAACTTCACGTCGATACCGTCCAGGCGCAAGGCGGTGACGTCTTCGGGGATGGCCGGGTTAGGCCCAATGGAGGAATAGGAAGTGCCGTCGGTCAGGGTGCCGGTGATTTCGCCCGACGCGTTGCTGATCGTGACCGTCTTGACCTTGTGATCCTTGGCGTCGGCGAGGAACTGGGAGTAGGGGAGGGTCGTTGAGCTAGAGGACTTCGAAAAGGGGCTGACGAAGACAAGAACGACCAAGAGGCCGGCGAGAGCAATGAGAAAATACCGACGCTTGGGATCCTGCGCGGGGGTTCCACCGGGCTTCGGTGAGTTGTTTCCCTTCGGCTGCGTCAACTTCTTCCAGGGCGATTCGTCATTCGGGGGCATCGTCATTGACATCCATGCTAGGCCCCGACCGTCACGTCGTTACCGCGGCGCCCAACGAACGCGAGAACCATTGTTAGCCTTGCCGAGTGACCGATCTCGCCCCTTTGGCCCCCCCGCGCTGGCTGTCTCGTCGTTCGGGTTTCGCGGTGGTCGGTCTCTGTATGGCGGGGTTCATCGCGGGGGAGATTCTGGCGCTCATTTTGGCTGTCCTGGGACACTCGTTGAGCGGTACGAGTTTGTCGCTCACCACCATCTCCCACATGGCGTCGCCACCTCCCTGGTTCCTCGTCACCTCCCTGTTCGGGCTGTGGATGGGTTTCGGCGGGACCACGCTCGTCGCGCAGAAGGTGTTCCGAATTTTTCCGGATCGCGGGGTGTTCGCCTTTCGGGTGAAAGACCTCTGGTTCATTCTTCTGGGTGTCGGATGTCAGTTTGCCGTAGGCCTGGCGTATTACCCCTTCCACTTACATAATTTGAACGGACCGACGCACAAGATCTTTGGTGACGCCCACGGGGCCATGTTCGCGTTGCTCTGTCTTCTCACCGCCTTCGGTGCACCGATTTTCGAGGAGTTGTTCTTTCGGGGAACACTCCTGTGCGGCCTCACTAATCTCATCGCGAACCCGCCCGTCGTCGTACTCAGCCTCCTCGCGATCTCCCTGGACGGGATTCTTTTCGGTCTCGCTCACGGCGAGTTGTTGCAATTGCCGGGCCTAGCCGCCACGGGCATCGTTCTTGCCTTCGTCTACGCCAAGACCCGTCGCATGCTGCCCAGCATGATCACCCACGCGTCATTCAACTCAATGGCGGTCCTCGCCTTGATTGCTCAGCGCGCTCACGGGTAATGAGACGTTCTCTTCTGTGGTGGACGCCCCAACGGCTGGCCAACGCCGTGGTGTTGATCGTGATCACCTACGTCACCCTGTGGGCGCTGCATCCTTCCCTCCTGCTGCAGAACAGCTTGGAGACGGGGGGCGACACCGGTTCGCACGTGGCGACGGCGTCGTACTTACGTGATCACCTCAGTTCTCTCACGTTGACGTCGTGGTACCCGGGCTGGTTCGACGGCTTCCCGAGTTATACCTACTACTTCGTTCTTCCCGACCTCTTCGCCGCCCTCGGAAGTTACGTCGTCGGTTTTTCCGTCGCCTTCAAACTTGCGACCATTCTCGGCTCGCTGCTTCTGCCACTGGCTGCTTTCGCTATGGCCAAACTTTTTCGCGCTCGCGACCCCATCCCCGCCGCACTCGCCGCCGCCACGCTCCCGTTTTTGTTTGATCCCGCCTTCACCATCGATGGCGGCAACTTGTTCTCGACGCTGGCGGGGGAGTACTCGTTTTCACTCTCCTTGGCGCTGTCACTGATCACCATTGGACTATTCGCCCGTGGCATCCGCACGGGGCGTGGTCGGTGGACCGCGGCGGTGTTCCTCAGCTTGACGTTGGCCGCGCACCTAGTTCCGTGGCTGTTCGCGATCATGGACATAGGACTCCTCGTGCTGCTCGAACTCCTGGGTCGTCACGGAGCCTTTGATCGCGACCGTCCCGCGCTGCGCCGTCACGACGGACGTCGCGCCGTTTGGTTCGTGGTGTCCGCCGGTGTCCTGAGCGCGGCGTTGTCCGCGTGGTGGCTCCTACCTTTTGCGACGTCGCAGGACTACACCACTTCCATGGGATACGTGAATGATCCCGTGAGTCCCTTCCACGCGGTCTTTACCAAGTTGGGCTTCTTCAGCGCGAGTGGCGGACCGGGCTCGGACTTCTTCGTGATTTGCCTCGCGGCCATTGCTCTACTCGTGGCGTTCGTGGTGCGAGACCGGTTGGGTATCACGGTCACGTTGTCGGCCGCTCTCGCGCTCGTGGCGTTCCTGGCGGATCCGCAGGGCGCTCTGTGGAACGAGCGACTCGTTCCCTTCTGGTTCATCTCGGTGTACTTATCGGCTGGTTGGCTGGTGGGGTGGGTGTTCGGCGCCGTGGGCCGAGCGATCGCGCAGCGGCGACACGACATTTCTGACGACGTGTCTGCTCGGCGTTCGCGAATTCTGGTGGGTGCCACGTTGAGTCTCGCGGTTCTCGCACCGATGGTCGTTCTGCCGGGAACGTCGACGAGTTTCGGGAGTTCCTTTCTGGGCGTGACGCCGGGAGCCAATCAGGTGTCCAGTTGGGCCGCGTGGAATTTTTCGGGATACCAAAGCAAGGGTGCAGCGTGGACGGAGTACCACGCGATCATGACGATGATGGGCCGGGTGGGGCATCGCCTCGGTTGTGGTCAGGCGATGTGGCAGTACGACGGATCGGAGAGTCGATTCGGCACAACGATGGCCCTTATGCTTCTGCCGTACTGGACCAACAATTGCGTGGGTTCAATGGAAGGGTTGTTCTTCGAGTCGTCGGCGACGACGCCGTATCACTTCTTGAACCAGTCCGAATTGAGCGTGTCGCCCAGCAATCCCGTCGTCGGCCTGCAGTACAGCTCGGCGGTGAACTTGCCCCTCGGTATTGAACATCTGCAAATGCTGGGCGTGCGGTACTACATCGCCTTTAGCCCGTCGATCATCAAACAGGCCGACGCGAGTTCGCAACTCATCCCGGTCGCGCACACGTCGACGTTCGCGAGCTCGGGAGTGAGTTGGCACGTGTACCTCATTCGCCATTCCCCGGTGGTTGCGGGTGTGAGTGAACTTCCCAATGTCGTCTCGGGCATCTCGGGCCGAGAATCGTGGCTGCAGGCCAATGAGAAATGGTGGCTGTCGCCTTCGTCGTGGACCACGCTGTTGGCACAGGACGGTCCGTCGTCGTGGCCGCACGTGACGAGCGCCGCACACGTTCGGCACGTTCCGGTGAGCGCGGTCCACGTGAGTGACGTTCGACAAGGCACGACCACGCTCTCCTTCCACGTGGACAAGGTGGGCGTTCCCGTCGTGGTCAAGGTGTCCTATTACCCGCGTTGGCACGTGAACGGAGGGACGGGGCCGTATCGGGTGAGCCCCAACCTCATGGTGGTGATCCCCACGTCCAAGGATGTGACATTGACCTACGGCAGTTCGCCGACGGTGACGTGGGGAAACTTGGTGACCGACGTGGCGGTGGTGTGTCTCGTTGTCGCGGCGTGGCGCCGCCGGTGGTGGCGCCGACCTCGGGCGATCTTTACAAGAGACCGAGGCGACGACTGATGTCCTCAGCCAATACCTCGGGTGCGAGCAACTCGGTCGAGACGGTGATTTCCGCCTGCTCGGGAGCCTCGTACGGGTCGTCGACGCCCGTCATGTGCTGTTGCTCGCCCGCTCGAGCGCGCTTGTAGAGAGCCTTCGGGTCTCGCGCTTCGCACACCGACAGCGGCGTCGCTAAATAGATTTCCGCGAACGACAGCTCGTTTTCGATGTGCCGCGCGCGAACGGCTCGTCGAGCTTCGGTTCGCGGCGAGATGAGCGAGACGATGGTGACGACGCCCTGCGTGTTCAGCAGGAGCGCGATTTCTCCCGCGCGGCGAACATTTTCATCGCGATCACCCGCACTAAAACCGAGGTCGCTACTCAGTCCGGCGCGCAAGGCATCACCATCGATCACGACAACGGCAGCACCGGCGCGTCGCAGGACGTCGCACAGCGCGTTAGCCGTCGTGGTCTTACCCGCCCCGGATAATCCCGTGAGCCAAAGAGTGTGACCGCGCGCTGACACGCGTGACACCGTAGTGGACGAAACCGACCCCACGAATTCACGAAACAACGGCAGTAGGATGAATGGTCGTGGACACCTCGGCAGTTTTTAAGGCGTACGACATCCGGGGCACGTACCCGGATCAGATTGACGAGCGGTTGCTGCGAGCGGTGGGCAGCGCTTTTGCCACCTTCGTCGGCACGGATCACATCGTGATCGCGCGCGACATGCGTCCGTCGGGAGTGACCTTGTCGGCCGCGTTTGCCGAAGGAGCTCGCTCGGTCGGCGTGCGCGTCACCGATCTCGGTCTGGCGTCCACTGACTTCCTGTATTTCGCTGCTGGCTACCTGGATGCCCCGGGTGCCATGTTCACCGCCTCGCACAATCCCGCCCAGTACAACGGCATCAAGCTCTGTCTCGCCGGGGCCAAGCCCATTGGGACCGAGACGGGTCTCGTGGAGATCGAAGAACTCACGAACCGTTTCTATGCATCACCGGCGACGGGACCTCTCGCTGACGCCGACGAGCAGGACATCAAGGCGGACTGGGTGCGTCACGTGCACTCCTTTGTCGATATCGCCACGCTCCGACCCCTCAAGATCGTGGCCGACACGGCCAACGGCATGGGTGGGTTGATCGCACCACTCGTCTTCGCGGGACTTCCCTTCGATGTGGAAATTCTCTATCCCGAGCTCGACGGCACGTTCCCGAATCACCCGGCCGATCCGATTCAGCCCGAAAACCTCGTGGATCTCCAAAAGAGAGTTCTTGAAACGGGCGCCGACATCGGTCTGGCCTTTGACGGCGACGCCGACCGCGTCTTCCTAATCGACGAGAAGGCGCAGCCCATTTCCGGCTCGACTACCACCGCGATGGTCGCCAAGGCGATGCTGGCGCGTCATCCGGGCGCCACCATCTTGTATAACTTGATCTGCTCGAAGGCCGTGCCCGAAGTGATTGAAGAGAACGGTGGGGTAGCCGTACGCACTCGCGTCGGACACAGCTATATCAAGTCAGTCATGGCCGACACCGGCGCCGTGTTCGGTGGCGAACACTCCGGGCACTATTACTATCGCGACAATTACCGCGCCGACTCCGGGATCATTACCGCCATGGTCGTGCTCGAACTACTGAGTCAGCAGGCTGCGCCGCTGTCGGAGGTGGTTCGCCCCTTCCAGCGCTACGCGGCGTCGGGTGAAATCAATACGACGGTGCTCGATCCCGTCGCCACGGTTGAGAAGGTCGCCACGACGCTCGCGGCGCGTGGTGTTCTCACCGATCGGCTGGATGGTCTCACCGTCGATCACGGTTCGTGGTGGTTCAATCTTCGACCGTCCAATACGGAACCCCTCTTGCGCTTGAACGTCGAGGCGCCGAACGCGGATGAGTGCGCCCAACGCGTCGACGAAGTTCTCACGCTCGTGCGTGATACCCAAGGAGAATGATCAATGGCCCTCGATGAGATGCTGCTGTCAATATTGGAAGATCCGATCGATCACGGACCGCTGATCTACGTGGCGGCCGATGACGTGCTGTACAACCCTCGCCGTCGCGTGCAGTACGCGGTCCGCGACAACATTCCCGTCATGCTGCCCGACGAGGCGCAGGCGGTCGACGACGACACGCACGCGCGCTACGTGGCGTAATTCGCGCGACAGAACAAAAAAAGAACCCCCGAGGACTCAGGCGAGTTCTCGGGGGTTCTTTTTTTGTGACGAAAGATCAGTCAAGACGTTCGACGATCATGGCCATTCCCTGGCCACCACCGACGCACATGGTCTCCATGCCGTAACGCTTGCCTTCATCCTCGAGGGCATTGAGCAGCGTCGTCATGATGCGAGCACCCGTCATACCGAAGGGGTGACCGAGGGCGATACCGCCACCCTTGACGTTGAGCTTGTCCCAGCTGATGCCGAGGTGCTTGGCGCTCGGGATGACCTGAGCGGCGAAGGCTTCGTTGATCTCGACGAGGTCAATGTCGTCGATGGTCAAGTTGGCGCGACGCAGGGCCTGGCGACAGGCTTCAATCGGACCGAGACCCATGATCTCCGGGTTGAGGCCGGAGACGCCAGTGGACACTATGCGGGCCAACGGCTTGATGCCGAGTTCCTTGGCGCGCGTGTCACTCATCACGATGACCGCAGCCGCACCGTCGTTCAACGGACACGCGTTACCAGCGGTCACCGATCCGCCTTCGCGGAACACGGGGGCGAGCTGGCTCAACTTCTCGACGGTGGTGCCGGCGCGCGGACCATCATCCTTCGAGACGACGGTGCCGTCAGGGGTCGTGACGGGCGTGATCTCGCGAGCGAAGAATCCGTTCTCCTGACTCGCGACGGCGAGAGCCTGGCTGCGAGCGGCGAATTCGTCCATCTCGGCACGTCCGACCTTTTCGTACTCCGCGACGTTCTCGGCGGTCTGGCCCATGGCGATGTAGATGTCGGGCAGGCCCGCCGGAGGGGTCCAGGTGTCCCCCGCCTTCTCGGAGCGAGCGGCGGTGCGGGCGAGTGCGTCGTTGAACAACGGGTTCATGGCCTTGCCCGAGTCACTGGCACCAGCGCCGAAACGCGAGACAGTCTCCACGCCGGCGGCGATGAACACGTCGCCTTCACCGGCCTTGATGGCGTGGGCGGCCATACGAATGGTCTGCAACGAACTGGAGCAATAACGGTTCACCGTCACGCCCGGCACGTCGTCGAGGCCGGCGAGAACGGCGGCCACGCGGGCGACGTTGAAGCCGGACTCACCAGCGGGCTGGCCACAGCCGAGGATGAGGTCTTCGACGCTCTGCGGGTCCAACTGGGGAACCTTGGCGAGAACGGCCTTCACGATCAATGCGGTCAGATCGTCCGGTCGCATGTCGATCAGCGAACCCTTAAAGGCTCGGCCGATCGGTGTGCGTCCAGTGGCAACAATTACTGCTTCAGGCATGCGTCCTCCTCGAGGGGTTACTCCGTAGTAACTCGTAGGAGCATACTCATAACCGGCCGCCGCATCACGACTCACACGGCGACAGAGAAAAGGACTTCCAGACCCAATCCGACGATGCTGGCGCCCACCAGCCACAGTGTGGGCGACTTTCGGGCAATTGTCACGCCCACCAGCGCTAACGCCACGAGGGGCCACTGCCACTGCAGGGTGCAACCGCGCGCCAACAAGATGGCGGATCCGATGATGGCGCCCGTGGCCGTCGGTCCCGCGCCGTCGAGGAATGCTCGTGCGGTCTGGTGTGATCGCAGCGCGGCCAAGTGGCGGGCGCCGACGCCGACGAAGAGCAGCGACGGCGCAAAGGCCACCGCGGCCGCGAGGAGTCCGGTCCATACGCCGCCCGCGGCGTAACCGACACCAGCGACGGTGGCGACAACAGGCCCGGGGGTGAGTTGTCCGATGGCGACGACCGCGGCGAACGTCGCCGCCGTCATCCAGTGGTGGTTGGTGACGGCGTCCCCGCGCATGAGCGGAACGATGACGAAACCACCGCCAAAGCTGAGGGCGCCGACTTTGAGCGCCATCCAACACAGGGCACCCTTCGTGGCACCACCCACGCCCAGCATCGCCGGTGCTCCGGGGAAAGGTCGCACGACGGCAATCTCCACCAGACCGGCACCCACGATGGCGAGGACCAAGTAGGGCGGGGAGAGGACACAGGTGACCGTTCCGAGTGCGACGTAAGCGGCGACGCGAATCTGGCGGCCGCGAGCGAGAGTGGGGAACGAGTAACTACGAAATAGATCTCTCGCGGCGCGCAGCGCGACGGCGGGTACCACGGCCGCGGCACCGAGCGCGGCCGCGAGCAACGCGGTGGGGTGCCCCGGACCGAGCGTCAGCCAACTGAAAAAAAGGACGAGCAGCACCGCCGGGGTAATGAACAAGAAGGCGGCAACGAGGAGGCCGAGGTAACCGCGCAGGCGCCAGCCCAACCACAGGGCCAATTGAGTCGACGCCGGACCGGGAAGCAGCGACACCGAGGCGAAGGCGTCGTTAAATTCGTCGGTCGGCACGACGCGCGTCTCGACCCATTGCTGACGCATCAAGAGGACGTGCCCGGGTGGACCACCGAAGCCGAGGGTTCCCAATCTCGTGAAGCGAGCGAGAAACGTTCGCCAGTCCGTTGCGTGGTCGCTCACCTCGAGAACGTTAGGTGGTGCGAGTGAACAACGGGTGACCTCAGGCGAGCGACGTGACCCAGTCGGCGGCTTCCCGTTGGTGGCGTGCGTAGTCCATCTTGCCGTTGACCGCTCGACCGATGGTGTCGACAAAACGTACGGCTCGTGGTGCCTTGTAGTGAGCCAAGTGACTCTTCACGTGATTGATGACGTCGGACTCACTGGCCGTCGCGCCCGGGTGAAGCTCCACGGCCGCAATGATGCGTTGACCGAAATCTTCATCGGCGACGCCCACGACACACGCGTCAGCCACCGCGGGATGCGTCTTGAGAGACTCTTCGACTTCTTCGGGGTAGACCTTTTCACCGGCGGTATTGATGCACTGCGACCCGCGACCTAGGAGCTGAATCGTGCCGTCACCGTTGACGCGCGCCATATCGCCGGGAACCGAGTACCGCCGACCGTCGAGTTCCTGAAAGGTCGCGGCGGACTTCACCGGGTCTTTGTAATAACCAAGCGGAATGCGTCCACCCAACATCAACTTGCCGACTTCCTCGCTCCCGGGCGCCACGTCGCGACCATTGTCACCAACGACACGGACGTCGGTCCCCAAGGAAAAGCGGGCGGTCTTCTGCGTTCCCTTACCCGTCGACACGGACGAGCCCATGCCGAGTGCTTCAGAAGAGCTGAACGCGTCGACGAGCATCATGTTGGGCTGGTGGGCTAGTAGTCCTGCCTTGATCTCTTCGCTCCACATCGCCCCGGACGACAAAAAGGCGAACGCCGAGGCGAGCGTGAATTCCCCCGGTTGGGCTTGCAAGGTGCGCAGAAGCGGTCGCGCGAAGGGGTCGCCCACGATCACCACGACGTTGACGGTGTGCTCGTCAATGGTGCGGGCGAGTTCGGTGGCGTCGAAGTGTCGGCTTTCGAGGAGAACGACGCGGCCACCACCGGCGAGGGTGTTGATGGCGGTAAAAAGTCCCGTCCCGTGCATCAGCGGACAGGCGGGTAGCGTCGCGTAGCCCGGCCCCTCGGTGGCGATGATGTCGAGAAGTTCCTCGAGCGTCGCGTCGTCGGGGAACTTGCGAAAGCTTCCGCTATTCAGTCGAGCGAAGAGGTCGTCATTGCGCCACATGACACCCTTGGGCATGCCCGTGGTGCCGCCGGTGTAGAGGAAGATGAGGTCGTCGCTGGTGGGTGTCGGCAATGAGGCGACGGGGTGGGCGACGACCGTCTCGAATGGCACCGCCCACGGTGGGCACGGGCCACTGCCGTCGTCGACGAACACGAAGTGTTCGAGTCCCGCCACGCGGTCGCGAACGTCGGCGACCTTGTCGGTAAAGGTGCCGTGAAAAACAACGACGCGAGAGTCGGAATTATCGAAGAGGTACGTCAGTTCATCGGTGCCGTATCGATAATTCGTGTTGACCGGAATCGCCCGATCCAGTAGCGCCCCGGCGAAGGCGATCAGGTACTCGGGACAGTTGTACAGATACAGGGCCACGGTGGACTGCGGGGGATAGCCGAGACCATCCAACCACGAGGCAAAACGGGTGGCGGAGTCGGAGAACTCGCCCCAGCGCACGATCCGGTCCCCCTGCTCGATGGCGACGCAGTCCGGCTGCAGATCACCAATGGACCGCCACACCTCACCAAAGTTCCACGACGTCAAGAGCCCCCCTCTCGTTGGTCGAACATTAGTGAACACGACTGACCAGCACCGAACTCTGGCGCGTCCGGAGCAATGGACCCGCACGGACCACATTCCGCACGGACCACATTGTGGTCCCGGCACGTGGCGCCGGAGCGGACCTGGGGTAACTTCAAGAGGCGGTACGCGTGATCCTGCACGTCGTGCGCACGGCGGTAAAGGGGTGGGTTGAATGAGTGAAGGTCGCGGACTCCTCGCACCAGCGGGCACGTCGAGTACACCAACAATTGCCACGGAGGGAGATCCACGCCGCGCGGAGATCCGCGCGTGGTTCGAAGCGCACCCTCGACCGACGGGACGGGAACTCGCCGAGGCGGGACTGGTCGCACCGAACATGCCGCCACCATGGGGTCGTGGCGCGGACGTGGAGGCGCAATTGCTCATCGACGAGGAGATGCACCGAGCGGGGGTCACGCGCCCGATCAACCCAATCGGTATCGGTTGGGCCGGCCCCACCATTGTCTTTGCGGGGACCGACGAACAACAGCAACGATGGCTGCCCAAATTGCTCAGCGGCGAGGAATTCTGGTGCCAACTTTTCAGCGAACCGAACGCCGGCAGCGACCTCGCGTCGCTCACGACGAAGGCCGAGCGAGACGGCGACGAGTGGGTCATCACGGGTCAGAAGGTGTGGACGAGTTACGCGCACATCGCCACCTGGGGAATCCTGCTCGCCCGCACGTCCACCGAGGGTGCGCCCCAAAAGGGCGTGAGCTACTTCATCTGCCCCATGAACGCCCCGGGAATCACGATTCGGCCTCTGGTCGACATGACCGGCGACCACGCCTTTAACGAAGTGTTTCTCGACGAAGTGCGTATACCGGCCGACCACCTCATTGGCGACGTCAACGATGGCTGGCGGCTCGCCAAGGTCACGCTCGGGAATGAACGAGTGTCGTTGTCCGGCGAAGGTGCTCTGTGGGGACGAGGTCCCACTGCCAAGGATTTGGTCGCCATCGCGCGGGCGCATCCCGAACGATGGAGCGCCCTCGAACGAGACGCCCTCGTTCGTTGTTGGTCACACGGAGAGATCCTTCGACTGTTACGACTCCGCCTCCTGTCGGCAGCACTGGCGGGCAAGGAACCTGGTCCCGAGGCATCCGTGCGCAAAGCGCTGGCTGACGATCACGGCCAGGAGGTCATGAACTTGGCCCACGATTTCGCCGGCACGTCGGGCATGATTGCCGATCACGGTCCGGGCGGAGAGGACGGCCCGGACGGCGCCACGTGGTACCACGGCTTTCTCTACGCCCAGGCGCTCACCATTGGTGGTGGAACCTCGGTCGTGCAACGCAACATCATCGCCGAGCGCGTCCTCGGACTGCCGAAAGATGTGGCTGAGCGCTAGGAGTGTGACAACTCACGCGGCGCGATCGACGATGTCGGTCCTAGTCCGCGGTGGCGGTCGTCGTTGACGGAGACAGCGGTCCGGCATCCTCGAAACCTTGTCGGACGCCTTGTCCCGCCCGGCGCGACAGCTGCTCGGGTTCAAAGAGCATCCAGTACGCGTTGCGAGCGTGTTTGCGCGAACGCTGATCAAACACCGACGCGAGGACGACGGGGTCGCTCGCCTCGTCCTCGTGCACAAAGACTTCAAGAATCGGCGTCGACGTCAGCAATTGCGCCAACATGATGCCCTGGGCGGCCTCGTGAGCGCACTGCTTGTCAATGGGCGCTGAACCGGGCATCCCCAGGGCCACGACGATGTCGCAACCATCCTTCTCGATGAGATTCTTCGCCGCCACCGCGAGGTCCTTAAAACCGGGGACGGTGCGCGAGATGGTGACGAACGTTTCGCCGTGTCCGGGGCAATCCTGCAGTTCAGCTCGCGCCGCGCCACCCATGTCAAAGCGGGCGAACATCGTGTCAACAACACCGATCTTTTTCGCGCGCGGCTTCTTCTTCTTGTTCTTCTCGGCCATGGTGACCTCCTCGAACCCAGTGTACGGCTCGTCTCAGATGTCGATCGTGGGCTCATAGAGCGTGACCGGTGGCAGCATCACGGCGGCCACGCTCTCGCTGCCGACGCCCCACTCGAGAACACCATTTGATACCCGAGCGACGCCTCGGCCCGCTCCGTCGAAGAGCGCGTCGCTCGCGACGCGAGTGATCTCGCGAACAGTGGCGACGAGAGCGGCATCGTCTTCGGGGCCAATGTCTCTCATGTTGGCGACGCAGTCAACGTGGAGATGGCGGTCCCACGACACACCGCGAGATTCTCCTCGCGGTCCACGAAGCCACATGGTGGAGGTGTCCAAAAAAGGGAACGTCGAGACGCGGCGGGCGGATGTTCGTCGCACTCGCGCGGGGACGTGCACGGTGAGACCGCCTGGTTCGAGTGCACGCAGGTGCTGTGCGAGAGTCTGGATCAATTCGTCGCATCGCACGTGCGGGAATCTATCGTTCCGACGCGCGAGTAGTTGTGGAAGCAGCCAGGGAGGAGAACGCCGTGGCCGTGATCACATACCAAATGACGCCAGGCGTTCGTCGAGATAAGCGGTCAGCGCCTGTTCGTCGCCGACATCGTCCTTGGACACTGTTCGTTTGCTGCGATGCGTGGGTCGCTGTTCTCGGTCCAGCCACAATCCACCGCCGACCGGAGCCGGATCCGTGGCGGCGAGCCACACGAGCCCATCGACTCCCTGATCCGCGGTGCGGAGAAATGGCTTGGTCAGAAAATTGAACGTGGGCAGACTCGACTGAACACCCGGCGTTGCGGCCCAGCCCGGGTGCACGGCGTAAAAGCGACGGCCCCCGTGGGGCTCGACGCGTTGCAGTGCGCTCACCAGAACTACCTGGGCGCGCTTGGCTCGCGCGTAGGCGACCGAGCCTCGATAATTCGTCGACGTCATCTCCAATTCGTCGAGACGAAACGGTTGCGTGTACATCCCGCCGGACGTCATGAACAGAACGCGTCGTTCGCGGGCTGCGTCACTGCGTCCGAGGATCTTCGTCATGACGTACGGCGCGAGGACGTGCACTGCGAACGTCGTCTCCAAGTCCTGGCGAGTGGGTGTGTACGTGGACAGCAGGGCCCCCGCATTATGGACAATGACGTCGAGTCGATTGAGGTGCTTGGCCTGATGGGCGAGTCGTTGAACGTCATCGAGGTCCGAGAGATCGAAACGCCAGAAGAGACCCTGGTCTCCCAGTTCGCGACGTAGATCATCGAGCACGCGGTCGTTTCGTCCGATTCCGACGATGTTCGCTCCGAGCGCCGCGAAGCGGCGCGTGGCGGCGAGTCCGAGTCCGGAGGTGGCTCCGGTGACCATAACTGTGCGGCCCGTCATCGAAGGAATTTCCGTCCAGTCCTGGGTGCGACGGCGCACGATGGGTCCCATACGAGAGAAACTGCCGACAATGGACGCTTCGAGCGCTCGGTCCACGGCCCCGCGACCGAGAGGGGACGTCATCGTTGTGGCGCGAGTCCCCGCACGGCGTCTTCGAGGTCGACGCCGAAGGGAATAACGGCGAGAGTCGGGATCTCAATGCCGGCGTCAATGAAACGCTGGATGTGGTCCCGACACGCGGCGAAACTGCCATGGATAATGAGCTCGTCCACAACCTCGTCGCTGATGACCTCATTGGCCAATTTGCGATCACCCGCAGCCCAGGCGTCCCACATGGGCTGCAACTTCTCGCCTCGACCGAGCCAACGGTGGAACTCCGCGTAGGTGGAGACGGTGAGATAGGACGAGATCATGCGACGCGCAATGAATCGAGCCGCGTCCTTATCTTCCGTCGGAATCACGAAGAGTCGTGCCGCAATCGTCTTGCCGTCGCCGACCTCGGTGCGACATTGCGCGACGTCGGAGGCGGCCAACCAATTGAGGATGGCGCCGTCGGCTTCACGTCCGGCGAGTCGCAGCATTCCGGGGCGCAGAGCCCCCAGCAAGATGGGGGGCCGTTGGGCGACGGGCCGACTCAACTTGAAGCCCTTGATGGTGAACGTGTCGAACGTATCGTCGATCTTTTCTCCGTCGAGTGCACGGTTGACGAAGCGGAGAACGTCTCGCGTCTTCTTGTACGGCTCCTCGAAGGCAATGCCGTTCCACCGTTCGACGACGGGCAGCGACGAAGATCCGAGACCCATGGTGAATCGACCGGGCGCGGCCTCGGCCATGGAGGCGATCGACATGGCGAGGAGTCCCGGGCCGCGGGTGTAGGCCGGTGTGACCGCCACACCCAACTGCAGACGCTCCTCCCACGCCGCCGCGAGAGTCAGTGGCGTGAATCCGTCGGTGCCGTCGACTTCCGCCGACCACACGTCGCTGTAGCCGAGGTCGGCGAGGAGATGGAACCAACGACGATGCTCCTGGAGGGATACGCCGTCAAAGGGAATGGTGATGCCGTAGCGCTGAGTCACTCGAACAGTGTTTCAGAGATTGCGAGGGGCCGACTACTTGGCGTTGAGGTAGTCCGCTCCGCGTGACGGCGGGACGGTGTAACCCCAGTTTTCTAAGGCGTGTTCGATCCGGCGATTGAGCGTTTCGAGGACGTGGACCCGTGCGTAATGCTTTGAATTGGCCGCGACGAGGTCCCAACGGGCGTGTTCGTGGTCGGTGGCTTCAACCATGTCGTTGACGGCATCAACGTAGTCGTCGCGCTTCTCTCGATTTCGCCAATCTTCGGGCGTGAGCTTCCAGCGCTTCAAGGGATCGCCCTGGCGTTCGAGGAATCGACGGAGTTGCTCCTCGTCGGAAATTTGCATCCAGAACTTCACGACGATGAAGTGATCGTTCGCGAGGGCCCGTTCGAATTCAACGATCTCGTGAGCGGAACGGGACACGGCGTCATGATCGATAAGGCGCTCGACGCGTTCAACGAGGAGGCGTCCATACCACGACCGGTCGTAAATCGTCATTCCACCGCGTCGCGGTAAGGGCTCTTGAAATCTCCAGAGGAAGTGGTGTTCCAGCTCGTGAGTTGTGGGTGTGGTGATAGGGACGACGCGCACGTGTCGCGGGTCCAGCGCGCTCGAGACTCGGCGAATCGTGCCACCTTTGCCACCGGCGTCGAATCCTTCGAAGACGACAATGATGCCGGGACCCGGACCGCTGGCATCAAGAAGTCCGGCCGTGAACAGTCGCAAGTGCGCGAGTCGTTTTTGCGCGGCGGAAATCCGCTGTGTGGACGTCACCTTGTCCAGCGTCACGGAGAGATCTAAGCGATCAAGAGGGCGTGCCACGCTTCCATCCAACCACGTCGCCCGAAAAGCACGAAACCCCCGGGCAACTTCTTGAGCCCGGGGGTTTCGTGCTGTAGCGCGTCAGGCGTCGCTGCCGCGGAAATACTGGTGCAGGAGGGCGGCAAGAATCCCACCGACCAGGGGTGCCACCAGGAACAACCAGACCTGCTTGAGCGCCGTGCCGCCGAGGAACAGGGCCGGTCCGAAGGAACGCGCCGGATTCACTGACGTGCCGGTCACGGGGATCCCGAAAAAGTGCACGAAGGCCAGGGTCAAACCAATGATCAAGCCCGCCGTGGCGGCCTGAGCGTTCTTGGTGGTGACGGCGAGAATCACGAAGACGAAGATTGCCGTCAAAATGACTTCGACCAGGAACGCGCCACCGGCCGATACGTGGATCATCGAGCTGTTGCCGTAGCCGTCAGCGCCGAGTCCGTCGAGTGCCTTGTGGTACAGGGGTGACGATTGGAACGTCACGAGCAAGAGTCCCGCGCCCGCGATTGCTCCGATGAACTGCGCCACGATGTAGCCCACCGCGTCGACCGCCGAAATGCGCTTGGCGACGAGCATGCCGATGGTCACGGCCGGGTTGACGTGGCAACCCGAGACCGGTCCGATGGCGTAGGCGAGGCCGGCCAGGACGAGACCGAAGGCGAGTGCCGTGATCAAAATGCCGGCGTTGTGCCCCCAGACTCCGCCCGTGGCGCCTACCGCCCAGGTCCCCAATGTCACCGTGGCTACGCCACAGGCGACGTACACGAGAATCGCCGTGCCGAATAGTTCAGCAACGATCTTCTTTGCCATTTGCTCTCCTTCCAAGTGCGCCGCAGCGCGTCGAACATCTCGGTACAGCGTAGGAAAGCAAAATGTACGAAAAGTGGATGCTCTACAAGAACGGGGCGATGGCCACGGCGGCGGCCCGAACGGCGTCGGCGGCGGCGGGAACAACAGCCGCGAGACCGAAGAAGCCGTGCATCATGTCCTCGCGATGATCAATCGTCACGGGGACCCCGGCGTCCCGTAAGGCATGGGCGTAATCGAATCCGTCATCGCGAAGTGGATCGAACTCCGCGACGACCACGTGAGCGGGAGGGCAGCTCGCGAGGACGGAGCGGTCGGCGCGCAAGGGCGAGCACCGCGGATCGGTGTCGTCACCATTGCCCACGTACTGGTGCGCGAACCACGACATCATCGGCGAGCTCAAGAGGTATCCGCCGGCGTATTCAACGGCCGCGGGACTTTGTCGTGCGAGGTCGGTAGCGGGGTAGACGAGCAGCTGGGCGCGTAGTTGATGGCCCACGTGTTGAGCTACGGCGGCCGCGAGATTGCCACCCGCCGAATCGCCGCCGACACCAACGCGTCCGCGGTCGTAGGTAAATCGGCCTTCTCCCGAGACGAGCGCCGTGGTGACGGCAACGGCGTCGTCGTAGGCAGCTGGAAAGCGGTGTTCAGGAGCGAGGCGGTAATCCACGCTGACGACGTGGCACTGCAGATCGGCGGCTAGCTGATCGACTTCGGCGATGGAGAGTTCGGGCGCGCCCAATACCCATCCACCGCCGTGAAACCACACGAGTACCGCGCCGCTCGGTGCCGGAGGTGCCACGACGAGACACGGGACGCCGGCAATGAGTTGGGTGGCCGACGTGCACTGCCGTGTTGTGGTGGGCAACAAGAGCAACATGTCGCGCCACTGCTGACGCAGGACCGCCGGATCGCCCGGGTCGCCGCCCGATCGAGCTCCGGCGACGAGGTCGTTGATCTGCTGGGCAAAAGGATCGAGCGGCATGTCATCTCCTTCAACGCGGTTAGTCAATGGGGGGTCGTTCTCGAAATGACGGGTCACGCTTTTCTGCGAAAGCTTGGGCGCCTTCAGCGAAATCGGCAACCTCTAAGGATCGTCGCTCCCACTCGCGGCCACGTTCGGCAATATCCACCTCGTTGAGCAGAGCGTCGATAATGGACTTCGTGGCGGCTTGAGTGAACGCCGATCGAGAGAGCAATGTCGTCACCAGTTCGTCCACTGCGCTATCGAGATCATCGTGCAACCGGTTCACGAGGCCTATGGCGTGCGCTCGAGGAGCGTCGATCATGTCGGCGGTCAGTAGAAGTTCACTGGCGTGGGATGGGCCCACGGCGGCCACGAGACGTTGCAGGGCGGCCGCGGGATACGCGATGCCGAGTTTCGCCGGAGTAATGGCGAAACGGCTCGACGAGGTCGCGACCCGTAGATCGCAGCTCAGCGCCAGTTGGACGCCGCCGCCGATGCAGAAACCTTCGATCGCGGCCACCGTCGGCAGTGGAAGTGAACTGAGCGCGCGCTCGGCTCGTGCGTTGGTCGCGCGATAGTGGCCGCCTTCGGCGTCCGACGCGAGAGATCTCCCGAGCTGGGCAATGTCGGCGCCGGCGCTGAAGTGCCCGCCCCGCCCTCGAACCACCACCACGCGAATCTTTCGGTCAGCCCGCACCCGATCCGCGTTGTCGGCCACGGCACGCCACATGTCCAAGGACACGGCATTTCGTGCCTCGGGGCGATTGAGCCACCACGTCTCCACGCGACCTTCGTGACTGGATTCGATCTCCACGCTCACTCGGGCACCACCTTTTCCTTGGCGCGTTGCACGGCCTCGAGCCATTCTCGCCCGAAACGTTGGTCGGGTTCGAGGTAGTTGCCTTCCGCCCATTCGTTCCAGCTCTTGACGATCACCAATTGTTGGTCGCGGTCGAAGTGATCAATTTCGTAGCGAAGTGCGTCAGTGAGATGACGTTCGAAGGACGTGGGTGAGGTCTGCAGCGCCACCTGCCCGCGACGCTGAGAGCGGGGCGTGTTGTCCCAGTTCGGTTGCACGCTCACGTGAACGCGACCGGCGAGTGAGGACGGGGGCAGAGGAACCTGTCCGGCGTAGGGGTAGCGCCCGGGACCGAAGCGTTCGTCGCGAGCACGCAATTTGTCGCGGACCTGAGTGCGCCAATCCCGGTCGAAGGGAAAATGAACGTACAGACCCGCGTCGAATCCATCCGCGTCGTGTGTTGTGTAATTGACTCCCCAATCGCGGCCTTCGAGCCACGCGACGAGGTAGAGGCCTTCGAGTCCCGCCTCGCGCGCCATTGTCTGCCACGTGTCGACGAACCGACGCGGGTGGGGTAGGTCGCCAGGACAAAAGATGAGGAGCACCGGTCGACCATCTCGGCGGACGTAGCGATCATCACGGAAGGCGGGAAGGAGAGCCTCAAAATGGGCGCGGTCGTCACCCTCGGGATACGTCTGCTCCACGAGGATGCGATGCGGTGCTCCGTGCCAAATGCCCGACCATGATTGGTTCGCCCAGCCCAGAAAGAACGGGAAGTCCGGCTTCTTCGACGCGAGAACTTCGTCAAAGGGGCGCTCGAGGAGTCGTCGTCCGGCGAACCAGTAATGCCAGTAACAAAAGGATGTGACGCCGTAGTCACGAGCCAGATCGGCTTGACGTTCGCGCACGGTCGGATCGAGCAAGTCGTAGTAGCCCAGTTCACCCGGAATCACCGGCTGGCGATGTCCACGAAAGAGTGGGCGAGCTTTACGGACATTCGTCCATTCGGTAAAGCCGTCACCCCACCACTCGTTGTTCTCGGGGATCGGGTGAAACTGCGGAAGGTAGAGAGCGGATACTTCCATCAGTGTGCGGCCGCCCGCAGATGATGAACGAATGTGTCGAGTTCACATTGCGCTCCGGGCCGGTCGTTGTAGATCGCGTCGAATCCGTAATCACCCAGGATCTCCGCCGCACGGTGCACCAGGGCGCGGTCGAGGTCGCCCCACCCCTCGCTGGCCACGACGTCGGTGTTGCGAAAGTTGGTGGAGGACGGGCGACCGGGGTCCATCGCATTCACGTCCAGTCCACGCCAGGTGCTGTTAAAAGTGAGGGCGTAGTCGCGAATGGCCTCCACGCGTGCGCGCGGTTCATCCCGCACGGCTTCGTACGTGACGAAGTGGACATTGCTGAGACGTTCATCGCGGAGAGTGGCCGTGTGCACCTGGCACCACTGTTGGATCTCGTGCGCGAACGCGTCCGACACGCCGGCGGGCGATGTCCATCCCAGGGCCACCTTCGATCGCGCCACGGCAATGGGGTGCCTCGTGAGAAATACGACGGGTGTGTTCGGACATTTTTCCCGGACCGAGGGAGCGATGCCGACGCCCCGGACGTCCTTGACGACGCGTCGTCGCACGAGGTGCGCGCCGGGCATCTGGTCCACCCATTCACCTCGCTCCACACCTCGCAGCGCTCGGATGATCGCGAACGTGGCCGGATCGCCTTCCATTGGTAACTCTTTCTCGGAGGACATCTCGCCGGAAAAGACTCCGTCGGGCACATTGGCGGGCTCGTAGACAAGGCGAGTACCTCGCTGCTGCGCGAGCATTTCGGCCAACCACGTGGACCCACTGCGTTGCCAGGAGCACACCCAGAGGGCGCGACCTAAGGGATCACTGGTGGGCCATTCCACGAACATCGCGTCGCGACGACGCTGAAAATGCTTACGCCAATAGCGGACGCGCCAGGCCAATTTTTGGTGTTCGCGTTCCTCGGCCACCACCCAATACTTACAGACGCTCCTCGTGAGGCGGGGCCATCGGCGCTCACAAAAGACGTCGTAGGCGCCGACGAACACGAGCCGACATTGTCGGTGTCTCGTCGACGACCGTGCCTCGTTCCGTGATCTCCCGTTCGATGCCCTGCAGGCGTGTGCGTACAAAGTTGGCGGTCGCTGCGGCGGAGTAACGCTCGATGACATCTTGGCGACCCCGTTGCCCTCGCGCATTGGCCGACGTGGGGTCCGCCGCAATCTCGCGAAGAATCGCCGCCGCGGCGTCGATATCGACGGCCGCCCACGTGCCGCCGTGGTCGTAGTGCTCGGTACCGCTGGCGACGGGGACCAGGGTGTACGGAACGAGGTAGCTGGTGTCCTCACGCATGAAGTCGAGATTGCCCGAGTAGGCCGTGGCCACGGTCGGTCGACCGAGGAACATTGCTTCGAGCAAGGTGAGACCGAGCCCTTCGGCGGCGTGGAGTGACACGTACGCAGCGCAGCCCGCCATTAACTCAGCGACGTCGCTTTCAGGGAGGTACTGCTCGATCAATTCAATGTCGCTTCGCCCGGCGATGGCGCGGTGGAATCGATCACGTTCTTTCGGACGAGCCTCCGCGTTGATGCTCTTGATCACGAGGCGGGGTCCTTCGCCATCCCCAAAGGCGCGCGTAAAGGCATCCACGAGCGCGAAAGGATTCTTCCTTTCGATGGAACTGAAGTAGTCGAAGGCGAAGAAGAAATACGGTTGCTGTCGGCGACTGCTCGAGATTGGCGAAGGCTTCTGAGGAGTGACGGTAGTGGGCAGGACGTACACCGGAACGTCGGTGTGGCGTCGAAAGTTGTCCGCAATGAATTCGGAAATGACCCACAGTTCGTCGACGTGGGCGATCTCCTCGTGGAACTGCGATGAAAGATCGCTCGTCTCCCACGCCCACGAGGCCACGGTGTAGGTGCCGTCGAGGATCGCTCCCGGGCCGGTGCGCCACTGATCAAACAAGTCGGCGTTCACGACCGCGATGGTGACGGGGTAGATGGCTCGAGGTGGTTCCAAGGAGATAGAGGGATCAGGAGCCGACATCGTGAGGGCGACCGGCCAGAGCGATGACGGTATTCCCGTTGCGTCGACCGCTTCTCGCACGCGACGAGCAATTTGGCCAATCCCGAGCTGGGCACGAAGAAAACCCGCGATGTTGACGCCAAAATCATCGGTGCGTTGCAGGACACCATCAGAGATCGGGAGCGTGGCAAAAAAGGCGACATCCTCGTCGAGGACATCTCCTTCAGCTCGTCCAAAGGTGAGAGCCCATTGGATCAGTTTCCACTGGTCGGTCGTGGCCCACAGCGGAAATGCTCGTTGGAGGTCGGCGCGACGAAGCCAGACGCTCAGAAGTTGACGGGTCACGACACTGCGAGGGTCTGCGGGCTCATCGAGCCAGCGAGAGAAGTGGTCGTCCTCGGCGCCAAAAGGCACCGGCGGTAACGGACGACCGAATCGTTCCGCGTCCGCGACAGCATGTCGGTAGATCACGCGAATTTCGCTCGTCAGCTGAACACCGTCGTTCGTTCGGGCGTAGCGGTACGGCTCGTTGGCCAACACCGTGGAGGACGCGCTCCACACGCGATCACGAAATGAATTCTCAAGACGGGCAAAGACGACACCAGAGACCGTTGGGACGTGATCTCGGTCCTCCGAGGTTGCCACTGCCGAGGAGCGATCGTGATCCGCGCGGGTCGTGGAAAAATGCACGCAACGGACAGGATGATTTTCCACCCAGAGTGACGAGTCGCTCCGTTGCTCGAGTGGTCGCTCGTGCAGATTCCACGGCCCAATGTTGTAGCCCGGGTGGCGCACCACGCGTAGATCGAAGTACGCCGGCGCCTGATCGATCCAACGCTGCGAGGAAGAGGGGTCGAAAGGGTGACCAGCCACCGCGTCACGAGAGAGGCAACGTCGCCACCAGGACAAGAACTCACGACTCATGGTTGTGATCTCGAGACACCCCGGGTGAAACGCACCTTGAGTGAGGACAGCGGGATCCAGTGGCGTGAGGCGTTCACCGTGAGGTCGAAGTAGGCGTGGAGTGATACTCACGCCACTACTGCTCGTGGGGTCGTCCCACTCTTCAAAAGTAGAGACAACCTGGATGCCCGGATCGAGGTACCGAACCGTCCCGTAGCCGCGCGACAGGAGCCATTCAAGAAAAACGGGGGTCAACGCCTCCGCGAGTTGGGGAAGGTCGTACATCGTCGCCCAGCGATGGAATTCTTCGAGCGAAAGATCAAGTTCGTTCGGCGTCACGAAGTGGATGTTCGCGATCGTTGGTGGCGATGGTGTGTCGGCGTCCACTATGAGGACGAAACAGTCGTGCGCGGGGTGATGTGCTTGGTACGAGGAACACAGCACCTCCGCGTACGGCATTTCGTGACGTGCGACGATCGTGCCCAGGGCACACGTAGATCGCGTTGCGGTCACGACCGGGTCCGACGTGGTGGGTAGTTGTTTGACATGCGCAGTGTGCCACACGGTGGCGGCGCTCGAATGCTAACCAGCCAAACTCACGCGGGTCGATGGCACCTCGGTGCTCGCCTTACACCGCGAGAATAGTGGGGGGAGTCCCGGCTCGTAGGCCGAGGGTGGTCGAACGGACCGCTGTTGGCGTCGCGAGCCAGAGTTGGCTCTTGTTCGTATTCACAGCCACCTCGTACGTGTTGTGTGAGCTCGACGCGATGCTGAGCGCCGTGGTCGTCGTCACGTTCGTCCACAGGTGCGCTCCGAGGGCACCTAGCGTCGCCACGTGATGATCGGGTGTCACGTACGCGATCTCGGCTCCTCCGTTGTGCGTTGACGTGATAGCCGGTGTCGAAGTGACGGCATCGGCGACTCCCGTATCGGTCGTGACACCTTTGACATCGGTCCAGACGTGTCCGTTGGCACCCGTCACGACGAACTCCCAGTCACCGTTTCCTCGTATCGTCCCGACGGGCGATGTCCCGGTCGCGACAATCACTCCGGTGTCGGTGGTGACACCGGGTGAGCTAGCGATCCACGCATCGCCGTTACTGCCGACGTAGGCGACTTGTGGTCCTTTGGGAGTGACGACGAGAGCCGGTGTCGTTGCGGGTGACGCGACGACGTTGAAATCAGTCGTGACCCAGTGGACCGGTCCGCTGGCAACGGGAGTGTCCGCGGTCCCCAGAACTACGTCGCCGTTGGTGCCGACAAAAGCGACGTCAAGACCCGTCGTTGTATTCGCGAGAGCAATGTTCGTGCCGCTGAGCACCGCCGTGCGGGTGTCGAGGCCGCCCGTGAAGTCACCAACGATGATGTCGCTGTTTGTACCGATGTAGGCCACCCGGTAGCCACCATTGGGTCGGTCCACAGCCACCGGTGTGGTCGACGGTGCCACGTATCCGTGCAGTGGTGACGCCCCCGCACTGCCGAGCGAGTAGAGCGATTGCGTGTTGGCGACAAAGACTGTCTCGTAATCATCGTTCGGGACTGGAGCGTTCGTGAAGTGATTCTTAGGTGCGTGCACGAAGCCACGCACCGGGTCGTAGCCCCCCGTGATGTGATGATTACTCACGAAGTAGTAATGCCATGCAGTATTGGACGCGTTCTGCTCGACCGTCGCGATGACGTTGGACGTCACGTAATCCACGACCGCCACGTGGCCCCACTGCGAGCCCCCTTCGATGAGCAAGTCGCCCGGTACGGGTATGTAGTTGCTCGCGACCGAATGGAATTGCAATTTGGGCGAGCCCTCAGGGATGTACTTGGCGCCGTATCGATACTGTCCGGCCGAGGCGGGACCATTGGCGTACACGAGTCCCCACCCAAGGGCGTGGTACAGGCGTGCAGCCAACTCGACGCACTGGTAGCCGTATCCGTACAACACTCGAGGCGACCCCGTACCGAGCCCGCCACACGAATTGCCGGAGTACTGATCAACGCCATTGGAGTGGCTGTCGACGCCGTGCCCAAAAAGCCACGAGGATCCTGAAAGGAGGACCGTCCCGCACGGGGCCTGAGGCCCCTCGACGGGGACCGGTGTCGTGCCCGTGGTCCCGAAAGCCACGGACGGCGTCATGAGGGCTGTGACGCCGCACATCGCCATGGC
Organism: uncultured Actinomycetes bacterium; assembly: GCA_903871335.1. Taxonomy (GTDB): domain Bacteria; phylum Actinomycetota; class Acidimicrobiia; order Acidimicrobiales; family RAAP-2; genus RAAP-2. The sequence goes on from CAIQGE010000039.1 coordinate 43,343, forward strand.
GATGGTGGTAAGTCGACGTCGCACCGCTTTAGGTTACGGGAGTATCTCCGGGCGAAATCATCGGGTTACGCGAATCGCAAGCACCCGTCGTCGAAAGTGGCCTTCGGGAAGATCTTCTTCTCCGTCCAGTAGTCCTGGGAATGCTGCCACTCCGACTTGTCACCTCGTTTCGGCATCAGATGCATCGACCGGAGCAGGTAGCCGGGATTGAAGTCCTCGACATTTACCCAGTCCAGGATCGGCATATCCGCATCGACGTCCCGAAGTTGTGGCGTCACCGTGCTGTAGCCGTGCTCGTCCATGTAGTGGAAGAGCCGCACGAGGAATGCGCTCACGAGGTCAGCGCGAAGGGTCCAGCTGGCACGGAAATAACCGAACACCCAGGCCATGTTCGGGACGCCGGTGAACATGGCGCCGCGGTAGGTGACGGTGTCGGGCCACGAGACTGGTTCCCCGTCAACGTCAAAGGCGATGTCGCCGAGAACGGACAGGTTGAATCCCGTCGCGGTGATGATCACGTCTGCCTCGAGAACCGTACCGTCCTTGGTGACGAGACCCTTCGGGGTGAAGGTCTCGATCTCGTCAGTGACCATGGTGGCGAGGCCCTCGCGAATACCCGTGAAGAGGTCACCGTCGGGTACGCGCGCGAGACGTTGTCGCCACGGCATGTACTTGGGCGTGAAGTGCTTGTCGATGTCGTATCCCTCCGGCAAGAGAGGGCGGATCATGTTGAGCAGTTCGTCGCGAACGAATTCCGGCTCCTGAAAGCTCAATTGCGTTACGAGTTCCTGGTCGAACAAGATCTTGCGACGCACGATCTCGTGGGTCCACTCTTCGGGAATGTCGAGTTGCCGCAACATGTCGGCGACTTCGTTCGTATTGGGACTCGGCCAGAAATACGTGGGCGAGCGCTGGACGACGGTGACGTGCGCACAGGTACCCGCGATGGCCGGAACGAGGGTGGCCGCCGTGGCCCCTGAACCAATCACGATGACGTTCTTGCCCTCGATGTCCGACTCCTCCGGCCACGTTTGGGGATGAATGATGCGACCTTCGTAGGTCTCCATTCCGGGCCACTCGGGGGTGTACCCCTCCGCGTGTCGGTAATAGCCCTGGCACATCCAGAGAAAGTTGGCACTCAGCGTGAGTGGCTGGCCGTCATCTCCCACCGTGCCGTGAACGGTCCACGTAGCCGAGGCTGAGTCAAAGGACGCGGTCGAAATGGTGTGTTGGTAACGGATGTCGCGAGCCAGGTCGTTTTCTTCGATCACTTCGCCGAGGTAGGCCAGGATTTCGTCGGCCGTCGCGATGGGTGCGCCCGTCCACGGTTTGAATTCGTAGCCAAAGGTGTACAGGTCACTGTCGGAGCGAACCCCCGGGTAGGTGTGCACGAGCCACGTACCGCCGAAGGACTCAAGGGCCTCCACGATGACGAACGTCTTCTCGGGAAAGTCGCGTCGCAGGTGGTACGCGGCGTCGATCCCGGAGATCCCGGCGCCCACAATGATCACGTCGAAGTGCTCCGTCGCGCGGTGCTCACTCATGATTCCCCCCTTTTCACCCGTAGGCATATTGCCCCAGAGCGCTCGGAAAGGAGAAATCCGCCAAGGGAATGCGTCGCCCGAGCGAGAAATCTCGAGACGTCGTTGACCGGAGCCGAGCCCGCGCCTAGCCTCCGAGCACGACGCAAGTCACGACGCGAGTGGGGTGGGGGACGAATGGCCAAGGTAAACCGGCGACTAATGGCCGCAGTGAGTGCGGGACTCTTGAGCGCCACGACTCTCGTCAACGTGACCGCGGGTGCTAGTGCGCACGTGGCGACGGCACATCCGCACACTTCGACCGTGAGCACGATCACCCTGAAGTTGGCGAAGCCGTTCTCGCCCGTCGCACCCAAGGGTGGACACGACCTCTATCACTGCTCCCTACTCAATCCAAAGACGACCATCAACGAAATGATTACGTCGTCCACCTTTTCTCCTGGCGTCCTCGCGGAGGACCACCACGCGATCTTGTATCTCGTTCCCCCCGCGGATGCGGCGCGGGCGAAGAAGTTGGACGCGAATGGCACCGGCTGGACATGTTTCGGCGGACCGGGAATTAATGGTCAGGGTTCCATCGCAGATCTGGGATCAGCGCCCTGGTTGTCCGCGTGGTCCCCGGGACATGGTCCGTCCGTCGAGCCCAGTGGCACGGGTATGCCCCTTCCGGCCGGCAGTCTCATCGTGATGCAGGTGCATTACAACTTGCTCGCGGGCTCGAAGCCGGACCAGTCGAAGGTGACCTTGAAGATGATCCCCGCCGCGGGTTCGAATCTCCTGCCTTTGTCGGTGCTCTTGTACCCGGCCGCGGTGGACCTGCCGTGTCCCTCGGGCGTCACCGGCACGCTGTGCTCGCGCGCGGCGTCGCTCAAGGACATCGGGGCTCGCTTCGGTCAGAGCGCCATAGGTTTTGACAACTTGCTAGAAGCAATTTGCAGCGGGGGCACACCTCAACCGGGCGACACCTCCACGTGCACGTGGCCCGTCGGCGCAAAGAATTACGTGCGGCAAATCACGCCACACATGCATCTTTTGGGTGCGGCATTCAAGGTGACGCTCAATCCAGGTACGCCGAGCGCGCAGGTTCTTCTCGACGTCCCGTCGTACAACTTCCACTACCAGCGCAGTTACCTTCTGCCCACGCCCACCGAGATTAAGCCAGGCGATCGCCTCCAAGTGAGTTGCACGTTTGATCCCGCTATTCGTTCCCTTGATCCCTACTTAAAGACGCTGCCACCTCGTTACGTGCTGTGGGGTGACGGTTCCTCGGACGAAATGTGTTTGGCCATCTTGGGAGTGACGAGTTCACTTACCATGAATTCGTCGGTCGTCCACCAACAGTCGATCCTGCGTGGTGCGCAGTGGCCGGCTCGACTCTCGGCGCTGCAGGCGAGCACTCCCATGATGTCGTTTCAGTCAATGACTGACTCGATCACGAACCGCTACACGGAGCTCGCGGATCTTCGAGCGATGGTTCGCTATCACCTGTGCGGCTGAATTAATTCTTTCGTCGTCCGCTGATCGATTGAGCCACGATGCGAAAGGCGACCGGCGTGCGACCCTCTCCTCGCGGTTCGTGAGGTGCGTCCGCTGGTCGTGGGGGAAATCGACGACTTAAGAGCTCGAGCGTCGTTTGCACGTCGTCACCCGTCAGTTCCTCGTAGCGTCCCGTGATCACGACGCTCGACCACGCCCCGTTCGCGCGCCGTTCGTCGACTTCGAAACATACGGACGGATTCGCCCGCATGACATCAATCTTCTTGCCTTCGGTCGTAAATATCCAGGCGGCGTCGCTCGACCACGCGAAAATGACGGGAACGATGTAGGTCTCTCCATCGCGGTGACAGGCGACGCGCCCGACTACTTGCGTATCGAGAAATGCGTCAATCTCGTCCCGGGTGAGTTCATCGACCATGGCGGAGAACTTACGAGTGGTCTCGGGAGTTGGGGCGGTGACTTAAGTCCTATTCCGATGGCAGTTGCGGTTTTCTGACGGGGGACCTAGGTTGTGTCAGTATCGATGACAATTGTTCACGGGGGGATGACGTGCACGTCGAAATCGCAAAAGATGAACTGTCGACGACGCGCCTCGTCGCTGACGTTGAAGTGTCGTTGAACGCGGGCCAAGCGCGAGTCGCTGTTGACGCCTTCGGACTATCGACCAACAACATCACCTACGCCCATTTTGGTGAGGCGATGAAGTACTGGGATTTCTTTCCCTCGACGGGCGAGGACGCCTCGCGCTGGGGACGTCTTCCGGTGTGGGGATTTGGCGAGGTGGTCGATTCGACGAACCCCGAGTTGGCTATCGGCGTTCGCCTCTTCGGATACTTCCCGATGGGTGACCAATTGATCATCACGCCGTCCGTGACCTCCGTCAGCGTCGTCGACACGTCCGCGCATCGCGCGCACCTCGCGTCGGCGTATAACTCGTTTCGAATCTGTGAGAGCGATCCCCTGTACCGCGCAGATCGAGAAGAGTTGCACATGTTGCTGTACCCCCTCTTCTTCACGTCGTTTCTCATCGACGATTTCCTGTCCGACGACGACGCATTAGCCGCAACGGATGTCATTGTCTCCTCGGCGTCGTCAAAGACAGCCATGGGCGTCGCGTTCATGGCGCGCCGCCGGGGCGCACGCGTCGTGGGGCTCACGTCCCAGAAGAATGTCGAGTTCACGTCGTCGCTCAATATCTACGACGTCGTCGTGCCCTACGACCAGGTCGCTTCGCTGTCTCGCCGTGCTGCGGTGTACGTGGATATGGCGGGCGACCCGCTTGTGCGAACGGCCGTACACGAGCACTGGGGTGACGAGTTGACACTCTCACTGGTCGTGGGAGGAACGCATTACGGTGCTGGGACCCCGAGTCCCGCATCTCGGCCACCTGGACCGCGGCCGACATTCTTTTTCGCCCCCGATCGCGTGAGTGCCCGCACGAAGCAATGGGGAGCCGACGAACTCAACGCGCAGGTTGCTACGGCGTGGCACGATTTCGTCACGTTTTCTGATCCGTGGATTCTGCGGCGACACGTGCGTGGTGCCGCGAAGATCACGAAGGTGTATGAATCACTTCTGCGAGGTGACGTGGATCCCGCTGAGGGTTTCGTCTGTTCCTTGCGAGAAGGAGAAGGTGGATCATGAAATTTGGCATTGCGTTCGCGAATACGGGACCTTTCGTGGAGCCACACCTGGCCGTCGAGTTTGCTCAGGCCGCCGAAGCCGCGGGCTTTGAGTCATTGTGGACGGTCGAACACGTGGTGGTGCCGGCGGGATACGAGTCGGCGTATCCCTACGACCGATCCGGTCGGATGCCGGGACGCGAGGAAGCACCCATTCCGGACCCTCTCGTGTGGTTGAGCTACCTGGCTGCCGCCACCTCGACCATCAATTTGGCCACGGGCATCATGATCTTGCCGCAACGTGATCCGGTCGTGCTCGCAAAAGAGTTGGCCACACTGGACTACCTGTCGGGTGGTCGAGTTCTTTTCGGTATCGGCGTTGGGTGGCTGAAAGAGGAGTTTGACGCGTTGGGCATTCCCTTCGAGGAGCGCGGCCGCCGAACGGACGAGCACGCCGACGTGCTCCGCACGTTGTGGTCGAACGACGTGGCGTCCTTTGCGGGTGAGTTCACCAATTTCGAGAAATGCATTTCCAAGCCGTCCCCCGTGAAGGGATCAATTCCCATTCACATTGGCGGACACACCGAGATTGCCGCGCGGCGCGCGGGCCGACTCGGGGACGGTTTTTTTCCGGCCAGCGGCCGTCACGACGAGTTGGCGCATCTGTTCTCAATCGTGCGTCAGACGGCCGAAGAAAATGGTCGCGATCCCAACGCGATTGAGTTGACGACCGGCGGCAATGGCGCGGTCGGTGAACGGGCATTGGATGAAGTGGCGGCCCTCGCGGCCCTCGGCGTCGACCGGGTGATCTTGCCCTCGTTCTTGTTCTTCAAGAACACCGAAGAAACACTCGCGCAGTACGGCGCCGCGGTCATCGAGCTGTCGCAACATCTCAACTGAGGAGGATGACATGAAGGATCTCACGAACAAGGTGGCGGTGGTCACGGGTGCGGCGTCGGGCATTGGCCTCGCCGTGACGGAGCGTCTCGTGCGAGAAGGCATGAGTGTGGTCATGGCGGACATCGAAGCACCTCGCCTCGAGGCGGCCAGCGCGCGCCTCATCGAGGCCGGCGCCCCCGTGTCCCCGTTCGTGGTCGACGTGGCGGACGCGGCGCAGATCGACGCCCTGAAAGATCACACCCTCGCCACGTTTGGCGGCGTCCACCTGCTGATGAATAATGCGGGCGTCGCGAATGGGCGCCAGAACTACAAGTCGTCGCCCGCCGAATGGGATTGGGTGATGGGTGTCAACGTGCTGGGTGTGGCCTACGGCGTCAGCGCCTTCGTGCCGATCATGGTCGAGCAGGGTGAGGGCCACGTGGTGAACACCGCGTCCGAGGCCGGTCTGTGCTCGACGGCGATGTTGGGCCCGTACCACGCGTCGAAGTACGCGGTTGTTGGTTTGTCGGAAACACTGTCATTGGAACTAGAGGGTACGGGAGTCGGCGTGTCGTGCTTGTGCCCCGAACTCGTCGCCACGAGAATCTTTGAGTCCACGAGAAACGCGCCCGCCTCCCTCGGGTACCCAACTCCGGGAGAGATTCCGGTGGAGCAACTCGAGGGATTCATGAAGACGGTCGCCATGGACCCCGCTGACGTCGCGGCCGACGTGACGTACGCCGTGCGAGCGAACCGGTTCTGGATCTTGACCCACCAGGTCACGCTCGCTCGCGTGCACCAACGCAATGACAATCTCGAAGCGGGTCGGAATCCCCGAAACCCCGTTTCGTCTAAGGGTGTCTAAATCAACTTCCTAAGGAGACCACATGTCAGATCCGAACAATCCCACGTTCGGCGATGTGCACTGGGACACCATCAAGCGGTGGCTGCATATGGACCCCGCGGAGGACGGTCCCGTGTGGATGGTCAATCTCATGCAGTACAAAGAGGTTGCGGAGTACCACGACGGGCGCGCGACGTCGCTGAGCGGGAAGGAAGCGGACGACGCCTACGCCCCGCTCGGCCCGCTCGCAGCCGTGGGTGCGATGGTGGCTTTCCACGGCGACGTCCTTGATCAGGTCGCCGGAGCACCACGTTGGGATCGGGTCGCGATCGTTCGCTACCCCTCGCGGTCATCCTTTTTCGCGATGCAACAGCGCGATGATTTCAAGAAGCAGTACGAGCACAAGGAAGCGGGAATGGCTTTTACAATCGTCGCCGGTTTTCTTCCCGACGTGCTCGTCGAGGAGCCGCCCGTGCCTGGCGCGTCGCTGGTGATGCGAGTGCAGAAGCTGAACGAAGGTGTGAATCCCCTGGAACATGTCGCGTCGAGTCCGTACCTCACTTTGTTGGCCGATGGCGTCGTCGTCGGTGATGAACGCACCTGGGACCTCGTTCGATTCGATTGGGTCACTCCCGCGGACATTATTGACATGCCGCTCGGTGATCAGGTGGCCGATGAGATCGTTTTGGTGGTCGAACGCGCGATTGACGAGTTAGCGCACTCCGTCAACACCTCGCCACCCTGGCGTTGACGTCACGTCACGAGGCGAACGGACTACGGGAGTACGGGTTCTTGGGCAGGACCCCACACCTCACGGTTGTCGCGTCGTTCGACGCGGCGACGCGCGCGCACCGTCAGAAGGTCCGTTAAAGAGAGTTCCTCGAAGAGTGCCTGGACGCTCTCTTGATCCGCCGGCGACATGGATGCGACCGCGTCGTGGAGTCGTTGGAGGATGTACAGGCGATACGGCATCACGACTGACGTGAGTTCGACGCCGCGCCACGGGAACGTGGTGGAGCCAATGGATCGACGCGACGGTTTTCCTCCCACGATCTCGTTGTCCTCGGGCGGATTCTCGTCGAGCCACTCGTCGAGGTAGCGAACGTGGGCGCGGAATTCCGGGAGCAATTCTTCTCCGATATAGCGGCACAGTTCACGCAGTGTCACGGGAATGTCGTCGTTGGCAAAGAGGTCGGTGGAGAATTCACCGTATTCACCGGCGTCCGGTCGTGAGGTATTCATCCGTTCCACCCACCGAACAACCCGCCACGCACGGTTCTTCATGAGCCCGGACGGATACGGGTCACGCGCGAGGTGGGGATACATGGGTCCCATGAACGCAAAGTCACCAATGGTCGGACGACCACCCAAAAGATACGGAGAGGTTTCGAAGTGTGCGGATAAGAGATCCAAGAACTCGAGATACGACTTTTCAATGAGCGGAATGGTCGTGTCGTTGACCCCGAACAGACCCGTTGCCGTTCGCATGCGATCAGACGCCATGGCGAATACCTGTGATCGCAGCTCCGCGTTCGCTCCCGGAGCGAGCGCGCCAGCGAAATCATTCGACAAGAACGCCAAGTTCTGCTCATCAAAGTTCCAGCGATAATGCATCGCCGGGCGCAACAAACCTTCACCTCCGAAGAATTCGAGCACGTGCGCGATGGCTCGTTGACGTGCTCCGGTCGGGTACGCGGATAAAGAAGGGTCAACGTCACCTTCAAGAAAATCGAGAATGTCGAGCGAGTCTTGAATCAGGGAACCATCGGGTAATTCCAGAACGGGAATGATCCACCGCGAGAGCGAGGGCACGACGTAGTCGTTGTAGCGAGGATGACCGGCGGGCCGTTCTTCGAAGTCAATGCCCATGGCGAGGAGATACGAACGGGCCTTGGCGGAGTAGAGCGAGGCCGGCATCGTGTAGAGGATGTACGGGGACGGGGACATGGCGACCTCCAGGCGGATCAGGGCGATCTTATGTCACTGGGTCTGCCACATTTCCGCGTACACCTTGAAATGACAAGCGTTGGCGCGATTAAAGACGCCTTCGTATAATCGAACAAGTGTTCGCTTTTCTCGAAGATCTCAACGACCAGCAGCGGGAGGCCGTGACCTACGACGGTCCCGCCCTGCGCGTCCTGGCGGGTCCGGGAACCGGCAAGACAACCACCTTGTCGGCCCGCACGGCACATCTCCTCACCCTCGGCGTCTCGCCTGAGCGAGTACTGCTGCTTACATTTTCTCGTCGAGCGGCACGCGTGATGATGGCTCGTTCGCGCCAGATGGCCGCAGTGGAGCGTCGAGTGCGAGGTCAGTCAGTGACGGGCGGAACCTTCCACGCGATTGCCCATCACGCGATTCGTCACTACGCCGTCAATCTGGGCGTTTCTCCAGATTTCTCGTTGCTTGATCAGGCCGATGCCGCCGACGTTCTCGACCTCGTCCGCGCGGAGCGTCGAACAACCAAGTCGGTGCGACGAGGCGCGAGTAAGGCCACTCTCGCGTCCATATATTCGCGGTCGGTCAATATGTCCCAATCTGTTCAACAGTCCATTGCGGAGGTCGCGCCATGGTGCAGTGATGACGCCGAGGAGTACTCCGCCGTGTTTCGCGCGTATGTGACTCGTAAGCGCACTCTCGCGCTGCTCGACTTCGACGACTTGCTCCTCTACTGGCGCGCTCTCGTTCGCGATGATCAGCTCGGTGCGCGGTTCGCTAGCGGATTTGACCACGTGCTCATCGATGAATATCAGGACGTGAACGCGACCCAAGTTGATATTGCCACTGCACTCGCCCAGCGCGAGTGCTCTCTTACTTTGGTGGGCGATGACGCGCAGGCCATCTACGGCTTTCGAGGCTCGTCGCCTCGGTACTTGATTGAGGCGGACGCGTCATTCGTCGGGCTGCGTACGGTGACGCTGGAGACGAACTATCGGTCCACTCAAGAAATACTTAACGTCGCCAATCAACTAGCTCGCGAAGCCCCCGTGGGCTTCTCGGCCATCTTGACGTCGCATCAACCTGACGCGGGAGCACGTCCCGTGCACGTGGTGCAGTGTGGTGACGAAGACTCACAGACTGCCTATGTCTGTGACCAGGTCTTAGAGAACCTCGAACACGGCGTGCGACTGCAGGATCAAGCCGTCATCTTTCGCACCTCCCACCACAGCGCTCATCTGGAGCTGGAACTCACTCGTCGGAGGATCCCGTATGTCAAGTACGGAGGGCTGCGATATCTAGAAGCAGCCCACGTAAAGGATCTCCTGGCCCTCTACCGCATTGCGGACAATGGTCGCGATAGTCCCGCGTGGTTTCGGCTCTTGCGCTTGCTGCCCGGTGTCGGACCGGTCACGGCTCGACGGATTGTCGACTCTTTGGAAATGGATGCGCAGCTGGAGTCACGAACACCTGCCGACCGGGCGGCGATGGTGCGAGACCTCCTGCCCGAAGGGGCTCGGCGATTCTTTGACCCCCTTCTCGAAGGTTTGGCCAACGCGACGGGCGACACGGTGCCTCTGCGTGCAGACCGGCTACGAAGTGCGATCGAACCGCTCTTGTGCGCGGTCTACGAAGACGCTGACGTACGACTCGTAGACCTCGACGCTCTCGTCAATGCTGCCTCCCAGTGCGCCCGTCTGAGCGACGTCTCATCACTCTTTGTTCTCGAACCGACTACATCTACCGGCGATCTCGCTGACGATCCATCGATTGATGAAGATTGGCTGGTCTTGTCCACCATTCACTCCGCTAAAGGGCTGGAATTTCATTCGGTCTTTGTCATTCACGCCGCCGACGGCAATATTCCCTCCGATATGGCGTTATCCAGTGACGAGGGTTTGGAAGAAGAACGACGCCTCCTCTACGTCGCACTGACTCGTGCTCGACGTCAACTCACCGTCACCTTTCCTCTGCGGTTCCATCACAAGCCACCCAAGCATCCCGACGCTCATTCGTGGGCCTTACCTTCCCGCTTCTTGACGCCCGCTGTGTGTGAACTCGTGACCTGGTCATCGGTGGGATGTGAGGAAGCAACGCCCTACGTGGGCGGTGCTGCAACGCCATCAGCGATCACGTCGAGCGTCGAGTTATTGCTCACCGAATTGTTCGGGTCTGCGACTTCCTAACGAACGGCGAGAGAGATCAAAGTTCGCATAATCTCCTGTTGACGTCTCCTCACGTGTCGAGACTTCTCCGGCGCGTGAATCTATTGATAACGACATGTCACTTCGTTGACCTAGGGTCGCGGTATCGCTAATCAATCACTTTCAGGAGCATCGGAGCTGCAGCGGGTGGCAGACGCGGCGCGGACCCCGTCGTGGCACCTCGAACTTCGATCCAACGACGCGATTGTCGCCACCCGGGAATCGGGCGTCCCCGGCATGCCGTGGACAGTCGTCGCCCAACGAGGCGGCAGGGGAATGCGAGTCTCCGCGTATGAACCGGGCGACGATACGTCGGTCGAAGGTGATCCGGTGGGGGAGATAGCGGGAAACCCTCGCGATATGGGCCGCCAGTTCCGCGACATCCTGGCCGAGCTTGAGGATCGCGGCGGGTCCCAACAGTAGAACTGAGGACCTCGATCCGCCTTCCCACGCCACGGGGAGGAGTGGCGTGGGAAGGACTGGTGACCTATCGTCCGGCCTGCTCCCAACGGTCTCGTAAGAGGTCGGCGAGAACGGCATTCTTTCTTTCACGTTTTTCACTTAGTCGCTTGAGCGTGATGTCCCCGCTGATGCTGCTGGCGTTGAGAACGACCTGACCGTGATCATCGCTCGTCGCGGCACCCGAGTCGTCGAGGGCAATGTCCGATCGCACGTCGCCACTCGTGGCTTTGGCGTCGATGTCGACACGGAGCCCCGGCGATACGTACATGGTGATGTCGCCGGACACCGCTCGCACCTTGAGGTCACTAGGTGACGTCACTCCGATCGACACATCGCCGGACACCGTGTTCGCTACCGCCGAACCACTGAGAGAATTGACCTGGAGGTCACCGGAGGCGCTGCGCACCGTCATTCGTTCGCGTACTGATTGGACGAGCACGTCACCCGAAGCAACGTGCACCGAAAGATCCGCGACGTCGTCAATCAACAGGTCGCTGGAAGCACCCTTGACCGACACGTTGGAGTAAACGCCGACGGCCACGATGTCGCTTGAGCCCGTGCGGACGTCGAGCGATGACGCAGCGGGAACGAGGATGACGTAGTTGAGTGAGGCACCGTGAAAGTTCATCGCCAACACGCGGCGCGTGAGGTCGAGGAGGGATTCCCTCGTGTCCTCGCCCGAGCGTCGCTTGGGCTCTCGTACTTCCAACGTGTGTCGAGCGTCGTCGAAGTTCACAATGATCTCGTCGATGCGAGCCGCGGCGTCAGGTCTGTTCGACGTGATGCGCACGACGACGGAGGCTTCGTCGTGGGTTCGCACGAAGATATCGCCGCTCGCGACCTGGAGGTCGATGGTGATGGGTTGGTCCGCGTCAAAAGTTTCGATGCGCGCGGTAGTGGCTTCGGTGGTCATGGTTGTCCTTCTTTCAGTTCTCTAGCTCAGGCCGGTGCCGCGGAGGTGCTTGCCGACTTTGGGGGTTACGTTGGGGCGATCGATACTCGTTTGCAAAGCACGAACGATCCAGGTATTCGTCGAGACGCTTTCTCGCGACGCTCGTTGTTCGACACGACTCTTCAAATCGTCGGGCAACCGAAGCGCGATGCGAGCAGTGAATTCACCGGGTGCGTCGACGGGTGATGAGTCGACATCCATGGCTGCAATTTGGACATCATCGCCCACGAGCCGAAGTTCGAGGGAGAGTCCATCTTGGTTCGCGTTGAACTCAGCGACGACCTGCGTCAGCGAGCTGAGCCACTGGGTCGCGAGTGAGGGGCTCGCTGCTGCGGTGACTTTTCGGACACTGCCGGCGAGTTGATCGCCACCAAGTTCCGCGAGAGATTCGAGGTCGTGGGCGACCCCTTCAACGAAGTGTGATATCAACATGACTTCAGATGATATCAAGACGATATCAAAAATGCAAGCATTTTGAATTACAATGTTTCTTGAAGAATCCCTTGAAATTTCGGGAATTTCGGACCGCTACGCTGGAATTCCGTGACGCCCCTTCGTGTTCCTTCCCGTTCTGACCACCGATTTCGGCATTGGGTGACGGGCGGTATCGCGGCAGCAGTGGCGACCAGCGCGCTGGTTGTCGGATCAGAGTTTGGCGGCTTTCACGTGGGTGGGCTTCATCCGAAAGTGGTCGCGTGGTGCGCCGCTGTGGTGATTGTGATCGCGGGAATTGTGGCGGTGCAGAATCTGGCCACGGCCCTCAGTGAGTTCGTGATGGCTCGCTCGGCCCCCGCAGCAGGTTCGGCCGTTCGTTTACTCGGCACCGGCATTGGGTACCTCATCGTTGTCTTCGCGACGTTCGCCGTTTTGGGTGTCTCGATCGCGAAGCTCCTCTTGGGCGTCGGCCTCGCCAGCGTGGTCATCGGTATCGCGGCCCAACAGAGTCTGGGAAATATCTTCGCGGCGCTCGTCCTTCTGTTTGCCCACCCCTTCACCGTCGGTGATTACATTCGTGTGCGTTCGAGCATGATCGGCGTCATCGACGTCTGGGTGCTGGAAATCGGTTTGACGTACGTGACGGTGCGCACGGACGACGGCATTCTTCGGATTCCGAACTCAGCGATGCTCGCGGCGGGGATCGGTCAACTGACGAAGCCGACCGAGGATTAGTCCGTCGCGTTGATCGACGCCCAAAAGGTCTCTAACACGTCGGCACCGAGCGCGGGGTCCTGAAGAGCCCACCAGTGTCCGAGCCCGGGAAGCTCCACGAATTGCGCGTCCAGCGCACTCGCGATTGTCTTCGCGTTCTCGGTATTTCCGAATGGGTCGTCGCTCGCGCTGAGAATCAGTCCCGGACTCTGGGTGGGTCGTAACGGCCACGTCCAATCGGCGTGCGGATTTGGCGTGGCCGATCGGTAGAGGTCGAGGATGCATCCGGCCATGGTGTCGTCCAACGCCGTGGCCATCCGCACAGCACCGGAGGATGGCATGCCGAGCATGGAGAGCACCGCCGCTCTGTCATCGACCGGTGTCGCCAGTTGTCCTTCCCAAAACGCCTCGCCGTCGCCGGGTGTCTGCCACAGACGAGCGAGGTCGTGCCACTCATAATCGGGACTCAAAGTGAAGGCGCCATCCGACACCCACGAGCGCACGCGGTCACCGTGGGCGGTGGCGATGCGGTTCGTGATGATTGCTCCCCAGTCGTGTCCCACGAGATCAATCGGTTCGTCGATGTCGGCCAATCGATCGAGGGTCCAGGCCACGTATTCGTCCTTCGTGGCACCGAACTCTTTGGGGCGTGGCGTCCCAAAACCCGGGAGAGAGAGGGCGACGGATTCGGCGGTCAAGAGGGCGCGTACTTCATCCCACAGTGAACTGACCTCAGGAACTCCGTGCAGAAAAACAATCATGAGGACCCCTTCGTTCGTTCGACGCATCTTCCCACGCCCCGAGCCAGGTTCGTGAGGAAGCGCGCCGTGATGTCACCTACGACACCACCGCATAGACCGCATCAATGAGAGCGCGATTGCGCGTGCTTTGCCACCGTGGGATGACGTGGTTCATGACGTATCCAATCGCAATTTCGGAATGGGGATCAGCCATGCCGAGCGCTCCGCCCGTGCCAAAGTGTCCGAAACTTCCCGCGTGAGGACCAAACGAACGTCGCGGAGTCGTCGGTTGAAATCCGAGTCCGAACGTGACGTCTTCACCCAGCACCGGACACGGACCTGTCGACTGAGCGCGAACTGCTTCGGCTAGGGCGTCGTGTGACAAGAGTCGGTCCGGGGAGAGCAGCGCGTTGTAGAAACTGGCAATACCGCGACCCGATCCGTGTCCGTTGGTGGACGGGATCTGCGCCTGCCGCCACTCCTTCGTGTTGACGACACCGAAGGAGGAATAGCCCGGTGGGTTGAAGTAACCCCTCAAGATCATTGAGCTCTCCCCGCCGTCATCAGTCGGGAGCGTGGCGGGGGATGCCGCGGTATCGAGGTGAATGTTCGCGCACCGAAAGAGATCGCGATCGCCAACTCCGTAATGGAGGTCGGCGTTGATCATTGATGAAACCCGCTCCAGTTCGTCATGAGGGGAGACGCCCGAAAGTCGTCGAAGACATTCACCAATGAGATGGCCGTACGTATTTGTGTGGTACACGTGGCGGGTGCCGGCGACGAACCACGGAGCTGAATCGGCCAAGGCATTCGTCATCACGTCCCACTGCCAGAGGTCGTCATTGGTCAAGTTTGCGCGAATCGCCGGGACGCCGGCTTGGTGGCAGAGCGCGTGCCGGAACGTGGTTGATTGTTTTCCGCGCGCGGCGAATTCCGGCCACACGGAGATAATCGGTTCGTCGAGTGAGACACCCTCCATCTCGAGGCGCCGCAACAACAATGTCGCGATGATCGGCTTGCCGGCGGAATAGAAGTTCGCGATGGTGTCGCGTTCCCACGGTTGTAACTCGTCGTGGTCGCTCGTTCCTCCCCAAAGGTCCACCACCATCTCGCCGCGGTGGAACACGCTCACGGATGCGCCTTTTTCGCCTCGTGCGGCGAAATTCTCAAGAAAGGCGTCGCGAACGCTGACGAATCGTGGATCACACGAGCCCTGCACGAAGGTCGTCATGCTCCTAGTTAACTCGCCCGGCGAGACCCAGTAAGGAACTACAGAGGCGCGCGAAGTACGGCGATTTGAACCTCACGCCGGTGGGTGTAACCCAAGGACTCGTAGAGCGAAATCGCTTTCACGTTGTCGGCCGACGTGTGCAGCATCGGGCGCCTTCCGTCAGCGTCGAGGAGAGCGTGCTGCGCGTGCATCAAGGTGCTCGCGAGCCCTCTTCCACGAAATCGTTCGTCGGTACACACCGCACTGACTTCCACGAAATCGTCCGCGCGTAGTCGTTGTCCCGCGAGGGCCACCAACTCGCCCTCTTCTCGAATGCCTAGGTAGGTGCCCAACTCGGGAGTTCGGGGTCGAAAAGGTCCCGGCTTCGCACGTTCGACGAGATCCGCGACTTCGTTGGCGTTGTCATTGTTCATGACCTCGATCCGAGGATCGATCGTTGTTGACGTTCGAGGACCGATCATCTGGACTCCCTTCAAGTCCATCTCCACGACCCAGCCCTCAGGAATCTCGATCGGTGATCGAAAAAGTGAGGCCGTCTCGCCAGGTCCGACCAGTGCGCTCAGCGCATCCCAGTGCTCCGACCGAACGACATCGGGGAGGGCGCAAAAGATGCTGACATCAACGTCGTATCGGCACGCGTCGTCAGAGCCCTCGCGAAACGCGGAATGCTCACCGTGCAGCGCGTGCCACACCATGTTGTCGAGGGGATCCATACTCTTTCCTTCCCTCGAAACCTTCTATAGCGTCCGCGCAGATTACCGGCTGTGTGATCGAAAAGTGATCGGGTAGTTGGATGATCGTCGTCGGACGCCTCATTTTCGCCAGCCGATCTTGCAGCTCCGGCCTTCCCTGCCATCGTCGACCGACGAACGAGAGCGAAACCAATCTCGAGTGCGGAGGCGTGAGTGGCGACATATGCCGCTTGGTCACGCGACCCTGACGACAACGGGACACGGGCCGGAGATATCCCACCATCTTAGGTGTAAATAACGCATTCCTCCCGAAGTTCGACCTCGGTTCTCAGGGTGCAATTCCCATTTTAACCTTAAATTTCAGACTTTTACGAATTCATGACAACTCTGTCGGGATTATTGACTTTCAATAGTAACTCCATTAAAAAGGTAGTAATTGAGACGGCAGCACGCGTTCGTGAGCGCGTCTGTTGGCACGGAGAAAGGAGTCCTGTGAAAAAAGGATCGATAGTTCGGATGGGATTGGCGGGGTTTCTCGCTACGGGAGCGTCGCTCGGAGTTGCGGCGGCAGCCTTCGCTGATTACGCACCGCAACCCGGTGATGTGGTCGGTGTCGGTGGTGACACCCCGCAGTACGCACTTTCGTTTGGGGCCGACGGGGACTACCTCGGTGACGCGGGATTTAACGCGGCGGGTGCGTACAACCGCCTCGTGACTTTCAACGCCACCGCGGACGCGAACGGCCGCAGTGCCTACGCGAATGGAAGCACCGAAGCTTCCCCGATCAACCTCAACCCTACGGTCGTCCTTCGCGCCGGTACATTCCCGGTCCAGCGTGTGAGCAGCAGTGGCGCTGCTATTTCGGCACTCCTCGCGGACACTGGTGCAACACCAGTGATCAATTTCATTGGTTCCTCGAGCCTCCCGTCGAGTGCACAACAGACGACGGCGTCGAACAACAAGTGGGGTTACCTGCACGTCGTGCAGATTGGTAAGGACTCGGTGCAAATCGCGGCGGCTACCTCAACGAATGCGCCCGCCGGTCTCTCGATTCAGGACTTGCTGGGTATCTACACCGGTGTGTACACCAAGTGGAACCAGATTCCCGGCAACAGCACCGGTTCGTCCGACACGATCATTCCGCTGATCCCGCCGTCCAGCTCGGCTATCTACAAGGCACTCCTGGCGGACCTCAAGACGGCCAACGGCAACGTGACCCCAGTTCTATCGGGCGTTCTCACCGTGGAGCAGAACGACCCGTCGGCAATCACAAGTGCAACGAACCCGAAGGACGCCATCGTGCCGTTCTCAGCCGCTCGACTCGCCTTGTGGAACGACGGGTACTTCCACAACCCCAACACCGTCTTCCCCGGAAGCAACACGGCATTGAGCCCTGGGGTCAGCCTGCTCGCGGGTCCGCTCGTCACCGGCGATGCGGGTAACTCAGTGTGGTCATCGGCCGTCAATGACTATGTCATTTTCCGACAGAGCGACGCTGCTAGCTCGACGCCCTTCGAGCCGGGTGGATCACTCAACTTCGTGCAAACGTTGTTCTCGGATCCGAGTGGACCGACGCCGTACTTCGATACGGCTGCTGGCCAGGCTCTGATCGCGGCCTCCGGAGTGACGCCGAACTACGCCGACCTCGGCAACGTCCACGCCTAATTCCGACTGCGTCGGGGATCGAGGCTCTCTGGTGTCGATCCCCGACGCAACGGATCTCCTACTCGCTCGAATGAATGATTCATTCGACTCACAATGATTGGACATCTTCCATGAAGAAACTTCTCAAGACTTTTTCCGCGATGGTCCTCGCGACATCCGTGAGCGGCGTGGCCGTGGGCGGATTCGCGGCGGTCGCGGGGGCTTCCACCACGCCACCGTGGGAACCTGACACCGCAGCCGTCGGAGGACTGACGTTCTTTGACAGCAGCGGAAATCAGATCACGGGCGGATCTCTCGACGCCCCTTTCGCGGCGTACGTCCAGGGCGCCACGATCCGTTCGGGGGACACGAAGGCGACGTTGTTCGCCTACACCCCTGTCAGCAGCAAGGCACCGGGTGCGTGGAGCGGACAGACACTGAGCTCGTCGACAACCTATCCGAACAGTCAAGCACCGAGCGCACTGGCGACCTCGTCGCTGCCGCTCGTTACCGGGGCGACGTCAGACGTCAGCTTGTCGACGTACATCAGCAATTTTCCGAATAACGACTCCTCGTCGGATGGTTACGCCAATTTGTATGTCCTGCGACTCAAGACCTCGGCTAAGGGACTTCCCACCACCGCCGGCTACGACGAAGCGGACATCGAGGTCACCGGATCGAGTTGGCACGTCGTGTACCCGGCGCCGACTCTGACGTCAACGACAACCTCGCTCAGCGCGTCACCGACGAGCCCGCAAGTCGCGGGAACGTCCATCACGCTGACCGCCACGGTGTCGCCTGCGGAGACCGGCTCGGTGCAGTTCTATGTCGGCGCCACGCCTATTGGCACCGCCCAAACTGTCGTCGCGGGATCCGCGTCGGTCATCACGTCGGACCTGCCGCAGGGCACCGATGGGCTCAGTGCAGTCTTTACTCCGACGACCTACAGCGCCGTCGCGGCGTCGACCGGTACGGCAACGTTCGTCGTGAATCCCGCTCACACAGTTCCAGGATCTCCGACCAACGTGTTGGCCACTGCGGGTAATGCTTCAGCCACGGTGAGTTGGACGGACCCGGCAAGTGACGGAAACTCGACTATCCAGAGTTACACCGCCACGTCGTCGCCAGGATCATTCACCTGCAACGCTACGGGTGCGAGCGCTACGAGTTGTGTGGTGAACGGACTTGCGAATGGCACTGCGTATACGTTCACGGTGGTCGCAACCAATGGCGTCGGATCGTCGTCACCGTCGACTGCTTCAACCGCGGTGACCCCATCGACCGTCCCGGGAGCACCCGCTATCACGACGGTTACCGGTGGAAACGCCTCGGCGACCGTGCAATTCACCGCACCCGCGAGTAACGGTGGCGCCGCAATCTTGGGCTACACCGTAACGTCGGCTCCGGGTGCTTTCACCTGCACCACGACCGGTCCCTTGGGCTCGTCGTGCACCGTCAATGGTCTGAGCAACGGGACGGCGTACACGTTTACTGTCGCTGCTCAGAACACGAACGGTTTCGGGACCTCTTCATCGGCTTCCTCACCGGTGACACCGGCCACGGTGCCGGGGGCGCCGACCGGAGTCGCGCTCAGCGTGCCGAGTAATGGTTCGTTGAGTGTCAGTTGGACGGCACCGGCCTTGACGGGTGGCGCGGCGATATCGGGATACACCGCGACCGCCACCAGTGGAGGAACCAGCAAGACGTGCACCACGGCAACGACGTCGTGCACGATTTCGGGACTGACGTCAACGTCCGCGTACAGCGTGAGCGTGGTCGCGAGCAATCTCAAGGGAGAATCGAACTCGGCGAACTACGCGGTGTCGGCCTACCCGGTCACCGCGACGAGCGTGTCCGCGCTCAGCCTGGTGCCGGTGGCCCAAAAGGGAGTTTCCTTCGGCGTCCTCGTCTACGGAGTTTCGCCGGGATCTTCTGTCTCGGTGAAGAACGGAACCAAGACCATCAATGGTGTAGCGAACGCCCTTGGTGAGTTCGTGGCGAACACCTCCGTGGCGAAGACCGGTGTGTTCAGCATCGTCACCACTGCGGGCAAGAAGTCCGTGACGACCAAGGTGTTCGCGCCGCTCATCACGGTTCCCACGAAGGCCAAGCACGGTGGCACTGTGGCCATCACGATCGCCTCGGCACCACCCAAGGTGTCCGCGAGTGCCTCGGCCAGTAACTTCAAGTCCGCGACGGCCACCACGTCGGCCTCCGGAACCGCCACTTTGAAGGTGTCGGTTCCCAAGGCGGGTACCGTCACGGTGACGGTGACCATTGCCGGAGTGAGTTTCCCGGCGAACTCGGTGTCCGTCTCCTAAAAGGAAGCATTCATCTAGTGATAGGTGGGAATGGTGCAGGTTGTGCACCATTCCCACCTATCACTTTTTTTTGAGGTAATCCCTGACTCCAGAGGGGTTCACGCCGTGTGTGACGGCGAGATGACGATTCATGGGCTGAGGTCAACCTCAAAAGTGAGCGTCATATAATAGTAAAACACTAGGAATAGACGAATGGAATGCCCGGTGATGAAACTCGAGTGTGGTGGGTCTCAGGGGCAGTCGGTGGCGTACGTGACGATCGGTAGCGTTCAAAGTTTTCGCCCGTCCGTGTTGAACTGTTGTCGACCAGGAGGACAGTGGTGACAACGAGAATTCGCCGTGGCGTCAGCGCCCTATTCGTCGTGTTCGTGATGGGGGTCAGTGGTGGCCCGTACGCAGGAGCGCAGAGTCTGAGTGCACCCTACAAAGATGCCAACGCTGAGGGCTACATCGGCCTGTGCGACCAGAGCGGTCATCAGGTGACGCAAGGAAGTGTGGACGCCACCCCCTTGGCGTGGCGGGCCATCTCGTCGACACCCGCGAAGGCGCCCTACAACAATGACTGGCGCACCGCCCTCCTTCTCGCGTACCAGCCCACGCAATTTGCCAGTCCGGGTCAGTGGAGTGGGGAGGGATTGACGTCGTCGTCTCGTTATTCCAATCCTGCGCACCCCATGGTCGCCGCCACGAATGGCGATCTCTCGCTGCGCAGCTTCCTCGAGGCGTATCACGCCAATTGGCAGGGTTTTGTTCAACTTCGTATCTATCTGGGCACCCGCGGTGCGCCGGTGTACTCCGAGCACTACCCCTCGCTGGATCTGCAGGTCACCGGAAACACGTGGCGGGCGGTGGGCGGTGGACGGGTGGATTGCCACTCCGGAACTTCCGAGTCGCTGGAGTCCATTGTCTTGCCTCCCGAACCGACGACCTCGACATTGCCGGGTCAAACGACCACCACCACCACGACCACGTTGCCGCCCGTGACCACGACCTCCATCGTCCCGGCTTCCGGGCCCCCGACGAGCCATTCGGGACTCATTCTGGTGTTTGTTCTCGTGGTCGCGCTCGGTGGCGTCACCCTCGCTTTCGCTCTGCGGGGGCGTGATGCCAAGGCGACAGACGGTGACGGGTCGAGCGAGGACCCGCCCTCTCCGAAGGAGCCCAGCGCGTGACAACCACCGACATTGAGACGACGACCCACGACTTGAGCGTCACGCATCGTGCAGCGTCCGAAACGCACCTCGACGCGGTAGGGATCTCGGCGTGGTTCAGCGGTACTCGTGTCCTCGAAGATGTGTCGCTCTCGGTTCCACCGGCCACCGTGACGGCACTGATTGGACCTTCAGGTTGCGGAAAGTCCACGTTCTTACGAATCCTCAACCGCATGCACGAATCCATTCCCGGCGCACAGATGGCCGGCGAGGTTCGTTTGAACGGTGACGACATCTACGCTCCCGGTGTTCGCGTGACAACAGTGCGCAAGCGCATTGGCATGGTGTTCCAGAAACCCAATCCGTTTCCCGCGATGTCCATTGGCGACAACGTGACCGCCGGTCTCGCGCTGACGCGCACCAAGGTCAGTCGCTCGCAACGAGCCGAACTGATTGAGACCTCACTTACGCGCGCCGGGTTGTGGCGTGAAGTGAAGGACCGCCTCGACCAGCCGGGGTCGGCCTTATCCGGAGGTCAACAGCAACGTTTGTGCATTGCCCGGGCGCTCGCGGTGCAGCCGGACGTCTTACTCATGGACGAACCCTGCTCCGCTCTCGACCCGACGTCGACCCGACGCATTGAAGAGACGATCCATGAATTGCGGTCAGAGGTCACGATCGTGATCGTCACGCACAACATGCAACAAGCGGTGCGTGTCTCGCAACAAGCCGCATTTTTCTTGGCCGAAGAGGGCCAACCCGGCGGCATCGTGGAGCAGGGATCGACCGACGACGTCTTTCACCGACCCCAAGATCCCCGCACCGCGAAATACGTGCACGGAGACTTTGGATGAGCACTTCGGCGTCGAGCACACCCACGACGCTTCGATCGCACTCCGAGCCACGATTATTAGAACCGGGATTGGAGCGATCGGACCGCATCTTCCACGGACTGTCGACCTTGACGGGAGCCTTCGTGCTTCTCGTCACGGGCGGCATCGGACTCTTCCTCGGCCTCCAGGCCATCCCGACGTTGCGGCACTACGGACTCAGTTTCTTTACCACCGTCGTCTGGCAACCGGAGTTGGATCACATCGGCATTGCCGCGGTGCTGCTCGGCACGTTGGAAGTGGCGCTCGTCGCGATGACGTTGGCGTTCCCGCTCGCGTTGATGTTGGCGTTATTCATCAGTGACTATGCGCCCGTCAAGATCAAGTCGTATCTGGTGTCCGCCGTCGACCTCATGGCGGCCGTGCCGAGCATCATCTACGGCCTGTGGGGTTTCTTTCTCTTGCA
Source organism: uncultured Actinomycetes bacterium (assembly GCA_903871335.1). Taxonomy (GTDB): domain Bacteria; phylum Actinomycetota; class Acidimicrobiia; order Acidimicrobiales; family RAAP-2; genus RAAP-2. The sequence continues at coordinate 65,506 of CAIQGE010000039.1, forward strand.
ACCACACGCCATCACGTTGTCGAGATGGCTGAGTCAGCACTTTGGTTGGTTTCCACTGTTCCACGTCGACACCGACCCCAATGCCGCCGTGTGGCAACAATCGAGGTACACCTCGAGCGTCTTTATTGCCGGCGCGGCCGTGTCGATGATGGCTATTCCCTTGGCGTGCGCGGTCATGCGGGCGGTCTTTGATCAGGCGCCCCAAGGTGAGCGTGAGGCCGCGATGGCGCTGGGAGGAACGCGTTTTGGCGTGGTGCGAACCGTCGTGCTGCCCTTCGCCCGCGGCGGCATCATCGGTGGGTCCATGCTCGCGCTGGGCCGAGCGCTTGGTGAGACGGCCGCGGTGCTCATCATCATTTCGCCGGCCTACGAGATCAAGTTCCGGGTCCTCGAAGCGGGCACGCAGACCATCTCGGCCTTGATCGCCGGCAACTTCGGGAACGCCACCGCCTCGCAGCTGTCCGCTTTGATGACGGCGGGCTTCGTCCTCTTTCTGATCACCTTGTTGGTCAATACCGCCGCTGCGGTGATCATCCGTCGTAGTCGCAGCGGCGCGGGAACGGACATCTAATGGTGTCCTCGCCGGTGCAGCCGCGCAAGATTCGATCACTCACGAGTGACGACTGGGTGTCTCTCGTCGGCGCCGTTATCGCGTCATTCGCCCTCGTCGATCTGATCTATCTGCACATTCTCAACACCAGCGGAGCGCTGGGCTTCGTGGTGTGTTGGTTCGCCAGTTTCATGCTGTTGTTTGCCGCCGTTTTGTCATTCGTTAATCCCCGACACGTCATTGTTGACCGCCTCGTTACCGCGGCGCTCTACGTGGCCGCCCTCATCGTGCTGGGTGCTCTCGCGAGCACCGTCATCTACACCTTCGCTCAGGGTTGGCGAGCGCTCGTGCACCTCAACTTCTACACGCACGACATGTCCGGCGTGTCGCCCACGGCTCCGCTCAATCAGGGCGGCATCCTGCACGCGATCGTCGGCACGGTGATCGAAGTCGGTATCGCGATCGCGATTGCGGTTCCCGTCGGCGTGGCAACCGCGGTGTACATGTCCGAAGTCGGTGGACGCTTTGCGCGCTGGGTGCGCACGGTCGTCGAAGCCATGACCGCGCTGCCGGAAATTCTCGCCGGTTTGTTCGTGTACGTGATTCTCATTGTCTACGTCGGACTTCCGAAAACGGGTTTCGCCGTGTCGGTGGCGATGGCCGTCACGATGGTGCCGATCATCGCGCGAGCTGGTGAGGTGGCCTTGCGGGTCGTACCGAGCGGGCTGCGCGAAGCCAGTTCGGCGCTCGGGGCAACGCATTGGAGCACTGTGCGAAAGGTGGTGCTGCCGTCGGCCAAGGCCGGGCTCGCAACGGCCACGATTCTCGCGGTCGCACGCGGTATTGGCGAAACGGCAGTCGCGTTAATCACGTCGGGCGCGTCGTCATTCATGACGATCAACCCAATTAAGAATCCAATGAACTCGTTGCCGCTATTTATCTTCACGGCTGATCAGACGCACGAACCTCTCGCGATCGTGCGCGCCTTCGGCGCCGCCAGCGTTCTTCTCGCGATGGTCCTGGTGTTGTTCATTCTCACGCGGTGGTTATCGCGCGACAAAGGTGCGCGGCGATGATGAGGCGCCACTTTCGTCGCGGCGGAACCCTGACCACGTGTCTCGCCGCGCTCGCTCTTCTGACTTCGTCAACCGCGGGCGCGGCCGGAAGTACGGCGCTCATCCAGGGTTCGGGTTCGAGCTGGGCCGCAAACGCGGTGAACCAGTGGGTGGCCGACATCGCCGCGGACGGCGTGCAAGTGGTCTACACACCCGACGGTGATGCGCAGGGCCGACAGGACTTCGCCACTAAGACCTCGGACTTCTCGGTGACGTCGATTGGCTACCAGGGGGTCGACCCGGTGACGGGTGTTCCCGATACGTCCCAGGGTCGTTCGTATTCGTATTTGCCGATCGCCGCCGGCGGCACCGCGTTTCCGTACCAGATTCGCTACGACGGCAAGATGGTGCGCAACCTTCGTTTGTCGGGTCAGACGCTGACCAAGATCTTCACCAACCAGATCACCAATTGGGACGATCCCGAGATCACCGCTGACAACAATGGTCACGCCCTGCCGTCAATTCCGATCACGCCGGTCGTGCAGTCCGAAGGATCCGGAGCGACCGCCCAATTGACGCTCTACTTCGCGACGCAGTACCCCAAATTGTGGAACCACTTCGCCGGTGCGCCGGGAATGACGGAGTATTTCCCACGTCAGGGAAACCAGATCGCGCAGAACGGGTCCAGCGGTGCGATGAATTACGTCTCGTCGAGCGCGGCGAATGGATCAATCGGATACGTCGAGTACTCCTACGCACTCAGTCAGAACTATCCGGTCGCTCAGCTGCTCAATGCGGCGGGCTACTACACGTTGCCCACGCAGTACAACGTGGCCGTCGCGCTCGAAAAAGCGCAGATCAACATGGACAAGAACTCGCCGGATTACCTGCTGCAGAACTTGTCGCACGTGTACACCGATCCTGACCCACGCGCGTATCCCTTGTCGTCGTACGTGTACATGATTGAACCCACGGGTGTGTATCCGTCACCGGAGCCCAACATCACCACCGCCAAGCGCCAATCCATTGCGGACTTTGCCTACTACGCCATTTGTCAAGGTCAGCGAGAAATCGGCCCGATTGGGTACTCACCTCTACCGGTCAATTTGGTCGAAGCGGGATTTGGCCAGATTCAAAAACTGAAGACTGCCGACCCCGGGGTTGACTTGCAGCGCCTGAACATCATGACGTGCGCCAACCCCACCTTCGTCCTTGGTCATCCCGACGCCAATTACCTGGCGCAGATTGCTCCGCAGCCGCGAGCGTGCGACAAGAACGGTGCGGGTCCGTGCACGACCGAGGCTGCGTCGGGTGGTGGAACGAGCGGCGGAAATTCGAGTGGATCGTCATCGGGAAGCGGTGGAACGACCGGCGGGAATTCGGGTGGAACGTCGTCGGGAGGTGGCTCCTCGGGCGGAGGAACGGTACCGAGCGTTCACTACAGTCTCCGGGTCGATCCCCGCACTGGGCAAATCATCATTGCGGCACACGGCGCCACTGGTGACGCCGCCCCCGTAGGGATGACTCTCGCGCCGCAGAACTCCGTGAGTGGTGGAAGCGTCCTGGTCGTGTTTCTCGTTCTGGTGGCGTTGGTGACGCCCGTGGCCGTCGCGACGCGCCGATCGAAATATCGACGGAGCTCACGATGAAGTTACCGCGCCTCTTTCTATCGGCCACCTGCACGACGCTCGTGTTGCTGTCGACCTCCGCCCTCAGTGGTGCGAGCGTGTCACACGCCACCTCGTCCAGTGCGGTGACGAAGACCGTTTCCGTCTCGAGATCATTCTTGGTGAATGGCAACGAGACCGTCGTTGACCAGCGAAACGTGACGCTCCACGTGAGTAGTACAACCAACCTGCGAGGACGTCAAGAAGTGCAGGTGAGTTGGAGCGGTGCGCACCCGACGGGCGGCATCATCGCCGACCAGAACTCAAATCTCGCCGACCAAGAGGAATACCCGATGGTCCTCCTCGAATGTCGGGGAGTGGACTCCACTAGCGCCGCACCCTCGGCCCAAATCAGCCCCCAAACGTGCTGGACGCAAAATTGGAGCGAGCACTATCAGGACACTTTTCAAACGAAGTGGCCGCCCTACGAAATGGATCAGTACGCGAGCGCGAGTGACCGAGCACGTGTCGCGGGTGCTCCGTCGCCCCTGCCCGACTCGTGCTTGTTTTTGCCGGCGCCCACGCAGCACTGGATTCCCTTCGTGGCGGCCAATGGGACGATCTACAACGGGGGTCCCGAAGGCTGCGCGGGACAACCACCCGAGGCGCAGAACGTCGGAAACTCGGCCCTGCCGAGTAACGAAACCTTTGGGGTGACCGGACTGGATGGCAAGGGTTCGGCACAATTTGACGTTTGGACTGCGGCGCAGAACGCATCGCTCGGTTGTTCCCAGACCGTCCCGTGCGCTTTGGTGGCCGTGCCGGTCATGGGTATCAGTTGTGATCCCACCGCGTCGGGACTGCCCACCGCCGATGTTCCCACCGGCAACGCGGGCAAGGCCGCGATCGCCGACTGCGAATCAACGGGAAATTTTGCGCCGGGCCAGATCGTGAACCCTCTGGGCGCCAACGCGTTGAGTGTGAGCGGCGCTTTATGGTGGAGCGCCTCCAACTGGCGTAATCGGATCGTCGTCCCGTTGTCTTTTGCGACACCCGACAACGCGTGTCAAGTGGTCACGGCGAACAACACCCTCGACATCTACGGGTCAGAACTGTTGGTGCAGGCAACCGCCCAGTGGGCTCCGCATTTTTGTCTCGATAAGTCGTTGTTCAATGTTGTTCACGTACAAACCGGCGAACCGGAGGCGCGCAACCTTCTCGCGTCCGCGCAGTCCGAGGCGGCCTTTACGAGTTTCCAGCAAAGTGGCGGTTACGGGCGACCGGTCGTTAATGCTCCAGTTGCCGTATCGGGCTTCTCGATCAGTTATTCGATCGATGACGCCAATGGTCAGCCGTACACTCGACTGCGACTCACACCTCGATTGTTGGCGAAACTTCTGACCGAGTCGTATCCGGCCGAATTACCCGTCAAGCAAGAGGATCCGGCGCTCGCGCACAATCCCCTCAACATCACTCTCGATCCAGAATTCATCGCCCTCAATCCCGGCATCACTCAGGGTGTGCCAGCGAGCGAGGCGGCCTCGGAACTCGTGACACTCGCGAGCGACTCCGACGTCATGGAAGCCCTGACCAGCTACATCAACGCGAACCCCGAGGCGAGATCGTGGCTCAACGGCACACCCGACCCCTGGGGTATGGTCGTAAATCCGGCCTACAAGGGCATTGTTCTACCAGTCAACGACTGGCCGCTGTTATCAACTTTCGAGCCGACGGCGTTCTATAACTCCGACAACAATGACTGTCTGTACCACTCACCGGTGCCGTACCTCCCGCTCGTCGCCGCACCACTGGCGTCACTCGAGAGTGTGAGCGAAAGCATGCAATTCAGTATCGCCAACTCGACGACGGTGTGCTCGCAAATTGACGGCACGTCGGTCGGGGAGAAGCTGGTTGCTCAGGGTCGTCAAACGGTGGGGTACCGGTTCTTGATTGGGGTGACGCCACTCGCCGACGACACCAGATACGGACTTCGAGCCGCCGCACTCGAAACGTCCCCCGGTACGTTCGTCACGCCGACCAATGCGTCCCTCACGGCCGCGGCGGCCCTGCTCAAGGCCGACAACTCGACGAATTCGTGGCCGATTCCCTACCGGACATTTGAGAATTCGCCATCCGGTTCGTCGGCCTATCCCGGCACCATGGTGATCTACACGGCCGTGCCGACGAGCGGCTTGCCCCACAGCGACGCGCAGGACTTTGCGACATTCCTTCGATTCACCGCCGGCGGGGGACAGACGCCGGGCTACGAGGTGGGGCAACTTCCCCCCGGCTACTTACCAATGACGGCGGCCAACGGACTAGGTGGGCTGGCTGCGTACACCAAACGGGCGGCCGATGCGGTGGCGCAGCAAGCGGGCCAGGTGCCCAGTCTCGTCCCGACCACGCCAACGACCACGCCCACGACCGTACCGACGACCACTCCCACGACGACACCGACGACGACAGCAACCACGATTCCCGCCCGACTCGTCGCGACTGGCGTGACCCCACACGTGACGACCACCTCAGCTGGCCCAGTTTTTACCGTGCTTCTCTACCTCGCCGTTGGCGGTTTGGTGTTCGTGGGCGCAAGCAGTCTGTGGCGTCGGCGAGTGGCGTGAGTTTGGTGAATGAGGTGACCTCCGTTTCAACTCCTCCGGCGACCCCGTCGCGAAAACGTCACGGCGGGCTTCTCGCGGGGATAGCTGCCGTGACGGCCTTTGGCGTGGTCGTGACGTTCTTTCTCTCCTACGTCCTTGCATTTTCCAACCTCGAGGAGCATCGCAGCCAGAGTCAGCTCTACGCCACGATGCGAGGTTTGCTTGATCCGGCGAGTCCCGTGGCACCGGAAATTGGCGGCCCGATACCCGCGGGATCTCCCGTCGCCGTCATGAATATTCCCGCTCTCGAGGTTTCCAGAATGATCATTGTCGAGGGCACCCGCTCGGGAGATCTGGCCAACGGTCCGGGACATCAACGCAACTCGCCCCTGCCGGGACAAGTGGGACAGTCGATCGTGATGGGTAAGTCTGTGTCGAGCGGCGCGCCATTTGCGTCACTGTCACGATTGCACGTGGGGAACGCCATCGACGTGACGACCGGACAGGGCACCTTCCATTTTGTCGTGGAGGGAGTGCGTCGGGCGGGTTCGGCTTTGCCGATTATTCCGAAGAACAATTCACTTCTGACGCTCATTTCGACGACCGGCACTCAACTTTTCGGTAGCGATGCGGCCGCGCACTTGCTGTATGTCGACGCCGCGCTGCGAGGCACACCGGTCGCAACACCACCGCACGCGCCACGGATCATTGGTTCGGCCGAGATTCAAGGTCACGGCGACAGCGGCGCGTGGCCGGACGTGATTGTGTGGCTCGCGGCCGTCGTGGCCGCAACGATTGGTGTCGTCGTCCTGGCTCGCCGGTGGGGCGTCGCGCGCACGTGGGTGGTCGCCACTCCGGTCGTGTTACTGGTGTTGTGGATGTTGAGTGGGGCGCTGCTGCGCCTATTGCCCAACGTGTACTAACGCGCGCCGACGACGCGCTAACTACAGCGACGCGTCGTGCGGCGTGATCAAGAACTTTTCCCCAGTGGCTTGGCGAGCGTAGGCGTGGAGCGTGTCGAGTTCCAGCGCGCCGGTCAGAGACACGCTGCGCGTGTAGTGACTGGCGAACGTGGTCGTGAGCTCGGCGGCCACGCGCGCTCGTAGTCGCGCGAGCCCGTCAAGTCCGACACTCTGCAGGAAGGGCGTCAGGAGCCATCCACCCAGTCCCCAGGCGAAACCAAAGTTCCTAGTCAGAATCGTGTCGCTGCGATCGAGACCGCCGTAGATGTAGACCTGCTTGTGAGTCGTCGAGCCGTAGCGGCTGTAGTCCGCAGCGTTCTTCGAACATGAGACCTCCATGGCCGTGAGAATGGTGCTGGCGAGTTTTCCTCCACCCGTGGCGTCAAAGGCCAAGGTGGCTCCCGTGGCGTCGAGCGCCGCGATGAGGTCACGCATGAACGACTCGTCACTGGAATTACACACGTAGGTGGCTCCGAGCGCTCGCAACATCTCCACCTGTTCGTCGGTACGGACGATATTGACGAGTGGCACGCCGTCGAGTGCACACACTCGCACCAGCATTTGTCCGAGATTCGACGCCGCGGCCGTGTGCACCAGGGCGTGGTGACCTTCACGACGCATGGTTTCCGCCATGCCGAGAGCGGTGAGCGGATTGACGAATGACGACGCACCGTCGCGCGCGGGCGTTCCTTCGGGCAGGACGAGGCAGAGTCCGGCGTCCACGATCTTGTACTGCGCGTACATCGATCCACCCGCCACGGCGACGGTCCGACCAAGAAGGGCCTGCGCGGTCGCGCCGGGACCGGCCGCGATGACCGTTCCCGCCCCTTCATTGCCCACGGTGAGTGACTGATCGAGGCGACCGCGCAGACTTCGCAGTACCGCCTCGCCAACGGTGGCGGTCACGACAGGATCTTCGGATGTCCCCGTCACTCTCGCGGTTGACAGGTCTGCGCCGGCGAGGAGCAAACCTAGATCGGACGGATTGATGGGAGCAGCCTCCACGCGAATCACGACCTCGTTATCGCCCACGTCCCGGAGCGGTACGCGAGAGATCGAGAGCTCAAGATCGCCGTCACTCGTGACGAGAGTACGAAGTTCGCGGCCGTCACGTGGAAGTTGGTTCGACATACATGGTTCCTTTGGTGGTGACGCGACGATGTTCGCGAAGAGATACTCCGGCCAGCGTACGCAGTCGCTGGCGGAAACGCTGCACTGTCAGCTGGAGCGCTGACCGTGTGCCGAGAACGCACCTGTCGCGACTGGTGCGGCGATGCACGCGGGGATGTCCCGAGGTCGCGTCTCGATGCTCGTGCACGCCGACCATCGGGACTGGGAAACAATGGGTCCCAAGGTGGAGCGGGGTCGCCACACCCATTCTCCTGCGATCACCCTTGGGCGACCCCACAATTCGGTGGTCGCCGAGATCACGAAACTGGGATCGCCGGACACGCACTTTTCGTCCACACATCGTGTGATGGGCATCACGACGCGTTGCACGCCCCAGTGTCGATACGCGCGTTGCAGGTGGAGCAAGTCGGCGCGCGTCGGTGCGGTTGGCGCAACGAGGATGAAGGACGATAGCCGCGTGAGCTCGTCGTAACCCGCCTGCGTGACGGGATCCCCGTTGGTGAGTTGTGGTCCGTAGCCGCCAGGAATGTAGAAACGAAAACCTTCCGTCGCCTGTTGCATCATCGACCGAGACGAGCGAGGGGCGGGGAACGTGATGACCGACAGGGGATGCGTGGACGACGGCACTCGCAGGGCGACGTCACTGGACGTTCCGAGCGCCACGATGGGTAGCGACGTCGCGATGGCGATCCCGACTTGGATCCCTCCGGCCACGAGAAGGGCCGCGATCAGTGAAGCACTCGAGCGTCTACTGGACCACCTCCGCTGCACGTCCTCGACGCCCAGGGCGACGAGGAGCGCGGCGGCGAACCACGTCACGATGATCATGCGATGCGGAGTGATATTGCGAACGAAAGGGAGTCGCCAAAAGAGCTCAAAGATTCCGATGGGTAGGTGTGTCGAGCAGGCGCACCAGACGCCGAAGATCGCCCACGCCACGATGAGCCAGGCGAGAGATCGACGGTAGAGAACGATCACCACGGTCAACAACGCGAGAACGAGCGCAATGCCGAGATAGGAGTCGTCGAGTAACGCGAGTCGCCCGACAATCGTTCCGGTGTAGGTGACCGGTTGGGTGACGAGTCGTGCCAGGGGGTACGAGTTCAAGCGTTCCGTGGACTCCGGGTATACCCAATTCGCGAGACGAGCGGGACCCAAGAGGACGTAATACGCCGGAACGGCGCCCAACAGGACGAGCCCCGGCAGGGACCACACGGCACTCGTCACAGCGGTACGAGCCGCACCCTTCGTCGCCGATCGATTCTTTCGCCACCCCACGATGAACAGCAACACGAGGGCGATCAATGTGGCGAGCGCGGTGATCGCGAGGATCTCTCCGCTGAGAAGAAGCTCGGCGACCGTGGCGACGGAGAGGACCAGTCCGGCCCGTCGTGGTGAGATGTCGTGGTCAACGAATAATCGCCAACCTACGTAGAAGACCAAAGGTGGAAAGATGAGCCAGACCAGGTTCGTCCATCCGTAGGCCATTGCGCGAATCACGAATGGTGAAAAGCCCCAGACGAGACCCGCGCACCATTGCGACCATCGAGACGACGTGACGCGCCCGACCGCCACCGCCATGACGAGCGCGGAAACAACGGGTCCGAGCCAAAGTTCCGCGTTCATGGACGCGAGTGGTCCCGCGATCCATGTCAGGGGACTGAACAGTGCTGCGAGGGTCCAGGAGTCATTGTTCGACACGAGATTGATGCCGAGTGGGTGAAAGAGGTAGGTCGAAAAGAAGGGATTCTCAAGATGCGAAAAGGCATGAGCGACCCATCCGTTCGTCCACACGTAAATGGACGTGTCTTCTTGGGGCAGTACCGACGACGTCTGGGCGGATTCAAGTGGACAACGCAATGAGCTCTGTGAGTTTCTCTTGCGGCATCATATAGCCGAGCGTCTTTCGCGGCCTTCCGTTGAGGCTCCGTTGGATGATCTCAAGGTCATCGGCGGAGAGCAAGGAGAGGTC